>CALAHF010000110.1 GCA_937891465.1 uncultured Verrucomicrobiales bacterium | reverse complement strand
TCCACATAAACCGGCGATGGCTTCGGAAAGCAAAGCCGCTTCACTCCATGAAAAAGCAGTCCGGCAAACAGCATGACGAGAAGAATAATCTCCAGATCACGCAGAACGTAAATTGAGCTAAGCGAATCCGCAGCGGCGAAATGCATCTGTCGGATTCGTGAAAGTGGAAGCCCTACTGCGCAATCGACAAATCTTTTGCCTGCTTGCGGCTATCCGCAGAAAGGCTCGACATCGGATAAGAAAACTCAGTCCCGTCTTCTTTTTTCAAAACCACGTTGGTTCCCTCCAGCCTAACAAATCCGGCTTGCAGTTTCTTTCCGTCAGTATTCGACCAGGCATACACTTTGTTCATGTCAGCTGCGGGCTTCTCTGTCGTTGGTTTGTCTCCTGGCTCTGCAGCTTTTGACTCGAGGCTTGCACCTTCCGTGATCCACGTTTTGATGGCTCCGAGTTCAATCGCGCTGAGACCTTCGCCACGGCGAGGCGGAGGCATCGCATCGGTATCTGTCCGGGGAAGGCTTGCTTTTTTGACGAGCAGACTTTTCTCAGGATGACCTGGATGAATCGGCATATCTTCTTCGGTGCCTATTTTTTTCGCGAGATATAGCAGATTATCCATCCGCAATCCCGCTTTCGCACGAGGGCCGGAATGACACTTGAAGCATTTTTTCCGCAAAATGGGCTCGATATCTTTGTCGAAATCGAGGGCATGGGCCCGGGGAGACAATTCAAAAAAAGCCGCGGCGATCGCGAACACTGGGAGGAGAAAATTTGGGGCGGTTCTCATTATAAATGTCTGTTTCAGTTACGAGCTTGACGACCGAAAGGTTAGTTTTTGCACGAAAACCACAAGATTTCAATGTTGTTCGACAGAAAGACACCCATTCGTGGGATTGTCGCAAAGACTGAATTCAATCATCTTGGTATTCATGAAGCCCTTCGCGATTCTTCCTCTTTTCTGCAGCCTCCTGCTGTCAGCATGGACTATTCAGGCCAGTGACCGTCCTAATATTATCTTTATTTTCACAGACGACCACTGTGAGCAGGCACTGAGCGCTTATGATGATTCACGAATCACCACGCCGCACATGGATCGCATCGCGAATGAGGGCATGAAATTTAACAAGTGCTACGTCACTAATGGCATTTGCGGACCGAGCCGCGCGGTAATCCAGACCGGAAAATACAGCCACCTCAACGGCTTCATGACCAATGGAGATAATTTTAATGGCGATCAACAGACTTTTCCAAAACTGCTTCATACGGCCGGCTACCAGACAGCCGTGATCGGAAAATGGCATCTCAAATCAACGCCGCAGGGCTACGATTACTTCGACATTCTCCAAGGCCAGGGCCCCTACTACAATCCACCGATGCTGTATGGAGGTATCGAAGCGAAGGCAACGAAGCGCGAGCACATCGGTTACACGACCGATATTATTCGCGATAAGGCGCTCGATTGGCTGAAAAATGAGCGCAAAGACGATACGCCATTCATGCTGATGTTTCAGCACAAAGCACCGCACCGAAACTGGCAGCCGGGACCCAAATACCTCACGTGGCTGGATGACGAAACCGTCGCGGAGCCGCAGACGCTTTTTGATAACTACGAGAATCGCGCTAGCCCTGCAGCAAAGCAGACGATGGAGATCAAACGCCATCTCACCGAGTCCGATTTGAAATTGAAAGCTCCAGGTAATTTGACCACTGAGCAACGCGCTGCGTGGGACGCCGCATACAAGCCGAAGAACGAAGCGTATCTCGCCAAGCGCGATTCGATGACCGAAAAGGAAATCATCCAATGGAAATATCAACGTTACGTAAAGGATTACCTTCGTTGCGTGAAGTCAGTCGATGATGCAATCGGCGACGTTTTGGCCTACCTCGACGAAGCGGGTTTGGCAGAAAATACCATCGTTATTTATTCCAGCGATCAGGGCTGGTATCTCGGTGAACACGGTTGGTTCGACAAACGTTGGATGTATGAGGAATCGCTTAAAACGCCGCTCCTTGCTCGGTGGCCTGGAGTGATCAAGCCCGGCTCGGTCAACAACGACATTGTTTCCAATCTCGATTTTGCCGAGACGTTTCTCGACCTTGCTGGCGTGAAAGTTCCGGGTGACATGCAAGGCAAAAGCCTGGTGCCTATTTTCAAAGGTGAGACACCTGCTGATTGGCGCACGTCGTTTTACTATCACTACTACGAATTCCCGGGCGCTCACTCCGTGGCACGTCACTACGGCGTCACCAATGGAAAACACAAGCTGATCGAATATTACAATCTGAAGCCGGCCGAGTCCGAGTTGTTTGATATTGAAAAAGACCCGAACGAAATGATCTCAGTTCACGGAAAAGCCGAGTATGCCGAGATTCAGAAAGAGCTAGAAGCTGAGTTGAAGCGATTGCGCGAGCAGTATCAGTTGCCCCCACAGGATCCGCCGAGCCGACGCGAACTTCGAATGAAGGAGAAGGGCAAGAACAACAAGAATAAGGGTAAAGGAAAGGGCCAGCCAAAAGAGGCCGAGAAGAAGAAAGCGGCGTGAATTAACAGCTATTTAATAATGCCTTGCGATTAAAGGATTTCTCAAAATCGCAGGGCAGGTTTATTAGCATACCAAGCAAATTTGGTCCTCCTATTGTAGGAACCGACCCATGAACTTTGCGAAGAATCATTCGCTCTTCTGCTCAACCGTCGCCTCGACATCCACCGGAAGCCCCTTCTCTTTGCCCGAAATTTTCTGTTTCGCAGATTTCTTTTTCGCAGCCGCCTTCTTGACTTTTTTAGCTGGAACCGGGTCTTCCTCGTCACCATCATGAACGGGCACGACTTTGATCTCCACATCGACAGGCACGGCTCGTAATTTATCGATGATGCCTGCCAATTTCTCGACGGTCACATCGGCCAAAGTCGCGGGCTGCATCTGATGCGCTGCGGCATTTGAAAGCGTTTCCTGAATGCTTGCCAGTGTTCCGACAACTCGGGACACGGGATCATTTTCACCGCTACCGCCCATCAGCTGTTTACGGTTGAACTTCGATTTAATCTCGTCCCAGCGCTCAGACTCTTCTTCAGTTAACGTGCCTTCGAGTTCGCGGAATTTCAGCAAATTGGCTTCCGCTCCAGTGGTAAGGGTTTGCGATTCATTTTCGTAGTGATCGACGATGACCTGCTCAACTTCTGCGTCGGTCATGATCGGCAGAATTTTCTCTGCGATCCGATTCATATTTCGATACGAACCCTGCATTCTAAACGGAGGCTCAGTTCGGTAGTCGTCCTCCATCGCGGCGGAGCGGATGTATTCGAGGTTCACGCGCAGAATCGTATCGCGGACACGCATCAGTTTCTTCATTACGGAAACGAGATCGTCGATCTCCTCCATCGAATAATTCCCTTCGAACTCGACGCCTTCGTGAGTGCCGGTTTCCGCGATCTTCATGACCGCATAGACATCCGACTGACTGCGGCTCGCGAGTTGGCTCAGGACCGAATTCGAGGTCAGGCAGTTCTCGACATAACTCGCTTCGAAATCCCCAGAGTGCGCTCCAATGATGTCGCCCAGGTTGTAGGTATCCGCCCGGTTGGCGAGCATGTCAGGGATCTGAAATTTCCCGCCGCTCTCTGTGTAGGGATTACCGGCCATGACGACGCAGACTTTTTTGCCGCGCAAATCGTAGGTCTTCGGCTTGCCTTTCCACACGCCTTCCATCTTGCGCTGACCATCACAGAGCGAGATGAATTTCTGCAAAAACTCTGAGTGACAGTGCTGGATGTCATCGACATAAATCATCACGTTGTCGCCCATTTCGAGCGCCAAATTCAACTTATTCACTTCCTCACGCGCGCTCGCGTTCGGCGCTTCGTCCGGGTCAAGCGATGTTACCTCGTGGCCAATCGCCGGACCATTGATTTTCATGAATGTGATCCCGAGTCGATTCGCTACGTATTCCATCACGGTCGTTTTACCGTATCCGGGAGGAGAAATCAGAAGCAACATGCCCATCCGATCCGTCCGCGTATCCGAGCCAGCCGTGCCCATTTGCTTCGCCAAATTATCGCCAATCAAAGGCAAGTAAATCCGGTTCAACAATTTATTCCGGACAAAAGCAGACATCACTTTCGGCTTAAACTCTTCGAGGCGCATCGCTTCGCGCTTCGTTTCAATGAGTTCGGTTTTGTGATGCTGATAACTTTCAAATCGCGGTGCATCCACCAAGTCAAAATGACGAAGTCGCTTCGTGAAATCAATGTAATCGAACCGATAGGTCTCGGCTTCCAGCAGCGAGTGTGAACCCGACAAACCTTCAAGATCTGCCGCCATTTCAATGTGCGGAATCGCAGTCAGTTCAAATTCATCGCGCACCAGGTGGACCGCTGCTTCGATCCAATAGGGTTGGTTCACCAAACCAACAGGGTTAGTTTGTGCAGATGTTGCATCCATCTCGGTTTGCGCTTCTGAATCCGACACCGAGTCGTCGCCCTGCATCATCACTCCAGCAATCCAATCTCGAGTAACTTCGAACGGACCGACCGAACTTCCGTTGAATCCCGCAATGGCGGAAGCAAATTTTTTCTCGAGACGCTTCGCGGTGAGCGTGTGTTTGAACTTCTTGATCACCTCACCTGCCTGTGGCGAAATCGAATTTTTCTTTTCGTCGAGTAATTCAAAGAACAGATATTCTGCGGCTTGATCAATACTCGCAGCCTGAAGCCGAGGGCAGTTTTTCGCCCAGGTTTCGAGGAAAACGCGGAGACCTTCTTTGATTTCACTGACGTAAATTTCCGCGACATCGTCGGATGCAAAGCTTTCGCGAAGCATTCCTACGCTGCGGATTTTTATCGCAAGCTGGTCTTCAGGCTCCTCACTATTCCACTGATGCCAGAACAAAAGCGCTAACGCCCGATCTTCTGGAGCGAAACGCAGTAAACCAACTTCACTGTGAACGGTGTGAAGTTTCTCGTAAATTTTCAGAGCATCACGATCGTGAACGCCTTTCGTGTAGCCCTCAGCATATCGCGGTGCCATGAATTTTTGAATCTCTTCGAGGTCAGGCTTGATCCCGTTCTGGAGCAGTTTCCACGAAAGGTATTCTCCCCGATAAACGGATCGATTTTCGGATAAGACTTCCTGATCCCACACAGATTCCGTCGACAAAAATTCTTCATCCGTAATACGCTCGAAAAAATCTGTTCCACTAAGATGAAAACACATCCGCTCGTCGTGTGGCACGATTGAAAGTTCCAGTTCCTGAGTGTTGACGGAAAATTTATTGTTTCCGAACTGGATGATATTTTTCCCATCGACAAACAATTCCTGACGATCTTTCAGCCGGCGAACCGAATCGTCACGGAGCGTTTTCAGCCGCGTCTGAATGTCATCCGCTTTAACTGAATCGCCGACTTCGTTGAGCTGTTCGATAATGTCACGAACCTTCTCGACCATCAAATCACCGGCGAGATAGCCGTTGATATCCGAAATAGAATCAAGACTGGAAAGGCGGTGCTGAATCGTTGTGAGAACTCGCTCAGCTGAATTCACCAGCGAACCCGCACGTTTGTTCCGCGCCTCAACAAGTCCGATTTTCTTCGATTCAAACGCGTTATAAATCTCGTCACGCTTCTCGGTCAGCTCGTCGACGTAATCTTCGAAATCGGAAAAATTCCCTTCCAACTCTTCGAGCTGGACCATGACTTTCGAAAGATATTCGTCGGTTTTTTCAGGCGTCTCACAGAGATCAAGATAGTTGATGACCGACTGGTTAATCAGCTTCAATTGTGCTCCGAACTGGGCTGCTCCTTCAGTTTTCGCGAGGGATTTTCGCCGATTTCTCAATGAAGCGCGAACGGCATTGAGCGTGGCGTAGATCGCTGAAATATCATCGATGATCTGCGTGGTTTGCGTCGCGTCCTCGATTTTTAGATTCGTGACGATATCGATCAACATCTCGAGCTCGGCCCCGGCTTTGTCGAGTTCATTTTCCACCGCGTCGGCTTCGGTGACTTTCGCCACTTCCGGAACCTGCTTTTCCTGAACGGAAACCTGTTCCCGGTAGGGATCGAGTGCCTCCGGTTTCAGGAGAAATTCAACGCAGTGCTGTGAAACCAATTCAGTTGCCGCGACCACTTCTGTTTCCAGCGATTCAACGATTTCAAGATCGATGTAACGAAGGTCCCGGAGCGAAATAATTTCACCACGAACCGTCCGCAATTCAGACAACCGATGGACAAAGCCCATGATGTCATCTGGCCGGGTGTTACGCGCTGCTTTGGCAATTTGTTTTGCAGAATCAGAAACGCGCTTTGATTCTTCGGCAGTCGATTTCCGCAGGCGCTGAACTTTATCAAACTCAGAAATGGCGGCTTCAGCGGCTCCTTTGATTTCCGCCAGCGCCACCTGTAAATCAAACGCAGCGTCATGTTTTATCCAAAAATAGGTATCGATTAGATCACCCGCTTTTTTCGTGAGATCGACGTAGAGGTCAGCATAAGAATCGTCACGTGAAATGAGGTTCAAGATCTCATGGCACTCGGCCATTGCGCGAACAATTTCTGCATTTCCAATTTTGAAAAGATAACTATCCGTTTTCTCGTCGACACTGAATTCACCCTCCATGTAGGGCGTCGTCCACACCTGCAAGACATGGTGCTTTTTAGGCTCTTCATCAGCGCGAAAGTAAATTAGCTCACCATTTTTAAAAACAGTGTAGCCGTTGCAAACAATCGGATTATCGACCCTCTGATCAATGAGATTGTAAGACATCAGGACATATGTTCCCGATAACCGATTGTAGAAAACGTAAAGGAAATCTTCACCATTCGGAGACGCCACGCGACGCTCAAACAACATGTCTTTCAGCCCGGAATCGAAGCGTTTCGTATCACCAGTCTGAAGATGAAAGCCGTCGGAAAAAATAATGCCGTGATCTTCCGGCAACAGCACGCATGAGTTCGCAATCGAATCGACCCGCGTGACGGATTTCACTTTTTCGTTGTAAATGAGATAACGATAATCCTTTTCCTGATACGGCAGAATTTTCAGCAAAATCAGGCTACCGACTGTCGCGTAAAAAATCTCAGCATCGTCAAGCGTCTGATCTTCGTTGGTGACCTGCTCTTCGTAGATTCCCTCTCCAGACTCCGTGTTGTCTTCGACTTTGATCGTGAGATCGCCACCGACGGTTTCGACAAAAAGCCGGTCGTCAATTGAAACATGCGGGTACATCCCCTCGCGATACATTCCGCGATGCGCGCGCTTCCATTCGAACTCCTGCTGCGCCGGAAATTTGTATTCGTGATCGAAACGATTTCCAACGTATTCGAGTTTACCACCATCTTTGATGAGCCATTTGAAGCACTTGATGTCATCGGTTTTTTTCCCCACACGGAAAGCCATGTAAAGGTGAGGTCCGATCACCATAAACTTCACAAAAACTGTTTCCCGGTAATATTTGTAAAGATAGAGAAAATCCTCGGCAAAGGTTCCCGTGTTCAACACATCGAGCCCAACATCGGTGAAGGTATGCGCTTCAGGATCGTACTCATAGGCAGCAAAAACATCGGCCAAATCAGTCGTCGATTTCAGTCCAATGTGGACATTGTAACCGAAGATGAATTTGTTATCTCCGATCGCTATGATATCGCGGGCCTCACAATTGTTCTGTGTGGTGACTCGCTCCGTTGCAACAAGCGCAGGCTCAACAGCACCAAAAACGGATTGGCGCTCGGTATTTAGCTTTCCCAACCGGGTGCGAAGATCCGAGCCGTGCTGCGTAAGACGATTGCGAATGATTTCGTAAGCGCCGCCTTCAAGTTGCTGTCCGGCGTCTCCGCCCTGCTGCTGGGTATTTTCTTCTGTAGGTTCTTCGGGCATGTTCGTTTTGAAAAGTGATGAGGGTTAATGCGGCGCTGACGTTTTCATCCAGCGCCATGAATTGCCGGCTGGGGCCGGGTTGCATTAACTCGTCAATCGCTTCACAACGGCACCTGCATTCTCATTGCTGATTCCGAAGCGCTTCACGGCACCTAACAGACTCCCCAGCTTGCCTTTGGTCTCACCATCATCACCTGCTTTGTCCATCATGCTGGTAAGCAACGCTGCGATGGAGAGGTTTTTCAGGTCGTCGCTTGACACTCCGAACCGATCCACGAAATCCTCGATTTGATTCTGGAAATCATCTGGATCGCCAGTGAAGAACGTGTCGCGCACGGTCGTCAGTGTATGACTGTTATCAACAAGGCGATCGATCGATTTACCTTGAGTGATGGCACTCGTAATCTTGTCGAAGAACTCAGTCTCACCACCGACGATGTCGATGTTCGCAGACTTGAGTGCTTCGGACATAACTTCCGAATGCTTCGCTGCCACTTTGGCGCGGACCTCGATTTCGGCGAGCTCGACAGCTTTCTCTTTCTCAAGCTCAAGCTTGAATTCTTCGTGATCCTGGCCAGCCTCGTTGAGTTTCTTCATTGCATCCGCTTTCGCATCGATGCCTTCCGCTTCGCTTACGCCGTGAGCTCGGATCGCTTCTGCTTCTGCCAAGCCTTTCGCCTGAACTGCGGAAGCTTCCGCTTTACCTTGAGCAGCGACAACGTCCGCGGCACCCAATCCTGGAGCTGCGGTTTCGGCTTTAATTCCCTCAGCCAGTGTTTTCTTCGCAACTGACAGCTTCTCCGAAGCAGCCTGCTCAGCTTCCGCCGACACAACCACTTCTTCAGCTTTCAATTCCGCAGCTTGCTTATTCGCTTCAGCGATTTTCACGACTTCATACAAGTCTTGATCCGCTTTCAAAGTCGCCGCTTCTTTCGCAGCTTCCGCTTCTTTGATTTTCTGAATCAAACCTTCCTGAGCTCTCATCTCGGCTCCGGTGACAGCAACCTGCTTCTCACGATCCGCTCCGGCAAAGGCTTCTGTATCGAGAATTTTCTGCTGTTCTTCAACAACCAATTTCTCCACCGCGACGCGCTCTTTAATCACGTCCTGGATTTCTTTCTTCTCAATCTCGACAGCTTTCTCTTTCTCAATTTCTTTCAGAGTTGTGACACGCTCGCGCTCGATCGATTCGAGTTCCTGATCACGCTTCACGCGCTCGAGCTCAACCACATCAGTCCGCTCTTTATTTCGCTGAGCCACGATGACTTCACGATCTTTATTCTGCGTTGCGATTTCCACTTCTTCCTCTGTAGTGATTCGCGCACGTTCAGACTTCAAAAGCTCTTCGTGAGCTACTTTTTCAGACTCTGCCGTTTCCCGAGCCCGCACATTTGCCACTTCTCGACCCTGTTTGGATATCGCTTCTTCCTGCTGACGCTCTAACTCAAGAATCGCTTCCTTCGCCTCGACGTCCTGCTGCTTGATTACCTTTTCCTTATCTCGCTGAATATGGTTCGAGAGTTTCGCTTGGGCCGCAGTCAATTCGGTGATCTTTTTTATACCCTCTGCATCGAGGATGTTGTCTGGATCCATCGAATCTAGCGGAGTTTGCTCTAGGAAATCGATCGCCGCATCTTCAAGCGAGAATCCGTTCAAGTCAGTGCCAATCAGCTTGATCATTTCATCCCGAAACGTGTCACGCTCTTCATAAAGTTCGATGAAATCAAATCGCTTACCGACCGTTTTCAGAGCTTCGGAAAACTTTGCATCGAAGAGATGCTCTACCTCAGTAAGGCTTGAGGCACGCTCACAACCAATCGAATTCGCGACTCGAATCACGTCGTCTTCCGTTGGATTCACTCGAACGAAAAATGCGACTTTGATGTCTGCCCGCATGTTGTCTTTGCAAATAAGGCCGTTGGAGCCGGTTCGATCAACCTCCATCCGCTTAACGGACAAATCGATTTCTTCAACCCGGTGAAAAATTGGAATTACAAAAATTCCGTTGAACGAGACCTTAGTACCGCCAGAGCCAGTCACTACGAGAGCGGTTCCCTTTTTCACCTTCTTGAAAAGGCTGGCATAGATGATGCCAGTTCCGATCAGAATCACAATCACAGAGATGATCACAATGCCGATGATTTTTGCCAAAAATGGTATTTCTGCTAGTATCATAATATTCGTTAGTTCCGTTTATTCAGTTAGTTGTTGATTTATTCTTTGAATTTGAAATGAGAGGCCGAGCGACATAGCGCTTCCCGTCGTCATCACGAGCAATGATCAGAGCTTGCGCGCCCCGCTGGACTGGCTCGGCGGCCCCTTCCGAAAGCCTGGCGTTCAACAGCAAGGATGCGCCATCGTGAATTACTTCAATTTGGCCTGATTCCGTTGAAAGCTCTTTTGACCGGACAATTCCCGCCATACCTATAATTGGCTCATTTTTTGAAGCGGATCGCATCATGTTCATCAAAGGCCGTAACGGGCGCACCATGAGTTTTGTAACCACGATCGCAGCGACAAAACTTCCTCCAAGAATGCAGTTCGCCAAAAACGTCGAATCCTCTTCATTAAAATAGTAATTTCCTATGAGATTTCCTGCCCAGAGTACCAACGCAAGCACACTAATGACGAACATGATGGGAGCATCTTGCGCTCCCATAAATTTTGCGACAGCTTGAAAAGCGTTCGCTGAATGCCCTTCGTGACTATGAACTTCTGTTTCGCCGTCGATTGCATCGATCGCTTGTGGATCCACATCTACATCAATGTCAATATCGGTGTCTAACCCAAGAAAACCATCGATGGCATCCAGATCAACCATCCCTAGCATTGCGATGACCCAATAAAGTAGAATCACCCCAAGCGCGATGGTGATTGGAAGGTTAATTCCTCTAAAAGCTTCCTGAAATATTTCAAGCATAGTTTTGTTCCTTAATAATTGCAGCCCTAGTTTGCATAATTACAGATCGGTCAGTCAAGCTGGAGCGCACCTTTTTCGGGCTACGTTGGGATAATGCATCGTGCCACCCAGATTGCCCATTATAATTGAAAGTTGGTTTTGTAAGTCCACCTAAAATCACAACTTAAACAGCGTTATAAAACTCAAATGCTTTTGTAACGGACGTTCTTTCTAATTTTTGGTGCAATGCCGTGTCTTCAATGAAAACTGAAACTTGTTTTCTCTAACCAAATAACCCAACATCACGCCTATGGAATCGCACGAGGTCTTAAAAACAGCTTTTGAAAGCCCTACCACCAGCCCGAAAGAAATCGCCTCCGAAATGGGAGTCTCTCTTTCTCTCGTCTACAAATGGGCTCAGCCCAATTCAGACTCAGGTTCGGGGAGCAAAAATCCGCTCGACCGAGTTTCGCAATTGATACAACTGACCAAAGAACCCGCAATCGTTGAATGGCTTAGCCAACAGGCTGGCGGCTATTTTGTGAATAACCCGAGGTCCTCCTGTCAGGAAGGCTACGAGGTTGTCCCCGCCACCCACGAGATTGTTCAGCAGTTCGCGGGATTGCTTACTGTGATCTCACAAGCGGCCTTGGATAACACGATTACTCCTGAAGAATCAGCAGAAATTCGAAACGTCTGGGACAAGCTGAAAGCCTTTATCGAAGGTTTCGTTCGCTGTTGCGAAGAAGGTGATTTCGAACAGATCCAGAAAGAACTCGGTCCCCGTTAATCGTCGGTTTTCGTAACTTCAGACGGCTTTTGCAGCCACACGGTGAGACGGCCCTTCCGCTCGGTCGGGCCGGGGATGTGCATTCCGCCCCCCACGATATCGAGGAGTCCATCGCCGTTTAAATCACCTACGTCGGTGCTTGCAAGATTCGTTGGCTCATAGGCAATTCTACGAGTGATAAACGACTTCGCTCCACCCGTGTTTTCAAGCCAAATCAGGCTTGGGAAATCATGCTCTTGCCAGTGAAAGTACAACGCTGACGCAACGATGTCGAGGTCTCCGTCGCCATCCATGTCCTTCACTGAACCGGAAAAACAGCCCGGCATCGCTGCGAGCTGATGTAAAATCCACTTGCCGCCCTTGTTCTCAAACCACCGGATTCCGTGATACGGCTTGGGCTGCGGATTTTCATCCATCATGTCGCCATTGGAATATATGATATCCTTGTCACCATCACCATCGAGATCAGCCCACTCAATTCCGGACGATCCGAACACAGGATGATTCGCCCTCGCCACCAGCGTATCTTTAAAATTCCCGCCGCCCTCATTCATGAATCCGGCAATCGTTTCGTGTTCCTGAGTGATCAACGCTAAAAAATCCAACTTATCATCGCCGTTTAATTCTGCCGGAATCACCCGCATTGTTCCGTTGATCTTAAACAGTGTTTTGAATTTGAATTTGTCCGGAGATTCCTGCATGAGAAGGCCAATTCCCCCCGTGGTGCGCCATCCGAACATCGCGACGACAAAATCCAGATCGCCGTCATTATCAAAATCCGCCGGTGCGATATCTGCAATTCGAGGCGTCCCCTCAATCAATACCTTTTGCTCAAACGTTTGATCACCACGATTCAAAAGAAGATGAAACTCACCGATCAATTCATCATTCGGGTGCATGAATCCCATGGCTGAAACCGCGATATCCATGTCGCCATCGCCCTCATAGTCAAAAACAATCGAGCGAACCGGCGCTGACACTTCAGCCAATTTGGTTTCTTTCCACGTTTTTCCATCATCAAGCAATCGCAACCAGCTTACCGAGCTGAATTCGTTGTCGCAGACGATCACATCGTCCATTTTGCCGTCTGAATCGATATCGCACACCCGAACATTCGTCGCCTGCGGTCGCTCATTCACCGGCATGTTGCCGACAATCACCGCTTCAAACTTTAACTTTGATGGCTCCAAATCATCCGGAGTCGGTTCGTAACTCACCGGACTGTTTTTGACGTAAAAATCGACGATCTCGTTGTATTCTGACTGCGAAGGAAGCGGAACCCGTCGATCCCTCATCATCCCCATCATGTTCTTGATCGTAGGCGCCCACGCTTCCCGAGTCATCGCACCGGGCCGGGGCGGCTGATGACAGCCCGAACAACGAATTTTTGCCGATACAGGAAGATCAGGTTCGCCATGACCTTGGACGGAAAAAAGGAACCAGCTGCCTAATGCCGCCAGCACACATGTAATTTTGGGTTTCAACGCAGGAAAATATACTACGTCAAGGAACCAGTGCTGGACTTTTTTCGCACCGAAATTGGTGCCACGATCAGATAGGGTTGGTTCGACGAACGAACCCTGTTGGATAGAAACGACTTCACGATCCAATAGGGTATGATCGCTGAATCAACCCAGTTGGTTCGTAACAGAGACATCTTGCGCTGCCGGTTCCCGGGCAGCTTCAGACCGCTGGCAAGCCAGATTTTGTCTCTGTTGGTTCGTAAATCCCAGCCACATTACTTAATCGGCGCCTTGATTTCCTGACGCTTGGGAACGGACTCGATGTATTTTTTCTTCAGTGTTTCCACCTTCGATGTCTGATCCGTAACAGCTTTTTCCTGGGCCATCTTTTCGTTTTCGGCCTGTGTTTTCTCTTGCCCCTTCATGGTCTCGACCTTTGTTCGCTCCGCAATCACACCCGGCGTTTTTGCAGCCACATTAGATGCTTTCATGACTGTTTCCTTCGTCTTATCAGCTTTCGTATAGGACTCCCGGATAACGCCTTCCAGAGATTGCAGTCGAGCTCTCAACGCGACAATTTCTGATTCAATTTCCTCGCGTGATTTCTCCGCCAGCGCTCCGTCTGCGGCCACTGCTACCACTTGAACATTTTCAGGATCAATCGGCATTCCTTCAATTTCGCCAAGCGGCATGTCCACAGCATCTGGATTGGCCTCTGAATCCGGCTCTACATCGCTGGCGACTTTTGCGATCACCACATCTTCCCGCACTTCGGCCACAGCCCTGGCAGCTGCAAGGCGCATCGCTTTTTCGAGAACGTTCGTCGAAGTCATTTTCAACTCCTTGCTTCCCTCATCTACCGTCTTTTTGGCATTCGCAAGCGTCTTCTCCGCTTCAACCCGAGCCATGGTTGCAGATTTAAATTCTTCGCTCGCTTCAGCAACTCCGACGACTTTTACCTCCAGTTCCTCTTTCATGTCGACGAGCTCCTCGCCCTCATTTTTCGCTTCGAGATTGATTGCTGCCGCCTCAAATTTTTTGACCAAAAACTCGTTCGTTTTCACTTCTTTCTCAGCCTTCACAATCGTCATTTTTGCATCGGCCTCTTTTTTCTGAACCGCGGCAACTAATTTGGTTCCAGCATCTTTCTGCTTGGTGAGATTCGCAACCAAAGCAATCGCCTTTACCGCTTCTGCTTGAGCGACTTTCAATTTCGCGGCGGAATCGGCAAGCAATTTGCTTTTCGCGGCAACGTCAGTGTTCACCGCTGCCACAGCCCCGTTCGCAGCGTCACGTGCGGCCAAGGTTGCTTTCACCTGCACATCCACTGCCGCAAGGTTCTTTGTCGCGTTGTCGAGTTGCCCTTTGTTCGCAGCCAGCGCCTTGGTTGCAAGGGCGTGCTCAGTGGTGCGCTGCGCAAACAGTTGCTTCGCTTTCTCCAACACCACTTTTCCAGCAACCTCTTTGTCGCGAAGCGGTTTCAGCGCAATGCCAGCATCGGCCAATTTTTTATTCGTTACTGCAGCCGCCGCAGTCGCATCGGCCAGTAGTTTAGCGGTCACATTTTTTGCATTTTGAGCCTGAAGCTGCGCTGCCGTTGCCACATTCAAAACATTCTGAGCAGCAGGTTTTCCAGCTTCATCAGCCTGAGCCAATTTTGCCGCTGCATCGTTTTTCACTGCATTGGCAGCCGCCAATTTCGGATTCGCCGCATCATCTGCTGCCTTAGCTGGGGCAATTTTGGCGTCAGCCGCCTTTTTTGCGGCATCGGCCGCATTGTATACGCCAACCGCAGCGTTCAGCGCCGTTTGAGTCGCGGCATCGAGCACCGGTTTTTCAGCCGCAGCTTTCGCAGCCGCCAGATTGGTCACCGCAGCTTTCAACGCCACATCGGCTTTCTGCAATTCAGGAGTCCACTTGGCAACTTCAGCTTTTGCCTTTGCCTGCGCTGCAACTTGAGCATTGTAAGCATCGGTTTTCGCTTTTGCGTCGGCTTGCTTTGCCACCAAAATCTTCTTCGCGGCATCAATTTGAGCAGTGAATGATTTCACCTGTCCATCGAGCGTTTTAACTGCGGTGTCAGCGACGCCTTTTTTTGCGGCAGCCTCACCGGCCGTTTTGTTGATATCCGCAAATTTCTGTTTCGCGTTTACAAGCTCAGCCGCAGCCACTTTAATTCCTTCCTGAAGTTTCGGAATGCTTCCACGAACTTCAGCAATTCGCTTTGTGGAATACGCGATCTGCTGATCAATCCTCGGCGGGTTCGGATCCAGCCTTCCTAGCTGCACACCGTCAGCGATATTCCAAACCTTGATGTTACCGGCGTAATCACCGGAGATCACACGCTTACTGTCCTGCGAAAAAGCAACGCTCATCACGATGTCGTCGCTCGCCGCAATCGTTTTAAGAGCAGCTCCATCTGCCTTCCAGATTTTCACGGTCTTATCTCGACCTGCCGTCGCAATCGTTCCATCAGGCGCGATGTCGATGGCCAAAGCACCGCCCGCATGAGCTACCCATTTTTTAACCTGCTTGCCTTCATTCATTTCCCAAATGATGGCTTGTCCGTCCTCGGAAACCGAAGCCATCGCATTTCCGTCAGGTCGCCATGCCAAATCAGTCACCGCTTTGGTGTGCCCTTTCAGCGTATAGAATTCCATTCCCGTTCCAGTTTCCCAAATAAAGAGACCGGAATTTCGCCCACCGGTCGCAAACAGAACCCCATCAGGAGAAATATCAGCTGTTAGCATCCAATCCGAGTGCTTTTTGATCACACTAACCTGCTCACCAGCAACGGTATCCCAAATTTTAATGTTTTTCCCGGGACCACCCATGACGACTCGACGGTGATCGGCAGAAATGTCAGAACCGAGAACAATGTCGAACTCCTTACCGACCTCGATTACGCGCTCGCCAGTTTTCACATCCCAGGCAACAACCGAACCAGACTTCCCGCCACGTCCGCCACCACAGGAGAGCAACGATCCATTCGACGAGAAATTCAGCGACTGCGGAAATCCCTCAGGATAAGGCAACACGCCGAGCAAATCGAAATCTTCAGAATGATAAAGCAAAACCTGTTTCTGACCCGCAACAGCCAAAATCGGAGCCCATGGGCTGTGCGCGATTGCGGGGACCGTGTTGGGGCGATCGGTCACCAATTCGGGTTCAAGAATCAAATGCTCCGGCATTGCCGGGATCTCCGGCTTGCCAATTGAAGTTACCATATTGCTCATGTCCAACTTAGGCTTGGTAGACTTCTTCGCCTTTGAATTTGCGGTTTCAAGCAACCCCCCATCAATCCATTTTTTAAAAATCTCGAGTTCCTTGTCCGGCGACTTCGGCTTCTCTGGCGGCATCTTCGGCGTCTCAATATGCGCCATAAGCGTGTAGAGGCGCGAGCTTCCAGAGTCCTCAGAAATAACGACTTCTCCGCCCGAGCCACCGGTCAACGTCGCGCCATAGGATGAAAGATCGAGTCCGCCCTTCGCCTCATCAGGGTTGTGGCAATTCAGGCATCGATTCTCCAAAATCGGCAGCACGTGATCCGCATAGGTGATCTTTTCAGCAGCGGCCTTTTTATCATCGGCCGCCATAAGCGTTCCGATACAAGTGACCGATGCTACGAGCGCGAGTTGGGTCGTAAAGAGACGTATTTTCATGTCGTCAGTTGGTTTCAAAAAAAATCAAACAAATCCGATTAAAACATAGTTACGAAGCTGCATTTCGCAAGGATGATCCCTGCGGAAACAAGTGCCACTTAATGACGCTAAATTTGACAAAAAATCACTTATTTAGCAAGGGAATCCCACTAGCCACTGCGGGCTTTCACGAATCAGCCCTTTTCGATCTTACAAAGTTCATCTTCAGCCCGATAGAGTCAAAGCGACGGGGTTGACGAATTTTGCCTATGCGACACCTTGCTGGACGTGAATATTTTCTCCAAATCACTCCTGATTTATTGCGTTTTGGCTCAATCTTTGATCGCTGCGGATTTTGACGACACAGTTTGGCCGTTTTTTGAGAAACACTGCGTAGAATGCCACGACGACATCACCGCGAAAGGCGGGCTGGACCTTTATTCTGCGGTGAAAGCGGACATCGCGGGTGCAAAAGATGTCGATCGGTGGACCGCGATTTTTGATCGCGTTCATCACGATGAAATGCCGCCGCCGAAGAAAAAACGGCCGGATTTAGCGGAGAAAGAGCCGTTTTTGGGGTGGGTTCGGCCGAATTTAACGAAAGCAGATGCAGAAATTCGCGAGGTGGTTCAACGACGGCTCAATCGCGTCGAATATGAAAACACGATGCACGATTTGCTCGGAATCGATGTCGATCTGAAGGATTTGCTCCCGGAAGACCAATCGGTGGGCGGTTTTGACAACAATGGCGCGGCTCTCGCGATTTCGGCTGAGCTCTTCGAGCGCTATCTGGAGGCGGCGCGACGTGGATTAGACGCGGCGATTCAAACGGGACAACGTCCCGAATCCAAAACAACGACGATCGATTCGCTGAAAGAAGTAACACGGTATTTGGACAAGCAGTATGCGCTAATTGACGATCGCGTGACGGTTTTCATGAAGAACCGCAGCCAGTATTCAAAAATCTCGACGCGCGCGGGAAGGCTGACTGAACGGGGGCGCTACCGATTCAAATTCTCTGCGGCAGCGGTCAATACGGAGACGCCGCTCACATTTTCGGTAATGGCTTCCGATTTCAAATCCGTCAGCGCGACTTACAAAACGCTCGGGTATTTCGAAGTGGGAACGGAGCCTAAAACCTTCGAAATCGAAGCCATTTTGGACAAAGGATTCGCCATTCAGTTTTTCGCCCACGGGCTGCCGTCTTACGTGAAAGACCCGACCAAAGGCGAAAATCCTGGGATTGGTTGGAGTTCGGTCGAAATCATCGGCCCCATCGTGGATGCGTGGCCGCCGAAAAGTCATTCGCAGCTGATCGGCGGTGTCGATTTGGAAAACGGAACGCTCGCTGATGCGGAAGCCATTCTGCGAAATTTCATGCCCCGTGTTTATCGCCGACCAGTTTCGGGCGAGGAAATTGCGCGACCACTGCGGCTGGTAAAAAATGCGATCAACGCCAAACGGCCTTTTCAGGAAAGCCTGCGCGTGGGACTCGAAGCCGTTTTGTGTTCGCCCAATTTTCTGTTTCTGCGCGAAAACGAGGCCAAGGGCGCGATTTCCAGTCACGAACTCGCCTCGCGGCTTTCCTATTTTCTGTGGAATTCGATGCCGGATGATGGGCTTTTTGCTGTCGCAGAAAACGGCACGCTTTCCGATCCACCAACCTTGGCAGGAGAAGTCGAGCGCATGCTGAAAAGCCCGAAAAGCGCCCGGTTCATCGAGAATTTCACCGATCAATGGCTCAAGCTGCGCGATATCGACGAAACCGCGCCGGACTCGAAACTCTATAAGGAATTCGACGAATTACTCCAAGTCAGCATGGTCGATGAATCGCGTTCGTTCTTTAAAAAACTTCTGACCGACGATTTGCCGATCACGAATTTTATCGACTCCGATTTTGTGATGCTGAATCGTCGACTCGCCGAGCATTATCAAATTGAAGGCGGATCCGGCGTCGCAATGCAGCCTGTTTCCCTTCCCGAAAACAGCGTGCGTGGCGGGATTTTGACGCAGGCAGCCGTCTTAAAAGTGACCGCGAACGGAACCAATACTTCGCCCGTGATTCGTGGCGTGTGGGTCCTGGAAAACATTCTCGGAAAACACATCCCACCGCCTCCGGCGAACATTTCAGGGATCGAGCCCGACATTCGCGAAGCGACCACGATCCGCGAGCAGCTTGATTTGCACCGCGATTCAGAAAGCTGCGCGAGCTGCCATCAATACATCGATCCGCCGGGATTTGCGCTCGAGAGCTTTGATCCCATCGGTGGATTTCGAGAAAACTATTTGCAGTTCAAAGCACACGCCGAACATCCCGAAAAAGGCTGGGGAACCGTCATTAAAGCGAAGCCAGTCGACGCATCAGGGACTCTTTCGACCGGCGAAAAATTCACCACCATCCAAGATTTTAAAGCGCTGTTGATGGCTGATTCCGAACAATTCGCGAACTGCCTGACCGAACGTCTCACAACTTACGCGCTCGGCCGCGAACTGGGTTTTTCGGATCGTGAACCCATTGACCAAATCAGAAAGAAGACCAAAGCCGATGGAAATGGATTTCGGACATTGATTTCGAATATCGTCACCAGCCCAATCTTTTCCCAGCCATGAAAAAGCCTCTTTCAAATCTTGAGCGTCGGCAGTTTCTGAAGGGCGTTGGCGTTTCGCTCGCGCTCCCTGCGCTTGAATCATTTGGCGCGGCGGAAACGGCGACGAAACGAATGGTCGCGGTGAATATTCCACTTGGGTTTTTGCCTGATCATTTCTTTCCAAAAACGGCAGGTCGCGAATACGAGACGAGCAGCTATTTGAAAGCGGCCGATCACCTGCGCGACGATTTCACAGTCATTTCAGGGACGAGCCATCCCGGAGTCGACGGCGGGCACTCGGCGGAAAAATCGTTTCTCACGGCAGCTCCCCATCCCGGCGCGCGCGGGTTTAAAAATTCAATTTCGCTCGATCAAGTCGTTGCAAAGCAGCTCGGCGACGCGACCCGCTTTTCATCGCTGACCGTCGGCGAACAAAGCCTTTCGTGGACAGCGAACGGCGTTTCCATTCCGCAGGAAAAATCTCCCGCGCGGCTTTTTGCAAAGCTGTTCATATCGGGTTCGGCGAAAGACATCGGCGAACAAAAGCAGCAGCTTCAGGATGGGCACAGCATTCTCGATTCCGTTCTCGCGGAGGCGAATTCGATGAAAAAATCGATCACTCAAGCCGATCGCGAGAAGCTGGAACAATTTTTCACCGCGGTTCGCGAAACCGAAAACCGGATCGATAAATCGGAGCGCTGGCTCGACACGCCCAAACCCGAAGTCGACGCAAAGCAGCCCAAAGACGTCGGTTCGGGTGATCTCATCACATGGCTGAAATCACATTTTGAAGTCATTCGGCTCGCCCTCGCGACCGATTCCACCCGCGCCATCGCCTTTGGCGGGCCCAATCACAGCCTCGTTCCGCCGCTCCCCGGCGTTTCGATGGGTTATCACGGATTATCTCATCACGGCAAAAACCCTGACATGATGCGTCAGCTCGAAATAATCGATCGCGGCGTGATTCAAGCCTGGGCCGAGTTTATCGAAAGCCTCAAAAACACGCCCGACGGCTCAGGGACATTACTCGATCACACCCAAGTCCTGATGGGCAGCAATCTCGGAAACGCCAGCGGCCACATCACGACCAACTTGCCGGTCTTGCTAGCTGGCGGGGGATTCAAACATGGTCAGCATCTCGCATTCGATGCGAAGAAAAATTCTCCGCTGCCGAATTTATTCGTCAGCATGATGCAAGGCCTTGGACTAGAGACTGGTGAATTTGCCTCCGGGAAAGGGACGATGACGGGCTTGGAGTGAATGTAAATTTTCGAACCAACAGGGTGCGTTCAACGAATCAATAGGGTACGTTCGATGAACCAACCCTGTTCGTTCGTGAAAATCGATTGCCGAAAAAGAGGTGACTCCAATTCTTGCTTGTCATCCTGAGAAGGAGTCACGACGCCGAAGGACCCCTTTCGGAGTAAAAAGTTTTCCCAAGGTGAAAAAATCCACATTGCCGGACGGCTGGCAGAGGCATCGGGCGGCGGCTTCGGGCCGTGCCATCCGCAGGCTTGGAGAATCGGAAAGCTGGATTTATTTTTCGAGGATCGTTGATTCCTGCAGGGGTCCTTCGTTGTCGTTCCTCCGCCTCAGGATGACGGTGAATAATTTCCCGCGAGTTTTTGAGCTTTCGAATTTTTTAGAGATCCTTTTCAGTCGGAGGAAAGCGTTTCCGGGAACCGCTTTCGACGGGCTGGCCGGAACGCAAATTCCACCATTCGGCGGCGCGGCTTTCGTCGTAACTGGGATTGGGAATCGGCATGCGGGCGGAGACGTTGGTTTGCCATTGCTGCAGCTTTTTCTTGAGGTCGGCGACGCGCCCGACCTTTTCTTTGCTTAGATCTTTGGCCTCTCCGAGATCGGTTGCGAGGTTGTAGAGTTCGACTTCGCCGGTTTTGTCGAGGTATTGAATTAATTTCCAATCGCCTTCGCGAATGGCGCCGGCGGGGCGGTGATGATGATAATGCGGGTAGTGAAAATGAATCGCAGAACGACCGAGATTTCCGCTGCCGCCGTTCAATGCGGAGAGAATGCTGACGCCGTCGATGGTTTGGTTCTCGGGAAGCGATCCGCCAGCCAGTTCAACAAAGGTAGGATAAAAATCATGACTGATGGTGATGGCTTCGGATGTTCCGCCGGCCTTCACCACGGGTGGATATTTCACGACAAGCGGCACGCGGATTCCTCCTTCGTAAAGCTGGCCTTTTTCGCCCCGAAGCGGCGCGTTACTCGTGACGTTATCATCGGCTTCGGGCGTGTAATCGTAGCGGCGATAAAGCCCCCCGTTGTCGGAAGTGAAAACAATCATGGTTTTTCCGGTGAGACCATTTGCTTCGATAGAATCGATGATTTGCCCAACCATGCTGTCGAGCTGCTCTGTCATCGCGGCGTAAACGGGGTGAGGTAGATCGCGCTTTTCGGCCGCGGCTTTTTTCTCATACTTGGCGACGAGCTCGGAATCTGCGCCGAGCGGAATGTGAACGGCAAATGGGGAAACCATGAGGAAAAACGGCTTGTCTTTATTTTCGGTGACGAACTTAGCCGAAAGCTCCGCTTCGAAATCGGTCCGGAACTGATCGGGCTTGGGTTTGATTTCTTTTGCGCCGTGCTGAATACGAAATTTTCCCGGTAAATGCGGCCCGCCAATCACGGCTGTCCAATCGTATCCCTGATGTTCGGGCTGAAATTGCGGGGCGTTTCCGAGATGCCATTTGCCGACATAACCGGTGGTGTAACCGGCTTTTTTTAAAGACTCAGCAACCGTAACGATGTCGAGCGGAAGCGCCATCGTCGTCAGCGGTGTCTGAACGCGCTGAAAAGGCCGCCAGTGACCGGGGATGTGGGCCGTGACACCGATGCGAGCCTGATTTTGACCGGACTGAACGGCGCAACGGGTTGGTGAACAAACGGCTCCGGCTGCGTAGAAATTGGTGAACCGCATGCCGTCGGTTGCGAGTTTATCGATGTTTGGTGTTTCGATAAAATCGTTGCCATTGCAACCGATGTCAGCCCATCCCAGGTCGTCGGCCATGATGAAAACGATGTTCGGACTTTCCGCAAAACTGGGAAGACTGACCAACGAGACGAGGGCAAAAAGTAAGGAAATCGATTTCATAGCTAGGAAGCAAGATTGGAGAAGTTTTCGGGAAATGAAAGGCCGTTCAGTTACGTCTTGGTGTTTGATGGTTAACAAAAATAATTCACCTGTTTCCGGCAGTAAGATTTTCCCGAATTCCGGCATATACTCCATTCAATGATTCGAGTTCTCACATGCCTCCTCATTCTCGGTTTTCCGGCTTTTGCAGCGGAAAAGAAGATCGATTTCAACCGTGATGTGCGGCCGATTATTTCGGATAAGTGCTTCAAATGCCACGGTCCGGATTCAGCCAATCAGAAGTCAGATTTCCGGATCGACTCGCTTGAAAATGCGACCGCAGATCTCGATGGAATAAAGGGAATTGTGCCGGGGGATTTGAAAGAAAGCGAAGTTCACTGGCGAATTCGGTCGGACGATCCGGATGACATGATGCCGACGCCGAAGTCGAAAATGAAGCTGACGGAAGCGGAAAAAGACATCATCGACAAATGGATCCAGCAAGGTGGAGAATTTGCGAAGCACTGGTCGCTCAACGAATTGCCGGACAAAGTCGAGGTTCCTAAGTTGAAAAATAATGAGTGGGAGCGAAACGAGATCGATGCCTTTATTTTAGCGAAGCTGAAAGAGGAAACCCTCGAGCCCTCGACGGAAACGTCGAAAGAAAAATGGATTCGTCGGGTCACGTTTGATCTGACAGGTTTACCGCCAAAGCTGGCTGAAATTGACGCCTTTCTGGATGATCAATCGCCGAAAGCTTACGAAACGGTGGTTGATCGACTGCTAAAAACCGATGCCTACGCGGAGCGGATGACGAGCGAATGGCTGGACGTGGCACGGTATTCCGACACATACGGATTTCAGGTCGACCGCAACCGCGAGGTCTGGCAGTGGCGAGATTGGGTCATCAATGCGTTCCGGGAAAATAAAACGTATGATCAATTCATGACTGAGCAGGTTGCAGGAGATTTGCTGCCCAATGCGACGCGAGATCAGATTTTGGCGACGACTTTTAACCGACTTCACGGCCAAAAAGTCGAAGGCGGAAGTGTTCCTGAAGAGTTTAGAATCGAATACATCGCGGATCGTGTTCACACATTCGGAACGGCATTCCTTGGATTGACGATGGAATGCACACGGTGCCACGATCACAAATACGACCCACTGACGCAGAAGGATTATTATTCGATGTCGGCGTTTTTCTCGAATATCGATGAAGCGGGTTTGTATTCATATTTCACTCCATCAGTGCCAACTCCGACACTGGAATTGCCGACTGAAGCGCAGGAGAAGCAACTCGCCGAGGCGAATAAAGCGGTTGCTGACTTGGAATCGAAAAAACCAAAGTCACCTGAAAAAATTGATTCCACCGATGTCGAGATTTCGAAAGCAGGACAGCTCGTTCATCTCGATTTCGAATCGAATGAAAAAAACAAATTTCAAAATGACGCTGATAAAGAAAAACCAGCATCAACCAACGGGAACAACAAAGTCGTGCCGGGAAAATTCGGCAACGGAGCGAAACTGTCCGGTGATGACGCGGTGAATTTGCCCAAGGGCACCGCGAATTTCACGAGAAATCAGCCGTTCTCCGTCGCGCTGTGGATGCAGACGCCAAATAAAAAAGAGCGTGCCGTCGTTTTTCGTCGTTCGAAAGCATGGACTGACGCGGCAAGTCGCGGCTACGAATTACTGATCGAAAATGGAAAGCTCAGCGCCGCACTGGTTCATTTTGAGCCGGGAAATTCGATCCGCATCCGAACCAAAAGTGAAATCCCGATTGGTAAATGGCAGCACGTGGCGATGAATTACGATGGCTCGAGCCGGGCCGCAGGATTGCAGATTTTTGTGAATGGAAAACTGGCTGAGACCGAAATGGTTCGCGACAATCTGACTCGCGAAATCACGGGCGGAGGGGACGACTTCATCGGGCTCGGTCAGCGGATGCGGGACAATGGATTTAAGAACGGGCTCGTTGATGAACTCTATGTTTATGACCGGCAGCTTTCAGGTCGCGAAATCGCAAAACTCGCGGCGCCTGATAAAACGGTGAAATCGGATTCATCCCACCACTTTCTGACTCAAAACGAAAACGCTAAAAAGTGGCGTGCTGAGTTAAAAACAGCCCGCGAAAAACGCAGCGCCGTGCAAAAAGGAATTAAAGAAATCATGGTAATGCGCGATAAAGCGGAGCCGGCTGAAGCCTACATTCTTGATCGCGGAAGTTATGAAGCGCGAGCCGATAAAGTAACACCCGCCACACCAGAAGTGCTCGCTGCCCTGCCCGATCCTAAAAATGCCGACCGGCTTGATTTAGCAAATTGGCTGACCGATCCGAAGCATCCGCTGACGGCTCGAGTCGCGGTGAATCGCTACTGGCAGATGATGTTTGGTCGCGGGTTGGTTTCGACACCGGAAGATTTTGGAAGCCAGGGGAAACCGCCGTCTCATCCAGAACTGCTCGATTGGTTGTCGCGAGATTTTGTCGAAAATGATTGGGATTTGCATCACCTGCTCAAGAAAATGGCGCTTTCGGCGACGTATCGACAAATCAGCGATGTGACTTCAGATCTCCGCGAGCGCGATCCCGAAAACATATTTTTAGCCCGGTCACCAAGCAGAAAAATTGCCGCTGAAATGATTCGCGACAATGCATTGGCGGTCAGTGGATTGCTCACTGAAAAAGTAGGTGGGCCCTCGGTGAATCCTTATGATTTGGAAGCCTCGTTCAAGCCAAGCAAACGGAGCACAGGGGAAGGACTCTACCGCCGAAGCGTTTACACCTTTTGGAAGCGAACCGGTCCATCGCCGGTGATGATGACGCTCGATGCCTCGAAACGGGAAGTTTGCCGGGTAAACCGCGAGGAAACAGCGTCGCCGCTGCAGAGTTTAGTATTGCTGAACGGCCCCCAATTTGTCGAAGCGGCGCGGGTCGGAGCGCAGAAATTAATCGAGAAACATGGAGCTAATGACGCTGCGATTTTGACGGACGCTTTTCGGCAATTCACGAGCCGACGACCGGATGATCGGGAACTGGAAATCCTACAATCACTCCTTTCTGAACAACTGGCAGCCTTTAAAGCAGCCCCTGCCAAAGCTGCTGAATTTCTAAAAACCGGCGACACGAAAACTGAAGAAATCGAGAACGCCCCGCGCCTCGCAGCGATCAACGTGCTGGTGTCCACCTTGATGAACTTCGACGAATCAATCACGAAACGATGAATACCACTCCTCCTATCTGCTCAGGATTTGAATCCCCTCTCGGCGTCAGCAGGCGTCAGGCGCTCGGCCAATTTGGTGGAGGTCTCGGCGGAATTGCCCTCGCTAATTTGATGCAGGGAAAACCCGGCTCCCCTGATTTGAACGGCGGGCTGCATCACAAAGCTAAAACCAAGCGGGTCATCTACATGTTCCAATCCGGCGGGCCTTCGCAGATTGACCTCTACGACCACAAACAACGCCTCATTGACGAAACCGGCCAGGAACTGCCCGATTCCGTTCGCCAGGGACAACGCCTTACCGGCATGTCCGGAAACCAGGCGAGCTTACCCCTCGTCGGCTCCCCTTTTAAATTCGCCCAACACGGCGAATGCGGCCATATGATGAGTGAACTGTTGCCGCACACGTCGAAAATTGCCGACGACATGGCGATTATCAAATCGATGAACACCGAGGCGATCAATCACGGTCCCGGCGTCACCTTCATGCAGACGGGTTCTCAGTTCGCGGGTCGCCCCAGCATGGGTTCCTGGCTGAACTACGGTCTCGGCACGATGAATGAAAATCTTCCTTCGTTTGTGGTTCTCGTGACTAAAGGCAAAGGCGGCCAACCGCTCGTTTCGCGATTGTGGGGCAGCGGTTTTCTCCCTGGTAAGAATGATGGCGTTCGTTTTCGCCCGGATAAGGATGCCGTTCTGTATTTGAATTCGCCAAACGGAATTGACCCATCAAGTCGCCGAAAAATGCTCGATCGACTGAACGATTTGCACGAGCACCAACTTGAGAAGTCCGGCGACACCGAACTTGAGACCCGGATCGCTCAATACGAAATGGCTTATCGAATGCAGGCTTCGATTCCGGAAGTCACCGCAGTCGACAAAGAACCGGAATCGACATTCAAACTTTACGGCGAAGACGCAAAAACGCCGGGAACGTTTGCTGCTAACTGTTTGATGGCGCGCCGTTTGGCGGAAAAAGGCGTGCAATTCATTCAGCTTTACCATCCCGGCTGGGATCACCACGGCGGGCTTCCGGGCGGTATCAAACGGCAGACGAAGGAGACCGATCAGGCTTCAGCGGCGTTGGTTACTGATTTGAAGCAACGCGGAATGCTCGAAGACACGCTCGTCATCTGGGGCGGCGAGTTTGGGCGCACAAATTACTGTCAGGGGAAATTCAATGGCACCAATTTCGGACGCGATCACCACCCACGTTGTTTCACCAAATGGATGGCAGGCGGCGGAATCAAAGGCGGCGTGTCCCACGGTGAAACCGACGATTACAGCTACAACGTGGTGAACGATGGCGTTCATATTCACGATTTCCACGCTACAATCTTACACCTTCTCGGAATCGACCACGAAAGGCTCAATTTCCGATATCAAGGCCGCTACTTTCGTCTCACCGACGTCCACGGCCACGTTGTAAAACCAATTCTTACGTAGAAGGGATCGGCATGTTGTAACTGAGCGCTTGTCCGCTCGGATCATGCGACCGTTCCACTCGTGAACCACTTCGAGGAACATCGCCCGGTCTTCCGGAGCGGTGTCTGATGCGTTCGCGAGGTAGCGTAGATGATCGATTTCAACCTTTTGCACCAAGGCCTGAGGCCATAGGCCTCAGGCCTCAGGCCATAGGCGTGTGTCGAAGTGACCAACGGCGTATTCTTCCTGCCAGGCAGGTAGCTCAACCCCGTCAATCATTTGACCAGCAGGAATTTCTTCCTCCGTATTCGCAAGACTTACTGAAACCAGAACCACACTGGAAGTCGCTGCGACCAACAATTTATGAACACGTTTCATTCATAGTCTTATGACGTTTGAAATGAAGAAACGTTAGATATTTCCGTGAAGTATTTTACGAACCACCAGGGATAATAGCATGCTCGCCTCGCGGTCTGGAGATGGCCGGAAAGATGTCTCTGTTACGAGCCAACAGGGACGATAGCCGGAACGGCGATCGCAAGATGTCTCTGTTACGAACCACCCCTGTTGGTTCGTAAAACTCCAATTTTGGTTAGGTTTTCCAGAAATTCGACTCATTCCAACTTGTCTATTCTGAGACGGTTTCCGAGGTTGACCCGAGGCCGGTTATGGCTATAGGTAGCCGCGCTTCCGCCATACGGGTGGAGCTTGTAGGTTTGACGGTAACGTCGAGCCGTTTTTCAAAAAAAAGACACAACACCATGGCTACTTACGCAATTAATGGATTCGGACGGATCGGACGCAACGTTCTCCGTGCAATGACACCCGAACAGCGGAAAAAAGTTGTTTCAATCAACGATCTGACTGACAACCAAACACTCGCTCACCTTCTCAAGTGGGACTCAACTGCGGGCCCTTTCGCAGGTGAAGTTACTTATGACGACGAGTCCATCACCGTTGACGGACATCGCATCAATATTTACGAGCAGCGTGACCCGGCTCAACTCCCTTGGGGTGCTGACGGCGTTGACATCGTGCTTGAGTCGACTGGATTCTTCTGCAGCCGTGAAGGTTCGCAAAAGCACATCGACGCTGGCGCGAAAAAAGTCGTGATCTCCGCTCCTGCTAAGGACCCGGACGTAACCATCTGCATGGGCATCAATGATGACCAATATGATGCTGCAAATCACTCAATCATTTCAAACGCGTCTTGTACTACAAACTGCCTTGCACCAATGGTGAAGGTTCTTAACGACACATTCGGTGTTGAGAAAGGTTTCATGAGCACAATTCACTCTTACACTGGTGACCAGGCGCTTCTTGACTCACCACACAGCGATCTTCGCCGTGCCCGTGCCGCTGCTGAGAACATCATCCCATCTTCAACCGGTGCTGCTAAAGCAATCGGCCTCGTCATTCCTGAGTTGAATGGCAAGCTTCAGGGTGGTGCGTTCCGCGTTCCAACTCCTACCGGTTCTGTTACTGATTTCAGCGCAGTGCTGAAGAAGGACGCGACTGTTGAAGGCATCAACGAGGCATACGCAGCTGCTGCTGCCGGTCCTTTGAAAGGTGTTTTCGAGTTCAGCCTCGAGCCACTCGTCCTCAAGGACATCGTTGGCAACCCACACTCATGTATCCTCGACGGACTCACCACGATGGCCCAGGGCAATTTCGTGAAGGTTGTCGGTTGGTATGACAACGAGTGGGGTTACTCAAACCGCGCTGTTGATGCAATGGAAATGATCGGCGACAAGCTGTAATTTCCTGACAGTTCGATTTAATTCAGAACTGATCTTTTAAAAACGCCCTTTAGCTCGCAAGAGTTGGAGGGCGTTTTTTTGTGCCTCAATAAGAAAGCCCATCTTCACCGAGCCAGCCCCCGAATCCTCAATCCTCAAAAGCTCTGCGCCCCGTTATTCACCCCGAACGTGATGATTCCCTTCTCATGTTGCGCCTTCGCCAGCATCGCCCGTTGCTCCGGATCAAAACTCGGCCCGTTCAGGCATAAAAAAACGCCCCCATTCGGGAACGAATTCATCAGCGGCACCGGCGCCTCGGTTTGCGGGTGGAAAAAGTACTGGTGTTTCTTTGTGGTCGGCTCCTGCTGTTTATTTTCCTTCATGCTGCCGAGCAGCCTAACGGAAATCGGTGGGGTGGGAAGTGTGAAAGATTGTGTGTAGGGGAGCAGCGGTCGACATTGACTTCAAATTCCGTGCGTTCCACCACTTTAGTTCACGCATCGATTAGTCACCTTTGTTTGCGGCGTCCATTGCGGCTTCCGCTTCGGTGCACTTACCCGCAAACAACAAGTCAGTTGCCCTTTGCAGACGTTTCATGCGCTCGGGATTTTCCGCATAACGCTTTTTGAGCTGATACAGCATGACTGGGAGCCGCAAGTCATTCGGGCCATAAGGCAATTGTGCTTTGGCGTTTTTCTGGACATATTTCAGATAGCCATATTCAGACTCTTTTGTTGGTTCGATGACAGTTCCTTCACCGTAGTCGTTCCAAGTCGCGATTTGGATGATTTGTGAGTTGCTTTTTTGGGCGAGATCAAAAGTTTCCGCGAATGTTTCCCCATTTCGAGCATCGATCGAGCCGTAGCTGTCGTGCAGTTGAGCTTGCTTGTAGATATCTCGGAATCCCGGAAAGGCCGAAGAAACAACCGAGTCCCGGACGTTGGGGCGGGCGTATAGAGAAGTCAGGTAGTGACGCCATTCTTTTGGAAACATTTCCGCACCGCCCGTCACTGGCGGCCAGCCAAACGCACCATCCATTTCCATTTGTTCGGAAAGATGCGGGAGAGCGTAAAGCAGTGGGCGATCTTGAAGACCTGCGGTGACTTGCCCCCACTGTTCTTTCTTGAAATACTGAGGCCCGAAGACAAGTAAGAGCGGGCGACCGTTGATTTTGACATACGCCTCATCGGCAAACCAATTCTCGGCGAGCCATTTCAGCACGATTTGGCCGTGAGCCACATCCCCTTGTTCCGTCAAGACCTTCTCTTCGATCATGTGCTTGATCGTCTGATCTTCGTAGCAAATCGCAAACTGCAACCCAGCTTTCTTGACATGTTTCACCAAATGCATCGAGTTGCGGTGTATATCCGCGTAGTCGCGGAACTTTTCGATGCCGTACCAATCAATGATCACGCCATCGATTCCCGCCAGTTTCATAAGCAGCACGTGGCATTCCAAAACATCAGGATCGTTGGAGTCATAGAGGTCGATCAGCGGGTAATCATGCGAAGCGACTTCACGCTGACCATTTGGTTTTACAGTGTCCGGGTTGAAATGATCCATCGTCCAATGCCAGCCCCAATCGCCACTGAACGGCTTTGAAGCATACCACGGCATGTAATGAACCAGGACGGTTTTTTCGGGTTGTTGGCTGTATCCATTCGATGCGAGGCTCAGCGCCGTTGCAAAAGTAGTGACTATAGTGAGAAGCGTTCGATTCATCATTGAGCTGATAAAATAATGTCGTGGTAACGGCATGAACAGTCGACTAAATTAACCAGCGATCCACCTGACCTTCGACGTCTTTCTCATCATTGAATCAATCGTGAGTCTGCGTGTCAATGGTTTCCAACGCCTGGCTTGTTGCCTTCCCACGAACCAACCCTATCCGTTCATCGAACAGACCCTGTTGCTTCGTTGAGATAGGTAGGGACGGATTGGCTGGTATCCACTCGTTTTGTCTATTTTCTCAAATATGAGAATTTTCTTCTTGACGAAAATCCTCATCGTTAGGCAGGATGATCGGCGTTACGAGGGATTTACAGTATTACTTTTCGAACCCGTTTTATTCACGTGACATCAGCTATGATGATATGGCGGCCTTCGGAACGGATACGGTGGGTCGCATGGTCGCTCGTATTCTTACTGAATTGAACTTGCTGATCGCCCCGCTGCAAAGCTCGCTAACGAATTTTATGGGAACAGTCTCGGGCGATAGCGGCAAAGGAGCGCTTCGCAAAATGGCCAAGGCAAATAAGGATGGCTACCGCGATTTCATTTACCAAACGCTCGATACCGCAATGGTGGAAGTCCGTTTTGCGCTCCGCGATGAACCCGAAACCGCCCTGCTCGAATTTATCCCAAATGGAGTGACAGAATTCCGTAAACAACCAGATGAAGGCGTGGCTCCTGAGCTGGATCGTTTTCTCGCGGCTTTGCAAAATCGATCGGACAAGGTGGATCCGGCGACAACGTCGAACTGGCAGGCGCTGATCGCGGGATGAACGGCGGTTTACACAGCGAGCGAAAGTTCTACGGCAGAAAAAGCAATGAGCGAAAACGAACGCCGCGCGGCTCGCACGGCGGTAGCGAATGAACTGTTCACGGTGCCGCGGGCGCTGATCGGGATTTTCCAGGATGAACCTGAACAAATCGGCCTGTATATGCAACAATCACTGCTGGGCGGGCCTTCGGTCACGACGCCACCGGGAACGGGCGGCGGTGGCGGCGGCGGAGGTAATCCTTCTTCGGATTCTAATGAGGATGAAAGTGAAAGCAGCATGGATTCGCAGCCTTCAAGCACGTCGTCATTTTCGTCGTCATTTTCGTCGTC
>CALAHF010000109.1 GCA_937891465.1 uncultured Verrucomicrobiales bacterium | reverse complement strand
TATATGCAAATTTGGTCTTCATCGTATTTTGTCTCCCGTATTTTTGGCTAACGTCTAAAGCCACCGATGACCGGCGGTTGAGCTGTGGTTGGATCTGCGGTTGTTGGGCTTATCGGGCATTCGGTGCGCTGACTTGTTCGGATTATTGCTTCGTTTGCATTTTCCAACCGACAACGTAGGTGCCGTTCGGATTCCTCTGGTAGCTGGTGTAGGCTCCACCACAGACGTAGGTGCCGTCCGGATTCTTCTGGTAGCTGGTGTTAGGCTCCACCGCAGACGTAGGTGCCGTCCGGATTCTTCTGGTAGCTGGTGTAGGCTCCACCGCAGACGTAGGTGCCGTCCGGATTCTTCTGGTAGCTGGTGTAGTTTGCATGCAGTTGAGATATGCCGAGCATTAATACTGCAATTTGGGTGAGGATAAGCTGTAGTTTCATTGTTTTGATTTCCGAACAGTATTAATAGTAGGATATCATATCAGTCATCGACGGCCGCCTCAGACATCATTTGGAGAACTGAAACGATTCTTCGCCCTTGTGTTAATCTTTTCAAGAGTTTTCCTACCATTCATCAACTTCTCTTAGTGACTTCCCGGGGTTGATTACTTCGTTGGCAACCGCTTCTGATAGCGTATTTCGAATGGCTTGATTGTTTTCGATATCATATTGCCTGATATCGAAAATCATCACCTTCGCTTTACGAAACGAATCAGCGGGGGCAACATGGAACGGCGTCTTTCCAAGCGTCGACGGAGCCCCGGGCCTAAACTGACTCGGGTGGACAGAAATGCCCACGCTCCTTGTTACGAACCAACTGCACTGCAGGACCGGCGATACCGCCTGTCAGAACCCCTATTGATTCGTGGAAGCTGTTTTGCCAACAGGCGGCTTGAACTTCTCAACACATCCACAACTGCCGCCGCACCCGGGATTTTCGCGGCTTTTGCGAATGCGAATCACGGTCCGAATAGCAAAAACCAACGCGGTCACGCCGATGATAGCGATCGTTGCGATAGATTGGGTTTCTGGGCTCATTTTGATTTCAGGAATATCCTAGTAGTTTTCCTCCCTGATACACCACCAGTGCAGCGAGATAGGCCACGGCGGTCATGTATCCAAACTGAAAAGCGGCCCACTTCCACGAATTTGTCTCTCGTTTTGTGATGGCCACGGTGCTGGCGCACTGCAGGGCGAAGATGTAAAACATCATCAAGCTGAGACAAACCAAGGGGGTGAAAAGCGGGGTGCCGTCATCGCGATTCGCCGCGGCAAGGCGATCCCGCGTTCGATCAAAGGTCGCGTCTTCATTTTCGTCGTCGACTTCTTCTACGTTGAAGGTGATTTGCATGGCGCTGACAAAAACTTCACGAGCGGCAAAGCTGGCAACCACTCCGATTCCAATTCGCCAATCATATCCCAGGGGCTCGATGGCAGGTTCGATGGTTTTTCCAATCCGGCCGGCATAACTCTGCGCTTGCTGTTCGGCTGGCGTTCCTTCGGGCATTTTGGGATAGGTTTCGGCAGCCCACAGGAGGATCGAAATTCCCAAAATCACAGTTCCGGCGCGACGTAGAAAAATTTTGGAGCGTGTCCACATTTGCAACAGCACGGCTTTCAAATTCGGGGCTTTGTAGCCGGGAAGCTCCATGATCATCGGGGTCCGCTCGCCATGGCGAAGCGCCCGATTGAAAATCCAGGCAAAGATGAAAATAGCGATCGTGCCTATTAAATAAAGCCCGAGCATCATTCCGACTTTTTGGAGTGAGGAAACACCGGGCATCATCACCGCGATCATCATCAAATAAACGGGCAGTCGCGCGGAGCAGCTCGCGAACGGCGCAACCATAATCGTGATGAGCCGGTCTTTCGGATTTTCAATCGTCCGTGTTCCCATGATGGCGGGCACGGCGCAGGCGTAGCTGCTCAAAATTGGAATGAAGGCACGGCCATTGAGCCCGACTTTTGCCATGACCCGATCCATGATGAAGGCCACTCGCGAGAGGTAACCGGTGTCTTCCATCAAACCGATGAAGAAAAACAGGATCAGAATTTGGGGAAGGAAGATAACAACTCCCCCGACGCCACCAATGATGCCGTCAGTGATCAGATCACGCAAATCTCCTTCGGGCATGAGGTTTTTTACGGTGTCGCCAAGCCAACCGAAACTTCCATCGATCGCATCCATCGGAATCCCTGCCCAGGCGAAAATGGTATAGAAAACAAAACCGAGAACGCTGATCAAAATGATTGGCCCGAGGAATCGATGTAGCAGCCACGAATCCAGCCGGTCGGTCGACGTTTCAGATGGTGAATTCGAACGATCAACCGCGTCATCGACCAGTTTTTGAACGGCCTCGTAGCGGGCGGAAATGAGTTGCTCGGCCCAAATCTCACGCTCTGCATCCGATGGCTCCATTTCCAATCCCGAACCCGCTTTTTCGTCAGGATCGAGGCTGGCTTTTTCGACCAAATTCTGTAATTCCGTTGGAACCGGGACTTTATGACTGCTCGGCTTCAAGTCGCCTGAGCTCATCGCGATCCGGAGCTCCGGCAAACCAATTCGCGCATTCGCCTGCATCGGAATCACCGGCACACCGAGGCGTTCGCTCATGATTTCAGGATCCAGCCGAATGTTTCGCCCTTCAGCGACATCGGTCATGTTCAGCACGATCACCGTCGGCAATCCAAGCTCTAAAATCTGAGTTGCCAGATAGAGGTGGCGCTCGGCATTGCTTGCATCAACCACACAAATCACAGCATCCGGCAGCGGTGTATCGGCTCGTTTACCAGTCAAAACAGCGCGTAAAATTGCTTCGTCCGGAGAAGCCGGTTCAAGGCTGTATGCGCCCGGCAGATCGATGATTGCGAGTTTTTCACCATGCTGACCAATAGCGACGCCTTCTTTTCGCTCGACGGTGACGCCAGGATAATTCCCTACTTTTTGGCGAAGCCCGGTCAGTGCGTTAAAGAGCGTGGTTTTTCCTGAATTGGGATTCCCCACCAACGCGAATGTCCGCTGCTTCCCCTGACCCGATTTTTGATCCGCCATTTCGATTTGTTAAGCTTCTTTTTTGGAAACCAGAATGTGTTTCGCATTTTCCCCACGAATTGAAAATAATGCGCCCAGCACAGAAATTTCGATCGGATCGTTCAACGGGGCTCGACGCACCAGTTTGATTTCTGCGCCTTTCATCAGACCCATTTCACGAAATCGCCGCATTGCTTTGCCACTCATTTCTCCGTTTTGAACTTCTTCAATGATTGCCACGTCATCGGGCTGGAGATCTGCAAGAGTCATGTCAGAACGTCTGTAAGTTAGGCCATTCCCCCGATAATCACGGCTTCCGCAGCAGAACGGCTCAATCCGAAACGCGATCCCTGAACCTGACAGAGAACGGATCCGTTCACCTGCAAAACGCTGACTTCTGCTGATTCGCAGAGCCCCATTTCACGCAACCGGTTTTTGAATTCATCGTTGCCTTCAAGACGGAGCACGCAGCCAACTAAACCGCGGGGCCACTTCAAAAGCGGCACTGCCTCCGCTGCACCTGGGGTACCGGAAACTGCAATTTTGCTACTGCGACGTAATCTCATTTGAAAGCCCTTTATTGAGACTGATTCTCAACACGAATAAATAATAGACCGTTTTGCGGGGCTTGCTAGAGCAAATTTTACATTTCTCGGGACGCATTTGAGGGATTCCGAATCAGGTTCGTTTTTAATCGCACTCGTCGGGCCTCATAAAATTTTCTCGAAACTTCGCACGATCTGCGGAGTTACAATGCCAGACCGTTTCATCCTGACATGTTCCGAATCCCTCTAATTACACTGATCGTTATTTCCATGGCTTTTCATGGTTTTGCGCAGGATTCTAGTGGGATTCCCGCACCTGTTCTGAAAGAGCATTTCAGTGACATTCTCGAAAACTCTCCTTTCTTGAGGTCGGTAAATTTGTCTGATTCCCTTATTTTGAAAGGAATCGCGGTGATTGATGCAACAGCGCTCGCCACGTTGGTTGATCGAAACACAAAACAAAGCTATGTGGTTTCGAATCAGCCGAACGCCCAGGGCTGGAAAATGGTGGAATTAGATGGAGATCTCGATCTGGAAACCATCACCGCCACTATCTCAGTCGATGGCTCCGACACCGTGAAAGTGCGTTATGACAATATGAAGCTCAAAAGCGGCGAGGGAAAACCAGCTGGAGCATTGGGTGCATCAGGCGCCCCTGAACCGGAAAAGGGCGCTGAAAAGACTGATAGGAAAGACAATGGCGGTCGTGGACGTGGTGGATCAGATCCCGAAATGCGGGAAAAAATGATGTCGCTTTCAGAAGAACAACGAGGCAAACTTTTCCAGAAGATGATGGAGCTCCGGGAAAAAAAACCAGACATGAGCAAGGAAGAAAGAGGAGAGTTGATGAAAAAATCGATGGAGAAAATGCTGAAGAAAAATTAAGCAATTCCAGAAGATTTCTTGTCAGACTTCCCTTCCCGTTCTACACCTGACATCTTACTAATTTTTATCACAAATCGCCTTAAAACACCGGTTTGTGCAGGACAACGAAACACATCATGAAACAAAACGCAGGCGCAAGGCCACGCCGTAAAGGTGGGGCAGTCGATCAATCTGTATCTCTACGGCAAATCGCTGTAGTGATTCCGCTTTTTTTCTCTCTGACTTTTGGAACTCCCTTCGCGGCTCTTGGCCAGGGTGGTGGAGACGCAGCCAAAAAGCAGAAACGACTGAATTTGTTTTCAAAGACTCAAAAAGTGGCATCCGGTGAAAAAGTACCGCTTTTGGCTCAAAACCAAGCTCCTGCGCCGAAGACACCAGCCGTTCCGGCCGCGCCAACGACTCCAGCAGCGCCGGCACCCGCACCTGGTAATATTCCCGAAAGACCAACCGTTCCTGGAGGCCCCCTTCCTGGAGCTCCTACCGGCCCGCCGGTTGCAGCCGGAAACGGCGCGGCCATTCAGGGAGATCGGGTAACGCTTCAGTTTCCTTTAAACCCGGTGAATGACATCCTCTCAATCTACGAACGTCTCATCGGGAAGCCGATTGTTAAAGACAGCACGGTATTTGAAGGGCCTCAAGTGAGTCTGGTTACTCCAACCGACGTGCCGCGCGACGAAGCCATTCGACTGATAGAAGCCGCATTGCTCGTCAACGGCTACGTTCTTGTGGCTGAGCCCGATGCTGATAGCGTGAAGGTTCTCCTTGGAGGAGCACGTGCTCCCGGACAAAGCGCATCGTTTTCAGAAGGCGTTGTCATCTATACCGATCCGAACGCCCTTCCAAATGGCGATTCCCTCGTCGGTTTCTTCCTCGAGTTGGAATTTATCAGCCCAGAGGAAGCGGCCACCATTTTTGGAAACCATGTGGTGCTCAATGAATTCGGACGAATCACTCCGGTTTCGAGTCCTTCAGGTCTTTTGATCACTGAAACCACTCCGATCGTCCGTCAATTGATCCGGCTGGCGCAAATCATCGATATGCCGACGGAAGACGCGCCATTGCTGACTCAATTTATTCACCTCGAATACGCCCAGGCCAATGTGGTCGCCCAGATTATTCAGGCCGCAATGGATGCGCGAATGGAAGAACGCGAGCGTCAGAGTGAATCCGGAAAAACAATTAGCGGTCAGAAAGTGGACCCGAAAAAGCCTCAGCCAAAATCTACGCCAAACGGAAATTCATCTTCCAATGGAGTTGGAACGGCCGACCAGCCAGCGGCACAGCTCATTCCTGATGATCGCTTAAACCGAATCATGGTCGTCGCTTCGCCAACAGATGTTGCCTATATTCTGGATATGATCGGGCAATTCGATCAGCCTCTGGAGTCCATCACTCCACTGGAACGTCCCTTGGAGCACGCGAAAGTGATAGATATTCTTCCCGTGATTGTCGACGTTCTCCAAGATACCGGAACCGGCCAAACTCAGTTGCCGGGTGGTCGTCAAATCGACACTCGCCCAACTCCAGTGACATCCTCTCAACTGGCAACGCTCACAGGGGCAACAAGTGGCGCAGCCAACAATCAAAACCGAAATGTCGATGCCGGAGCTGATTCCGAAGTGGGCGGACGCACCGACCAAATCGCTTTTCCTGTCGATGACGTCGCCCCGATCTCCGTTTTAGTCGGAAAAACTCGACTCATCGCAGACCGCCTATCGAACACCATCATCATCATCGGTTCGCCGGAGAATCAGAAAATCGTAACCGATATTGTCGATCGATTGGATCGCCAGCAGCCTCAGGTTTATCTCGCGACCATCATCGGCGAACTGACGCTAAGTGACGACACGGAATTTGGAATCGACTACATTCAGCGTTTCATCAATTTCGACAGTCAGGATCCCAATGCCGGTGGAATCACCTCAGGAAACATCAATGGTCGGAGCGATATTATTGGCCAAACCAACACGACGGGCAACATCGCTGACGTTCGTGATTTGCTAGTGACATCGCCATTTGGTCCCGCCGCAGGATTGAATTTGTACGGTCAGATCGGCGAAAACGTCGACGCGCTCGTCACCGCGCTGGAAGCCACCAACCGGTTTAAAGTCCTTTCGAGGCCCGTTATTTACACTCAAAACGGCAAACGCGCTGAGATCACATCCGGTCAGGAAGTGCCCGTTCCAGCGACCAGCTTGAGCGATACGAACAACATCAACGCTGTTCAGACTTCGATTGAATTTAAAGAGGTGGTTCTAAAACTTGAGGTACTGCCGACCATCAATAAGGACAAAAAAGTGACTCTCGATATCGTTCAGATCAATGACCGTGTGGTTGGAACCCAAATCGTGGCAAACAATGAGGTGCCGATCATCGGAAAACAGGAGCTCAATACGACCGTCACGATTCCGAATCGTTCCACCATCGTTCTGGGCGGTTTGATTTCTGAGCGCGATGAAATTATCGACAGCGGAATCCCGTTTTTGAAAAACATTCCCATTATCGGGGCCGGTCTCAAAAACAAAAAAACCACAAAAGTTCGAACTGAGCTGATGATTTTTATTCAGCCAATCGTGGTGATCACTGATGAAGAAACCTATGAAGCAAGCGCCGACGAAGACGTTCGCTCGAAAATTGGAGAAGACGCCGCCGCGGTTTTCCCGGAGCCCGGAGTTCCCACCGTTCAGCATGTTGAGGAAGAGGTTGAAGAAGAAAAACGCGGATTTCTGAAGAAATTCGGAAAGCGCGTCTTCGGCCCCAAACGTCGCGAGACCCCCTTCAGCCACGGCGTTCCCGAGTAACGATCTTTACGAATCAATAGGGTTCGTTCGGCGAACATACCCTATTTGATCGTCAATTTACAGATACAGGGATGATCCGTCGATTCGAGCTTCTGCTCCGAAAGTGAGCGGTTCGTTGTCTGAAATATGGCCCGCTGACAAACCATGCAGCACCGGAATCTCGAAATCGCCGAAATGATCGCGAAACACGTCTTCAACGGACACGCCGTCCGCTCCGGGATCGCCTTCGCTGAATGATCCGAGAACGATCCCATCGAGGTTTTTAAACCAACCTGCCTGACCGAGCGTTGTGAGCATTCGATCGATCCGATACGGACGTTCGCCGACATCTTCGAGAAATAAGATTCCTCCGTCATCCAACGGTGGAACGAACGGAGTTCCATTCAGCGCTCCGAGAACGGCAAGATTTCCGCCAAAGAATCGGCCCTTCACCGATGTGGCCGCCGGATTCGAGATGGGATTGAGCGGATAAAGCTTTTCCGATAAATCACCGGTATTCTCAAGAGCTGCGAGCCATTTATCTTGCACTTCGCCGCTGGCATTTCCAATTGCAGCCACCATCGGTGCATGAATCGAACGCACCCCGGCCCTCGCCCACAATGAATGCAACGCGGTGACGTCGCTGAACCCGACCAGCGTTTTATTGACACTGGAAACCAGCTCAACATCAAGATTTGGCAACAATCGAGTCGCACCGTATCCCCCTCGAGCGCAGACGATCGCATCAACGGATGGATCGGTCAGCGCGGTAATTAATTCCTGCAATCGACGGTTATCATCACCCGCAAAATATCCAGATTTCGAATAGACCCCCTCATCGAACGTGACTTCATAACGCTCTCGAAGCCACGCAACACCGGCATCAAATGCTTCGCGATCGAATGGCCCCGCAGGTGCAACCAGCGCAAGTTTTGCTCCAGCTGATACGGGCCGCGATGGAGGAAAACAGTCCATGATTCAAAAGTAGGCCTCCCCGTTTATCTCACTCAAAGCTTGCCACAACACGCCTTAAACTTCTTACCACTGCCACACGGACAAGGCTCGTTTCGACCCACTTTTGGGGCTTCACGTTTCACTGGCATCGCAATCTGCGGCTGTGGCGGCGCAGCAGGATTTGCTACGGCCTGGGCCTGAGCAGCCTGCATTCCGCCTGCGCCTGCGAGTTCAGCAAGAACGTCGGGACGACTCAGCTGAGTCTTCATATTCGCGAGCACGTTTTGATATTGCTCGGGACGCGTTGTCAGGCGGAAAAGGCTTTCCAATACAGATCCTCGAATACCGTCCATCAGACCAGTGAACATTTTGTAGGCCTCGTGTTTGTATTCCACGAGCGGATCTTTTTGCGCATACTTGTAGTTACCGATCATGTCACGGAGACCATCCATTTCGTAGAGGTGCTCCTGCCATGAATCATCGATGTTCTTCAAAATGATGTGCCGCTCGAGATCTTCGAGTACGTCCGGATCTTCGTGACCGCACTTGAAGTTGTAGGCTGCTTTCACCTTCTCGATGATCATATCGAGCTTGCCATCGGTGCTCTTGCTTGTGAATTCGGCATCGTCAGCATCGATTCCGACAGGGAAAGTCAGATTGATCCATTCGATAAATTCCTCCCAGTTCACATCGCCAGCCTGATCGTCGTAAAAAGCTTCTGCTCGTCCGGGAATTTGTTCTTCGATGACATCAAGAACCAGCGCATGCGGGTCTTCCGTTTGAATAACCTCGTTGCGGTAGCCATAAACGACACCCCGCTGATTGTTCATCACGTCATCGTATTCGAGAATGTTTTTCCGTGAGAGATAGTTTCGCTCCTCGACTTTTTTCTGCGCGTTTTCGACAGATTTATTGAGCCACGGGTGCTCCAGCTCCTGTCCTTCCTCGAGGCCGAAGCGATCCATCATCTTCGTCATCCGCTCCGCCGCACCGAAACGCACCATCAATTCGTCCTCGAAAGAAACGAAGAAAACTGAATTTCCAGGATCCCCCTGACGCGAACAACGTCCACGAAGCTGGCGGTCAATCCGACGGCTTTGGTGACGCTCGGTTGCGATGACGTAAAGGCCGCCAAGATCTTTAACACCTTCACCTAATTTAATATCCGTTCCCCGACCAGCCATGTTCGTTGCCACGGTAACGCCGCCTTTTTTACCTGCATTAGAGACGATTTCAGCCTCCTGCAGGTGGTGTTTCGCGTTCAAAACTGAGTGAGGGATCTTCTCACGTTTCATCATTCGCGAAACAACTTCCGAAGTCAAAACACTCGCCGTTCCCAGCAAAACGGGTTGTCCGGCTTCGTTTCGTTCTTTCACGGCATCAATCACCGCCTTGAATTTTTCACGCTGCGTTTTGTAGATCTTGTCGTTCAGATCAATCCGAACATTCGGGCGATTCGTCGGAATCGTCAGCACGTCCAGCTTGTAAATATCGTGGAATTCTGCGGCTTCGGTTTCCGCTGTTCCGGTCATACCACCGAGTTTTTCGTAAAGGCGAAAGTAGTTCTGAATCGTGATCGTTGCGTAGGTTTGCGTTTCGTTTTCGATCTTAACGCCTTCCTTCGCCTCAACTGCCTGGTGCAATCCATCAGACCAACGACGTCCCGGCATCGGACGACCGGTGTTTTCGTCAATGATGATCACCTTGTTGTCCTGAACGGTGTATTCCTTGTCCTTTTCGTAAAGCGTGTAGGCCTTCATCAGCTGCGAGATGGTATGCATCTTCTCAGCTTGAGCGCTCGTTTTGCGCTGAACTTCCTGCTTTTTCTCCTCTTTCTGCTCAACCGTCATCGACTCGTCGCCGTCGATTTCAGAAAATGCGTCTGACATATCCGGCAAAACGAAAGCATCAGGTTCATCCGGACTCAGGAAATTTCGGCCCTGCTCGGTCAGCTCTGCTTCGTGATTTTTTTCGTCCAGTGTGAAAAACAACTCTTCTTTCAGTTCGAAAAGCGCTGATTTCTGAACGTCTTTGAAAAATTCTAGTTCGGCCTTCTCGACCAGCTTCCGAACATCAGGATCCTCCATCGCACGCTTCAACGCGCGGTTGTCCGGCTGGCCGAGCTTCACTTTGAAGTACTTCAAGCCGCCTTCAGCCACGTTGCCGGCTTCGATTTCTTTCTTTGCCTCCGACGCAACGCCGTTCAGCAAGTGCGTTTGTTTTCGCGAAAGCGCTGAGATTTGAGATTTAAACTGATTGTAAAGCTGATCCGATTCGCGAGGCGGTACCGGCCCCGAAATGATCAGCGGCGTCCGGGCTTCATCGATCAAAACAGAGTCAACCTCATCAATCAGTGAGAAGTAGTGATTTCGCTGCACCTGATCTTCCTTGTTCTGCGCCATTCCATTGTCGCGCAGGTAATCGAAACCAAACTCACTTGCCGTTCCGTAAGTGATATCACGCTGATACTGCTCGCGACGCAGATCACCCCGCTGATTATTTTGAATACATCCGATCGTCAGCCCCAGGTATTGGAATAGATGTCCCATCCACTCCGAGTCCCGTCGTGCCAGGTAATCATTCACCGTCACCACGTGAACCCCGAGTCCGGTCAGCGCATTGAGGAAAACCGGCAAGGTCGCCACCAGCGTTTTACCTTCACCCGTTGCCATTTCCGCAATCATTCCGCGGTGAAGCGCGATTCCGCCAATCAGCTGCACGTCGAAATGGACCATTTCCCATTTCACCATGTGATCACACACCACCCACTCCGTTCCAAAAAGCCGGCGCGACGCATTTTTCACCACCGCATACGCTTCCGGCAGAATTTCTTCCAAATACGCTTTTCGCGCAGCCGGAAATTCTTTTTTCAAATCGGTGAACGTTTCTTGAGCATCTCGAATTTTATCAACCAACGCTTCGGCTGACATTCCAGAAATCGAGTCTTTTGTCGGAAATCCACGAGTCACACTGAATTCATCCGCCAGCTCAGCAAAACGCATCGCCCATTTTTCAGCGACAGGAACCAACTCTTCTTTCGACATCGTCTCCAACTTCCGACGCGAGAAAAACTCGGTTCGCAGGTGATACCGGTCGAGTTGACTTTTCCAAGCGGCCGTTTTGGCGATGAGATCTTCTTCCGTTCCCTTTTGGAGTGATTCCTCGAAGGCATTGATTTCTCCGATCAGCGGTAAAATCTTTTTGATTTCACGCTGATTCTTATTGCCGACAATCGATTTAAGGAGCCACTTAATCATGCTTAGGAAAGGTATTTCGGAAATCTTAAATTTCCAGAGTTTTTAGGGAGTGGAAATCTACGCAGAGATGGCGATTTGACCATCGTTTTGTGTCAGACCACGCGGAAACCTTTTGTGTTCACTTTTTGCAGAAAAACGATCCAACAGGGGCGATCCATCGATCCGACCCTGTTGATTCGTGAAAATCTGTTTTTGCCGATATCCCGGCTCATTCTTGCATTAACACACTCCCCATCAATTCGCCTTGGCAAGTTGAGCCTTCATCGATCATTTGAATGGCATGAACCTCAAGATCCCCTTGAAAAACGGTTCCCTCTACGATTGTCAATTTTCCGCCTTTGAACGTTACTTTATCTGCAAATGTTCCTGAAATCGTGACATCCGATCCGACAAAAACGATCTTTTTGGGAGTCGATTCGGCTTGGTAACTGACCTTTCGAACCGTGTAAATTGTCTCAACGTCTGGAGCCTCGGTTACAGTCAAGAGCTGGCCGGATTTCCCGGTCTTAACTACTTCGTAACCTGCATCCTTATAGGGTTTTATTGCCCAGGACGAAAAATACAGCGGCACACCAAAGATCACTAGAAAAACGACAACCAGAAACATCCCAATACACCCACAGCATCCTTTTTTTCTTTTTTTAAGCGGTTCATAGGTATCCGTGGGATGGCCGCGGCGTTTTTGCTTTCTGCGCTGCTTTTCCGCTTTAGCTCGTGCCCGCGCATCGGCCTGCTTTACCGAAGTGTCGGTCATCGACGTATTAAATTCATCTGGAACCGGCAAATTGATCTCCGGTGGGTAGATTTTCTCGTCTCCATTCTCTTCTCCGCCTTCGACGCTACTTTTTCCTGTTCGTCTGCGGGTCTTATTCTCGTCCGAATCACTCATAAAAATAACCTCTCGCCTGCCCGGTACTATGCCGAAGTTAGTCGGTTTTGCCAGAGAATTGATTTTCAATGCGGCCACGGAAGCGGTGATATAAAAATCCGATGATGAGCAGGACAATCGCCACCCCGAGAAACGCAATAATTCGATAAAGGGTGTCGTCAATATCCACGAGGAACATGCGGAAGATGCAAAGTCCCAAGCCGACCAAGCCAACGATGCGGTAAATTTTCAAACCAGCCATCAAGCCCATTACAAAAAGGACCACCGACGCGGCGCCCCAGCAAACCGTCGTCAATTTATCAACAGTCAGCACATCCGGTGAGCACGCCCAGAATACGAGACCCAGTGCAGGGAGTGCATGAAATATCGAAAGGTTGCGAAATTCCTCAATTTCACGCGGATACAACACGCCGTGAATTACCACCAGTCCAGCTGTAACGATAACGACCGCCAACGTTTCAGCCTCAAAACCATCCGGATGAACAATACTGCGAGCAGCGGTTACCAGGGCTGAAGCAACTAAAATCCACGTCCACAAATGACCTCCTGCTCCATTGGCAAAACGCCAAAAAACGAGCACGACAATCGCAAACGCAGCAAATGAAACCGACTGCCACGGTTCGTTCGATCCAAAAATCGCCACCAACCAAAACACGGCCGTCACCAGAATAGTCGGCCAACCGAACACGATTTTCCGATCTGGAGCTGCGGCTGAAAAATCAGGCAATCGAATTGCGTCGCCCTGATAGTAAATCCATCCCCACGCCAAGACGAGCACTGCCGCAACCCACCACAATGCCTCGGGGCCTTCTTCATACAAATCGAAAGCGAGTAATCCTACGTGCAACACAGCAAAACCGATCGGCCACGCACTGGAAGCTTTAAGTGTCCGCATCGGCCATCTGCGAGCGGCCAAAACGAGACCCAACATAATTCCACAATCAGCTGCGAGAATCTCTGAAGCATCCAAAAACGGACGCAAAGCCCAGTGTAAAATGAGCGCCGCTGCCCCGATCAAAATGGTCTCGCACCCCGCGAGAAAATCAGATTTCTTCCCGCCCGTGAAGCGATGCAGCACCACAATGATTCCCACAAAGATCACCAGTAATCCGCCAGCCGCGATCAAAATCTCGTTGGTGCTTCCTCCCTTATCATAATCCCCGAGAAAACTGATCACTGAAGCGACCAACGGTAATCCACCGGCTATAATCGGAACCGCGCTCCGGGTAAAAAACGTTGCCGCCAATAAAATTGCACCCGCCAACGCGAACCAGACCGAATTGAAAGCAAGAGCTTCCCCCTTAACCACATCCGGGCAGAAAATGACGGCAACAAGGCCAATCAAAATCGACAAGACCCACTGACACTCCACATGAAGTTCGGGAGATTTTGTTTCCACGCCCGCCCGAAGACCGAGTGCATTTTGCGCTAACAGCAGCATTCCGATTCCTGCAAAAACAAGCAAACAGATTACCGAAATCCCATCAAACTGTTCCGTCAGCAAATTCATGGCCGAAAGCAAAAGCAGCGAACCAAAACCCGCGTAAACGGTTCGAAAAACATTACCGAGAATCCAGTCAGGCCTCCATCCACGACGGCACAATTCAGCCAAAACGATTGCGATACCAGCCCCAACAAAGCCCAACGTCGTGGCCTTGGACGTGATCATTTCACCTGAATACAACAGTATTTTTGCAAAAGCACCGATCAGGATCAACGTCGCCGCAAGAACCGGCCCCGCTTTCGCCCAGCGCAACAGTGGCAGGGCGACCGCTCCCGCCGCAATTATCAAAAACACTGGTCGAAAGGCATCCGCCACATCCAACGGAACTGACGCGACGAACCATGCCGCCACCGCAATCGTCACCGCGCCTAGTAAGTAGAGCGGATTTTCTTGTGAATCGATCTTGGGCTGATCGCCGTCGATCGGAAATTTCCAATGGCGGTAAATCGTGAGCCAAAAGGACAACGCCGTGAGCGAGAGCAGCGATACCAGATTTTGCGGACTGAAGAGGCTCCATAAGTCAGCGTCATACGTGATGACTCCCCGGATCAAGGCCGCGCCGGCGACAAAAAACAGAATACCAAACGCTACTTCAACCCAGCGATATCCCGTTCGACGCCACGTGAACAGCACCGCGCCAGCTTGCAATGCAATCGCCAACCAGCGAACCGGCCCATCGAATTGCGCCACGAAAAACAAACACAGCAGCGCCGACATTTTCAGGAAAAACATCTGATCGAGGCCACGCGAAATCTCGTGTTTTCTGAAAAAATGCGCCAGCGAAAAAAGCAGCATCATTACCGCGAACGACAGATAGAACGCCGCTTTCTGTTCAGGATACGTCTCCGCAATCACGAAATACCCGACAAATATCGAAAGCGGACTCGACAGCACCGACAAGCGGCGAAGCCATTTCGCAGCAAGCGTTTTTACTTCAAATTTGTTTCCAGCGAAGAAATGTCCCGCCTCAAAAATCAATTGAGCGCCCAGCAGGCCCCCCAACACAATCAGGAATGCAGGAGCAGTCTCCGAATCCCATTCAAAAATCCCAAGCGCCAGAAACCCAATCCACGTTCCCAAAATCGCGATCCCCTGGGACCACAGCCATTGCCGCTTCCACAGAAGAAAGGAAGCCGCCGCCGCAAGCATCATCAATCCGGTGACAACAAAATCCATCTGATCGTTTTCCAGCGAGAACCAGCACGACACATAGCCCAACAAAATCGCCATTCCCGCGACCACTTCATCCCGCTTCCACAAACTCCAGCCGACCATCACCACCAATATCGCTGCTTGAGCCAACAACCCAATCGTCGACGAATCGATGATTTTCATCGGTGCCAACGCGAACGCCGCGAACGCCGTGAAATAGCCAAGGCCCAATCCGCCTGCCGAAATCAGACGGCCAAACGCCGGAATCTTTCTCTCCAGACGCAATCCGAGAATCGTCACGGCAATCGAAATCACCGTCATCGCCAACACGCGGGTCCACGGCGGCGCGCCTTCAGCCACATAAATCCCGCCAAACGTCGCCCCGATAATTGCCACGATCAGGCCAATCCGAGTCGCCCACCACGCGCCAATCGTTGCTTCTGCAGCGGTATCGCCACTCGGCGGCCACAGATTTATTTTTTCTAAAAAGCTCTGCAAGCGGCTTGGCCCCGCAGGTTCGGGAGCAGATGCGGGTTGTGAAGTTGGTTTCGGGACCGTGGCCATGTTGAACTCCTGAACCACCGGAACCGGATCCGGCGTCAGTTTGATGCCTGCCCGATCTGAAGTTGATTGCATCGACGGCAGAGGCGGAGGCGTGACCGGCGGCGGCTCCTCCTCCGGCGGTGGCGGATCTACCTGACTTGCGGTCGCCTTTCTCGCAGCCTCTTTCACCTCATCAAAACGCTCTGCCATTTCGGATTTTTCAACCTCCGGTGACGTCTCAGTCCGGGACTCTTCCCGATCTTGAATCCCTCGGATTTCATTTCTCAAATCCAACAAGTCTTTGCGAAGCTTGCCGATCAAATCACGCTGCTCAGTCAGGCGCGACAAAGTCGAAACGATGAAAATCAGCGTTAAAATTCCGCCGATTCCAAAAATACAAATTGCTGCAGTGATTCCTCCGTCCATGATAATGCGCTCCTTTGGTTGAAGTCTGAGGCAGCTTACCTCAAATTACCGAATTGATGCCATTGATAACAACGAGCCAAACATTAATTGAAGTGATGTTATGACACCGCTCGTTTCCATCGTGATTCCGGCATTTGATCGACCTGAAATGCTGGCGCGAGCCATCGAATCCGTTTTCGAACAAACGTTTCGGGATTTTGAGCTGATCGTTGTTGATGATGCGTCCGAACTCAATTCAGCCGATTTTTCACAAAAAATCATCTGGTTGCGGAACGACGAAAATCTGGGCCCAGCCGCTTCCCGAAATCGAGGAGCCGCCACTGGAGCCGGGAAATGGATCGCCTTTCTCGATTCCGACGATCGCTGGTTCCCCGAAAAACTCGCCCGCCAACTCAAATTTCACAACGCCCATCCCGACCTTCGCATTTCACAGTGCGAAGAAATTTGGATTCGAAACGGCAACCACGCCCGCAAGCCCAGACACCTCGCGCAACCCGCCGGCGACATTTTCGAAGAGTGCACCAAACGCTGCTGCATCAGCCCCAGCGCCGTGATGATCCAACGCGATTTGTGGGAAGAAACGCGCGGCTTCGACGAATTTTTCCGCATTTGCGAAGACTACGAGCTGTGGATGCGAATCGCAATGTATGAAGGCATCGGCCTGATCGAAGGCGAGGATTTAGTCGCAAAATACGGAGGCCACCCCGACCAACTCACCGGAAACGTCAAGGGCGGGATCGATCGCTGGCGCGTCCTCGCGCTACTCAGTATTTTAGAAAACGGAGTCGCCAACGAAGCCCAATTCAAAGCCCTCCAATCCGCGCTTCACGAAAAAAGTCGCATCGCCGCAAAGCAGGCCACCAAATGGTTTTCAACGATCCAATAGAGTTGGATCATCGAACATACCCTGTTAGATCGAAAATTACTGCCCCACCGGTGCACCGGGCACAGCCGCTGGAGGTACTGGAGGTGGCTTGATTCCCGGAATATCAACGCCTGGAGGCGTCTCCGGCTCTGGTGGTGGGATCAGTAGATCTGCTCGTTTTGTGAGATACGGATCTATGATTGAGCTCCGCACTTTAAAAACGCGCCCTTTGGAAAGCGCCTGCTCTTGGGCGAGCTTTTCTTTCCTCTCTGTCGTTAATTTTTCAAACCGGGCATCGAGTGATTTTTTATCATCCTCTGACTCTTCCTCGCCTACTTCCCGCTTCTCAGAAAAATCTCCTTTTACAGTGAATGCCAGCGGACGATTGTTTTCTTCGTCTTTTTCACCGACGGAAACGGTATAGGTGAGTTTGTCGAAACTCGTAAGCGTCAAAGTCGCTGCATCGGTTTTTGGTTTCTCGTCGCCAACGTAAATGTCAGTGAACGTCGGTGAGACGAATGCGCTTTTGATTGTCGAAATCTTGGCGGTATCGAGGTTCTCGCCTTTTTTAGCGTCCACAAGATCAAAAGGCTTCGGCAGATCTCCCCGCTCCAACTTCCAATCCTCTTTTGGATTTCCTGTATCGAGAGCCACTGACTCATGACGCTCCACCTTGAAAAAGTCTCTCGTGATCCACTCAGTCGGATCAACTCCCGCCGCTTCTTTGAAAGGTGTGTCGACAAGATACACTGAGTTTTTACCACCTGGCTTCACATAACGCCCGGCATCGGTTGTCGAAGCTCCGCCCGTGTATGGATTTGGCTGCGAACTGGTTGTTACCTGGATTTTTCCGAGCGCAATTGATGTCAGCTCTTTGCCTTCAGCGTCACTGAAAGTCAGAACCGTGGCCGTTTCACCCTCTTTTCCTGATGCAGGATCGCTGAGTTCCAAACGAGCCAAATGCGCTGCACCATTTGGGACCACCTGAGTGATTTTCACCGACCACATTTGCTTCAGTAAATCCAACACACGATCTTCCTGTGCTGGAAAATCTTCGCGCTCATTGATGACCCACTGGCCGTCTTTTTTCAATATGTTTAGCGCTTCGTCTTTCGACTGAATCTTCACAGCCGCCACGTCATTGATCGGAAAATCGGCAAACACTTTGGTCCGCTGATTTGTCGTCTTCGACTCAACGGTTGAGACGCCCGTATCCGAGCCGGCGAATTTTGCGATTACTGCGATGACACCCGCGATGGCGAGTACAATTAGAAGTCGAATCAATCCTTTTGTTCCCATGACTTTTAAAACTGGTTTTTAGAATGTAGAAAAACGTTAGTTAATTAGCGGGCCGCTGTTTTGAGACGACGCGCGAAGGCGAAACAGATGCCAACGAAGATGACCAAAAGAGGCATGAACATCGCGTTTCCAAATTTGTAACTGGCTAGCTTGCTCTTGTATTCGCGGTTCACTTCTTTTTCCAACTCACGAACCCGCTTGTTGAAACGAATTTGGTCTTCTTCAAGTTTGGCAAACTTCTCCTGCATGTCGGCACCGATCACGACTTCACTCGTTCCGTCAGGGCGTTTCTGAATCAGTTCCGTGAGATCGCGCATCACGCCTTGCTCCTTTTTGCTCATCTCTTCGATTTCAGCCTGATACTTGGAACGTGCCTCGGCCATCCACTCGTTTGGCTTTGTGAAACGGCGTCCGACATTTTCGCGGCTTCGAACATCAACAAGATTTGGATCACCGGAAATAACCTCAACCGTATTCTGGAAAAGCGTCAGGTTCTGGTTTCGCAAACCAAGCTGCTGAAAACCTTCGTAAAAAATGAAATCAACGTCAGCCACCAAAACAACGGTTCCCGGTTTCTGACTCGATGTGAGAGCTTCTGGCTTCGCAGGCTCTTTCGGCTCGTCGGCTTTCTTTTCGCCGTCTTTTGCTTCTGCATCGTCAGCTTTTTCCTCTTCTTTCGGAGCCGAAGGATCACCGTCGGGAAAAGCTGTTTTGAAAAGCCCGCCAAGCTGTAAAACAAAAGCGCGACGTTTTTCATAAGGCTTGAATTTATCGCGGAGCGCTTTCATCGCCTCTTGCTGGCGGGGGTCAGCCTCCATCGATGGAACCAGTTGATTGTTTGGCGAAGACTGAACCAACGCAGTTGCGGTAAGGCCTTCAGCCAATTTACCGAACTCAAATCCTCCAGGAGTTAGCATTGTAAGCCCATTGATACCAACCGTGATTTTGGAAGCGACGCTGTCTTTGTCTCCATTGTCTACATCCGCCAACATCGTTTCGTATTGCTCGATTTCAGCCTGCATCGCCTTGACTTCAGCTGTGTCAGCACCCGTTTCAGCAACGCGTTTATCCATGGCTGCTTTCATCGCGGCCACTTGAGATTTGATTTCTGCCATCGCCTCAGGCCCCAGAGATTCAACTACTGCCTGAGCTTCAGAAACCATCGCATTGCGCGGCAGGCTCAATAGAGTCGGAACGAAATTCCCCGGTCCGCCCAGTTGAGTACCAAAGCTGAAATCAGCCAACACTTCAGTTGAACTGTATTCCACGCCCCATGCTTTGAAGAGCGTATTTAGGTGCGACGCCGGTCCGGGAGCACCTTGAGCGGGCATTCCAGGAAACTGTCCAGGCTGGCCGAATGTCTCGGCGTAGAAAAAATTAGGATCGACGAGAGCGATCACTTTCCCGCCTTTCAAAACGAATTGATCGATCGCGAACTCGGCTTCGTCCGTGACGTCAAATGGGTGAACCACGACGAGAACCTCGGTGTCATCTGGAATAGGATCCCCTGAAACCGGAATCGTCTCGACGTTGTAGTCTTTTTCCAGCTGCTGATAAAAAGCCAATGCTGGACGCGGCGGCGCTTGGAAGTTCCCCCCCATTCCTCCGCTCACAGGCACGCTCGACATGACGCGGATCGTTTTACTTTTGCCCCCGTGAACATTTGATATCGCACGAGACAACTCATACTCGAGCCGCTCTTCCCCGAAAGTCATCACTTCGATTTTTTCTTTCGAATCAATGCACTGCGCAACTACTCCGGCATAAAGCTGATTGCCGGTTTCGGGAGATTGGACTTGCTGCAGGCCCTCAAGACGTGCTGCGTCTTCCGCATCCGTGCTCGGCTCAGGATTCAATTTCTCGATCGAAATCATCTTCACCTTCTTTTTTTCTAACGCGCCGCTCTTTTCATTCACGACTTCGATTTCTTTTGCGGGAGCAGCACTCGCGTAGGTGCTCAAAACGTCTTCGATCCGACGGGAAAGCGCTTTCTCACGCGGAGTCATCACGTCACTGCTATCAGTTACGAAGTAACGCAGCGTCACCGGAGTCTCCAAATTTTCGAGGATATTTTTAGTCCCTTTGGAAAGGGTGTACATTTTGTTCTCAGTCAAGTCAGCACCGACGCTAACCGAATTTGCTGCGTAATTGACGAGGCCGACGATTACCAAGGCAATTGCAATAGCGATGATGGCTGAGAGCCCGCGTCCAATGCTTCCGCTGCCACCAGTCGATGACTTTGTGGCGGCCTTGGGTTTCTTGGCGGGAGTTGATTCACTTTCTTTTGAGTCGCTCATTTTCTGTGAAAAAGGGATTTAGAAATTAAAAAGGATCTGAAAAATTAGTTCGATGTTAGGAACGCTTCACGCGCAGGGCCACAGCAGTGGCAAACAAACTGAAACCGATGATTGATAGGAAAAAGACGAAGTCTCGAATCTGAAAATTACCTTTCGCCATTTCCGAAAAATGAAGCCACACGCCAATTTTATTGATTAGCCCAGCGAGGAATCCGCCTATGCCTGAAATGTTCATTGTGAGGTCGACCACATCAGGAAAGGATCCGAGCACCATCACAAGCGCAATAACCAGCGAGATCAGATACGCAACAATCTGACTGCGGGTAAATGCGGAAACGGCTGAAGTAACCGCAAGGAAACTAAGTGCCAGCATCAAGCTCGCCACGTAACCCGAGAAGATCACTCCGTTGTCCGGGTTTCCCAAATAATTAACCGTCCACACAATCGGGCAGGTCAATACCAGCATCAGGAAAACGATAACTGCGGCCGCGAGGTATTTTCCGAAAATAGCTTGCCACGGAGCTATCGGCATAGTGAATACCAACTCCATAGTGCCGAGTCGCTGCTCTTCCGACCACAACCGCATTCCAACTGCCGGAATGATGATGACGAAATACCACGGCAGCCATTGGAAAAACGGACCGAAAATATCCGCTTCACCACTCTCCAGAACTTTAAAGAAGAAAAAGGCGAGGCCGTTCGAGATTCCCAAAAAGACCACGAATAGAACGTAGGCAATTGGGGAGGTAAAATAAGCTTTTAGCTCACGCTTGAAAATCGTGCGCACTTCGCGAGGAAGTAAAAAAAGCACCAGCGAGAAAACCACCGCAATGATCGCGGCAGGAACGAGGTATTGGAGAATCAAAGTGATTAAAGCGTCCATGCTGAAAAATCGGTATTAATTAACGAAACAAAAAAGTGGGGTTTTAGAAGAATCAGGGAACAAAGGATCAGTCTTCCATGTCTGATTTTGTGATCTCGCGAAAAAGCTCATCCAATCGGCCTTCTTCAACTCGAAGCTCGTCGATCACGATTTTTTTGCCTTCTGTCATTTGGTAAATCGCGCTGGAAAGCTGATCGGCTTTTCCTTTGGCTGCTCGAATCCGCGCCCGAATGCTGTCATCAGTGGAATCCAACACTTCGACCGAACTCACTTCACCAAGCTTATTCAATTCTCCTTCGATTCCCGAACCAGCGAGCCCTCGCGCTCTCAACATCACCGCTCCTGCATTTTTCGAACGACTTTTCAGTTCGTCCGGCGTGCCGTCGGCAATAATCGCTCCTCGATCAATAATGATAGCTCTCGAACAAGAGGCGTCGACCTCTTCCAAAATGTGGGTCGAGAAAATGATGGCCTTCGTTTCGCCCATCCGTTTGATCAAATTCCGAACCTCATGCTTCTGATTCGGATCCAATCCATCAGTTGGCTCATCCAAAATCAGCACTTCAGGGTCGTGAATGATCGATTGCGCAAAACACGTCCGGTGACGAAATCCTTTGGAAAGCGTTTCAACACTTTGATGACGAACCTTATCCAAAAAGCAGGTGTCGATCGCTTTGTTGACCGCAGCCTTTAAATCTTTCGGCCTAATCCCACGCATTTCGCCGCAGAATTTCAAAAAGCCTTCCACCGTCATGTCGGAATAGAGCGGTGCATTCTCGGGCAGATATCCGATTTTTGATTTCGCGGAGATTTCGTTCGTTTCGATATTCTCTCCACCAACTGTGATCACACCCGCTGTCGGAGGAAGATAACCGGTCACCATTCGCATCGTGGTTGACTTTCCGGCGCCGTTGGGTCCGAGAAATCCTAGCACTTCACCTTTTTTAACTGTGAAAGAAATCCCATCGACGGCCACCTTCGTGCCAAACTGTTTTCTGAGGTTTTCGACTTCGATCATTTATTGCTAAGGGGTTTTCAAAAAAAATTGGTCGCAACTAAAGGCCGCAATCATCAGCGCGTCCACAACGGAAGCGAGTTAAAACGACCCTTTTGTTTAGATAAACTGATATGTCCAGAATTTTTTGCTTTTCAAGGAGAAATTCATCACATAAATCATTTTTTTGAAGCTCAAACGACCGCGCATCGTTCATCCGTAGCCCCTTTAAAACATCGACATCCCTTCAGCAGAGTGCTAGAAACCCACCAGCATGAACGTTTTAGTTTTTCAGGTTTTGAAGGTGGCGCTTTCGATGACTTCTCAGGCAGAAGCATTTGCGATAGAAGCGAAAACAGTGGCGGACGCTGAATCACGGGATGTTTTCCTCGAACAGGTCACCAAACTCTCCCAACCGGCTGTCGCCGAAATCCAACGAGGCAACGCCGCGCAGTTTGCTCTGTTGTGGAATGCGATCAACGGCGAGGAAGTTCGTCCGGATTGGAGACAAAACGCCCTTCAGCCGATTCTGACCAACGTGTTAAAAACGAGGGAGGCCGCTCCTTTAAAAATCGGCCTGCTATCCGACGAAGCCTGGCTATTGGCATTTGAAACCATGCCGGGACATACCAGCGACGATGCTTTTGGAAGGCTCGCCGGCCTTGAAGAAATCCCGGCAGATCACATGATCCTCGCCATCACGACCGACCGCGGAGATCGCGCCTCTCGTTGGCGGTATTCGCTTCCTGAAAAACGACGCGCCTGTTACATCACAAGCGCGAAATCCGTGAACCGCTTGTTCAAACACCTCAAATTCGCATTGAATCCCGAAAAAGTTGAAGCGAAAGAGGTCGACTCCGAATTTCGAATTCCCAAAGTGCGAGCGTTTCTCCGCCATCCGTTTATTTACGAAATGATGCCCTTCAATTCAGGCGTATTTAAAAATCTGATTTCGTTTGGCTGTCTTACGGAAGATGAATTGTTCGCGGATCCCGATGGCTTCGTAAACGAGCATTTTCGACAGGGAATGGGCTATCTCGATTTGGCTCGCATTTACCGGCAAGCCGGACGTTATCAGGATGCGTTATCCGCTGTCCATCGCGGCATGACAACCCGTTTGCAGAAAACAAACCGCCTCTCTGGTTACCTTTTGGAGCGGGCCATGATTTACCGCGATGCAAAAAAAATCAAAGCTGCGCGGCGCTCTCTCGATTCCATCAATCAGAAACATTTGGACTCGGGAAACAAAGCTCTCTATGCCGAAGTGGATAAGTCTCTCGAGGACGACGAATGAGCGAACTCATCATTTGAACATCACAAATTCTGCGGCAAACTGGCATCACATCGATGCCTGAAACCGAAGAATTACCCCTGATTCACGATCCCCGAGAGTCGCTTGAGAAGCACTTTGGATTTCGCGAATTTTTGTCTGGTCAGGAACCAATCGTGTCCGCGATTTTAGCCGGAAAAGACACCCTCGCGATCATGCCGACGGGTGGCGGAAAATCCCTCTGCTTTCAGCTTCCAGCCATGGTAATGGATGGTCTCACCATCGTCGTTTCACCGCTTATCGCCCTGATGAAGGATCAGGTCGACAGCCTTGTGAAAAAGGGAGTTCCGGCCACCGCTTTGAATTCGACGCTGTCTCCCTCCGAGCAATCAGCCCGGCTCGACGACATTCGCGAAGGCAAATTCAAGCTCGTTTACGTCGCGCCCGAGCGTTTTCGCAGCAACGCATTTTTGAGCGCGCTTTCAAAAGTCGACATCGCCCTGTTTGCCGTCGATGAAGCCCACTGTCTTTCACAATGGGGGCACGATTTTCGTCCTGATTATTTGAAGCTCAGCGAAGCCGTGGAAAAGCTGGGTTTTCCTCAGACTGCAGCATTCACCGCAACCGCCACGCCGATCGTCCGCGATGACATTCTTAAAACCCTGCGACTGCGCGATCCGTATGTTGCCGTGTCAGGGTTTGAACGTCCGAACCTCGCTCTCACCGTCAAACAATGCGATTCCCACCGCGATAAATACGATCGAATCGAAGCCATTGTTAAAGAGCACAAAACCGGAATCATTTACTGCGCCACTCGGAAAAAAGTAGAAGAAGTCTCTGATTCACTCGCGCTGATGGGATTCAAAACCATCGCCTATCACGGCGGCCTGGACGACAAATCACGTGAATCCGCTCAAAATGTATTCATCAATCGCAAAGCCGACGTCGCTGTTGCGACCAACGCTTTTGGAATGGGAATTGATCGATCCGATGTCCGGTTCGTGATCCATTTCGACGTTCCTGGATCCATCGAAGCCTACTACCAGGAAGCTGGACGCGCCGGTCGTGATGGAGAACCCGCCGTCTGCGAGCTGCTGTTCAATTACGCCGACACCCGGACTCAGGAATTTTTCATCGATGGCAACAACCCTGGAGTCGGCATCATTTCAGACGCCTACCGCGCGCTGAAACACATCGCCAACAAAGATGGCGAAGTCGTCGTTCCGATCCGTGAATTGTCCGAAGTGATTGGTTCGAAAAACACGATGGCTGTGGGCAGCGCGCTGTCACATCTCACGCGGAAAGGCTATCTCGAACGCTACGATGTCCCTGGAAAACGCGCTCGCGGCACCCGACTGACGCAGCCCAATTTAAAAGTCGAAGATCTCGATCTCGACGTTGCCGAATTAGCCGAAAAATCCCGACGCGACCGCGAGAAACTCGAGTCGATGGTTGAATTTTGCTACGATGACGAGTGCTGCCGGCAGGCTTGGATTTTGACCTATTTCGGCGAACCGGGTGATTCCAATTGTGGAACCTGCGACGTCTGCGCGAACGGAAACGTGTCGGACAAACGAGGCCCCTCCGATCCCGAATTCCTCATCACTCAGAAAGCCTTGAGCGGCGTTGCTCGCTCCTCCCGCCAATTTCCAAATGGCGAGTGGGAACCTATTTTTGGTAAAGGAAAAATCGTGGCAATGCTCAGCGGCAGCAAATCTCAGGAAGTGCTCAAAGCCCGGCTCGATCAGCTTTCCACCCACGGCTTGCTGAAAAATGAAGGCTCCGCTTACGTCTTCGCCCTGCTCACCGAATTCGAAAAAGCAGGCCTTGTCGTGATTCGAAAAACGCCCTACCCGCTCATGACGATGACCCGTCGCGGCAGCGACGTGATGCGAGGCGATCACAATTTTCGCATCAATTGGCCAGATGCAGAAAAACTCGCCGTGGGGCTTTCAAAATCCAGCGGGAAAAAACCATCCGAACTCGATTTGAGCGAACTCGAATTCGACGAGTCTCTTTTCAAATCCCTCAAGATTGTCCGACTCGAACTTTCCAAAGAATACGGCGTTCCCGCTCACGTTGTTTTCGCAAATACCACACTCGAATTTTTCACGCGCCTCAAGCCAAAAACAAAAATCGATGCCATGCAAGTTCGCGGCGTCGGCGAAGTGAAAGCCGAGCGATATCTCGAGCCGTTTCTTGCTGCGATTCGTGATCACAAATCGTGAAACGTCAGGTTGGGGTGTCTTAAAGCCTACGAAGCAACAGGGGCTATTCGCCAAATCAACCCTGTTCATTCAAAACACCTTTTCGATCAGATAGGGTATGTTCATCGAACCAACCCTGTTGGTTCGTGAAATTTTACCATGGAAAATACCGTGCAACTCATCAGTAAAATCGCAATCTGGGCGGCGATGTTCGGCTGGGTTGTCGCGATGGCGACCCGGTATTGCGTGCCGCAGAAAAGGCGAATAGCGAACGGCTGGTGGCTGTTTGCTTTGATTGTCTTTGCGATTCATATCGTGACGGCGTTCCACGGGTTTTACGAATGGAGTATCCGAACTGCGCTCGACGAAACCGCTCGGCTAACCGAAGACTTGACTGGTTGGAGTTCAAGCGTTGGACTGTGGGTGAATTTTGCGTTCTTCGCGGCGCTGGCAGCTGATTTTGCGATGCGAATTTTTCGCGAAGGCGGCGTCTGCAAAACTCAAAATCGAGTTGTCCAGGTTCTCGTGATTTTCATGATTGTGAACGGTGCTATTATTTTTGCCGACGGACCCGTGCGATGCTTTGGAATCAGCTTGCTTGTGGGGCTTGTCGTGGTGATTTGGTATGCGAATGTTCAGCATCGAAAGCACAGCTGACAGTCCAAAAAAAATCGTCTACATCACCGCGGGAGCGGCGGGAATGTTTTGTGGAAGTTGCATGCGAGACAACGCGTTGGTCACGCAGTTGAAGCAAACCGGCGGCTATGATGTGACACTTCTACCGCTCTACACGCCCATCCGCACGGACGAACCGGATGTCTCGGTCGATCAAATTTTCTTTGGTGGAATCAATGTTTTCCTTCAGCAAAAGATTCCTCTGTTCCGTCATCTGCCCCGTTTTTTGGATCGTTGGCTCGATAAACCCAAGCTGGTGAAACGTGTCGCGTCACGCGGGATGAGCGTGAATGCCAAAGACCTCGGTTCACTCACGCTTTCAATGGTTCAGGGGACGCATGGTCATCAGAAAAAGGAAGTGATACGTCTCGTCGAATGGCTGCGCGACGAAGCCAAACCGGATCTAATTTGTTTGACGAATTTGCTCGTAGGCGGCTGCATACCGACTCTGAAAGAAGAACTACCAGATGTTCCAATACTGGTCACGTTGCAGGGAGACGATGTATTTCTCGATGAGTTGATCGAACCGTGGCTGGAAAAAGTTCTCCACGAAATGAAAGGCCTCGCTGCGTTGGCGGACGGTTTCATCACCTTCAGCGAATTCTATCGCGACCGCGTTGCTCCGATGTTCGAAATTCCGTTGGAGAAATTTCACCTCACCGCGCTGGGTGCGGATTTGCACGATTTTCACAACGTGGAATCCGAACGGAAAACCGACGGAAATACGATTGGCTATTTCGCCCGAATTTGCCCCGAAAAGGGATTCGATTTAATGATCAGCGCGTTTCTAGATCTGGCGAAACGAGCGGGTTTTGAAAACACCAGACTGAAAGTCGGCGGCTATCTCGGTGAAAAAGATCGCGCCTTTTTTGAAACTCAAATCGCTCGAATCGAGGAAGCTCGTTTATCCGATCACTTTGAGCATATTGGTTCGCCCGAACTCGACGGGAAACTCGATTTCTTCGAATCGATCGACGTTTTTTCTGTCCCGGCAAGATTTGTCGAGCCAAAAGGAATTTACGCGATCGAAGCAATGGCGTCGGGAATCCCAATCGTCGCGCCAGATCGCGGGACTTTTCCAGAAATGTTGGCCGCGAGCGGTGGTGGATTAATTTTTCCAACCGGAGACGTGTCAGCATTAGCCGATTCGCTTGCGACGTTGCTCGCCGACAAAGAAAAGGCCTCAGGATTTGCAAATTCAGGGCGGAAATGGGCTTTCAAAAATGCGGACCGACAGGCGATGGCTGTGACGACTGGCGCGGTTTTTGAGAAGTTTTTACAGAACGAAAACTAGAAGTTCTTTTGCGCAAAAATAGCACCTCCGACAACTTGAATCGTTGAGTAGAAGACTTGCAAAAAATGGAGGCGATAACGCTTTTTAAGTGAGAATCGATTAAATGCAGGAAGTGCGAGAATCATGAACCACATCGCGATAATCCCCAGCGCAATGACAATGGAGACAATCTCGGATAACGTATACCCGAGCACTTGGTGGAGATTGTCGAAAAGGCCCGTCTCCTCAATCTGGAGAATATAAAAGCCGCAAAAATAAATCAGTCGCTGAGCTGGGAAATCAAATTCTGACGAATCGCCGAGCATCAAGCCAATGACCGACGGCATCAGCATTGCCAGCAAACTCATCGTCCACAGCTCATACGCTGGTGACTTCGACATAGGGCTGGTGAGTTTGGATGCCATTTTGGGTAAACGAAACGAGAAGTTGGAAGACCTGAATATGTCCTTTCCACCGGCTATTCCGATCTTGACGCTATCCAGCAAGGTTCTAAATTTCAGCTTCATTGTATCCTGAATCGAAAATCTCATGCACCTGAAAAATACTTTTTTTGCCCTCGGACTTCTCGCGGGGTCTTCGCTCCTCGCTGACAGCTGGCCGGCTTATCGCGGACCATCCGGCGACGGCGTTTCCACCGAGAAATTACCGACAACCACATTTCCTTCCGACGGCCCAGCGGCAGTTTGGAAAACCGAAGTCGAACACGGTTTCAGCTCGTTCACTGTTGCTGGCAATAAAGCGCTCACTTTGGTAACTCGCGACGTCGATGGAAATGACATGGAAGTCTGCATCGCGCTTGACGCCAATACTGGAAAAGAAATCTGGGCAGCTCCGTTGTGGATTGCCAACAAATGGGGCGGCGGTGGAAAATCAGGTGAAAAAGGCAATGACGGCGGCGACGGCCCGCGTTCGACTCCGGTAATCGACGGTGATCACGCTTACGTTTTGGATGCCAACCTGAGACTTTACGCGCTGAGCATGGAAGATGGCGAGCCTGCGTGGCAGATCGATCTCAACAAAAAATTCGGCGCGAAAAACATCAAGTGGCAGAACGCCGCTTCGCCGCTGATCGATGGTGATCACCTTTATGTCGCTGCCGGCGGAAAAGGTCAGTCGCTGATTTGCTTCAACAAAAAAGAGGGCTCCGTTATCTGGAAAGCTGAAGACGATGCGATTACCCACGCGACACCAATCATCGGTGAAGTTCAGGGCGTTAAGCAGGTGATCTTTTTCACTCAGGAAGGCCTCGTTGCAGTGACTCCGGACGCGGGTGACGTACTCTGGCGCTACGAATTTCCCTTCAAAGTATCGACTGCAGCATCGCCTGTGATTTTCGAAGACATCGTTTACTGCTCAGCCGGCTATGGCGTGGGCGCAGGCGCGGTCAAAGTCGAGAAAGACGGTTCTGGTTTGAAAGCTACTGAAATTTGGCGGACCGAAAACGACAACATCAATCACTGGAGCACTCCAGTCGTGAAAGATGGCTTCCTCTACGGCATGTTCAGTTTCAAGGAATATGGCAAAGGCCCACTCGCTTGTGTCGATATTCGCACCGGCAAGATGAAGTGGAAAGAAGCTGGGTTTGGCCCTGGAAATGTAATTCTGTCAGCCGACGGAGAGCTCGTAATTCTTAGCGATAAAGGCGAAATCGTCCTCGTGGACGCGAATCCAGACAGCTACAAGGAATTGGCTCGCGCAGACGTTCTTTCAGGAAAATGCTGGAGCACGCCATCGCTTACCGATGGAAAAATTTACGCTCGAAGCACCACTGAGGGCGGCTGCTTCGATCTCGCGAAGAAGTAAACTTCTGAAGATTTCTAAATAACTGGCCGGAGCATTGCACAAACCCCGGCGTTAGATAAACGTAACTTTTTGCAAGTTCCGCTACAAGCAAGATTGGCTGTAGCGGAAGATGCCAAAGCTTCCGTTTTTTTATTTTGATCGAAACAATCTATTCAACTCCGTTCGCCATTTTCCACATTTCGAAACAGGCGAACGCGTTGTTGATGAAGTGAATCCATATCGGCGCCCACAGCGACTTGGAAATCACTAAGGACACACTCAGCAAAATGCCGAGTGAAAATACGGCGACGAGGCCGTAAATATCATATTGGCCGTGAATCAACGTCCAGACGGTGTTCGTAAGCAAAATAGTCACGACCAGACTCACTCTGGAATCATAGCGATTCAGTGATTCGCGAAATCCGGCGAAGAGAAATCCCCGAAAGATAAACTCTTCAATCAGCGGCGCACCTATCACCACCGCTGCGGCCAACCACCAAAAGTGAGTGACCTTTTCCGACATTTCCTTCATCCACGGATTTACTTCCGGGGCCCCGCATTTCACCAAAATCCAACCGATTCCGTGCATAAACGCCAGAGTAACGATTGGCCAAAAAACCCAGGATTTCCATCCCATCGGGTTCAATCCCAAATATTCTTTAGAGGTAATTCCGCGTTTTTTTCGCAGCGACGCAAGGAACCAACATGTCCCAATCACTGCCGGAATAGTGACAAGTGAGGAAACACCCATCAACATCCCGTCGAACTCAATTTCCTTCAAACTCTCCTGAAAAACCTCGGGGTCTTTGAAATAGCGGGCGATAATAAAAGGGAGTGACGCAATCGTTTGCACCGCCACGGCAACAAAGGCGATGACAAATCCGAATCCCAAAGTGGCACAAAAGCCCCATCGCCTCGTGAGAGGACGCGGATCATTCGGCACGGATGCGTCGTAGCGAATTTCGCACTCATCGCCAGATTCCACTGGCCGAAGGGGCTCTTCGTTGGAGTCCATAAAATCAAGCGAGTCCAAGGACGTTATCCATTCGCTTTGAAATGTCCGTCATCCGCGCACGATCGCCGCCACGGACTTCGGCCGTTGCCCAGCCTTTAAACTCGATCTTTTTCAAAGCTGTGCGAACTGCCGCCCAATCGATTGTCCCTTCGCCGAGTTCGGATCCGAACCCTGCACGCAAGCCCTCTTTGGAATGCTTCCGCTCATCCCATTCTTTGATGTCCAGCTTGCCAATTCGAGGCCCGAGAATTTCAATCCAATGCTCGGGAACTCCCCAGCGGACATTGTTTCCGACATCAAAATACGATCCAAACCACGGGTTATCGATCTCATCAACAAAACGTTCGGTATCGAGCGCCGAGATCAAAAAACCAGCCCAAACGTTCTCGACGAGAATTTTAACCTCGTGTTTTTCGGCGTGCGGAAGCCCTTTGCGAATCACTTCCTGGGTCTCCTTCCAACTTTCCATCAGCGGCCTTTTCTTGTCGTATTTCGCAACGTACAGCACGCTTGTTCCGCCCATTTGTTTGGAAAATTCCACGGCCGCTTTTAAATCCGGGTTGTTCGAATTCACGACTCCGTGAACCGGAAGCCCCGATTTTTCGATCGCCTCCGCAAACTCCTTCGCCTTCACGTTATCCGTCGTTCGCAGCTCCGTTCCATCAAAACCGACCTCTTTCAGCATTTTGAACTGATCCAAAATCGAAAGGTCAGGTTCCTTCACCATCGAAAACTTTGTTCCCTTTTTGATAATTCCCGAAAACTCACCCGCCATTGAGACAGAAGCAATCGGAGAGGCGGCAACAGCCGCAGCTGCAGTGATAAAATGTCGACGATCCATAGTGCGAGGATTGAAGCAGGATGCCGAATTTTTTACAACCTGCAAAACACGGTTTTACGAACGAACAGGGTATATTCGACGAATCAATAGGGTCTGTTCGAAATGGCTTTTCGAACCAATAGTATACGTTCGATGAACGGATACTGTTGGTTCGTGAAAAAGGATTTACGACTTCTCAGCTTGCGTCCATTCGCCATCAACCAAGCGCCAAATCCCGAGCGGGTTCGCATTTTTCAATTCGTCGGGCAATTGCGGATCGGGCCAATTTTGATAACACACGGGGCGAATGAAGCGATTGATACAACGGGTCCCGATACTGGTGAAATGGCTGTGACAGGTTGCTGGATAGGGTCCGCCGTGGTGAATGGAATCATTAACTTCTAAACCGACGGGATAGCCATTGAAAATCAGACGACCGATCTTCTTCTCGAGAATGGTGACGAGATTGCGATGGGCAGCCAGATCAGCTTCGGTGCCGTGAATGCTGGCAGTGAGCGATCCATCAAGCTGATTGGCAAAGTGCTCCAGATCAGCGGTTGATTGACAATTCACGACGGTGGAAACAGGGCCGAAGACTTCGTCATAAAGCTCAGGATGAGC
>CALAHF010000108.1 GCA_937891465.1 uncultured Verrucomicrobiales bacterium | reverse complement strand
GCTCGATGAAGCCCTCAAAAATGCCGAGCTTCAGAAAAAGCAGATGGGCAAGTTGTCCGACAAAATAGCGGGCGAATGCAAAGATTGCAAAAACATGGTGCTTTCCGATTTAGACAAACTCAGTGAGAGCATGTGCAAGATTGGTCAAATGAAGGACAGCCAGTCTAAGTTGCTGAGTATGTGCAAGAAACTCGGTCAGTGCCAGGGCTACCTCGGCGAGCCCAAGTTTTCATCACTCAGCCAAAGCATGAGCCCGAATGCCGGCGGCAAGAAAGCAGGCATGGGGTCAACCGAAAGCCGAACGAATCAATCAACTGAATTGACCGACAACGGGAATACCACTCAATTGAAAGGCCAAAAAGGACATGGGCCAAGCATGGCCACCGTCGAATCTGCTGATGATGGAGATGGCGTCAGCAGTCGCCGGGCGGGTGCCGCTAAGCGCGAGTTCTCCGAACAGCTCGAGTCATTCGTTCAGCGTGAAGATGTTCCGGAAGATGTCAAAGAAGGTGTGAAGGAGTATTTCAAAAACATCCACGGTTCAGAGGCTCAGTGAGTTGGTCGCAGTGCGAAGAACTATCCTCAGCCTCGCTTAGTTATGTATCCCTTCGACGAACTCTGTTCAGAAGAAGATTATCCTTTTGCTTACCTCCTTGGAGTTCTCAGGAAGTCACCGAAGAAGTTCCTTCTCAACGCTGAATTCTTCACACAGGAATTTGACTGGCTTCATACGATGGAGGATCAGGCCGATTCCCCAAAAGAGAGCATTTCGAAAGTTCATCTGTATAAGAAATTCGTTACTCCGTCGGCGCCCTTGACGATGACCCCATCGTGGTCACCGTTTCCCTTCACTTTTGAAATACTTCCGAAAGTAATCGCTCACGGGCGAACTGAAGAAAAAAGTGCCTCCGCATTTGCGATATGGGAGCCGGAGTTGGTCTCAACGGGAGAAAATCAGTTCCTTGTTGGGGAGGAGGAAGTCGTCTCGTTTACGGAATATGTTTCTGAATCGGACATCGACTTCGATGGAAATCTTGATGCCCTACATTTCTTCTGGCTCCTTCAGATGACAGTCGAAAGAGCCCAGTCGATGAACAGAAAAGTGATTTTGGCAGGGTGCCCAGGCTGGTCATATAAATCCGCAGTTAAAAATCCCATGCCGCCTCATTCTCGAGTCCGGCTTTTGCAGGCTGGTTATCTTTACCCCGAGCGAATTCCCTACGCAGCACGTCGAAATAATAAACCCGTCCCAGATGACGAATTGTCGGGTGACTCCACCGATTCGCAGATTCGCCATTTGGGCTGATCCAGAACAAAATCAAAGCTCCCCTATGGACGCGAGATCAATTGCCCGGACCTTTTTGATCGGCTGATCACAGAAACCTCGCGAAGAAAACGCCTAGCATTCATTAATAGTTTAAATTAGTTGATAATCACACCGTTGCAATAGTCAGATAATACTTAGAAGTTGCGACTCCAAGGAATCACATTTAAAATACTTTACGATAAACACCACAAACACGATTTTGCGTAAAATTAGAATCATAAACCACAAGGTCAATGTATTAGGACAATTCAATCCTTGAAAATCTTTCCATTTAACACTTTCGACGCAGTGAAAAGCGTCTATGGATTATCTCGAATCACGACCTAAGGTCACAGCACACTTTTCTCACTATGCTCGCCTATTCCACCTGTTGGCTCAGTCATCGATACGATGACGGCTACCTCCTTGCCAAGGAGATGAAGTGGCATGACATCCGTTTACTAGAAATCAGTCACGGAACCAAAGTTTCACTACTCCCCGGCATTTTTAAGGCATACGAGGAAGGGTTGGTAAATATATGCGGTGTTCATAATTTCTGTCCTTCTCCGGTAGATGTCATGATCGATGCGCCGGACGCCTTTGAGTTTACGTCGCACCGCGAAAACGAGCGCCAGCGTGCCATCCGCCTCAGTATAGACTCGATCTACACCTGCGAGAAGTTCGGTGGTGAATATCTCGTAGTTCATTGCGGAACAGCTCCGATCAAGTCATATTCGAAAGAATTGGAAGCGATGGCCCTTGCCGGAGAGATCCATTCGCGCCAATACGTGAAGCTCAAACACGAGTTCATTCAGAAACGTCGTGAAATCGCTCCAATTTATCTCCAGCGAGTCCGGGATGCACTGGACATCATTTTACCCCACGCAGAGGAAAAACGGGTTAAAATCGCCCTAGAGAGCCGAAGCCACTACGAACAGGTTCCGACTGAGGAGGAAATGCTTCAGTTGCTCGACGAATACGATTCGCCCTGGTTGGGCTATTGGCACGATTTCGGACACGTTCAAAGAAAGGCCAACCTTGGCCTGCTCGATCATCATCAGTGGCTTGAGAGCGTTCACAAGCGACTCATAGGGTGCCATCTGCACGATACGATCTGGCCACACAAAGATCATCACATCCCTTTTCACGGTTCGATCGATTACGATGCTCTGATGCCGTTCGTTCCGCAAAGCTTGCCACTCGTTTGGGAGCTGAATCCTCGACGGAAAACCAAGGAAATTATGGAATCCTGGAAAATCTGGGAGAAACGCTATGGCGGAACTTACGAGTGGCCTGAGAAGTAATCACAATTTTATAGAATTATAATGATTGGTAAACTTTTCAAAGGCGCCGTAGGCGACATTCAGATCGTTTATAGAGTGCTTCAAACGGAAGGCCTTGGCCCGACCCTGCGTCTGATGAATTCCCGGGATGCTCCTGGGTTGGTTCAATTCGCGAAATACGGCATCTGCGGAGTAGCATCCGTCATCGTTATGACCATCATTGCGTTTTTGATCATACATAACGGCTTCCCCGTCAACATTGACGACAATGAAGGACTGACAGTCGCTGGTGCTCGGAGCAATTACATCGTCGCCGAATCAATTGCATTCATTTTTGCCAATTTCGTGGCGTATTTCCTAAACGCGTTGTGGGTTTTCACCTCTGGAAAGCACTCTAAGCTAAAAGAGTTTTCCATATTTACAGCAATTTCAACATTCTCATTTGTCGTAGGAATTATTCCCAGTATTTACTTGATCGGGCAGGCTGAGTCTCAAAAAGGTGTCGCCATAATTGCCCATGTTTTACTGATCGTTGTTTCCGCTCTCGTAAATTTCGCTTGTCGGAAGTTGTTCGTATTCGCCAAGTAAATCCAGGTAACCAAAAGCAATGTTTGGGTTTAATTCACCCAAGAATCAATCCATTAAAGCAATGGACAACCGACCGAAAAAGACACAAAAAAACACGGTCCGTTTGGCCCGTGTTTTTTTGTGAATCCAGGATCATAACTTCGATCCGATTCTGAACGAAAAACGGGATCAAATCCCAACATCTTTTGCTTCGCCTTTCGCCTTTTTAGGAGCCTCTTTTTTGGCTGGTTTGTCGGTGTGATCATCGCGCTTTGCATCCCCTTCATGGCCATCCTTTTTGCCGTGATCATCGTGTCCTTTTTCGGCAGCATGATCTCCCGCATGTGGGTCGGAATGATCGCCGTGCCCATCTCCGTGATCACCGCCATGTGGCTTAAATAGCTGGCTGGTTTCTTCAAAACTATGCCGCTCACAACCTACGATTCCGAATCCAGTTAGAGCCGGAGCAATCAACAACAATCGAGAGAATTTCATTCCATTTCGATAGTCTAACCCACAACAAAAGCAACTGATACCCGTTCAAATTTGGGAAAAAATTGGCAATTTTTCGTCATTTTCTCTTAATTTCGTTTATTATTTAGATGTCTTAACTAAATTTTGAATTCTTCATTTTTAACTTATTTGTATGCTACGCGCTTTTTAAAATCAATTTGGATCCAGTTACGTTGTGCCTACTTAATCGTAGCGCACTTCCAATTTTCATAAAAAATTCAAACACGCGAAAAACATAAAAGAATAAGTTGCACTCTTGCATACGGCTATGCTACACCTCTGGCAGAAAAATCATGCCGAGACCTCCCTCCTTCTATCATCCTTTGCGTGATATCCGAAAATTGACGGACACAAAAACTCAGGCAGATTTTGCCGAGTTGGTAGGAGTTGCGGCACCCACGATCCAGGCGATCGAAAACGGAAAATTCGAGATCAGTCGAAAGCTCGCGTTGCGGATCGAGCGCACGACCGGAGTCGACCATCGGGAACTTCTTAAAGGGTCTTCTGGGAAACCGCTTGCGGTTGACGGAAAAAAGTATTCTAGAGACTTCTACGAATGCTGGATCGAGCAGCTCAATTCAGCCCCTGAAAATTCACTTTCAGGCAGCATGCAGCAACTCGGGTTTTGGACTCGACTTTTGATTCGCGCGGCGGGTAACGAATCATCAAAAAATCGGCAACGCGCGTCGGTTGTTCACCTGCTCACGGAAGCCCTCGATTCCGTGTGCCAGGATTGTGATTTAGAACAAGCCGTAGAGCACCTTTTGACCCCCATGAAAAAGGTCGAATACCATGCATCAACTCCGAAGCGGTGGATCGAAGGATCAACCGAATTAGGCAAGAGTCTCGACACGATCGCACCACGATTTCATCCCAGCGCACGCGTAGTGATCGCGATGGAGAGAATCCCCCGCTGGGCACCGGGTCATCCCGTTCCGGGAAATTTACTCGAAAATTCAGATAAAACTTCCACCACTTCATAACTTTAGTGAATACCAAATTTACAATGGACGAAGGCAGTATTCTCGTCACCGGTGTTGGACAAGCGGGCAGTCAAATGGCCGCCGCGTTTTGGGCACAGTTATGCCGCGATCATCAAATCATTCCCGAAACCGGTCGTTCAGACGCTGAACCGACCGGTCACTGGCAGAAACTCTTCACCGCGGTTGGAACGGGCTCAGAAACGCACTACGTGCCTCGTTGCCTATTCCTGGATTCCGATCCCCGGGCGGCAGATGACTTGAAGCGAACTTGGAGCGAGCTGTTCAATCCGGCAAATTTCGTAACCGGCGTTGAATCGAGCGGAAACAATTTCGCTGTGGCCGTTCGAGAAGTGGGCGATCGCTTGAATTCCGATATCCGTGCTGTTTTGGACCGCGAGTTCCAGAAAACTCCCGCACCTACGGCATTTATTGTATTTCAAGGATACGGCGGTGGATCCGGCTCCGGGCTTGCCGCTGGGCTCTTCGAGATTTTGAAGGACTATGCCCCGGCAGCCCCGATAATGACCGTAGGCGTCCTTCCGTCCACTTCTGTCTCTTCGCCGGTAACGGAACCTTACAACGCCGTATTCGGCATCGAGGCGGCTCTAAAACATATTTCTCTCGGACTTGTTTTCCACAACGATATTCTGCTGCAATTAGCGGCCTCTCACTGGGAAATCGAACATCCCAGCATTCCGCACATCAACAAATTGATTGCAGATATTGTGCTGGCTATGACCGGCTCAATTCGATTCAGTGGCGATGAAAATCCGGCGAACTCGCTGGCCGATGTTATCCACGATTTGGCCCCTCACCCTGATTTCCCGCTGGCAACCGGAGCGATTTTCCCACTTCAGTCGATTTTGCGAAAAAACGCGTCGGTCAGAACTTCAGGGCAGATTTTGAATCAAGTCCTCGAGAAAAACCTCGATCTCTGTCCGTGTGCCGATGGAAAAATCCTCAGCCTCGGCATTTACGGAAAAAATCGGGCGGGCTTGCAAGTACTTCGGAAAAACGAAAAGGATAATGAAACTGCGATTCCCCACTTCGCCCGCGTGCATTTGAGCACCGAACCGTCACCGCATTCAGCAATTTGCGTTCTGGTAAACAGTTCATCGATAGGAAGTTGGCTGCAGGAATTGTGCGAACGATTCGATCAACTTTGGAGCCGTCGCGCCTTCGCCAATTGGTATTTGGAGGCTGAAATGACTGAATACGACATCGAAACACGCCGCCGCGAAGTTGGATTCCGTGCCGAGCGCTATCAAGATATTTGAGTATTAAGAACCTGAAAATTAGTGAGCATGAATATTAACTTGGAAAACACTGAAACGCTTGATAGTTGGAGCCCCGACGCTGAGCTTAGATTGTTGGGAGATCCTGAAAAATTGAATCCGCACCATGTTCCCGGTTCGCTGCCTTCAGTCCTTGTCACAATCAAACAGGGTTCAATCGAATCAACGCGACGATCGAACAGGGGTGGTTCGGTGAACATCCTCAATCCGATCGGAACACAGTTGAAACCAAGGCGTGATGACATTTCGCATCCGTTCAATTTTGACTCTCATTAATTAAAATAATCACGGAGTTTATAGAAAGCCTCGTAATATCCTGTCTATTCTACTCTTTCTAAGTCCGCATATGCCTAATCTCGAGCCCTTTGGCGATTTCCTTGTTTGCCAAAACAAGGACCGGAACCCGATTTCGCTCCGCAGAGTGTCTGAAGAAGTCGTGTGCCTTGGATTTGACCCTTAAAACCAATCGCTTTGTCGAACTGCACGTTATTAGCAGATGGAGGGAAATGGCAAATTGTCATTTTTGGAACGTGCCTGGAATGCAGGAACGATCCATAACCATTGTTTTCAGAAAATCCTGGCGACAGCGGACGACGACGGGATTTTCTTTTACGCAACCGACATCAACGAAGGCGAGTTTCTGACGGACTACATTGTAAGGAACGACCCGGTGGAACCGCACACTGCCCTGGCCTTGTCTCTAGATCTTATAGACAGTTTAGTTGAGGTCGAGCCTCACTATCGCTTATTGCTTGGATTGCAGTTGGAGAATCTCATGGTTGTTTTGGAAAAATCAGCTTATCTGACTCTTCGAATTATCGATCTAGGATTGGGTCGTCCGGAGCCTCGCGGGATGAACGATTTTGAAACTATCGACCTTTTGGCTGATGTTTCCCGTCAGCTTTATTATTTGTTGGCGGGTCGGCCTTACGCGGTTGGGCAGCAAGGCCAAAGTGGAAGCTCTTAAGAACGTGGATCCTGCTGTGATTAAACTGCTCTCTGACACCATTGAACCTGAAACGGGCTCCGTGGACACTTTTGAGCGTTATCAGGAATTATTAGAGTCTGCATACAATAAAGGGACAAAAGATCTTCCGCGACGTTCAGCAATCGCCGCAACTCCAAAAACGCGACCTCGGTTAACGATGCAACGCGAAGTGTTCGATCGAGTGGGCGCGAACGATCAACTCAACTCGGCCTCGTTTGATCTCGAACCCAGTGTTGGCGTTTTTGAATGTCCCTACGCATTGAATGCAGTTCGTAAGGGAAATTGAGAACGGGGTCGGCTTCCATGGATTCCACCTCGTGGCATTATTCCGAGCCCACCTCAGGAAGAAGGGCTGATTCTTCTCAACGGATCTTACTATCGCTTTCTGACAACAACGACGGGCGTGAGCTTTCAGGAATTTCTCATTCTGCGAAACCATCGCCCTTCATCGATCGATTCAATTCTGGTCCTCAACGGACTCGCCGGCAAGATTAACGGAGGCACTTTAAAGAACGAGGCCTTTTCATTCCACCAGGTTTGGTTCGAACTTCCCGGAAAAACAGGCGAAGAGATTCAGGACACTGCGAAGAAGAGTGTCGATCAATGGCCTTCCGTAAACGTCAAAATCCTGCCGCCTTCTGAAACGTCAGTCTATCTACCCCCACCCGCCGCAGCAAACAACTGGGCGCGCGGTTATCACGTTGAAGGTGAGCGCATCATCGATCAGGTGATGAACGTCGTCGACGCAACGGTGGACAAAACTGAGTCGCTCCAGGGATTCATCATCACCCACAGTATCGGTGGCGGTTGCGGATCACTTATCGTTGAGAAACTTCGCGAAGCGTATCCGAAGAGGAAGGTTTTCACATTCTCAGTGGCTCCATCTGCCTTGATTTCCGATTCTGCGACTGAGGCCTACAACTCAATTCTTTCACTCCAGAAGCTGAAGGAAAATGCGGATGCAACGATCCTTCTCGATAACGAAGCGCTCTTCCGTATTGCTCAGTCAAAGCTGAAGCGTTCGCCGAATTACATGGATGTGAATCACATGACATCATTGATCATGTCCTCGGTCACCAGCTCACTCCGTTTTCATGGAACACTGAACACTGACCTCGGCGAATGCCTTGTGAACCTTGTTCCATTCACCGGAGACCACTTCCTCACGGCATCTTTTGCACCGATGACTCCGACAAAACCCGACGGCATTGTCCGGACCGAATTTGCGGATTTGGCAGCCGAGACCTTTTCGCGAAATAACTTCTCTGCCGAAATCGACTTTGATGCCGGTGTTTTTCTCTCAGCCTGTGCGCTGTTCCGTGGAGATATCAGTGCGAAATCTGTTGATGAAAAGGTGTCCGAAATTCGGAAGTCACTCAAATTTGCTTCTTACGTTCCCACGGGAATCAAGATTGGTATTATCGACACCGCACCGGAAGGCTTTGGCTCAACCGGCTTGGCTTTGGTGAACCACACTGGAATTTCGCAGGTTTTCAAACGTCGTGTCGAACAGTTCGACATCATATTCGAAAACGAAGCCTACACTCATTGGTATCAGAACAACTGCGTGAGCCTTGAACGACTTGAGGAAGCGCGGAATGTGGTTGCAGATTTGGCGAAATCTTACGATGATGGTGCTGCGTAAGTGACTGCCCCTCACCTGCAGTTCCCAACTTGGCGGGCTCCATCTCAACGATATTTTCTCAACCAGGCATTGTGAGACTCAGGCATTAAGGACCTTCATTACCCGGAAATTCCAGCCAAGAGTTTTTTTGAGAAATACAGAAACAGACCTTCCGATAGAAAAGCAAATTACAGGAGCATCTCGCGATGTTGACCGTTTGCGGCGCCTATCATACAGCGATCACCGATTCCTTCCCGATTTGGTGGACGCGTTATGCGAACTCGCAAAATTCCGTTCCAGAATCGGAGAACCGGGTCGTTCCGAGCGTCTTTACAGCGAGGCACTGGTCCACTGTAAAGAATCCGATATCGAAGTAGCTCCAGAGCTGCTTTTCCGGATTCATTCGCTCATGGCGTGTCACTTCGACAATAGTGAGCGGAATGAGAAAGCTGTCGAGCATTACGAAGAATCTCTCCGACTCGCTGAAGAAGCGAATCTCCTTGAACCAATCCAGGTGGCCGTCGTTCACAACAATTTGGCGATGCTTTACAAACGGACATCCCGTCCGGAAGCAGCGGAGAAAAGTTATCTAAGCGCCCTAAACAAATTTCAAAAGGGACTCGACAGGAATAACAAAGACGATGCTCGTGTTGCCTCCGTCTACAATAATTTGGGAGTTCTCTATTATTCAAAGCACGATTTTGATCGCGCCTGCGAGTTTCATTCTGAAGCGTTGACGATTCGTCAGAAGCTTTTTGGGGAGAATGGTCATCATTACGATCTTGGTCAGTCTTACAACAATCTAGCCGCCGTCCACAAAGCGATGGGTAACTACGAAATGGCTGCTGATTATTTCAGCAAAGTCGAAAAGCTTGGTGACATCGCCGATCCGACCGTGCAAAGCGGGATTGATCCTGAGTCAGGCGTGGGTGAAGTTGTGACTGAGTGAGGTTGTTCGACTCAGCGAAAGCGATGAGCGAACAGTTGTGTCCGTTTGATTTTGAGATTCAATTTTGACCCGAAAAAGAAGCGTGACCCCTGCCCGTTTTCGTGCAGATTCCACTTCGGAAATCTCCTATGCCACTTCTCGCCGAAACCAGTTTCGTATTTGCCAACCCGTGGGCGTTTCTGCTCCTTGGGCTGATTCCGCTGTTGCTCGTTTTAAAAGGCAAAAAAGGCCAACAAGGCGCGGTTGTATTTTCGTCGCTGCATATTCTGAACCGACTCGGGCCGATGACTCGTTCCCGCGCAGGCGGTTTTCGAATCGCGCTGATGATGCTGGCACTTGGATTCGGAATTCTTGCACTGACGCGACCGCAATGGGTCGATAAAAAAACTAAAACGACCGAAAGCGGAATCGAGCTGATTCTCGCCATCGATGTTTCACGCTCAATGCAGGTCGAGGATTTTGAGATCGGTGGTGCAAAAGCAAACCGGCTTCAGGCTGCGAAGAAAGTAACGCGCGAGTTCATTCGCGGCCGTAAATCAGATCGGATCGGCCTACTTGCGTTTGCAGGGCGACCGTATTTAGCAAGTCCCCTCACTGTTTCTCACGATTGGCTCGAAGGCCCCAATGGATTGGGCCGTGTTCGCATCGGTTTGGTTGAAGACGGGACTGCCATCGGATCTGCTATCGCCGCTGCCGCAAAACGACTCGATAAGCGCCCTGCCAAATCCAAGGTGGTCGTACTTTTGACTGATGGCGTGAACAACTCAGGAAAGCTCTCACCGATCGAAGCCGCCAAACTCGCCAAAACACTCGGGATTAAAATCTACACCATCGCCGTGGGAACGTATGGTGATTACACCGTGCAAACCCCGCGCGGCCCACAGATGCTGCGTCAGGAATTCGACGAAGAAACCCTGCAGCAGATTGCTTCGATTGCCGATGGCGATTATTTCCGGGCTCAAGACACCAGCGGATTAGAAACCATTTTCAGCCAAATCGATAAGTTGGAGAAAACGGAGGTAAAGACCCGCACGACCGTTACCGCGGACGAGCTGTTCTATTGGCCTGCATTTGTGGCCTTTCTCTTTGGTCTGCTGTCATTGATTGGCGGCGAGACATTTTGGCGACGGTTTCCATAACCAAGGAGCGGCGCCTCTCCAGGCGCCGACGAAGAATCCCTAACCAATAGTATCCGTTCGATGAACAAACCCTATCGGATCGTAACGCTTGATTTAATGGCGCGATGACTGAATCCTAAGCGTGTCCGTTCCATGTCGTTTCACCAACCACTTTGGCTTTTGCTTTTGATCCCGTTGCCGTTCCTGGCGTTCCTTCGGGTGTGGTCGCACGTCTCGGCAGGAAAAGGCGGAAAAACGCTGGTTTCCCCTCGCCTGAGAAATGAACTAATCGTCGGTGCCTCGCAAGGACTTCGCTGGGCCGTATTCTCTTTGAATCTCATTGCACTGGGATTTTTGATGATCGCAATGGCTCGACCGCAATGGGGCTTTAAAGAAGCGGATACCATTTCAGAAGGACGAAATCTGATCGTGGCGATCGATACCTCGCGCTCGATGCTGGCGACAGACCTGCAGCCCGATCGAATGACCCGAGCAAAACTTGCCGCGCAGGATATCATCGAATCATTGCCCGAGGATCGAATCGGATTGATCGCATTTGCTGGAAAAGCATTTCTGCAGGCACCTCTGACGGTCGATCACGATGCAGTTCTGGAATCGATCGCTCAGCTGGATTCTGAAATCATTCCCCGGGGAGGTACAAATATCGAAGCGCCGGTTCAACTGGCTTTGGATACGTTTGCCGAAGCGGAAAGCAAGGAAAGCGCGCTGATTATTTTCTCGGACGGAGAAGATCTCGAAGGCGAAGAAGAAATCGATAACTTAAAAGAAAAAGCACTCGAGCTCGGCATGATCGTTGTCGCGATTGGAGTGGGCACCGAAAAGGGATCCATCATTCCCGAACCAGACGACAAAGGACGCCCCAGGCCTGGCGTTTTCATTCGCGATGATGCCGGAGCGGTCGTGCGGACCCGATTGGATCCGGTGGCGCTTCAAAAAATAAGCGTCGATTCGGGAGCTGGCGTTTACGTGAATCTTGGTAGTGCCAGTTCGATCACTTCGCTGGTTGGAAATGCGATCGATTCCCTTTCGGCAACCCGGTTGGAAGACCAAGCGCGGCGCGTTCCGATCGAGCGATTCATGTGGCCGCTCAGCATTGCCATTTTTCTGTGGGTGATCGCATTTTTGTTACCTGCTTCGTCTCGTGCATTTGTCGAAAAGCGCGCCAAACGTTTCCAACTGGATTCCCCTCCGACTCTGGCGCCGCTGAAAGTGAAAGGGCGATCGATCACTGCGTGGATTGCAGCCGCATTGCTTCCGCTCACTTCTGGAATTGCTGACGATTCAAAAAAAGAAAGCGCCGGTTTTTCCGCTCTCAACAACGGCAATTACGAAGAAGCGATCTCAGCTTACGAAACAGAGATTCCCGCGGAAGAATCATCGCAGAAGCGGAGTTGGCTGAATATGGGGCTCGGGACGGCGGCGTATCTTGAAGGTGATTATGAAAAGGCACAGCTGAAATTCGGCAAGGTGTTGGCTGAAGCGGAAGACGAATCGTTGGTCGAACAGGCTCATTTCAATATGGCGAACACCGGATTTCGAAAAGGTCAGATCACTATGGAATGGGATGAAAAATCGAAAGCAGCTGCCAGTTCTTCTGAAATGCCCATGCAGATTGCCGACGAAGCGACGCGTAATGAAGTGCGCACGCAGTGGGAGAGTGCGCGGGAACATTATGAAGCCGCGTTGGATTTGAACCCCGACAACCGCAAGGCCCGTCGAAACACCGATCTTGTGAACGATTATTTGCAGTATCTCCAGCAAATCGAAGAGCAGGAGAAACAAAAAGAAGAGGAAGAGCAGAAAAAGGAGGAGGAAAAGGACGACGAAGAGAAAGAAGACGATCAGGAGAAGAAGGACGAGGAAAAAGACGAAAACGGGGAAGACGAAAAGGATCAGGACAAGGGAGATCAAGAACAGGAACAAGATCAAAATCAAGACCCGAACGAGGACGGAAAGCCCAAGGACCAGAACGAAGACGGCAAACCAGATGATCAGAATCAGGATGGGAAACCGGACGACCCGAAAGAAGACGAATCTGAAGGTAAAGAAGAACCCGCCGATAAAAAACCCGGTGAAGACGAAAACGGAAACCCACAGGACCAGAAGCCCGAGGACGGAAATCAGGATCAGGGCGAAGAAAAACCACTTTCACCCGAGGAACAAGGAAAGGCCCCTGAAGGTCCCGATCCCGACGGCGATCTGAAGGCGAAACCGGAACAAGCTGGAAAGCAAAAGCCACTGAGCCCTCAACAAATGCAGGAAGCTGCCGCTCAGCAGGCAAAAAATCCGAATACGGGCTACTCACCAAGTGAAGCTCGCAAGCTACTTCGCGACCTTTCCGATGAAACGCTCGATGTGAAGCCGATTTACGAGGTTCCGACCAAAGCCGAAAAATTTCGGAATTGGTAACCGCTTTGATTCAACTCCGTAAGGGATTCTCACTGGATTTGGAGCGATCTTCAACTAACCTACGACGTTGACCGCCTGCCTTTTCATGCGAAACCTTTCCTCCGACGACATCTCGTATGCAATGGAAACGACCCGCGTTCTTTACGAACCGGATCGGCGAATCGACACGTTTGGCTCGACTCAGTTTGAATTCTATCTCGTCACCGAATTGATGGATTCCGTCAACGAAGTCCGCGTTCGGGAGGGCCGGATTGAAGCAGAACGGCCCCGTATTCTCCGCCCGGAAGGCTACGACGAATTCACTTTCGAGGGATTCGGCGAACAAGCCGAGGCTTTCTCCGAGTGGTTTCGCGAAAATGAAGACATTACGCTTGTGAAATACGGTTTTAACTTCGCTCAACGTGAGGTGGTTGAGTCCACCGTTCACGAACGACTTGATCTCGTCTGCGACCGAGTTGTCGAAGAAATCCGGCAATCAGGAAATCCGGCAAGAGTCGTCATTCAAGGAGTTGACGACACGTGGGAAATCTCTTTATTAAAGTTTACAATCGAGATGATCAAAAAGTCTCAAAAAATTAACGAATTCGATTTCAAGCGGCGCGGTCTGCTTTGATCAGTGTTGCTTTTCTCCCCCATTTGATACTGCTGATCGCCCCATGGCTCGCATCAAACTCCTTCTTACTTTTTTTGGTCTGGTTATTCTCGCTGCAGGAGTCGCCGGGGCTGTCTTTTATTGGGACAAAATCGCCGCTCCTGATTTTGAAATGACCCAGGAGATCGACGGCAAAAGCAAGTCAGGCAAAAAGCGGGAAATCCCTGATCTGGGAAAGCGCCATTTCGACAAAGCGGTTGATCTATTGAAGGAAGGAAATCTCGAAGCAGCTAAAGAAACCTTCTATTACCTGCTCGAATATTACCCCGAGTCGAAAACCTATCCGGAAGCGCGCCGAATTCTGGGCGAATTGAACATGGATTTACTAATTTCGAAGACTCAAATCCCCGGGAAAACTGAATACGTCGTCCGCGGCGGCGATGCTCCCGCATCGATCGCCCGCCGCACCGAGACTACGATCGATTATTTGATGCGAGCGAATGGTAAGACTCGCACGCTTATTTATAAGGATGAGCGGCTCTCCGTCTTTCCCCTCAATTTCGAGCTTGAGATCAAGATGGCGGATAAAAAGATCATCATGACTCGCGACGGGACGTTTTTTAAAGAATACGATATCCTCGGCACCAATCTGAATAGCGCGGTGAAACCTCCGATCAAGACGGAGATTAAAGAAAAAGTGGCGTGGGGTAACGGACGTCGGGTTCAAATCACCAGCAAAGACTACCTGAACTGTCAAAAATGGATCCGAACCGGCAAAATCGGGCTTTTCATTCGCCCTATAGAATTTTCTAAAAGTGTTGACGGTCAAGCAGCGCCTCCGGGGATTTTCGTTTCAAAACCTGATATCGAAGAGCTTTTTACCGTCGTTCGTGGTGGATCTGTTGTCCTAATGACTGAATAATCGTTGAAAATTTAGCGATTTACCGCCAAAGAAACCGGAACCTTAGCCGTTTTTGTATTGTGAAAATTGAGCCCCTTGAATTCGAAAAGCCAATCGTTGATCTTGAAAATCAACTCGCCGAGATCCGTGACCGTTCCGTTGGTCATGAATTCGAGCTCGATACTGACATTCAAAAAATCGAAGCCAAACTCCGCAAGACCAAAACTTCCGTGTATCAGAAACTCACACCCTGGCAGCGTATTCAGATTGCGCGCCATCCTCAGCGGCCGTTCATGCTCGATTATGTTGAAAAGTCGCTCGACGATTTCATCGAACTGCACGGCGATCGCACGATTGGTGACGACGAAGCCATGCCGGGAGGTTTTGCCACTCTGGACAGCCAAAAGGTCGTTGTCGTAGGTCATCAGAAGGGCCGCGACACTAAGGAAAACCTTCGCCGCAACTTCGGTTCAGCCCACCCTGAAGGCTATCGCAAAGCGATACGCCTCATGCGGATGGGAGAAAAATTCGACGCTCCAATCATCGCCTTGATCGATACTCCCGGGGCTTATCCGGGAATTGGTGCTGAAGAGCGGAACATCGCCGAGGCGATCGCTTACAATCTGCGCGAGATGATGCTGTTGAAAGTCCCGATCATCGCCGTTGTCATTGGTGAAGGTGGATCTGGCGGCGCGCTGGGAATAGGAGTCGCAGACCGTGTCCTGATCATGGAAAACGCCTATTACTCCATCATCAGCCCTGAAGGTTGTGCCGCAATTTTGTGGAAAGACCGGAAATACGCGCCGGAAGCGGCCGAAGCACTGAAAATCACCGCCAACGATCTCAGTGAAATGGGAATCGTCGACGAAATTATCCCCGAACCTCTCGGCGGAGCCCATCACGACCACGTCGGTGCAGCTCTGAGCCTGAAAAATGTGGTTCGGAAGCATGTTTCCGAACTTCAGAAAATTCCAAACGATGAACTTCTCGAAGCACGCTATCAGAAATTCCGCAATCTCGGCGAGTTCAAAGGCGCGTAACGAGTTTTGCAAATTTCACGATCCAATAGGGTAAGTTCGTTGATTATACCCTATTGGATCGAAAAGCCATTTCGATCGAACAGGGTCTGTTCGATGAATCAAGAGGGCTGGTTCGTGAGAACTTACCTTTTTCTGGTGTGAATTCTGAGCTGGATTGTCATTTCGAAAGCTCGGCTTGGTATCATCAAAACACGGTCTTGAACAAAAGACGGCTGTGGCTATGATCGCGGATATGTCGCTGCGATCTGTCTTTTTCTGTGTTCTGCTTGTTGTCTCAAATCCGGTTTTTGCTCAAAACGAAAACGCGGAAAAGCCAAAGCCTAAAGAGTATCCATTGGGGGCGGATTCGGCCCGAAAAGACGGCGTTCCCGCGGGCACAGTGACGAAACACATCTGGAAAAGCACGGTGTTTCCGCAAACGATTCGGGAATACACCGTTTATACGCCGGCGCAATACGATCCCAAGGGAACGGAAAAAGCGGCGGTGATGATTTTTCAGGACGGGCATGCTTATGTCAGAGAAACGGGGCAGTTTCGGACGACGCTGGTGATGGATAACTTGATCGCAGCGGGTGAAATGCCCGTCACAATCGGAATTTTCATCAATCCAGGCTGGTTTGCGGAAAAGTTGGATAAACCTCAGGGATGGAAAGCGCCCAAAGGTGTGAGAAGCAATCGAAGTGTCGAATACGATTCGTTGTCAGCGGATTATGCGACGTTTTTGGAGAAAGAGATTCTCCCGGAGGTCGGCAAAACGGTTCGGCTGACAGATGATCCTGAAATGAGGGCAATTTGCGGAATTAGCTCGGGTGGTATTTGCGCTTTTACCGTTGCCTGGGAGCGTCCGGATCTTTTTCGCAAGGTCTTGAGTCATGTGGGTAGCTTCACCAATATCCGCGGAGGCCATGTCTACCCTGCCCTGATCCGGAAAACGGAACGAAAACCGCTGCGGGTCTTTTTGCAGGACGGCTCGAACGATTTGGATAACGCACATGGCAATTGGCCAATCGCGAATCAACAGATGGCAAAAGCCCTTGAATTCTCGAATTACGATTTCAAGTTCGTTTATGGCGAAGGCGGCCACAACGGGAATCACGGCGGTGCAATCTTGCCGGATTCGCTACGCTGGCTGTGGCGGAAAGACAGTAATTGAGCAATGACCCTGCAACGAGCCGGCCCCTTTCAACGGAAATTCAGGGGGACGAAAGGTAATCGTTAGGGGGAACGCATAAGCCATATGGCTTGAAACGCCATTGGTTCCCCTGAGTCTAAGCATCTCAATTGATGGCAAAGGAATCGAAGGTGCATCCCGGAAACTATTCACAGCCACTTGTGTTTAGCGTTTGAAAATTCGGCGCGTGCTAACCAATCAAGGAGTCTCCGGCGAATGAGCGAACTCCTTCTTTGTCAGCGCCAGAAACACATATACGAGCAACGAGACGACTCCCCAGGTCAAACCAAGCACGACGCCAAAATCGATAATGCCGCGCCATGTGTCGTCTTTGATCAAGCGAACCAGCATCACGAGGAGGAAAATTCCAACGGTCAGGCAAATCGAAACAATCTTGGTTTTCTTATTCGAATGAAAATAGCCCATGCAAAAGGCCGGCGCTAACAGGGTTCGCAACCAGTTGGGGTGATCTCGCAAATAACGAACCCGCGCAGCCGTTCGCGGTGAAAACTTTTTCTGAAAGCCGCGGTAACCTTCTGCCACCGCCATAAAAAGCGCCCAGACCACCAATACTACCCATTGAAAAGCCGTCAGACCTTCCTTAATCGCATTCACCGCGACCGGCGTGAGTCGATAGATCGCAAATCCCAGGAGCCACAATACCCCTGCCAATCCCCAAATCGGGGCAATAATTCGTTGTAGCATAAGGCGGCCACACTCCGGCAAATCGTAAACACTTCCAAACCTTTTTTGTGTATCGCGAACAACCAGTGCGACAAGTTTGCTCGCCAGCGGTCTGAGGATTCTCGCGAAGCGGAACCGGAAGACAGCCCCGATACGAACAAACCCTATTGAATCGAATCCAGCTCCACCAATTCACGAAGCACGGTGGTTGCGTAGGTTCCTTTGGGGAGATCAAACCGGAGAACTAATTCATCGTCGTTTCCCCACTCGTTTTCCCACTCGATTTCAGGATTGCGAGGGATCAACCGAACGACTCGTCGTTCCTGCCGCAATCCTAATTTGGCGAGACCACTCGCAAAATCCTCGAAGCTCGCGATCACCGATTCCTCAAGCTCCTTCACTTCACCGGCGCTTTGCAGCTCTCCATCCCCCCACAGAGGAGCCGTCAGATTGAGCTCGGCTTTCGCGACCCGTTCACTCTCGTTTCCGCGCAAGTTATTCGGCAAAACTAGGCTCCGGTTTTCGGCAAAGCCAAATACTTCACCTTCGAGCGGACGGTCCCAATTTTCATTTTCAACGCGGGTAGCGATCACTGCGTTAAAGAGCGCGCTGCGAGCCGCTGAAATCAGGATTCCACGAAGCATTCGATCGCGAATTTCGACGTCGCCGCTGAGAAATTCTCGCGCCTGCGGGATGTTGTTCCCGTTTCGTCCAAAGCGTTGTGGCCCAAAATAATTAGGAACGCCTCGTTCGATAATTTTCTCCCAACGCTCCTCGATTTCATTGCGATCTCCCGTGCATTCACGAAGTCGGATGATGAATCGATTCCCGTCGTGACTCCCGCGGTGCAATTTCCGAGAGTTACGGCTGATCTTTAGAATCTTAATCCCCTCACCTTCGAGCGCTTCAACAGTTGGTGAATCCTGCCCAGGGAGGTGAATGCTAAACCATTGTCGCGTAACCGCTTGCTTGTCTTTCAATCCGCAATGACTCACGAGCCGTTTTCGGATCCCGAGCCGATCAGCGAATTCACCGGCGACATCATTGCTGTTTCGGTCGGTCTTTTCCACCCAGAGAAAACAATGTTCGCCTTCACCTGAGGGCTCAAAGCCGAGAATCTCTTCCACCTGAAAATCCTCAGGAATCGACTTAAAAACAGCTAAACCCAACGCGGTGTCACCAAAAAGTCGGGGAGGATCAACCGGATTCATGAAATAGGAGGAGGAATCAAACGAAACAGAAACAAACGGAGTGGTAGTTGACTGTTCCGCCCGAATTCGTAGTTTGTCTGAGGTTTAAATCAAACAAACCCCGTCCTTTTCCATTTTTTCGTGAACACTCTGACAAATCAATTTGGTAACCAACACCCGGATTTCACATGGCTTTAACGCTTGATGATCTGGGCTGGAACGCGGCCTTTGAAAAGGAGTTTCAGCCGTTTTACAAGAAACGCTGGAAACCCGGGCGACTGATTCGGGACAATAAGATAACCTACGGAGCGCTCCTCGATGGCGGAGAGGAGCTGGAAGTCGTCATGAGCGGAAATGTGTATCACGCAGCTGAATGCGATGCTGAACTTCCGGCCGTGGGCGACTGGGTCGCGATCGACACCGGCAGCGAAATCGACGAACCCGTCATTCGCGCCCGACTGTCCCGCCAAACCTGTTTTTCGCGAAAAATGCCAGGCAAAAGCTCGGAGGAGCAAGTCATTGCCGCCAATGTGAATGTCGTCGTCGTCGTCACCGATGCCGACACCGATTTTAATGTCCGTCGAATGGAACGCTACTTCACGATCATTGCGCGAAGCGGCGCCAAGCCCGTTGTGCTGGTGAACAAATCCGATCTGTTCCCTACGGAGCAAAATGAAGCCGCCGCTGCCGCCATTCGCGAACTCAGCCCTGATGCGGAAGTATTTATCACCTCAGCAATGAAACACGAAGGCGTCGAGGTGTTGCGGAGTTACCTCAAGAAGGGCGTTGCCGCTACGCTGGTGGGTTCCAGTGGCGTTGGGAAATCTAGCCTGGTCAATCAGCTGCTCGGCGGCGAAGAATGGCAGATCACCGCAGAGGTGAATGAAGTTTCAGGAAAAGGCCGCCACACAACGACCGCTCGCGAGGTCATGGTATTGCGCGAAGGCGGTATTCTCATCGATAATCCCGGCATCCGCGAAGTCCAGATGTGGACCGATGAACGAACCCTCCGAGACCAATTTATCGACATCAGCAATCTGGCGATGCAATGCCAGTTTCACGACTGCAAACACGGCACCGACAAAGGCTGTGCCATTCGAGCCGCAGTTGAGAGCAAGAAGCTGGACGCCGGACGATACGAAGGATTTTTGCGCCTCGATGAAGAGATCGAAAAACTCAAGGATCGTCGCAAACGTCACCAAAAGACGATCGAGCGTCGCGCGAAACGAGATCATCGTGTCAAAGCGAGGAATCTCGAAGATCGGAAAGAACTGAATCGCGAGCTTCGGCCGAATCAGTAAAGAACCGCAGCCCCTGAATTCGCGTTCATTCCAGGAAATTTTTTAAAATTCCCGTTAAAATAAATTGGGGAACGGGATGCAAGTCAACCAACTTTCATTCATAAAAATATCACTCCGAACTTTTATCCTTAGCGACATACGGGGGCCGATCTCTTTTCATCCGAACGCCCTGCTTCACCAAAATCTCGACGTAAATCGCCTGCCATTCCTTTTCGGGCGCGGAACTGATCGCTTCTGAGATTTTCGAAACGTGAACCACTTCAGCAGTCTCGATACTTCCACCAACGCGGCAATCGAAATCCCAGAAATCAACCCCTTCGGGCAATTCCTTGCGACGTTCGCGCTTCAAGTATTTTTTAACATCACGGTGAATCATTTCGATCACTCGCGCGGGCTTGTGGCCTTCAACTTCCAGGGGAAAGGTTTTCTTCATTTCTTTTCCTGTCGGCGATTGAGAGCAGTTTGTCTACTTAACAGGTGCCCGAGCCGTCGCCTTGTATTCCTTCATCAACGCCGCCTGCTTTTCGATAATCGCCTTGAACTCCTCACTTTTCCGATCCAAATCCTTTTTCTTCGCCACGAGCGCTTTGATCTCCACAGCCAACGCACGACGCTCTGAAGCCGCCTTAACGGCAGTTTGATCGATTTTTACGATCACATCATCCCAATCGTCGGTGCGGAAGACGGACGCTGGTAACCCTTCGCTGTTTACCAAATTCGCATCGCTTGGGTTCGCCGCCCATGCATAGCGAACTGCCGCTGGGGCCTCCACTTTTCCACTGCTGACGATGACAGTGTCTTTGCCGACGACCGTTGCATCGGCCCAGTGCCAAACCTTGTCTTTGCCGGCGATCTCGAATCGCTTCAGAGCATCGCCGCCTTCACGAGCCTTCAATCCGCTTCCCGCTTGGTCAAAAGTCACGTGAATCGCGCCGTCTTTGACCGCGTGCGATTTGAAAAGCGGCCCGGAGTAAGTAATGTCCTTGTCATAATCTTTCGCCAAGGCCCACCGCGCCAGGCGCTCACCGACATCGTGTTTGTTTTTCGGGTGAATGTCTTTCGCTGCGCCGACGTCGTTGATGATCGCCATACCTGTCTTCGGCGTGGTATCGAGCACGAGACGCATCCGATCCTGCAGCAGCGGCCATGGATCATTGTCGCCCGGCTCGGTGCTGGGGGCACGAAAGTTGGCCAACTGAACGTAGTAGAACGAAAAGTCATCCGCCCAACGCTTGCGCCAATCGTTGATCATCAGCGGCAACGTTTGATCATATGGAACCGCTCCGGTTTTGGCATTCCCCTCACCCTGATACCAGATTACCCCACGCATCGTGTAGCCGACAAACGGATTAATCATCGAATCAAACAACACTCCCGGCTTGCCTTCGGTGTTGAGAGGCCGTTTCGGAACGGATGGTTTTCGGGACAGCTTTTTGCGTTTTTCCTTCGGTAATTTCTTCGCCTCTGCAGCGGCAGCCTCCCACTGATCCAATCGCGTTTCGTAAAGTGCCTTTGCTTTTGCAGTATCAAATTTTGCATCCGCCGCCACCACTGCATCGACCAGTATTTTCGTTCCCGGCAACGTGCTGAGCGCTTCACGGCTGGTAAACGTCTCTACCGGCTTTCCGCCCCAGGCAGACTTGATGATCCCCACCGGAATTCCCAACTCTTCATTAAGCTTGCGGGCAAAAAAGAACGCCACCGCAGAGTATCCGGGAACGGTTTGCGGAGCCGCAGCCGTCCATTCGCCTTCGATATTGTCCTGCGGCTCAATCGCCGTCTCCATCGGCGCATTGAACGTCCGAATCAGCGGGTGATCCGACGTCTTAAGGAGTTCCGCATAGGCAGGCACACGATTCATCGAGAAAACCATGTTCGATTGACCCGAGGCGAGCCAGACTTCGCCAACAAGAACATCAGTGATCGTGACTGTCGCGTCGCCGGATGTGATTTTCAATTCAGCACCCGTCGCATCAGCTGCTCCGGTCGGGATTTCAACACGCCATTTCCCGTCTGCATCTGCCGTTGCTTTCGCAGTCTCTTTTTTGAAAGCTACAGATACCTCAGAATTGGGATTCGCCTTTCCCCAGATCGCAGCAGAGCGATCACGCTGCAGAACCATGTGATCGCTGAAAAAATGAGGCACCGAAAGTTCGGCAAAAAGGCTGCTGGAAGCAACCAGGATAAAAAGAAGAGCAGAGAACACAGATTTCATAAGGCGGCTTTTATTTTGCACGAATGCCGCTCAATACGCTCGCCCAAATCCACCACGAACAAGCGATATCCGAGGCGACCAATAGCACGACATTGTAGAGAGCAGACGCTAGTCCGGTGGGCTGAGGGCCCTATCGCAAAAAGCTTTGCCGTTCAGTAGTTTTCGGAAAATTCACCGAAAGTCGTCGCAGAGCGACCGGTCATCCTGTTGGGCATTGGTGTCGCCTCAGATTGAACAGTCGCTACGCGACGTCGCAGGTAGAGGCATTGCCCCGTGGGTTGAAACCCACGACTAACATGAGCGGTCGCTCTGCGACACCTTCTCCAAAGTTTAGCGCCAAATTTGATTTTTCAGACAGCCTTTCCCGCCTCCTCACCTTTCATCCTCACCTCCCAACCAAACACAATAATGGGACTGGCATTTCATTCCGATTCCGCCACCATCAACACCTCGATTCCTTTTGAATCCCTTTTTTGAAAATGAAAAAACTACCCCTTTTCCTTTCTCTCGCGGCCTTGCTCTTCGGAGCCGTCGCAGGCCATTCTGCGGACAAGAAGCCAAATATCCTTTTCATCATTGTCGATGACCAGTCGCCGTTTGATCTGAAAGTGTATGATCCGAAATCGATCTGCGATACGCCAACGATCCAGAAGCTCGCAGCCGAAGGCATGGTTCTCGACGGCGCGTATCAGATGGGCTCCTTCAGCGGCGCGGTGTGCACCCCGTCGCGCCACATGGTCATGACCGGTCGGACCGTCTGGCATTTGCCCAACTGGCAGGGCGGAAAAAACTGCCCCGACGACATCACCGACAACGTGATGGCTTCCGTCTTCAATCGGGCGGGCTACGACACCATGCGGACCTGCAAAAAGGGAAACAGCTACGCGGGAGCGAATCAGAAATTCACCGTCGTTCACGACGCCACCAAGCGCGGCGGAACCGCTAAGACCGGCAGCGAATGGCATGGCGATCAAGTCATCGACTACCTCACCACCCGTGAATCATCCAAGGACGAAGATCCGTTTATGATTTACTTCGGCTTTTCCCACCCGCACGACACCCGCGACGGCACGTCCGAGTTGTTGGCGAAATACGGCGCGGTGAATCACAAAGACAAAAACTCACTGCCACCCGCGAACGATAAGCAGCCGCCCCTTCCCGTGAACTGGATGGAAGCCCACCCGTTTCATCATGGCCACCCCGGTCTCCGCGACGAAGTCTCCGTTTCAGGCGTGTGGGAAAAGCGCGACGAGCGCACCATTCGCAACGAGCTGGGCCGTGAGTTTGCCTGCAATGAGAACATCGACATTCAGATCGACCGCGTTTTGAAAAAGCTCGAAGCCATGGGCGAACTCGACAACACCTACATCGTTTACACATCCGATCACGGCATGGCGATCGGCCGTCACGGCTTGCAGGGAAAGCAGAATTTGTATCAGCACACCTGGCGCGTACCCTACATCGTCAAAGGGCCCGGCATCAAGCCTGGCCGCGCTGAGGGCAACGGATACCTCCTCGATTCACTTCCTACCATCTGCGATCTCGCCGGAGTTGAGATCCCTGGGTCAGTAGAAGGAACCAGCCTGAAACCCGTTCTCATGGGAGAAAAAGAAACCGTCCGCGACACCCTGTTCGGTATCTACTCCGGCGGCACCAAGCCCGGCATGCGCGCCGTGAAACAAGGCGATTGGAAACTCATCAAATACGACGTGATGGACGGCAAAGTCCGCGAAACCCAATTGTTCAACCTCGCCAAAAACCCCAACGAGTTTCTCAAAGACGACCTCGCAGAAACTCCCGCGCACGCCGAAAAACTCGCCGAAATGGAAGCGCTTTTGCTCAGCGAAATGCGGCGTTTGGATGATCCGTATCGTCTATGGGATCAGCCCGATGATGGGTTGGAGCCTGTGAAACAAGCGCAAAAAAAGCCTCGGAAACCGAAGGCGAAAAAGTGAACATAAAAGGTGAGGAACGGCAGTCACGCCGGCTCCTCTAGCACCTTTTTGGCCTCTTTGTGCTCAGTGATTTTCCTACACAAGAGTTCGCAAATTCGTGCGACCTCAGCTTCGAACTCTGAATCTTGATCGAAGGTGACGCCGCCAACTTTCGTTGTCTCATCGACCGTTCAAGGTGGAGCGTTCTCGAAAGGGGAATACGAATTCTATTCACGGCTGTCAATCAACTCGGAGCGTGATCGAGCTTGGAATACTCGTTTCGTGACGGCCCAGCATGGGCTGAATGTGGCCGAAAAAGAAGCGAAGCGCTACGTTTCAAAATTACTCCGGCTGCATGATTTTCTTATCTTCATCAGACTGCCGGGGGTTCGCAGGCATCAACCGCATTGCCGATTCCATCGGCAATGCCGCCTCAATAATCTCTCTGGCTGCCCGTATACTCGAGTAATAATTACGATGAAACTCAACGATCCGTTCATCAGAATCCCACGTGACCCAGGTCGCCCGATCGTCTCCTTCTTCTCTCGATTGCCCGACTGAACCGACCGTAACCGCACAAACTGAACCCTTGGGAATCAGATATTTGTCTTCACTAATCTGCTCGGGGACAACCCGGGCCGCTTTATCGAAATAAATCCCAAGCCGGTGGATGTGTCCAAAGAAGCCCAGGCCAAACCCTTTCTCCTTCAAAACCGCCAAAGTGGGGGCTGCGGATTCATCCCCCTCAAGATAAGGCCAATTGTTTATATCATGCAGGCTTGCATGTGCGAGGACGGCTCCCTCGAGATGAAGGAACCATGGTCGTCCCCACAGCCATTCCAGGGATTCCCGGGTCATCTGCCTAACCGCGAGGGCTGCACCGGCCCAGACCGGATTGGCCTCCCACCCCTTGTAGAGACTTTCCTCTCCTTTTTCGGCCACGTCCTTAGTGTAGGCGTCGTGATTTCCCAACACACAAGGCCCTTTCAAATTGCGGACCAAATCGACGCAATCAGCCGGGGAAGCACCATAGCCAACGATATCGCCTCCAAAGGCGATTTCTTGAGCACCGGATTTAGCGACCCTTTTTAGGACTGCCTGAAAAGCGGGCAGGTTTCCGTGGATGTCAGATAAGATAGCAATTTTGGGCATACGGCAAACTCTAACAGACGAGTCAAGGCGTGGATTTCTGAGGTAAGTTTGTTCTTTCAAGGGAGCAAATCCCCAATCCATTTAAACGCGCCAAGAAACACGCTACGGCTTTGTAGTGTCGACTAGTATTGAGTTCGAAGGCACGTGTGGAACTCCCCCGATAAAGTGGACACGGATTTCTTGGTCCGTTTGGTTTTAGTTTAGGGTGATTGTTTTCTCTTGAAAGTAGTTTGTCAGGATTTCGTTCGGCGGTCGATTTCCGAGGGAGGTGTTGTCATAGACCTGAAGCGCCACGCATTGGGCAATAAAGCTTTCAGACCACCTAGCGTATTCCAACGGCCCGTAAACCCCCTCCGTTGCAGGGTTGTTTCGTCGCCCCCTCCCAAATCGCATCCAGGGCTAACTCGTTACAAATCAGCAGCAAAAGCATCGCGATTAGATTGGAGTTTGGTGAACATATTTTCCTATTAAATCGTGAATTCTGCTCAGGCGAAACTGACTTGACACCTTGTGTCTTGCGCATTTTTGAAAGAATTTAACTGAATAGGCGCGAATTGATTCGGTGACAAACCAAAGTGCTTCCCTGTTCAAACTCCCCTGACTAACAATCACGCCACTTGCCTTAGGCACCACAAACCGCCAATCTCAGCGAATGCATTTTTCCAAAATCATCGTTGCGGTGTTGAGCCTTGTTGCGGCTGCTGAGTCGTTTGCTGACGAGAAAAAACCGCTCATGGCGTATGTCGGCACTTACACGTCGCCGCTGAAAAATATGCGGAAGACGCAGGTGGATTTGCCGCCGGGAAATGGGCGAGGAATTCACCTTTTCACGGTCAATCGCGATACTGGAGCCATGACTCCAGCGGGCTTGGTCGAGATGGGAACCAGCCCAAGCGCCCTCGCCTTCAATGAAACGCAGACCCGCTTGTATTCTGCGAATGAAACGGAGCGGACGGGCGAAAACGAGGCCGGATCAGTCAGTGCATTTGCAGTGAATCCGGAAAACGGACAGCTCGAATTGCTCAATACGGTCAGCTCGGGCGGAAAAGGTCCAGCGCATCTCAGTGTTCATCCTTCGGGAAAATTCGTGCTGGTGGCGAATTACTTCGGAGGCTCGGTCGCGGTTCTACCGATCAATAAAGACGGCAGTCTCGCTGAAGCGAGCGACTTCAAACAGGACGAAGGCACGGTTGGTCCAACGGTTGCAACAAACGCGCCTCCCGGAAGTTTTGCCTTCAGTGGTCACGATCAAGTCCACGCTCACATGATCGAATCCGATCCCTCCGGCCGTTTTGTGCTGCATGTCGACCTCGGGCTGGACAAAATCTTCATTTGGAAATTCGATTCTGAAAACGGAAAGCTGACGCCGAATACGCCTCATTCCGTTTCCCTTCCACCGGGAGATGGCCCGCGCCACTTTGCATTTCATCCCGATGGGAAATGGCTCTATTCCCTGCAGGAAGAAGGCTCAACCGTGGTGCTTTTCGATTACGATTCTGAAAAGGGTCATCTCAAAGAACGGCAAACGATTTCCAGCCTTCCTCCCGGCTATGCCGGCAGCAATTTCTGTTCAGGCATCATGCTGTCTGACGACGGGAAATTCGTCTACACCGGCAATCGACTTCACGACAGCATCGGTATCTTTTCCGTCGGAGAAAATGGGAAGCTCACTTTCGTCGGCGACGAATGGACTCGCGGGAATTATCCACGCAGCTTCGAATTCGATCCAACCGGCCGCTTTTTCTACACCTGCAATCAACGCGCTGACCACATCGCGATTTTTGCGGTCGACAAGAAAACCGGCAAACTCAACTTCACCGATCAATACACGCCGGTGGGAAACCCATCGATCATCGTGTTTCGCGATCTCGCGGCTGACTAACCGAAACCTCCAATCGAAAGCGGAACCATTTGCAATCCGTGGGGTTTTTCACGGTATGAATCGAATGAATCACTTCATTGGCGGGGTCACAGCGGCCTTTCTCCTGATGCTTTCCCTCGGCAAAGTCGGACTCAGTCAGGAAAGCAAAACCACCTCTGCCAAAGCGACGCCAATAAAGATGGGACGCTGACTCGGGAAGAAGCGTTGGCATTTTTAAAGAAACGCCGCGCCGGTATGGAAAAACGGACGCAAACCAAACCCACTGGCCCCAAACCTACTCACGCCAACGTTTCCTGCGGCGACTACGAGAAACAGGCCTTCGACATTTGGCTCGTTCCCAACGCGACCGAGCCCACCCCGATGGTGATTTTCATTCACGGCGGCGGTTTCCGCAGCGGCGACAAATCAATGGCTCCTCCCGGAGTGATTGATCAATATCTGAAAGCAGGCATCGCCTATGTGGCTTTGAATTACCGCCTATCCGACGTCGGGCCGTATCCCATGATGATGCACGACGCCGCTCGCAGTTTGCAAACGATTCGCCATCGCGCAACGGAATGGAATCTCGATCCGAAGAAAGTTGCTTGTTATGGTGGATCCGCCGGCGCGGGTATTTCCCTGTGGCTGGGCTTTCACGAAGACCTCGCCGATCCTGACAGAAAAGATCTGATCGCCCGCCAATCCACTCGCATCACCGCTGCCGGGACGTTGAACGGACAATCGACCTACGACATTCGCACCTTCCGTGAGTGGTTCGGCGTTCCCGATTTGCAACACGGTCCTGCACTTCCCGCCTTCTATGCAGTTGAATCCGATGCCGACTGGACCAGCGAACGCGTCAAAAAACTCATGACGGAGGCTTCATCGATCACTCACCTCACCAAAAAAGATGATGTTCCCGTCTACATGATCTACGGTCGCCCCAACACCGTTGTCACCGCGAAAACCGGCTCAAGCGAATGGGTTCATCACGTGAAACTCGGCCTGAAGCTTCAGGAAGCGATGCAACAAGTGGATCTCGAATGCATCGTGACCGGCAAAGACGTGAAACCCAAAAATGATCCCTACGGCTCGCTCGAAGCGTTCTTGACAGCGAAGCTAAAAGGGTAAATTTTCTCCCATTCACGGGCCCTCAGCAGGTTGATTGACCTGTATCGCGACGGCAACTGCGATTTACAGGAAGTAAAAACCGAAAACGTAACAAACTTATAAACGGCTTTGAAGCCTCATAAAGTTCGCTAAAGTCATTTTCAACCTGCCCTTAATCGAATAGCCCCATGCGAATATTGTTCCTTCTATTTTTTGCCTCCGTTCCGATTTTCAGCGCGGCGCAAGAAGTCCCGCAGACTTTTGCGGAAGCCTGGGAAAACTATGATCCGCGGGCTGAACCGCTGGAAGTCGAGGTCATTCGGGAAGTTGTCGAAGAAGACATCGTCATCCGCACGATCCGATACGTCGTCGGCACCTTTGATGGTCGGAAAACCAAAGTCGCGGCCTTCTACGCGTTTCCCAAAGGAGCGGAAAAACTCCCCGGACTCATTCAAGTTCATGGCGGCGGACAATTCGCCCGAAAAGGCACTGCAAAATATTGGGCGTCGCGAGGTTACGCTGTCGTGACCGTGAACTGGGGCGAAAAAGTGATCGATCAACCGGACGATCCCAACGCGGATTGGACCGGAATCCCGGCCGGATTTCTGGATCCAAAACATCACAATGACGTCACGCCTGGCGATGGAACGATTCATGATGTCCCTCACCCATGGAACAGTTCGTGGCTGCTGTATTCGGCCGCCGCCCGTCGAGCGATCACGCTCTTGGAAGAGCAACCTGAAGCGGATGGTGACCGCGTCGGCTTGATGGGCCATAGCATGGGAGGCCGGATCACCATGCTGACAGCCAACGATCCCCGGCTGAAAGCAATTTCGCCATCGGTTGGTGGCAGCGGCTTTCTCTACACGGACATCGTCGGCATCCCCAACTCCGCGCGTCGCATGGTGGAAAACCGGAAACTCTACTTGGATACCATTGATTGCGCTCACGCGTGGCCATTGGCGAGTTGTCCGGTCATGTTTCTTGGCGCGACGAACGATTTCAATTCTCCGATGGAGTTTGTCGTTCGTGGCTTCAAATCACTTCCGAAAAATGACAGTGCCATGTCGTTTACACCACACATGAACCATCGATTTACCGCCGACAACTACATGGCGCGGATTCTCTGGTTCGATGCCCATTTGAAGAGCGACTTTACGTTCCCCAAAATGCCGCGCGGCGAATTGAAAATCAAAACCGAAAGTGGAACTCCGGAATTCACGGTGAAGCCGGACTTCTCGACGGCTCACAAAATAGAGAAGGTCGTCGTTTATTACGGATTCGATCGTGATCCCCGAGCGCGTTTCTGGCGATCGGCCGAAACCATTCAAAATGGAGATCATTTCACCGCTCAGTGCCCTGTGATGGATCTCGGCGAACCTCTATTTGCCTTTGCGAACGTGACCTATGATACCGGAGAGAAAATCGATATGCCACCGGGGTATTTGGACAATTCGTTGCTCACTCTGACCAGCGACTGCCGTATTGTTTATCCTGAGCACCTCGTCGCCGCCAACGTAAAGCCAACGGGTCAACGAAAACGGCTCATCGAAGACTTTGCAAACGGCTGGCAGGATTGGTCACTGGTTGGCGTCAACCACGGAGCGCACTGGAATTACGAAACCCACAAAGTAAACGACCCGGCCTTTGTAGGACCGCGCGGGGCATCCCTAGCATTTGAAATCGAAACGACCGGTCCGAACGAAACGCTGGCAGTCATCATGGATGTGGATCGCTGGCGCGGATATACGGGACGGAAGCCTCGCCGTTTCACGGCCTTGATCGAGCTTGAGACAGCAGGCGCCCACTCCATCACCATTCCGTGCAACAACTTCATTACCGAAGATGGCGAAGCGCTCGAGAACTATGATTTTGTGACGAGCCTCATTCTCACGCCCGCACAGAAAGAGCGGCCAAAGGAATTCAAAGCAGAGTGGAAAAGCGACGTCCCGGTTTTCAAAAACATTCGATGGGAAGGTGGAGAATTTGCTGATCGTCCCCGCCCTTATTTGAAATCCGGTGAATCGGAGATCGATGCTGACGCGGCTTTTCGCGATACCTTTGACAATGCCGTTGATGAATCCGTCGAACGCGAAGCTCAGGATCGGAAGTGAAGCTTCACGATCAAACAGGGTTCATTCATTGAGCCAACCCTATTGGATCGAAAATACTGATCCCCCACAACTGTGCGCTTTACCTCGTTTGTAAACTCGCCATGATTCCACTTATGAAACGGATCTTCGTCCTATCAATCCTCGCAGTGCTCGGCAGCCTGACGGGCTTCGCTGCAGAAAAACCAAATATCGTTTATATCATTTGCGACGACTTGGGATATGGCGACATCCAATGCCTCAATCCGGAAAACGGTAAAATCGCAACCCCCGGTGCGGATCAGTTGGCAGCGGAAGGCATGATTTTCACCGATGCTCACAGCGGCTCTTCGGTGTGCACGCCGACGCGCTACGGCATTATGACGGGCCGTTACAGCTGGCGCACTCGACTGCAAAAAGGCGTGGTCACTGGTTTTGCCCCGTGCTTGATCGACAAAGAACGTCCTACCGTCGCAGGGTTCCTGAAAGACCAAGGATATGCGACAGGGATTGTCGGCAAGTGGCACCTCGATTTTCAATACCTCGATCCCAAAACAGACAAAGCTTACACTTCGAAAGACCACAAGACTCCACCCGTTGGAGCTAAGATTCCTGACGGTCCTTTGCACCGGGGCTTCGAATATTATCATGGATTTCACCATGCGAGGAATATGGATGCGGTGATCGAGAACGATCGCGTGATCGAGCATGACGACGAGATCAACATGCTCCCACGCCTCACCAAAAAATCCGTCGAGTTCATCGAAAACCACGCGGGGAAAGAACAGCCGTTTTTTCTCTACGTGCCGTTGGGCTCGCCGCACACACCGATCGTTCCATCAAAGGACTGGCAGGGAAAAAGCCCCCTCGGTCCTTATGGAGACTTTGTAATGGAGACAGACAACGTCGTTGGTGAAATCTCCAAAGCTCTCGAGAAAGCCGGAGTTACTGATAACACTCTCGTCATTTTCACCAGCGACAACGGGTGCTCAAAGGCGGCAAAAATCGGAGACCTTGCAAAGAAAGGACACACCGTCAGCGCGCATCTTCGCGGTTCAAAAGCCGATCTATGGGACGGCGGCCACCGGATTCCATTTTTCGTTCGCTGGCCAGGTAAAATCGAAGCGGGTAGCATATCCGATCAACTCATCTGCCTGACGGATCTTTTCAGCACAACCGGACAAATCATCGGTGCCACTGTTCCTGAAGGCACTTGCGAAGACAGCGTCAGTTTTCTTCCTGCGTTGAGCGGCGATACTATCGATTCGACCCGCGCCGGCGTGATTCATCATTCGATTAGCGGTCACTTCGCTTATCGTCAGGGGAAATGGAAACTCCTCATCGCTCGAGGCTCCGGTGGATGGTCATCGCCCGGTGAAAAGGAAGCGGCCAAAAAAGGAGCACCAGTGGCTCAACTTTACAATCTCGAAGCTGATCCTAGCGAAACCACCAATTTGGTCGACAAAGAACCCGAAGTGATGGCTCAGCTGCTCGCATTGTTGAAGAAAGACGTTTTTGCCGGTCGCAGCACCAAGGGTGCTGAAGCGAAAAACGACGTCGAGGAAATCGTGCTATGGAAAAGTGGCGAAACCAAAGGTGAAGTCATTCAGGAAAAACCAAAGGCCAAGAAAAAACCGAAAGGTAAAAAGAAGGACAAAGCGGCGTAAAGAGCCATCCCTTCAGATGTAGCGGACCTTGTAAAAAGTTCCAGAGCCCGCAGTCAAACTCGTCAGAAGATTTCGCATCTTCCGCTACTCTTCGTGCGCATCGATCTTGACTCAGCCGATCTTCCCTCTAGCTTTTTCAAAAGACCATGGCTGATATCGACTCACTCAAACAAGCACTCGCCGTTTCGCCGGACAATGTCCTGCTTATGCTGCTCCTTGGCGATGCCCTTCTCGAGCAATTCAGCCTCGAAGAAGCCCGACAGCAGTTTGAAAATGTCCTCCAGCTTGAGCCAGCCAATGCCGTCGCCAAAACCCAGGTGGCTCAGATTTTGGATCTCTCGGGAAAATCGTCGGAAGCGATCGTTCGCCTTGAACAAGTCAGCGGGGAGTCACCCAATTTTGCTCCCGCATGGCTGCTCCGTGCCAAGTTGGCTCTGAACGAGAATAATTCAACTGAAGCCCGCGAGTGCTACGACAAAGCCATCACGCTTGATGCGGCGATGAGCGATATCGATTTACTAAAACGAATCCGGCAGGCAGGAGGTCGAACCCCGACACCACCGCCAGAGAATATCCAACCGCAGGCGACATCCGATTTTCAGGCAGGAGCCTATTTTGATCCTGATTTCGAGGAAGACGACGATGAATTCGACGACAGCACTCCCTTCGGCCCCCCGCCGAGCGCCGCCTCCGAATTGGAAATGGATTTTGTGCAAAAAGCCGACACCGATTTTACAAAAGTGGGCGGCATGGAATGCGTCAAAGAAGACATTCGGATGAAAATTCTCTATCCGATGGAGAATAAGGAGCTCTTCGAAGCCTATGGCAAAAAGGCCGGTGGCGGTGTGTTGCTTTACGGGCCTCCCGGGTGCGGAAAAACACTTATCAGCAGGGCTACAGCAGGTGAAATCAATGCCAAGTTTATGAGCGTTGGCCTCCATCAGATTCTCGATATGTGGATCGGAAAGTCGGAAGAAAAGCTCCATGAAATTTTCGAACTTGCTCGCAGAAATGCCCCGTCTGTTCTCTTTTTTGACGAAGTCGATGCCCTTGCCGCCGACCGGAAAGACATGCGGACCTCTGCCGGCCGGACACTAATCAATCAGTTCCTCGCCGAGATGGATGGCCGGCAGGACGAAAACGATGGCGTTCTCATTCTCGGTGCGACCAACGCCCCGTGGCATCTCGATTCTGCCTTTCTCCGTCCTGGTCGATTCGATCGCCTTATTTTTGTTCCGCCGCCGGATGAACCCGCTCGCGCCGAAATCATCAAAATCATGGGCGAAGGCAAACCCCTCGCCGGACTCGACGCGGCCGCGTTGGCCAAACGTCTCAAAGATTTCTCCGGAGCTGATATCAAAGCCGTATTCGATCAAGCCATCGAAGCTTCGCTCGCTGAAGCCATGAAATCCGGCAAGATCGTCCCGGTGACTCAGCGCCAGCTTGTCAAAACCACCAAAAAGGTAAAACCAAGCACACTGAAGTGGTTTGAATCGGCAAAGAACTACGCGATCTATGCGAATCAGAGTGGGTTTTACGACGACGTTCTCGAGCATTTGGGAATCCAAAAATAATTGCCCCGTTTGGCGCCCCTTCGAAACTTTCCGATGTCACTTCCTCACGGCCTCCTTCTCCACCAGCAAGGCAAGCTGGATCAAGCCGAGAGCTGCTATCGCGAGCATCTCGCCGCGGAGCCGAATGACGACTATGCCCATTGCAGATTGGCCCTGTGCCTTCTTGAGATGGAAGGCCGTAAAAAGGATTCTCTCGAAGAAATCAACCGCGCCATCGCGCTTGAGCCAGAGCACGATTACTACCACGCAGTCCGATCGATCATTCTTTCGGATTTGAATCGGGGAAAAGACGCCCTCGAAGCTGCCGAAACATCCATCGAACAAAACCCTGAAGCCAGCTTCAATTTCACAGCCAAAGCCGGTGCCCTCGCCGATTTGTCCCGCTGGGCCGACGCCGAAACGGAACTGCACAAAGCCCTTGTGTTGGATGCCGACAATAATTTTGCGAAAAATCTACTCGCCAACGTGCTTCGCAATCAGGGCAGACAAGTCGAGTCCGAAATCGCCGTTGAACAGCTTCTCGCCGACGATCCCGAGAGCGCCTACGCGCATACTAATGCCGGTTGGGCAGCCTTGCGTCGCGGTTACAGTCAACAAGCCGAAGAGCATTTTCGCGAAGCTCTGCGGCTCGATCCCGATTTCGAAATGGCCCGCGAAGGGCTTCTCGAATCCTTCAAAGGCCGCTCGTGGATCTATCGCGCCTACCTCCGCTATGTCTTTTTCATGGCCCGGTTCACCAGCGGAAAACAATGGGCCATCATCATTGGAGCCGTCATCATTGTCCAGGTAGTGATACGGGTCGTGGGACAGGAAATGGGATTTCTAGTTCTTGGTTTGTACCTATTTTTCGCCTCATTCACCTGGCTCGCCTCGAGCGTCGGAAACTTCCTCGTCCAACTTGATCGGTCCGCTCGACATGCGTTGAAGCCTCCTGAAAAACGTCAAGGCATCGTTGTGACCTTTTTCTTAGTTGCGGGACTCGCGACAATCGTCGCCTCCTTTGGGCTAATCTCACCGTCATACCTGTTTATCGGCCTCAGCCTTTTACTGGCATCCGTTCCAGCTTCTCTGGCCATCAATAACGACTCCCATCGCGGCCGTATTGTTTTCAGCTGTATCCTTGGTTTGGGCCTGATCTCGACACTGATTGGGGGCGCATTGTTACTCCTCTCCAGCAACAGCTTCACGACCATTAAAGGAGACACGACCCATCTGGTAGCAATCATTCCCCTGTTCTGCTTCGCCGCATGCACCTGGATGGGAAATATCAACGGGCTGCGTTCAGAATCCCCGGAGTGAAGTTGGAGCTGGCTTAACGAACCAACAGGGTACGTCCGATAAATCAATAGGGTTACTTCGTTGAGTGTAGATTTCCCAGTTTATGACGGTAACATTACGGACCCATCAGGTTTTTCGAAACCAATAATCAGACGAAGCGTTATATCCAATCATGAAGCTCCTTCCCCTCCTTCAAGCGCTATTGCTTACCGCGCTTCTCCCTGCGTTCGCGTTGGCTGAAGAACCGATTACGCCGGAGCAGCTCGATTTCTTTGAAGCTCAGGTTCGACCGAATTTGATCAAGTATTACTACGAATGCCACTCGGCAGATGCGGGGGAATCGCGCGGAGGACTCTATCTCGACACGCGGGATGGTGTTCGCGCAGGTGGAGGCTCGGGCTCCGATCTTGGAGGGTAAATTCCCGCTTTTTGTGGATGCCATTACCTGGGAAGATGGCTATGAAATGCCTCCCAAAGAAAAGATGCCGGACGATGCCATCGCGGTTCTCAAAAAATGGGTGGAGATGGGTGCGCCGGATCCTCGGGAACTCAGAACATCGTCTATCCGTAGGCATGGCGTTTTCGAAACTACGTGATCGATTCATTTAACGAAGACAAGCCTTACGATCAACTCCTCACCGAGCATCTAGCGGGTGATCTCTTGCCAACCACTTCCGATGCTGAGCGTCAGGAAAATCTGATTGCGACCGGCTTTCTCGCGGTTGGTCCGAAAAAGCAAAACGAGAAAAACCGCCAGGTATTCGTGATGAATTTGATCGATGAACAAATCGACACGACGACCCGTGAATTTCTCGCAACCACCGTCTCTTGCGCACGTTGCCACGATCACAAGTTCGATCCAATCCCCACGGCTGATTACTATGCGATGGCGGGAATATTCAAAAGTAAAGAAACGCTTTGGGGAACGATTGCCGGCAACCAGAATCACCGGACCTCCGAGCTGCTTCCGCTACCGATTTCTGACAAGGGAACGAGCAGCGAAGATCAAGGCAATGAATATGAGCAAAAGAAACAGGAGTTGGCGGAATTGACCGCAAAAAACAACAATCTCCGTGGCCGCGATGGCAGCGGAAAGGGCAAGGGCGGAAAAGGCGGTGGACGCGGAACGGATGAAATGGCGAAAAAGTTAGAGTCAATGGGAATGGAGAAGCGGGATCTGGTTCGACTCAAACAGCAAATCATGCGACTTCAGAGCGAGCTGAAATTTCTCAATCCTGATGGAAGCAAGCAGCGTTTTGCAATGGGAGGCCGCGAAAGAAGCGCCGAGAATTGTGAAATCCTCGTGAATGGCGACATCAATAAACCTGCGCAGGAAGCGGAACGTGGATTTGTTCAGGTCATCGATTACGAGGGCATTCCCACAGTCCTGGCGGATGTCAGCGGCCGTCTTGAACTCGCTGAATGGATCACTTCAACGCAAAACCTCCTCGCGGCCAGGCGGTTCTTTGATGTAAAGAACAACGTCGTGATCAACTCCTAACTCTTCGGCGACCGCCAAAGCATTGGTTGAAGAGCCTCAATGGTTGTAGTGATAAATTTTTAGATCAGCCATGATATTTAAATAGAATACGTCCGAAACGAATCAATAAAGTCTATTTGATGAATCAACCCTATTGATTCGGAAAATCACGAGACCATCGGTAGAATTTGAGGTTTATTCTGCCAATGAAATTCAATCATTTCCGCTTTCCTCTGCCAATTTTAGCTGTCTCTATTTTCTTGTTGAGCCTGAATGCGCTTCGTGCCGATGAAAATATACAATGGGCTCATTGGCGCGGGCACGGAGGAAATGGAGTTTCGACGACAGCAACACCTCCAACGGAGTGGAGCGAAACGGAGAATTTGAAATGGAAAGTCGAGATCCCCGGGCAGGGTTCGGGTTCGCCGGTAATCTGGGGGAATCAGGTTTTCGTAACTTCAGCGATTTCAGTTGGAAGCGGTGGTCGTCTGCCAAAACTGAGCTTTCAGATCTTCTGTTTCGATCGTGAGAAAGGGACGTTGCTTTGGAACAAAACGGCTGTCGAATCAACTCCCCACGAAGGGACTCACAAAACCAATAGCTACGCCTCGGCCTCCACCTGCACCGATGGAGATCGAGTCTACGCGCACTTTGGATCACGTGGATTGTTTTGCTACGACATGAAGGGCGAACTGTTGTGGAGCAGGACCGATTTTGGAAAAATGAAAACTCGCGCGAGCTTTGGTGAAGGCAGTTCACCTACCCTTGCGGACGACAAAATTATCGTACCGTGGGATCACGAAGGTGCTTCAGCGCTTTATGCCCTCGACAAAAAGAACGGTGAAACGTTATGGAAAATCGGGCGCGATGAGCCGACTTGCTGGGCGACGCCCCTCATCGTTGACGCAAGTGGAAGGAAGCAAGTCATCATGAACGGCCAGAACAATGCCTGCGCCTACAATTTGGAAGACGGTGTTGAACTCTGGCGTTGTGGCGGACAAACTGAGCGCCCTGTTGCATCTGCGGTTTTCGCGGATGGAATCGCACACATTGGCAGCGGATTTCGGGGCTCGTTTATGGGTGCATTCCGGCTCACTGGAACGGGTGACATCGAAGGTTCCGAAAACGTTGTCTGGACGACGGATGATGATACGCCGGACATTGCATCCCCTCTGCTTTCGGACGGCCGGATTTATTTTTACAAAGGTAAAACTGGAATACTGACCTGCTTAGACGCGGCCACCGGAAAAGTAAATTTCGGCCCCGAGCGAATCCCCAGAATTTCCAGCACGTATGCTTCTCCAATGGCGGCAGGAGGCCACGTTTACCTGACGGATCGCGGCGGTTCAATCACGGTCATTAAAGACGCAGGCACGCTCGAAGTTGTGGCAACCAATTCACTCGGCGAAGGCATCGACGCAACTCCAGCACCAGTCGGGAGCGACTTGTTCATCCGCGGATCGAAGCACCTGTTTTGTATTTCCGAGAATTGATCTGAGTGATTACTGGGGAGAATTTCACGAACTAACAGAGACAAAAGCTGGCTCGCCAGCGGTCTGATGCTGTCCGGGAACCGGCAGCACAAGATGTCTCCGTTACGAACTAACAGTCCCGTTCGTCGAACTGATACTGTTGATTCGTTTCAGCGTTTCGAATCGATAGGGTTGCTTCGTTAACACTCAGGACAGTGAGTTACAAACTGGCTCGGAATTGTAATTTAGAAGGCGGTTCCAACCCGTATGGTAATTTCATGCAACCCTATGAATACCGGATCATAAAGTTCGACGGAAAAGGAATGTTAGGAGGAATATTGGATTTACCTGACGTCAAAAGCGAATTTAATCAAATGGGGGAATCAGGCTGGGAGTTGGTTCCGATGCTCGATACAAACGATGCCTATGGCAGCACCAAGTGGGTCGTCGCGACGTTTAAGCGGGCGAAGATGACAGAGAACTGAGGTTTTCGAAGGTGGAAAAGCTAACTCACCTGAGCCTTCAGAAGCCGAATCCTATTCCCCCCAACCCGGCGGAACCCGATACTGCGGATAGCCAATCGCAGTCGGCAGAATGAATCGTGCTCGACGGAAATCAAAATGCGGGATGACGTTTTCGTTGGGCAATGACGCCTCACCGGAACGATTCCAATACTGAAAGTTGTTAAAATTCAGGAGATAATAAATCGTGAAGCTTTCTTCTCCGGGGACGAGATCACCTTTCCAATCGGTGAATTGATCACGCGGCCTTGTAACCGTAGTCGAGTTCTTCCGGCAATTCGCAGATGTCACGAATCGCGTCAAACAGCTCGGTGAAATCCACCCCGTCAACATTTCCGATTAACAAATCAGTCAGTCGGGGACGGAGTTCGGGACGAGCCTTGATGAGTTTGCCGAAACTGAAATCGTCGTTGTAGAACGAGTAAACAATCTTACGCATGTGCTCGATGTGCTGACACAACTTCGCGCCGTAATCTCCGAACTGAGCCGCTGACACATCCCCTTTCGTGAGCGCTTCATCGATCGCATCGGCGGCCATTTCTCCGGATTTCAGGGCCAAAAACGTTCCGCTGGAAAATACCGGGTCAAGAAAGGCAAAGGCGTCACCAACAAGCAAAAGACCGTCATCAGCACACCGCTCAGAGCGATAGCTGTATTCGCCCGTCACCCAATATTGGCCGGTCTGCTTTCCGGGGGCAATGTGATCAGCAAGCCACTTATTCTCTTGGATCTCACGATCCATGATCTCACCCGGATCACGCGTTTCGCCCTTGCGGTAAAGGTAATCGCTTTCAGCAACGACGCCGACGCTCACCCTGTTATTCCGCATTGGAATGTACCAGAACCAGCCCTTCTCCGGGATATACGCCACCGTAGTTGCTCCGGCATCGAGGCCAGGGTCGCGCATGGCGCCTTCATAAATAGTCCAGATCGAAATCTTGTTGAGCTCCGGATCACGAGTCCGCCATTTGCTCTTTCCTGCCATCAGGGCGTCGCGACCGGTTGCATCAACGACAAGTGAAGCGAAATGCGTTTCCTCGTTGCCCTCAGGATCGACGACTTTTACGCCGATCACCTTGCCGCTGTCGTTGCGGATCACGTCGCGAACCTTCCGCTCCTCAACAACTGTTGCGCCGAGCTCGCGGGATCGATCCATCAGCATTTGATCAAACACCATTCGCTCGACCTGCCATGTTGTTGATGACGGGTGATCGTGATGTTGGAAAAAATAGAAAGGCTTCGAAATTTTGCCCTCCGTCGTCACAAACTGCACGCTGTGCTTTTGCTGAAAGCCGATTTCATCCATTTTCTCCGCCAAACCGAGGCGGTTCAGCGTATACCAGCAAAAGGGCATCATTGATTCGCCCACGTGGTAGCGAGGGAACTTTTCCTTTTCCAAGACCAACACGTTGCGGCCTTTTTCGGCGAGCAGCGCGGCGGTTGTCGAGCCCGCAGGGCCCGCGCCAATGACGATTACGTCGTACGTAGAATCAGTTTCGGTAGGATTTTGAAGATTCATGAAATTGCTTTTAATATAGAACGCTTCAGACGAAAAACGAGATGCGTTCCAACGCACGGATGCGTGATGATGCGATCAGAACGCTGGGAATGATCAGGAAGTCGCACAGAAGCGCTGAGCACACAGAGCCGAACTTCACATTTTGAAAAACTCTGTGTGCTCGGTGACACTGTGCGAGGGCTCCACGAAGCAATAGGGTTGGTTCATCGATCACATACTATTGGACCGTGAGGCCGTTTCGATCGAATAGGGTTGTTTCGTTGAACATACCCTGTTGCTTCGGAAATCACTCCGCGTTGACATTCCCCACCCAAGCTTCGCTTTCGTTGCTGCGGGGTAAAATCTCAACGATATCAGCGATGACCATTTGATCGCCGTCGAGCAGCTGATTGCAGCGTCCGTATAGGGTGTCGCCGTGTTCCTGCTTCAACGTGCCGCACATGAGATCATCCGCCGGGACTTTGAAATACGCGCTGGGGCTTCCGTGATGGGGGATATTGTGTTCACCCAAAATCGCACCGAGCGGAACGCGGCCTTCGATGATGAGTTGTCGCACATCGGGCGCGAAATTTTCGAGATGAATCCCGATCGCCCCAAACTCAACGGGGATATCCGAAGCCGCGGTGTGAAGCGTGACCATCCGCATCACGAAGGATTCGGTCGCCTCTTTTTCATGCACTTCAAGGTAGAGCTTGGAATGATGAAAAGCCGCCAACGTGGGGGTCATATCGTTCTCGTGAACGAGCAATGACCGATACGGGTAAGGCATTTCTTTACCATCGATAAACTGAAAATCGGCCATGGGACGATCGTGTTTTTCATAGAAAAAATGCAGCGGCAAAAGCCAATGAAGCACTTGCGCGAGGTCCGCAGAATCAGACGAGGAAGACATTTCCAGAGCTTGAGGTTGAATCCGAAATCCTAGGTGTAACGGGCGTTCCGGTGATGATCGAGGAAAAACTCGTGCAACAAACGGTCCACCTGAAGCAAGCCATCACGATTAATTTTGATTGTGTCGCCTTCAACGCTTAAGAATCCCTGGCCCTTGAGCAATTCGAGCGGTGCAGCGAATTTTTCAAGGACGTTGGCGTTGTATTTCTTGTCGAAATATGAAGCGGATGTTTGTCCCAGCTTCAGTTGAAGAACAAACTCGCGAATCAAACGCTCTTCAGGATCGGTCGTGTAAGACCGGAAAAGCGGGAATTCGCCGTTGTCCAGCTTCGTCATGTAAGGACCGACATCGGCCTGGTTTTGATAATGAACCCCACCAAAATGGCCGAAGCTCGCGACTCCGGCTGAAAGCAGATCAGCGCCTTCCCACAAACTATCGCGGTAAACGAATTTCACTTTGTCAGGATTTTTAACGACGGTATAAGCGGAGTTCACGGTGTAACCCGCTTCTTCAAAACGGTTGAATGCCCAGTCAACCCAGGCACGTTTCGTCGGCCAATTCGCAACCGGCGCACTGATTTTGCCGGTCTCTTTCATTTCTTTGTAAATCGTCGTGTTATACGGGATTTCCATCTGGTAGATGGTGACGCAATCAGGATCCTGCTCGATCGCAATATCGACGGAGCGTCGCCAGTTTTCTTCGGTTTCATCCATCATCCCCGCAATGAGATCAATATTCAGCTGATCAAATCCCAGGGTTTTGGCAAATCCAAGGGCGCGGTAGCCTTCTTTCGAACGGTGAGCCCGTCCGTTCACTTCCAAAATGTGGTCGTCAAAGCTTTCAATCCCCAAGCTGAGTCGAGTCACCCCGATTTCACGAATGGCTTCGAGCTTCTTCTCGGTCAACGTTCCGGGTTCAGCTTCAAAAGCGACTTCTTCGGTTTCGTCCCATGGGAACAGATCTTTCATCCGATTTGTCAGATCGGTAAGCTGCGAAATCGACAGGAAACTCGGGGTTCCGCCACCGAAGTAAACAAACTGCGGCTTACGTCCAGCGAGATAAGGCTTTTTCGAATAGCGCTCGAACTCACGAATTCCAGCTTCGAGATACGAATTGATCTCGGCAGCGTTTTTATCGGTGTAAACCCGGAAATAGCAGAAGTGGCAACGCTTCCGGCAGAACGGAATGTGAAAGTAAACGCCGAGGTTGGTGTCCTTTGGAGCCGGGCCATCGAGCACGCGCTCTACCTCCGAGTTGTGATCAGCCGACCAAAATGAGAATGGCGGGTAGTTCGCGACAAAGTAGTTTCCGGCCTCGGTTTGTTCGGCGGCCGTTTTGTCGAGCGGTGTTTTGAGTTCTGCGATATCGGACATGAAATGGGTAAAGTCGAGCTGGTAAAATTGAGACGCCGGGAGCCAACAATCCTCACAAACCTTCAGGGCGGAAAGCATACACCACGCCGTCATCGCCGCAAACAACCAGTGTTTGGGCTGAAATCGCGAGTGAGGCTTTCACCTGAGTTCCAAGTTCGTAACTCCAGAGTTCGGAGCCGTCTTCGGGATTGATAGAATAAATGCGGGCATCCATGCCGCCAAACCAAATGGCTCTTTTGCAAACTACTGGCGAGCTGTCGATTGAGCGCCGCGCCCGAAATTCCCAGGCCTCTTCGCCCGTCACCCGATCATAAGCAACAAGGCGTTTATCAGGCCCGCCAACAAACAGATGCGTGTCGTTCACCGCTGGTGATGAAATGAATTCGTTGCCGGTTTTGACTTCCCACGCGGTTTCGCCGGATTCCATATCGATCGCGAAGATATCCCCCGAATTATTGGCGATGTAAGCAATTCCATCCGCCACGGGTGACGTGTTCGCGATGTAGCTTCCAATCTCGATCTCGGTCTTCTCCCCTTTTCCGTCGCGGGTTGCAGGAATGACGTGAAGCAGCCCATCGCACCCGCCAAAGATGATCGCTTGTTTAGAGGCAACGATGGAAGGCGTCGAAACGATCAAATTATCCGTCTCATGACTCCACAGTTTTTCGCCCGTGGTCGCATCAAAGGCATAGAGCGAGTTGTCTTCACTTCCCACAAAAATGGTCAGCTTGCCGTCCACCGGCATGGCATTGACGCCACCCTTAATTTGTCCATTGGTCTCATAGCGCCATTTTTCATCGCCAGTCGTCGCATCAAGCGCGTAGATAAAACCATAGGTGTCGCCGAAAAAGACGTGATCGCCGAAGACGGCACCCGGCCCGGAAATCGGGCCTTCCGCAGTGAACGTCCACTTCTCAGTTCCCTTATCGAGGTTGATTGCAAAAAATCGCCCATCCTGACTACCTACAAAAACCGTGCCGTCAGCAATCACCGGTGTCGCCTCGATCGGCCACCGCTTTTTCGGCAATTTAGTCTGCGTTTTGGTCGCTTTCGCGGCGGCAATTGCTTCCGCAGTCGCTACTGAAGGCTCGTAACTCCACGCCATCTCCAACGGGCCCACCAAATCTTCCTGGCTCCGGCCCTGCATCTGAGCATCACCGCGAAAAAGGGGCCAGTTGTGAATTTCCTCGGTGAAATTGAGGTCGGAATCTGCGCCGACCGATTTACCTCCAGAATCTGATTTATCACAGCCGGACAGTGCCATCAAACATACAACTCCAGCGGCGAAAACTCGGTTTTTCATCAAAGGAACAACGGTTTCACCAGCACAATCGGCAACAGCGCGATTGGGTGAAATAAAACTCACTCAGCAAGCTTCGTTGTCGTTTCCACCAGTGCTGAAACGACCTTTTCAACGCCGCCTTTTGAGCGGTCTTCAAGCAAATTACCCGACTTATCAAACGCTTGAATGGCACCGCCAAGAGCGAATTGCTGAGGAATCACCGTCACGCCGACATTTCCTAAAATCGATCGCACATGGACGAGGCCGCGCATGCCTCCCAATCCCCCGGGAGACGCGGCCAACAGACCAGCGACTTTACCCGTGTAAGCCGAGAGAGAAGGTTCATCATCCGTGGCTGGGCGTGACAACCAGTCGATTGTATTTTTCAAAAGCGGGGTGATCAAGCCGTTGTATTCCGGACAAGCCAGCAACAGCGCGTCGTTCTCGACAAACAGCGCCTTTAGCTTCACGGCATTTTCGGGCAACCCTTCTGCGACTTCCAGATCTCCGTCGTAAAGCGGTATTGGATAATCCGCCAGCGAGACCAGGGTCACTTCAGCACCAGCTTCGCGAGCCATTTCTGCAGACGCCGTTGCCAGCTTCTGATTGACTGAATCACGACGGGCACTGCCTGAGAAAACGAGAATTTTTGGTTTTGACATTAGCGATCAGATCACAATCGACACTGCGTGTGGCTCTAACTTACGGAAGCACCTCAGTCTTCACATTAGAACTTCCGCCAAAAATACCGAGCAGCTTTTCCCACATGCTCTTGGTTTTTGCTGGCTGGGCATTTACCGGGTTGGTTTGCTCCTGGACGGCCTTTTCGACAATCAGAGGCGCATCGGGGCCTGCTTTCAATTCAGGCGGAGCCAAACTCGGAACCTCAACCTTCGTCACGGTCAGGCGATTCGGATTGCTCTTCATGAACGTATTGATCGGTGTTGGCACCTTTCGATTTTCGAAGCGTATCTTCCGGTGCTCCCGAATGAAATCTCGTGGCGAATAATAGACGGCATAGGTTTTCGGATATTTGGTCCGAGCCATTCCCACTCGAAGGTCTTTACGAATTTCAAAATGCAGATGGGCCGTATACATGTTGTTAGGCCCTCGCCCGATCGCTCCCAGTGTCTCTCCACGCACGACGTGATCTCCCACTTTTTTGTAGCGCTTTTGAAAGTGTCCGTAGAGCGAATCGATAAACGCGATCTGTCCGTCCTTCCCGCGATAGGCATGACGAACAATGATCACGTTTCCCCAGCCGTGCCGATAATCTTCTGAAAAGATCACCAGTCCATTCGCACAGGCGTAAACGGGATCTCCCAAATCAGTGTTACCCATCCCCTTTCCATTCCAATCTTCCCCTAGATGGCCATTCTGGGTGTAACCCCGATACACATAATATCCGACCCCATCCGGTTTTCCTACTGGGAGATCAAACCCGTCAGCCAGCTGCACCATTACATGATCCTGTGCATTCATTCCCCGATTTGGAAGAAAGAACAACAAAGCGAAAGCGGCCAGTGATAATACGGGTCGAAAAAACGGCATCTCAGGAAATAAACGGGCAGAAATAGTTAAGCTTAGGTGAAATATTGGAAATAACAGAAGGCAGCGATTCCGACAATCAAACAATACACTCCAAACCATTCAAATTTCCCTTTGCGAATCGCTGCCAGCACCGCAAAAATCGCTATCAGGCCTGAAGCAAAGGCCACGCAAGCTCCTGCGATGTAGACCATCAGCAGCCCGCTATCGAGCTCCTGCATGTGAGGAATTTCTTTCACCGTAGCTCCCGCAATCGCCGGAATCGCCATTAGAAACGAAAACTCTGCTGCGTGAGACGATTTCACACCCGTCAGCATGCCCGCAACGATCGTGGCCCCTGAACGCGAAACCCCGGGAAGAATTGCGATCGCCTGCCCGATCCCCATCGCCAGCGCAGACGGAACTTTCATATCATTTTGCGGATTCTTTCGCTTCGCCAAAATCCGGGGCAAAAACAGCAGCAAGCCGGTTCCAACCAGCAACAACCCGACGATCGCCGGCTTTTCATAAACTCCCGTGAACGCATCTTTCAGTGGAGAAAACCCCACAAATGCCGCCGGAATACTCGCGAGAGACAAGTAACCGATCCAGCGACGCTCCCGCTCATATTCCGGTTTAAAGGGAGGAATGATTGACAGCACCATCCGCCACAGCGTTTTCCAAAAGTAAATGATCACTGACAGCAAGGTTCCAAAATGAACCATGATTTCAAACGTGACCCCGCTATCCTCCACACGCATCAGCTTTTGCGTAAGCACCAAATGCCCCGACGAAGAGACCGGCAGGAATTCAGTAAGTCCCTGAACGAGACCAAGGATGATGGCTTCAAGAAAATTCATATGATCTGATATTAAAGAAAATCGAAACGGATCATAGAACGGATGGGGGGAATCTCAAGCGGGTTGATAGGGCAACCTTGCATACACTGCGGCCAGTGAAGGAAGCACGGAGAAGTCAGGTTAATTAAGCCCAGAAGGTCTTAGCTCATGATTTTCAAAGCAATATAAGGAACTGGATTGAACCCGATGATCGCAATCTTGTATTGGCCCAGGTATCGAAAATACGCCGCCCCCAGATCCGATTCATTGATTCCGAACATCTTGGAATGAATCTTGGAAACAAATCCACGCAGAGACACGATGCAAATGGAGGTGAGGATCAGGAGCGCAAGGTTGATTAGAGAGCACCACCCCACGAAAATACGAATTGTTTCAATTTCAGTCATGGTTCAAATTCAGTTGAGTGTTGAGTTGTCGAGAACGCGCTGCGATAAAACGCTAACGAAACCGGGTGAAAAAGTCAATACCGCGCGGGCGGCGGCCCTCTCACTGCGCCCTTGCTCGTTCTGCGCTAAGGTTGATTTAACAACCATTTTCGACTTTCACCGTAGGCTATCGAAAATTCATCAGCGTAATCCGCGCACGTAAAGAAATAGTGGACGGCCATCAGCAGGACATCTCGTTGAGGCTCTGTCAGGAGCGCGCAAAACTCCCGAAATCTTGCAGTCGCTGAGAAATAAACGAGAAATCCCGGAGCGTCTGATTAATCCACCCTGAGACCAGGCCGTATATATCCTGCGATTAAATGAACGAGCGTTTCCGAATCAATTAAAGGAAGCGCATCGAGATACCACTGATAAACATCATCAGAAATTTCCGGCGAGGATCTTCCCCGGAAATCGGCGCGTTTGAGCGCATCGGCACCGCCGCCGCCAGATGCATCACAAACGTCACCGGACTCAGGACACCGCCTCAGTGATGGATCAGCTGAATCAACTCCCGCCCGCTCGTTTTCCCTCGCAGATCCGTCACGCCCGACAGATCAAAATGCGTGTGATTCGCCCCCGTCGTCGCCCCGACCTGCACCACCCAATACCGCTCCGGTAGCTCCAGCCCATCCGGCTGATCTAGGCCGTTTGGGAAACCCAGCCGCGCCTCCCGTTCCATCGTCGAGAGATGCACATCCCCCTTGAACGCCGTGGGATAGACGTCCAGTCCGAGCCGTTCGCCGACAAACTGGTGCATCGCATGGATAAAACGCTGCGGCTGCTGATTGCTTTTATGAATCAGCTGATATTCCACCCGCATGAATTCCGCCTCCCCATCGCGCCCCTCATCCGTCGCGTCACTACCGAATCGGCACAGCTCCCACTCGATATAGGGATTATTCTTCCACAGATCCCGTCGCTGCGTTTCCACCCCGATCGAGAAACGTTTCGGGTGCAGTTTTTCCAAATCCCGCACCAGCGCCGTCAGCATCGTCACATCGCCCGGCGATTGGAAATTTCGAAGAATCAGTTTTTGTCGTCGTTCCAGGTGTTCTCGTTCCCTCTTCATGTTCGTTCGAAATAGATTTGCGAACGAACGTTCGAGTCCTGCCACAGGCTGCCCGGGAGCGGGCTCCGAGTTCAAGGTTAATGACTGGATTGTCATGAACCTTTTGAATCGGAGCGGGCAGGCAGTTGATCATCCGCGGCTTGTTAGCCCTCGTTTCTTGCAGGTCGGTGATCACGGTGTGATGCACGAAGGCACTCACGGAACGTGATTAGGATCAGCAGAAGTCCAAATGCCAGAATGAGCAGGCCAATGTTCTGCAAGACTTGTTCCTGCCCACCATATGACGTTTCTGAGCGAGGCGGAGAATAACCTTTTACGTTACTAAAGGCAATCGACTGCGCCATAGCCGCAAACACCATGCCGCCGATCGCCGAAATAGAACCGACAATATATGCAAATTTGGTCTTCATCGTATTTTGTCTCCCGTATTTTTGGCTAACGACGGCGGTAACGGGGCCGCCGCCAAAAGACTATGATTTGAAAACTCGCGTTATCGGCGGCTCCCGTTCACCGCTTGGTTATGCCCTTCTTGGTCTCATCACTTTTTGGCAGTGCGAGCATGAGCTTACCCCACAGTTGATTGTCGAACTTGGATTGCGTTCCGTCGGAATTAAGATTTCGGAGGGCCGAAAGAACATCCACCGGATTATCGCCAAGACGGACCACAACAAGGCCCAAACTTGGAACGACGTAGATCCGCTGCCCTCCCTTTCCATTTGCGCAGACCATGTCTTTGGGAGCGTCAGGGACTAGTGGACCGGGTAGGGCTTGGCGTTGTTGTCCAACCGTGCGGAACGACTCTTTGCCATTTAACCACCAGAGATAGCCATAAGATTGGTTGAGTTGCTGCGACGAATTGAGCATCGCATCAAAAAACGCTCGGTCTTTCATGATCGGCTGGCCGTTCCAGTTCCCCTTGGCGAGAATCATGAGTCCAAAGCGGCCCATGTCTCGTGCGTTCATCACAAAGCTATGATAGCGAAATCTGGAATTTCTCATCCCCAAAGGCTCGAATAGCACTTTCCTCGTGAACTCCTGCATGGTGGAACCAACAGCTTTTTCCAATAGCGGATGGAGTTGCTGGTAGACTTCGGTGTTGTATTTCCAAATCGAACCTGGCTTTCCTTCGTATGCCATTCTGCCGTTCAAACCACTGGTCATTTCCAGCATGTATTCAATCCGAATGGCCTTTTCCTGAGCGTTGGACGCACGCGACCATCCTGTGCCAAGAAAGTCTGAAGCAGGCTGTTCGAGTTTCAGTTTGCCCTGCTCTCTGGCGATCCCTGTGAGGAAAGCAGTGATGCTCTTGCCAGATGACATAATGTATTGCGCGTGAGTTGCGCCATCCGGCGTCCAATAACGCTCGGCAACGATCTTTCCGTCCTTCAATATGAGAAACGATTTGCCGTTAGACTTTTCGACGTACTCAAAAACTGATTCGAGCGCTTTCAAGTCCCAACCCAGTGATTCGGGGCTCGTTATCTCCCAGTCTTTGTCGGCGTTGGGAAAGTAGAGGTCTTGCGCAGTGCACGATCGCGATACGTTCCATGATAAAAGTCCGACCACAAGTAGTCCCAATGCCTGCGTGTTCATCTTCGGGTCTCTAAATGGCATAACGTTAAAGCTGACCCGCGCATGACCTGGCGGCGAGGGTCGATTGCAAAAATGATGGTTGAACTGGTTTCACGAAATTATTCTACAGCGGGTCATGCGTTGGTGTCCAGCGTCGTGTTATGCGGTTTTGGGATGGGACTTCACGACTCGGAACGGCGTTTCATCACCTAGCCACAGTGATACCATGTAAGAATCCTTTCCGTCGAGCTGATCTTCGGCGATTGAATCCAACGACTTGTAATGAGCGCGAATGCGATACGTGCCGAACTCGACTGATAGATTGGCGTGGGATCCTCCAGTGCATTCGTGAACCTCAACTCGTCCGGACGGAATCCTAATCGAGGCTTCAACGATGTGATCCCATTCAGCCATCTGAAAACCGGGATCGCCATCGTGGATCTCAAGGGTGAATGGCACCGTTGTGTTTCGAGCTGGGCACAAAACGAAGACATGATCTGTCACCTTGGCGCGTGCTTCGACGTCAATATCTGACCAATCTTCGGGAGCGTTCTGTTCACTCGCGATGGGATCCCAGATGTAGAACTGATGATAATTGGAACTCCCCCGATAAAGTGGACACGGATTTCTTGGTCCGTTTGGTATTAGTTT
>CALAHF010000107.1 GCA_937891465.1 uncultured Verrucomicrobiales bacterium | reverse complement strand
GGCTTTAACCATTCGGGCAACTTCGCGTTGCAACGCATGTGATGCGTCCCAATCGAATTTTGATACATCCCCGTGATAATCGTCGAGCGACACGGCGCGCAGACTCCCGCTGCGGTATACGCATTGGTGAAACGAGCGCCCTCCTTCGCGAGCTGATCTAAATTCGGGGTGATCGCATGAGGATCGCCGTAGCAACCGAGATGAGCACTGATGTCTTCTGCGGATAGCCACAAAATATTAGGTTGGTCTGCCGCTGATGAAGTAAAGCTACTCAGAAAGCAGGCTAACAGGGGGAGATAAACACGTTTCATCCGCCTGTTTTGCCACGTTCAGCGTCATTTAGCAATCGCATGAAAAACGAACGGATAGGGTTGATTCATCGAACCAACTCTATCCGTTCGAAGGGACGTGCTAACACAAAGATGCGCACGACTTTTTCGCGAAATACCGGTTTCTAGTCGTAACTTTTTGTCGAAACACAGAGTCTAACTTAACGCCTTATGAAATTTGCAGCCTTAACCATTTTCTTCACGGTCGTGCTGACGCTTGTCGCCACCGCACAGGAAAAACCAAAACCTAGCCTCGCATGGCAGCGCATCGATGCACTGATTGAGGCCGGTTACAAAGAACACAACATCGAGCCGAATCCCATCGCGAGCGACGAGGTTTTTGTGCGCCGGATTTATCTCGATATCATCGGTCGGATTCCGACAAAAAAGGAAACGCTTGAGTTCATCAATTCGAATGCAAAAAACAAGAAAACCGTTCTCATCAACGAGTTGTTGAACTCGGAAGGATACGTTTCGAATCACTTCAATTACTGGGCGGATATCTTGCGAGCACGGACGCAGATCAACGGAAACGGACAGGGAACGCCTGCCGGAAATGCATATGGGAAATGGATCAAAGATTCGCTCCGCGAAAACAAGCCTTATGATCAATTTGTTAGTGAAATGATCAGCGCCAAAGGCAGCTCGTGGGACAACGGTGCAGTCGGTTATTATCTGCGGGACTACGGCATGCCGCTCGATAATTTAGCGATCACCGCCCAGGTTTTTCTGGGAACGGAAATCGTCTGCGCTCAATGCCACAACCACCCGTTCGATAAGTGGACGCAGATGGATTATTACAAACTCGCCGCTTTCACCTACGGAAAAGTGACGACGAATAATTCGCCCAACCAACAAGGTGCATTGGCAGCTTATTCGAAAGGCAACATGATGATGTCCGGCAAGGCCAAAGGTAAAAAGAAGACGAAAGGCGAAGACTCCCACATGCGTGATGTGCGAAAAGCATTTTCGGAAATCCTCAAGCCTGTTCGATTTAATAACGTGGTCGACGCAACCCGCAGCCTTCGTCTTCCGAGTGATTACCAATACGATGATGCAAAACCAAAATCCGTTGTAAAACCGGGAACGCTTTTTGGATCCGATGCACCTGTCAGCGACGCGGCCCCCCCTTCACTGGCATTTGCTGAATGGGTCACGTCAGAAAAAAACGAACGTTTCACCACCGTGATTACCAATCGTCTTTGGAAAAAGGCGCTCGGCGTCGGTATTATCGAACCGGTCGACAACATCACGGATCACACTACGCCGTCGAATTCAGAGCTGCTTGCCTATCTCGAAGGCCGAATGCGCGCATTCGATTACGACATGAAGAAATTCCTTCGGATGATTTACAACACCAAAACGTATCAGCGCGAGGCGAGTAGCGAAGAGTCACAGATGGGTGTGGCCTACCACTTTCCCGGACCAGTGTTGCGTCGCATGACGGCCGAGCAGATTTGGGATTCGATGGTTGCGATGGCCGTTCCAAATCCTGACGGGCCCAGCCTCGAGCACGAGCTGTTTGCAAAGAAACGTATCACGGAAGTCCAGTTGATCGCTGAGGCCGTTTACGATCAAAGTCCCAAACAATTTCTCCGCAACGGGACAGAGATTGCGAATGTTCAAAAGAAGCTGGCTAAAGAAATCGATGCGGCTCGTGAAGAATTAACCGCAGCTCGGGAAAGCAAAGACGAGAAGCGAATTCGCAAAGCGATTGCTGATGCCGGCGCGATGCGACGTCAGCTAGTGAAGGAAATTGAAGAGCGTGTTTATCGTGAAGGCCTCGAGAAAAAAATCGAACTCGTTGCCATGAAGGACAGTGACCAAAGTTCGCAGGCGTTTTTGGCGGAGCTCGCAGAAATGGTGACCGAAGGCGACCGCGAGGTTTCCGAAGGCATGAGCGAAGTGATAGGAGACGTTCGCCCGAACAGCGGAATCATCCGCCAACTCGTAACCGCGATGATGAAAGACGATTATGCAGCACTCAAAAAGCAAAATGCGGAACGGTCTGCTCGCGAAATCGAAAACTGGAAAATCGACACCAAAGTTGAAAGAAAATCCTACGAGTCATTCAATTCCATTCGGAAAAAATTAGTCCGCGCCTCGGATCTTCCGTCGCCATCACCCGTCGGTCACTTCCTCCGTTCGTTCGGTCAAAGCGATCGTGAGATGGTCGAAAACGCAAATGACGAAGCTTCCATTACTCAGGCGTTAGCGCTTTTGAACGGCCCGGCGATCGGCGGAATCACTAGTCGTTACTCCGTGCTCGTTCGCGACATGTCCGGCGAAAAAATGTTGGATCGCCTCGAAACCATTTTCCTGACGATGTTGAGCCGCAAACCTCGTCCCGACGAAAGTAAAATTTTCCAGGCGGCCTGGAAAGCTGATCCCGAAGCCGGAACCGTTCAAGGAATTGTCTGGACTGTGCTGAACATGCGTCAGTTTTTGTTTGTGGAGTGATCCCCGAGTTTTTTCAAATCCCAACTTTTTCTAATAGATGAATCCTTTATTAAAAAACGATGTTTCACGGCGCCAGTTCGTAAACAATGCCGCTAAAACATTTCTCGGTGTCTCCGCACTGGGCGCGGGCATCGCTCCCTCGATCACACGTGCGGCCGGCGCGGGAGCTTCGCCATTGAAGCAGGTGGCGACAGCAAAACGCGTCATCTACCTCTACATGAAAGGTGGCATGTCCCACCTCGATACGTTTGATCCCAAGCCCGGACAGGACATCATGGGGCCAACGAAGACCATCAACACAAACGTTGATGGGATGCGGATTTCTGAATATTTGCCGCGCATGGCCAAGCAGATGAACCAGGTCGCAGTTATCAATTCGATGACGTCGACGCAGGGCGCTCACGCGCAGGGCGATTACATGATGCACACGAGCTACGAGATGCGGAGCTCGATCAAGCATCCGGCGATGGGCGCGTGGCTGCTCAAGTATCAGGGCAAATTGAATCACGCACTTCCCGGCAACGTGATGATCGGAAACGACTCCCGCCACCCAGGTTCAGGATTTTTCGAAAGCAATCTCTCACCCGTCATGATCAGTGATCCGGCTGGAGGATTACAAAATGTGGCTCGCCGTAAAAACATCACCGAAGAGCAGTTCAACTTTCATCTCGATCTCGCGGCGAAACTCGATCAGCCCTTCGTTGAAAAATACGATCAGAAAAACGTTCGCGCCTATACGTCCATGTATGACGACGCGATCAAACTGATGAAAAGCAAAGACCTCGAAGCGTTCGAGATTTCTGACGAACCCGAGTGGCTTCGCGACCGTTACGGTGACAACAATTTCGGCCAGGGCTGCTTGCTCGCGCGTCGACTCATTGAAAACGATGTGCGATTTGTCGAAGTCACTTTCGGTAGCTGGGATACTCACAGCGGAAACTTCCTCAACGTTCCCGATAAAGCTGAAGTCCTCGACCAAGCGCTCAGCACGCTTCTGATGGATTTGGAAAAGCGCGGCTTGCTCGAAGACACGCTTGTCGTTCTGGCGACCGAATTTGGCCGCACCCCGGAGATCAATCAAAACGAAGGTCGCGACCACCACCCGGCCGCATTCTCTTGTTTGCTCGCTGGCGGCGGCATTCGCGGCGGCCAGGTTTACGGCAAATCGAACGAGGCAGGTTCCGGCATCGATGAAAATCCCGTCAAGATTCCCGACCTCAATGCAACCGTCGGCTATGCCCTCGGAATGCCGCTCGATCAGGTGATCTATTCGCCAACGAAACGTCCGTTTACGCTGGCTGATAAAGGCAAGCCGCTCGTTGGCTTGTTTGGCTAAAAGTGATTTTATGAAGCAACAGGGTACGTTCGATGAATCAACCCTGTTGGTTCATTTCGACATGCCGCCCGCTCAGTGGCCGATCATCGCATCCTGAGCATTCCTCAATTCATTCGCGAGCCTTTTCAGTTTCGCGTCATCGCACTCAACCAAACCCGAGAGCGCTTTGTAGAAAGCGGGAACCCCCGCTGAATCAGCCTCGAAATCGCTGTTATTGGCAGCGTCTCGATTCTTCTCCAGATCACGCTCGCCGCTTCCGGAGTAGCTTTTCTGAAGTGCTTTTGCAAGTTGCCCTTGAGACGAAAAATAGAACCGACGCTCAACAACCGTATCAATTGTTTTGTCTGAATCGTTCGGATCAAAACTCCAATAACTTTCTTCCCAAAGAATGAACGACGGACGGTTTTTGCGATCCGTAAAAATCTCGACTGTGAACCCACCATGATCTCCGGTGGCGACATTGAACTTAATTTTTCGAATCCCTCCCTCGCGAGCATAACCGCGAATGATGTCGCCGCTTTGCTCATCGTCAGATTGCATTTGGCCGCCATCAAATTCCAATTCTGTCTTTTCAACATCGGCATAGACTGCCCGAACGTCAGCAACGATCGCTTCTTTGTCCGCCGCGGTTAATTTTGTCGGCCGTGGATTTGGATCGCGGTCAGGCATTCCCTGATCCGAAAGCTTTTCACCGTCTCCAAATCGGACTTCATAAAAATCGAACGTTTCCTTCAATTCCTTAGCATCACTCGGCTCTTCAACGTCGCGCCCATTTGCATCGACGATTTGGCTGTTGGTGATGATTCCAATCGTGCAGGCAGAACCGTCTCGCGCATTGGATTTTGCTGAAAAATAATACGGCCCCATTCGACCTCCACCGAGATCGCCAAAATGCTTACCCAATCGAGTTGCGTCGCCCACTTCACTGATTTTGAATGCAAACTCAAGGTGCTCGCGAACTTCTTTCGGAATCATCCCGCGGACATCTTCGTATGCGATACTTCCGGTGGCAAAAGACGCGGCGGGAATCGCGGTGAATGAAAACAGAGACAAGAGAGAGGTTCGCACGGTCATATTTATAAAGTAATAGAGATCCTAAAATCGACGAGCGGAATTGTGAATCATTCAGAAAACGGTGATCTTTTCGATAGAAAATCACACACCCACAAAAAAGCCCGCAAGCCGGAGAACGACTTGCGGGCAAAATTTGTAAACTGCATCTGGGGTCAGATTACGCTTCGATCTTCGCAAGCAAATCTCCAGATTCCACGGTCTCACCTTTGGCGGCGTGAATTTCAGTAACGGTTCCAGCTTGCCCGGCAGAAATCGTCGTGAGCATTTTCATCGCTTCAAGCGTGACGATAGGGTCTCCTTCTTCGACTTTCGTGCCAACTTCAACGTTGACATCCGTAACCATTCCCGGCATCGGCGCAACGGCGTGGTTCGGATCATTTTGATCACCCTTGGCTCTAGTTTTGAGATCTTTCGGAGCCAGTTTTTTATCGAGCACCATAGTCTCACGAGGCATTCCGTTCAGTTCAAAGAAGATATTCCGTTCTCCGACTTCGTCGACGTCACCGATAGAAATCAACTTCACGAAAAGGACTTTTCCGGGAGCAATCTCAATCGAAATTTCTTCACCGAGTCGCAATCCGTAAAAGAACGCCGGGGTCGGCAATCCGGTGAGGCGATCGTAGGTTTCGAGGAATTGCTGAAAATCAGCAAACACCTGCGGATACATCAGATGACTATAAAGATCGTTCTGAGTTGCTTCACGGCCCAACGTTTTCGATAGCTCAACTCGCGTCGCTTCCAAGTCGACTGGATCGGCGAGTTCACCTGGACGTTTCGTGGTCGGCTCTTTATTTCCCAGAACGACTTTCTGAACATCCACGGGCCAACCGCCGTCAGGCTGACCGAGGCCACCCCACAGCATATCGATGACCGATTCCGGGAAATCCACTGAGCCGGGCTCCAGCGCAGGAACATCCGCCGGCGCGATCCCGCGAGTGATCAAGAACATCGCCATGTCTCCAACCACTTTCGAGCTCGGAGTCACTTTGATGATGTCACCAAAAAGGTCATTCACCTCGGCGTAGCACTTGGCGATCTCTGGCCAGCGATGACCGAGTCCCATTCCATTTGCCTGCTCTTTCAAGTTCGTGAACTGACCACCGGGCATTTCGTGGGTGTAAACCTCAGCCGTTCCTGAACGCGGGCTCGTGTCGAACGGGGTGTAAAATCCGAGAACTTGTTCCCAATAATCTGCATATTCTTGAAGTGCGTCTCCGTCGAGCCCCGTGTCGCGTTCGTGGCCATCGAGCGCTGCTACGACCGAGTTCATATTCGGCTGACTGGTCGAACCACTCATCGAGGAAATCGCCAAATCGACGATGTCGACGCCGGCATCGCTTGCAGTGAGAACGGAAGCCGCGTTGATGCCTGAGCTATCATGCGTGTGAAAGTGAATCGGAATTCCGATCTCATCGCGAAGCGCTGAAACCAGCTTGGTTGCGGCCTTCGGGCGAACCAAACCGGCCATGTCTTTGATGCACAAAATGTGCGCGCCCATTTTTTCGAGCTCCTTGGCCTTTTCGACATAGTATTTCAGCGAATACTTATCGCGCTTCGGGTCAGTAATATTTCCGGTGTAACAAATCGCTGCTTCACAGACAACTTTGCCGTGGTCGCGAGCCGCTTCCATCGCGACTTTCATGTTCGGCAGGTAGTTCAACGAATCGAAAATCCGAAAAATATCCATGCCGGAATCCGCTGCGTGTTTCACAAAACCAGCCACGACATTGTCGGGATAGTTCGAGTAACCCACCGCGTTTGATCCACGGAAAAGCATTTGGAAACAGATGTTTGGAACGCGCTGACGCAATTCCGCAAGTCGCTCCCATGGACATTCTGAAAGGAAACGCATCGCAGAATCAAACGTCGCACCGCCCCACATTTCGAGACTAAAAAGTTCCGGCGTGCGCTGGGCGATGATGCTCGCAATCTCAAGCATGTCCTTCGTCCGCATCCGCGTCGCAATGAGCGATTGGTGGGCGTCACGCATCGTGGTGTCCGTTACAAGAAGACGCTTTTCATCGCGAATCCACTCGGCGAATTTTTCAGGCCCAAGCGCGAGCAACTTGTCACGCGAACCGTCCGGCTTTTTGGCTTTTGGCTCATTTTTCGGAAGGCGCGCCGGCGTTATGATCGCCTTTGGCTTGTAGCCTTTTGCAGTCGAATTTCCATTTACTGTGATGTCGCTGAGATAATTCAGGATCTTGGTCGCTCGGTCACGACGTGGCGTAAATTTGAATAGATCAGCATTGGTATCGATCAAACGAGTCGTCGCCTTGCCCGACCGGAAAGTCGGATCAGCGATCACGTTTTCGATGAAAGGAATGTTCGTTTTTACCCCGCGAATTCGGAATTCGCGCAGCGCACGATCCATCCGCTGCAAAGCGATCTCGAACGTTGGACCGAACGCCGTCAGCTTAACCAACATCGAATCGTAATACGGCGTAATGATTGAACCCGCATCACCGGCGCCCGCATCGAGACGAATCCCGAGGCCTGCAGCCGAGCGGTAGTTCATGATTCGACCATAATCCGGCGCGAAATTGTTCTCAGGATCTTCCGTGGTGATCCGAGCCTGCACCGCGAAACCGTTGCGCGGAATCGCGTCCTGCGCCGGAATCGCCACTTCCTTGACGTGGAGTTCGTGCCCTTGAGCAATCAAAATTTGCGAGCGAACCAAATCCACCCCAGTGATCATTTCCGTCACGGTGTGCTCAACTTGAATCCGCGGGTTCATCTCAATGAAAAACCACTCGTTCGAATCCATGTCGTAGAGAAACTCGACCGTTCCCGCATTCGAATAATCGATCGCTTTCGCAATCTTAACCGCCGCATCGCAAAGCTCTTTCCGAACGGTTTCATCCAAATCAACCGATGGCGCGAGCTCGACTACTTTCTGGTGACGACGCTGAATCGAACAATCCCGCTCATGCAGGTGAACCATGTTGCCATGACGATCGCCGAGGATCTGGACTTCAATGTGCTTTGCACGTCCCACAAAACGCTCCATGAAAACAGACGCGTTTCCGAAAGCATTTTCCGCTTCGTTTTGTGCCTCGGTAACCGAAGAATCGAGATCTTCTTCTTTGTTCACAACCCGCATTCCGCGCCCGCCACCGCCGAAAGCAGCTTTGATGATCAGCGGAAAGCCAATTTCTTTGGCTGTCTTCAGTGCAACCGCGCGATTTTCTACGGGTTCTTCCGTACCCGGCAGAACCGGCACACCGACTTTTTTCGCAAGCGCCCTCGCCGAAACTTTGTCACCCATCGAACCAAGCATCTCGTAATCAGGCCCGATAAAATTGATTCCCGCGTCGCCGCAAGCTTTGGCGAATTCTGCATTCTCTGAAAGGAAACCATACCCGGGGTGAATCAGGGTGACTCCCTTATCAACAGCCAGTTGAACGATTCCTTCGATATCCAAATACGCCCCAACCGGTCCTTTTTCTTTCCGCAAAAGATAAGCTTCATCCGCTTTGAAACGGTGGCGCGAAAACCGGTCTTCATCCGCGTAAATTGCAACCGTTCGCAGCCCAAGCTCCGTAGCGGCGCGGAAAATTCGAATCGCGATTTCGCCGCGATTCACGACCATCAATTTTGTAGGTGAGTCAGATGCGTTTTCCATGGAGAATTTTTTCGAGTGCGTACTATAAACGACCTGCTCAATCGGAAAAGTTGGATTTTCATCTAAACGCGCCAAGTTTGTATCGGACGCGAAATCCCAGTTCCACGAACCAAGAGGGTCTGTTCGAAAAGCCGTTTCGAAGCAATAGTATGCGTTCGTTGAACCAACCCTATTGATTCGTGAAACATTTTCCGTTAAAAGTCAGGCATGACCGATCACGGAAC
>CALAHF010000106.1 GCA_937891465.1 uncultured Verrucomicrobiales bacterium | reverse complement strand
TTGCTCACGGGCGTCACCATGTGATGGGCGACGAGAAAACGCCGCTTTGTAATTTGTGGCTCTCGCAATTGAAAGGTTCGGGAGTTGATGTGGAGTCGTTCGGTGACTCGACAGGCGTGATTGACGAATTGCTCACTGCCTAGCAAAGTATCTTCGGTAAACTAAGTTATGAAAACGAATCGACGCACATTCATGAAAGGCATTGGCGGAGCGCTGTCGCTGCCCTTTCTGGAATCGACAGCTTTTGCAGGACAAAAAACTGCGACCCGGTTTCTCGTTGTTGGGAATCCGTTTGGAATGCATCCCGAGCATTTCTTTCCAAAAGACTTCGGAAAAGAATTCACGATGTCCCGCACCCTGAAGTCTCTCGACTGGGTCAAAGATCGGACGACGATTTTTTCGCACACCGATCACAACATGGTCAGTGGTCACGGTCGCGAGGTTGCTTTCTTGAGCGGGGTCCTTCCAACGGAGGCTTTGGCATTCCCCGAGAAGAATATGTCAGTTGATCAGGCGGTTGCTCGGCACACCGGAGCGCAGGTTCGTTATCCATCGCTTAATGTCGGCCTGAAGAATGGAGTTCGCATGAGCTGGACGTCGAATGGCGTGGAGAATGAATTGATCACCGATCCCAAGCGACTTTTCGATCATCTTTTTCAAAACCTCACTGCCAAAGAGAAACAAGAGCGCCGGGAGATGATAGCCCGAAATGGTAGCATTCTTGATTCCGTTGGAGATCAGTTTGCCGGAATTATTAAGAGCGGAAGTAAAACGGATGCCGAACGAATCGATCAGTATCAGACTTCGGTGCGTGAATTGGAAACGACTTTCGCGAATCGCGAGCAATGGATTGGAAGGGACAAACCCAAGTTTGATATTTCAAATCACTACAATGGTGATGTTACGATTGAGAGCGAATACAACGCGATCTTCGATATGATTTCGTTCGCCTTTGAAAGTGACCTCACTCGTGTTGCGACCGTCGCTTTTCCCACGGAGTTGGGCTACACCGATGTTCCGGGCGTGACGCGGAGTTACCACGGCTGCACTCACAATGGCAAAATGGATGACGTCACGGATGAGTTAGTGGCGATTGAGTCGTTCCAGATTTCTCAGCTGTCCCGTTGTTTGAAAAAGTTGGATTCGATACAGGAGCCCAATGCTGATGGCAGTATGCTTGATCATACCGTCGTGCTGTTTGGTAGTGGAATGGGATACGGGGGCACGCACTCAAACCGTGATCTTCCGATCATGGTTGCCGGCGGAGGATTCAAGCACCTCGGACACGTCGATACGAGAAATGATGCCGGGGAGAATATGCCGCTTTGTAATCTCTATCTGACTCTTTTGCAGCGCTTCGGGATAGAGCGGGATGAGTTTAATACCAGCACCAGTAACTTCGAATTTGGCGATGCGTGAATTTTTTGAAACCGTTCCGACTTTAACTCGGTTGGGTCGCAGGCTAAACAGGGTTGGGTTGATGATGATACCCTGTTGGGTCATGGGCTTAACCCTGTTGGGTGGAATTGTCTTGGCAGATCAGGCGCTCATGAAGGAGCATTGTTTTGATTGTCATAATGCGGATAAGGCGAAAGGAAAGTTCGAGCTGGGTTTTCTGGGCGAGGCACCGACCTCGGACAATCTCGATCGATGGCTCGATTGTCTTGATCTCGTCACGGCCGAGGAGATGCCGCCGGAAGACGACAGTCATCTCGTTGCTTTGGATCGAACGAAAATCGTCGCGTACCTTGATGAGAAAGTGCGCAGGTTTGAGAAGGATGCCGATTTCACGGAGGCTCCTAAGCCACGACGTCTAAACAATCGTGAGTTCTCCAACAGCGTTCGTGATGTGTTGATGATTGAAGATGTGGGCACTCATCAGCCGACGGACAATCTGATTGGTGATTCGCTACATCATGGTTTTGATAATCATGCAGATATGCTTGGGTTCAGTCGGTTTCATTTGGAGCAATACATCGAGGCAGTCCGAAAGATCGTTGATGCTACGATTTTGAGCGGTGAGAAGCCTGAATCAAAACGCTATGAAATCGCGCCGGAGAATATTCTGCGTTCCAATCTCAAGCAGAACGGTGGACGCAATATTCAACGCGGAAAAGACGGCGTCTTCGATTTTCTTGACCCCCGGCTCTTCGGTTATTTTGAGGAGTTCGTGACCGCTCCAGAGACGGGACGATACAAAATTACAATTCGCTGCACCGGAAAGGATCGGCTCATCTACGACAGTGCCGAGACAGGCTTTTACGACGGGGATCCTATTCAGTTGAGTGTCCACCTTGGAAATCGCGTCAGAATGTTTGATTTACCGGACGAAGAGATATTCGAAATCGAATTGGATGAGTGGGTTGCGGCCGGGAGTCGCTTGCAGATGCACAATCCCACCGATGCCTTTCGGATGAAGGGGAATGGGAATTTTAAGTTTCAATATGCGATCGGGGCGTTTCATACGCAGAAAAACAATCCGGAGAAATACGCGGAACGGGTCGCGAGGATTAAGAAGTCTCCGAGGCTCAAGGGGAGCGTCAATCGCTGGCCTTATTGGGTGACTGCGTGGGAAGGCGCAAGGCCGCAGGTCTTTGGAGCGGTGATAGAAGGGCCCTACTTCGAAAGCTGGCCGCCGAAACGACAGGTGGCATTGATCGGGGAAGATCCAAAAGCTGAAAACGCGGCTGCTATTCTTGAACCGATTGCGAATCGAGCCTGGCGTCGTCCGGTTCGAGAGGGCGAACTCGACAAGATCGTTGCGATGGTGGAGTCGAAGGCAAAGACGCTCGGTGATGTTGAGGCAATCAAGGAGGGGATCGTGGGGATTTTGGTGTCGCCTGCGTTCCTGATGCTGAACCTCGAAGACATTGCGCCCGCTGATCGATTCGCGAGTAAGTTGAGTTATTTCCTGGAAGCGACGCTTCCCGATGATGAGTTGCGGGAGAAAGTGAGCGCCGGGGAACTCGCTTCTTTTGATGCCTGCAGAACGGAGGTCATGTCTAAATTTGATGACGGAGTGTCCGATGAATTTCTTCGCGAGTTTCCTTATGGGTGGTTGGAGCTCAACGATATCAACTTTATGGGGCCTGATCCGGAGCATTACCTTCATTACCACAAGAAGCGTGTCAGTGAAGACATGGTGAATGAGGTGCTTCAATTTTTCCGCCACGCGGTCGAAGAGAATATTCCGATTCCAGAGTTTCTTTCTGCTGATTACAGTTTCATTAATGCTGACTTGGCGAAGATTTACGGAGTCGAAGATGTCCCCGATGACTCTCAATTGCGGAAATACGTCTTCACCGACGGGCGTCGTGGTGGTTTGTTAGGCATGGGTGCCTTTCTTACCTCAACCGCCGACAGCCTCGCGACCTCACCAATTCATCGTGCGGTTTACGTGATGGAGAATTTCATGGGGATTCATCCGACTCCGCCACCGCCGGATGTAGAAATTAAGGAGCCTGACGTTCGTCAGGCGAAGACGATCAAAGAAATTCTTGCGGCGCATGTTTCGGATGAGAACTGCGCAAGCTGTCATGAAGCGATTGATCCGTGGGGATTTGCCTTTGAAAATTTTGATCCCACGGGAGCGTGGCGGGATGAGTATCTCGTTCCGGTAGTGCTTGAAACGGACGAAGATGGTGCACCGGTTCCGAGCAGTAAAAACGAAGTTACGATCCCGATTGATAGCAGTGCTAAATTCAGGAACGGTTCCGAGTATCAGGATATCAGGGAGTTCCGGAGGGAAATTCTGACTGATACGAATCGTGATCGATTCGTAAGATGTTTTATCGAAAAGCTTCTCACCTATGCGAATGGCGCGGAGCCGGGGGAGTTGGACTTCGTTGCGATTGACGCTATTCTCACTAAGTCTTCGGAGCACGACTACCGGATCGTCGAGACGATCGCGGCAGTGGTGGACAGTCCGCTTTTTCGCGGAAAGTAAGTGCGATTAGTCAGCTATCAGTTTTTTCACTTTTGGCTGAATCGCTTTGGACCAGATTTCATAGCCGTCGGCGTTCGGGTGAAGGAGGTCAGGCATGATCTCTTTTGAAAGTGTTCCGTCCTTTTCGAGAAGTTTGTCATTGATGTCCATGAAGAAGATTTTTTTGTCGTCCGCGAGTTTGGCGATGATCTGATTTGCCTTCTCGTTTTTCTGACGTTTCGGATCATTTTCATCGGCGCCGCGGGGGAAGATGGCGAGGATGAGAATTTTCATCTGTGGCTGCTTTTTCTGAAGCATTTCGACGATCGCCTTGACGCCAGCGGCGGTTTCTTCAGCGCTACTCTTGTAAATGGCACCGCCGTGTTCTTTCATTGCCCGGCCTTCGTGTCCGGTGTTGTTCGTGCCGATCATGAGGACGGTGAGTTTCGGCTTGAGGCCATCGTAGTTTCCGTTTTCGAGACGCCAGAGGATGTGCTCGGTGCGGTCACCGCCGATGCCGAAGTTCGCGGCGCCCATCGTTGCCCAGTATTCAGCCCAGGCGGCTTTTCCTCTTCCGCTCCAGCCCTGAGTGATCGAGTCGCCTAGAAACACGATAGGTGCTTCACCCTGCTTGGAAATCTCGTTGAAAGATTGGTGCAGTTTCTCCTTACCCGGATGCGGAGCAGGCGTAAGCGCGAGCGGTTTTGGAGTGTCTTTGGCCACCGAAAGTGAAGTGAATGCGAGGATGATAGCAATGGATGCGATTTTCATAAAGTGTTGAGACATTGTGTCGGGTCGGAACTTCATGACAATGGCGGAATCATGGATCCGGCAGAAAGGCTTGCGGGATTCGAATCCCTGTAATAAGTCGATTCCAAGTTCGGCAGGTTTGGATTCCTTCGGTAGTATGACTAGCGTATGAGATATTGGATTTGCACTATCATTTTCCTGGCAATGCCCCCTGCAATGGTGCAAGCCGAAATCAAACCGCCTAATATCATCTTTTTGCTGGCAGATGATATGGGTTATGGCGATCTCGGATGTTTTGGTTCTCCCGTGATTCAATCTCCTAATTTGGATCGGCTGGCTTCGGATGGTGTGAAGTTGACGCAGTGTTATGCAGCGAGTCCGAACTGCTCACCTTCCAGGGCCGGGATTCTAACGGGGCGACATCCTTATCGAGTTGGGATGTATGATTTTGCGCGTTTTGAGCCGCTTCATATTCCAGTTTCAGAAGTAACCGTGGCGGAGCAATTGAAGGCGGCTGGCTACTCGACGATGTTTGCCGGGAAATGGCATTGTTCAGGTGACTTCGACTCCGGTGAACAACCTTATCCCGGCGATCATGGATTCGATCACTGGTTTGCCAATAAGAGCAACTTTGGAAAGGATCCTGATGATATGCTTCGAAACGGGAAGCCCGTCGGACCGACTGAGGGCTGGATGAGTGAAATTGTCGTGAACGAAGCGATGAACTGGCTCGATGGGAGAAAGGACGACGCTCCGTTTTTTACCTGCCTCTGGTTTAGCGAGCCACACACACCGGTTTTGGCCGCTGATGAATTTCGTAATTTGTATCCGGACGATGAGATCAAAGCGCATCTCGATTCTCTCAGAAAGTCAGGCGGTCCACAGGTCGTTCGGCGTGAGACGCTCAAGGATCCGGACCTCTACTTCGGTTGTGTCTCAATGTTGGATCATCACATCGGGAGGCTGCTGTCCTATCTGGAGGAAAATGGTCTTGATGAGAATACCGTGATTGTTTTTACCTCCGACAACGGGCCGGAGCATCGCACGAAGACCGCCTTTGGGTCATCGGGAACGCTTCGAGGAGCCAAGGGGCACATTCACGAAGGAGGCATCCGTGTTCCGGGAATCGTTCGATGGCCGGGGGTGGTTTCCGCCGGTTCCGAATGCGATGAGCCGATTAACGGAACAGACTGGTTGCCTACTTTCAGCGGGATCGCTGGAGCGGCTTTACCCGACGGTCGACCATTGGATGGAACCAACGTTCTCCCTGCTTTGGTAAAAGGAGAAAAGCTCGAAAGAGAGACCCCGCTTTTTTGGTGGCTGTGGCATGCACGCGGAGGCTTTGAAGTGGCGATGCGGGACGGAGATTACAAAATCGCTGCCACGATGGTGCCGCAATCGAAACCCGGTGACATCGCCGATGCGAAACAACCCGACGGATGGACGATTATGGAGTTCATCAGAAAGGCGGATCTGGATCGCTTCGAGTTATTTGATCTGAGTAAGGATCCTTCGGAAATCCGAAATCTGGTCTCCGAGAGACCCAAGCGTTTTAACCAACTGAGAAGGAAGATGATTGATCTCCACGCCGAGATTCGTGCCGAGGGACCGGAGTATGAACTGGTTGGGAAAAAGAAAGCTGAGTCGCATTGAATGATCCCTCGCCGGCTTCGCTACCACTTGAAAAACAAATGAAACCTTTTCTCCTCGTTACTATTGCAGCGATGGCTGCAACGATTTTCCCGGCAAGGATTGTCGGACAGGATACCTTGCCGGTGCCGTCTGCGGTGATGCCTGAGAAGCATTTTACGGTCTTCGAAAAATACTGCCTCGATTGCCATGATGCGTTGACTGAAAAAGGGAAAGTGAATCTGGAGGATCTCCCGTTCGATATTGTTTCTGATATTCCGACGGCGGAGCTGTGGCACAAGATCCTCGACTCTCTCAACTCGGGTGAAATGCCGCCGGAGGACAAGGATCAAATTTCGAACGAGGAGAAAACGGCCTTCCTTCAGGATCTTTCGGTTCTCATGGTTACCGCGAGGGACATTCTCAGTGATAGCGGAGGCGAAATCACGATGCGCCGCCTGAATCGTCGTGAATATCAAAATACGATGCAAGATTTACTCGGCCTCAAACCGAATGTGTCCTCTTTACCGGATGACAGCGGGACGGGTGGTTTCGATACCGTGGGTGCAAATCTCTTTTTCTCGAGTGACCAGTTTGCTCAGTATGGCGAGATTGCCTCGGGGGCCTTGAATGCCGCTCTAAAGGTTCGAGAGAAACCGAAAAAAACAATTCATCGTATCGAAGGGGAGGAGATTGTTACTCAGCCGTTGAAATTGTTGACCGAGCAAGCACTAGCCCGCAATAAGCTTGCTCTGGCATACCTCGCTCAGGATGATAAACCGCCAACCGATTTCGGATTTCGGGATAACGCTCACGTGAACAAACAGGCGAACCGGTTTAAGGCCAGCCATCGCGAGTCGATGGATTATCTTAACAGGCCGGAGTCTGAGACCGGTGCGATTTTGCATCACAAAAAGAATCGCACTCCCAGTATCGCAACGCCGAAAATTACCCACGGTGCAGGAGGGAAATACATTCTCCGCGTTCGGGCCGGGCACTACCCTGATTCACCGGAGAGGGAGAAGTATCTCAGTTATGATTTTGCTTCAGGGACACTTAACGCTTCGGTGAACATCGGCGAAGTCAAGGTTCCCGGAACCGTTGATGATCCCTCTATTGTTGAAATTCCGGTGCAACTTGATCCGGGCGCGACGGGCGCTTTTGTCATCCGCCAGCGGGATTATCAGGACAAAGCCTCGCGCCGTGATATCAATAAGCTTTGGCAAAAGAAGAACGGCATCGGGCAACCTCCTTCGATCTGGATCGACTATGTTGAATTGGAGGGCCCGTTTTACGATGTTTGGCCGAATCCCGTTCCAAACGAGTTGCTCCCCGCAGAACTGGCGAATGAGACCGAAGAGGATTATGCCCGCAGAATCATCACGAAATTTGCGACTCGCGCCTTTCGTGAGAAGGCACCCGAGCCTGAGTTGGTAGGTAAGCTAGTGAGCCGTTACCTGTCAAAAAGCGGTGGGGGCGATACGTCGTTTGAGGCGGCGATTGATGTCTACTCTTTGATTCTCACAACACCGAGTTTTCTTTACTTGAGAGAGCCTCGAACAGAAGACGCTCCCGTCCCTTTGAGCGATCGGGAACTCGCGATTCGACTCTCCTATTTCCTTTGGAGTTCACCGCCCGATGAAGAACTCTATGCATTGGCACGTAACGGGACCCTCTCAGACCTGGACCCCCTCAAACCCGGCCGGACCGACGCCCCGGTAAAAAATCCTTGAATA
>CALAHF010000105.1 GCA_937891465.1 uncultured Verrucomicrobiales bacterium | reverse complement strand
TGAAGCCTGCTCTGACCCGCCAAAAGGTTCCGCAGATGTGAAAGAGAGCCTTTTTCGGGGAAAACGAAAGTGTTACATCTACGAAAGGCTCATTTGATTTGAAGCGCGAACGAAGCGAACTTTGGTTACCTTTATGAGACGACTCCACGTTGCTGCCGCTTCCTTGAACCAAATCCCGCTTGATTGGGATGGAAATCGCGACCGGATTGTTGGAGCTATTTCCGCCGCCCGCGACAACGGCGTACAAATCCTGTGTTTGCCGGAATTGGCAATCACGGGCTACGGCTGTGAAGACATGTTCCTTGCGCCGGAAATGGGGAAGTCAGCGTTTGAGGTTCTCAGAGAGGTTGCTGCAAAATGTGAAGAGATCACCGTTGCGGTCGGTCTACCGATTTGGTTTCAGAGTTCGGTTTTCAATGCGGTTGCTCTGATCGTCGACACTGAAATTATTGGGATCGTCTGCAAACAAAATCTGGCAGGTGACGGGCTGCATTACGAGCCGCGTTGGTTCAAACCATGGCCGGTCGACATCGTTGACACTTATGAAACAGAAGGCGGCGACTGGATTCCAATTGGTGATCTCGTTTTCGATATTAGCGGTATTCGGGTTGGATTTGAAGTCTGTGAAGATGCGTGGGTCGCTGAGCGTCCCGGTTCGCGGTTGGCACGGCGCGGAGTCGATCTGATTTTGAATCCCAGTGCGAGCCATTTTGCGTTCGGCAAGCAGGCGGTGCGAGAACGCTTTGTCCTTGAGGGATCGCGGGCGTTTGCCTGCGCGTATGTCTATGCAAACCTGCTTGGCAACGAGGCGGGACGAATTATTTACGATGGGGGAACGGTGATCGCGAGCGGCGGCAAACTGGTTTCAACGGGGAGGCGATTTTCGTTTAAGGATTTTGTGCTGACTCAAGCCGTGGTTGATATCGGGCTTTCAAGAATGCACCAGGCCCGTCAGGCGAGTCACCGACCGGCTTTGGGCGAAGATCACCAAGACACCATTTTGGTAGCGGCTGATCACTTAAAAAAGAAGACCTCTTCGGCCGCGATCGGCGGTGAACAATTTGATCGAATTTATTCAAAGGAAGAAGAGTTCACTAAAGCAATGGCGTTGGGGCTTTTCGACTATTTGCGGAAATCGTATTCGCAGGGGTTCGTGGTGTCGCTGAGTGGCGGGGCTGATTCAGCTGCGTGTGCGGTGTTGGTGAAGTTGATGGTCGATCTCTCGGTTGCCGAGCTGGGCGAAGATGGTTTTCACAAAAAGTTGAGCCACATCGATTTCGGAAAAGCTGAACGAGTTGAGCGTCTTCTGGGAAGCGTTTATCAGGCGACTCGAAACAGCGGGGACGTGACGCTAAACGCGGCGAAGACGATCGCGGCTGCTATCGGTGCAGAATTTCAGGTTTGGGATATCGATGCCCTCGTAGTTGGCTATCGCGAGATGGTTGAAAAGGGGATCGGTCGGAAATTGGAATGGGAGACCGACGACATCACGCTCCAAAATATTCAGGCCCGAACCCGCGCCCCGGGAGTCTGGATGCTGACAAATATTCGCAACGCGTTACTGCTTGCGACCAGTAATCGCTCTGAAGCGGCCGTCGGATACGCGACGATGGATGGAGATACCTGCGGCGGGATCAGTCCGATTTCGGGAATCGACAAGGCTTTTCTCCGAATCTGGCTGCGGTGGCTGGAAACAGAAGGCAGTGACGAAATTAACACAATCCCTGAGCTCGATTGCATCAACAAACAGGCGCCCACGGCTGAATTGCGACCTCAGTCGGAAAATCAAACGGACGAGGGCGATTTGATGCCGTATCCGATTCTGGATGCGATCGAAAAGCTGGCGATTCGAGACAAGAAATTGCCGCTCGATGTTTTTGAAGTCATGACGGAGGAATTCGGCGAGAAGTACTCAGCCTCAGATATGAAAATCTGGGTGACGCGGTTTTTCCGATTGTGGACTCGCAACCAGTGGAAACGCGAGCGATACGCGCCGGGGTTTCATCTCGATGATGAAAATCTTGATCCAAAAACGTGGTGTCGATTCCCAATTTTGAGCAGTGGGTTTGCCCGCGAATTGGCGGCGCTTGCTGAGCTTGATTGATCGAGTAATCCCCAGACTTCGAAATCGGAAAGAAAAGATCACTCAGGCCGGCGTGGGAAGCGGTTTGCTCCCGGATCAAAATTCAACTTTTTCGGCTTTGGAGTGATCTCCTCCATTGGCTGCGCATCGGGCTCTTCGTTTGTTCTACGCGATTCATCGTCTGGCAAGAGCTCGGTCAGATCGGGATCCGATTCAGGCTTTGGATTTACGATCGGGCGGGCGATGATTGGAGTGGCTCGCAACGGGGCGCGAGAAGCAGCGGGCTTCGTCGGTTTTACAGGTGGTTTTGATGAAGCGACTGCCGGTTTATCACGCGAGATTTTCTTAACAGGTGGAAGGCCAGTCGCAGTTTTCAGCGGCGCTGGGTCGACTTTTACAATCGGTTTAAGCGGAAGTTTCGAATCAGGCTTCAGAGCCGGGGCTTCCGGTTCGGTTGGCCCAACTGGCCTTGGCGCAACTGCAGCGACTGATGATCCTCCAGCAGCTTCCACCGCAGTCATTCTGGGCGTGCCGTTGTCTACGGGCTTCGCAACGATAGGAGAATGTGTCGCTGCCGTATTTGGCTTTTCAGGCTTTTCATCACCATTTCTGATCTCTGGCTCGACAACTGGTTTCTTGATCTCAGTAGGCTCGACTTTCGGTGGGGCAATCACTGCGATTTGAGCAGGGGACTTGGTTTCTTGCGGGGCAGGAGTCTCGGCGATCGTCGGAGTTGGAACTTCTGGTTCCGGTGCTTCTTCGACCGGAGAGGGTTTCACCGATTTTTCAGCAAGCGGATTGGCCTGAATCTCACTGGTTCCATTCGATTTGGCAGCGGCACCAATGTTCTCTTTCAGTTCATTCGCATTTTTTGCGATTACCTTTGCAACGTCTTCTGGGTTCTCTGCGTTGTAACCGAGAAAATAAAAGGTTGGGATGGCGATAAGTAGCACTCCTAAAATCATTCCAAGGAAAATTGGGGCACCACCTGGTTTCTCAGTGCGGCGTTTTCGCTTCACGGATCTAGAATTCATGGCCGATCCCATTGGCTCGATCGATTCGTGAGAATCGGACAGCAAACTGTTTCCATGCAAGTTGACCGCGTTGTTTCCTTTAAAGACGGAAAGCGCCTCCGAAGCGTCAATATCGAGGTGGCGGCTATAAAGCTGAAGGAAACTTTTGGCGTAGGTGATACTCGCGAATCCCGAGTAATCATCTGATTCCAAGGCACGGACGAAGTTCGAGTGTATGCGTGTCTTGTGGGCAAGATCCTCGATGGATAGCCCTTTATCTTCGCGTGCAGCGCGCAATTGCTGACCGATGGTCAATGCCATTTCCCAAATTCGTTTTTAAGTCTAACCCCAACAGTTACAATCCACTGGGGGAAATGCTACTCAAAATCGTCTGAAAGATCGCCCAATATTTCACGCGGTTTTGCGCCGTCTCCGGGAGCAATGATTCCGCGTTGTTCCAAAATATCCATCACTCGGGCAGCACGATTGTAACCAAGTCTTAGACGCCTTTGCAGGTGAGACGTTGAAGCTTTTTTATCGGCGTAGATGATTTCGAGACATTTCTCGATCAATTCTTCTTCTGCTTCGGTCACGTCTTCATCGCCGGAACCGCCGGATTCAATCTGTTCCTGTGCATCGGGAGCAAACTGGGGCTCGCCCTGAGCTGCGCAGGCATCGACAATGGATTGTGCCTCTTCGTCGGAAAGAAATGCACCCTGAGCGCGGATAAGCTGGGCGCTACCAGGAGGAAGGAAGAGCATGTCACCCTTACCAACGAGATTTTCCGCACCGGAATTGTCCAAAATGACTCGGGAATCGATTTTTGATGAAACCTGAAACGCGACACGGGAAGGAATGTTCGCTTTGATGACACCAGTAACAACGTCAGCCCGCGGGGTCTGCGTCGCGACGATCAGGTGAATTCCAGCTGCACGGGCTTTCTGAGCGATCCGGGAAATACCGGTCTCAACGTCCGCCGGAGCGGTCTGCATGAGGTCAGCAAGCTCGTCAATGATCACCACGATGTATGGCAACGTATGCGCCATGTCTTCGCTCTCTTCGAAAGCTTTGGCTCGCTCAGAGGCTGGTGTCACATTCCGGGTTCCAGTGAGATCATTTTTACCCAGAGCACCGTCATCAATTACATCATCACCGATTTTCACATGATGTGTCGCCAATTCTTCTTCGAGCTTTTCAGCCATTTCCGAATCAGCGCTCTCCTGCTGCTTTTTGCGGACCAAACCGTTGAAACCATCGAAATTTCGCGAGCCATATTTCGCGAACACCTTGTAACGGCGCTCCATTTCGTTGATAACCCACCGAAGCGCGAGGAGCACTTTTTTCGGATCAGTCACCACCGGAACCACCATGTGTGGCAGTGAGTTGTAGAGTTGCATTTCAACCACCTTCGGGTCGATCATGATGAACTTCAGATCATCCGGCGAGAAGCGGAACAGCAAACTCGCAATGATGCTGTTGATACAGACACTTTTACCGGAACCAGTCGCGCCAGCGACGAGGAGGTGAGGCATTTTCGCCAGATCACCAACAATCGTCCGGCCGTAAACGTCTTTGCCAAGTGCCAATGGCAGCTTGTGATCCGACTTGCGAAAAGCATCGTCTTCGAACAACTCGCGAAGCGCCACAACCACTTTGTCCGAGTTGGCGATTTCGATACCCACGGTGTCTTTACCAGGAATCGGAGCCAGGATATTAATTCGCTCAGCACGCGTCGCGCGGGCCAAATCAGCCTCCAGTGCGGTGATTTTATTTACTCGCAGGCCCGGTTTTGGATAAACTTCGTATCGAGTAATCGTCGGACCTTTTGTGATGTCACCCGGCTTCACTTCAACTCCAAAGGTATCGAGCGTGCTGACGATCATCTTCTGTGTGTCCATCAGAACCGCGTGATCAGTTGCCGACTCTTCGTTTTCTTCCGGGTATTCCAAAAGATAGAGTGTTGGCAACTGATAGCCATCAAAACGCCGGCCTTGATTCAATGGGCAGGCAATTTCTTCTACCACCTTCATAGCAGATTCCTCACCCCGCTTTTTCCGCTGAGACGCGTCAATAATCTGTGGCGGGGGTGTGTCTGCTTCGAGTGGGAGCATTCCCTGGACCCCATCTTCATCGGTTACCGGGTCTTTTTTCGGAACGGACTGAGGCTTTTTACGAGGGCCCGTCGCACTGGCTCGTGCGGTGGGAGCCGGATTGTAAGTTTCCTCGGCGGCAGCGTCGTTGTAAAAACGGCGCTCTTCCATTTTCTGGGCGATTCGACTGCGAACCAGCTTCGCAAACTGAAACGGATGAATTCCCGTGAGAATAATCAACGAGATAAAATAGCCGATCACCATGATCAAGAATGAGCCGACGGTGCCCATAAAACGTTCAAAAACTCCAGCGCCAATCCCATAGCCGATGAAGCCACCCGAGCTGCTTGGCAGATTATATCGAAGCGGCCAGTCGTTGAAAAAAAACGTCTGGTATTCGATCAAACAAGCCGCGGCAGAAATCAGGGCGAGTAACGCTCCGACATTTCGAAGGTTAAATACCCGCGCACCGGTCAAGACTTGGACACCCCACCAAGCGATAATCGCTGGAATCAAATAACACGCTGCGCCGAAGAAAAAGTAGGCATAGCCAGCCATCACTGCCCCCATAGGCCCGATAAAATTGTTCAAAACCTCGTCGCTCCCGGCCGTCATCGAAAATGGAACCCAACTCGGAAGATCTCGCGGAGAATACGAAACCAACGCCAGAAAAAACATGATTGCCAGTCCTCCCAAGGCGATCGCGATACCCTCATGATAAGGGTAAGGACCTGCCGGGGCATCCTGAGAACGCTTCGGTTTTGCGGTCCGCTTTCGACTCGTAGGCGCACTCGCCCGCTTTTTCGGGGGAGTCTTGCTTTGGGAAGTCTTAGCGGCCATGATGGGAAGAATTGCAAAAAAGCGGTCTGAAAATTATAAAAACCGGAACAAACGTGTATTTCGGAACAAAAATAATAACCGTAGCCACTATTTAGTTCAACGAATATCTTAGATCTCTTAAATATTTTTAATATGGCCCCTCATCGCACCATTGTCGTTTTCCTGAAATTTCCCGTGGCTGGGAGGGTAAAAACCCGTCTCGCAGCCGGTTTGGAAGGCGAGGATTCCGGCGAGCAAGCGGCGACAATTTACCAATCGCTTGTTTCAAATGTGCTCAAAGTCCTTTCGCAGTCTGATTTCGACGAGCTTCGCGTGACCTACGATCCGCCTAAAGCTGAGGCTAAAACGCGGGAGTGGCTCAAGCCCGATTTGGATCAATTCCCCGAATCGATCGCGATTACCTTTCATCCGCAATCGCAGGGAGATCTGGGTGATCGACTTCAAACCGCGGTTCACGGAGCGTTGAATGACTCCCCGGATGGATTTTCCGCAGCGATTGGAACCGATTGCGTGGAAATCACTCCATCGACAATTTCAGAAACCTGGGCCGCTTTGGAAAAACAGGATCTTGTATTTGGCCCAACCTTTGATGGCGGCTACTACCTTGTAGGAGCGCGCAGCCTCGCGCCCGAAATCTTCACCGATATTCCGTGGAGTAGTGAAGAGACGCTTTCAGAGAGCCTGAAAAGGGCTCAATCAGCCGGAAAAGATGTCGCGTTGCTCAATAAGCGAAATGACGTGGATACCATCGAGGATTGGGAGCGTGCTAAAAAGCATTTGGGAATCGAATAAGGGCAAAAACGATTGAAGTTCCCAATCAGATTCTTCACTCTGTTGAAATGAATCCTAAAATTGCAGCATCGGCTTTACTGCTCATCGGCAGCTTGTTTTTGCAATCGTGCAGCCAGAAAGACACCGGACCAAAAACCACCGTCGAAATTACCTTTCTCGAGGAAGTGGAAGACACAAAACTGATGGAGACATGGCTTCGGGATTTTGTGAAAGAGACCAATCGTAAAAAAGGAAATGTCGAGGTTGTATCTGGCGGGAAAGCTCTCACCATTGAAATTCCTTTGTCTGCCCTGGGAGAAGTTCGGGCAGCTTTGGAATCGTGGGAAGGTCTCAAAGCCACCGGACTTGGGATGCACGCCGCGAAAAAAGGAACTCAGGAAGAAGCGAAAGCGATCGCCATGGGGACAAAAACAATTACTGATCACACTGCGCTGCCGTATCGCGACCGGCCTGGTGAATACCTGATCATAAAATCAACCTCCGTGATTACCTCGAAGGAAATAAAATCGGCGCGGCATTTGCATGGTTCAAACGGCTGGGAGATCATTGTAGATTTCTCACCAACCGGAGCGAAAAAAATGCTCGCGTTCACAACCGCGAATCGAAACAAATTGGTCGCGATCGTTTTGAATGATCACGTTTTAAGTGCCCCGAACATCAATGAGCCCTTTAGCAACGGATGCCGAATTACAGGAAACTTCACGGAGAAAGAAGCACGAGCACTGGCAACAGGCTTCAATGATCCGCCGCCTTCAAAATACAAGGTTTCGCCAAAGGCAGTTCCAGCACCGTAAAGTGTGCCTTTCGAACCAACAGGGTCTGTTCGATGAACCAACCCTATTCGATCGTAGAAAACGATTTAGAAAGAAAAACCGAAAGAATCAGTCTTTCTTTTTCTTCTCGTCTTTGTCGTCAGACTCTTTCTTATTCGTCAGAACTTTGTCGACAAGACCATAAGCGCAAGCTTCTTCAGCGGTCATGTAATTGTCGCGATCAGCGTCTCTGGAGATGTCTTCAGGCGTTTTACCGCAGTGATCTGCCAGGATGACGTTGAGCTTTTTCTTCAACGAATACATGAACTCAACAGTCCGCTCGACGTCAGAGGCAGTTCCCTGCGCGCCACCGGAAACCTGGTGAATCATGATGTGTGAATTTGGAAGCGCGTATCGCTTGCCTTTTGTTCCCGCTGCGAGAAGAACAGCTCCCATGCTTGCGGCCATGCCCATGCAGTAGGTGTTCACATCGCAGGTGAGAAATTGCATCGTGTCGTAAATCGCGAGGCCAGCGGTTACAGAACCGCCGGGGCTGTTGATGTAAACGTTGATGTCCTTGTTCGGATCGCTCATCTGCAAATACAGCATCTGGGCGATGACGTAGTTGGCGAGCGGGTCACTGATTTGCTCACCGATGAAAATGATCCGGTCCTTCATCAACCGCGAGATCAGATCGAAGCTGATCATCTGATTTCCCTCTTTTTCGACGATCTGCACGCCCTCAATGGGCTGGCTAATGCGATCCTGAAGGTGTGGCGGGAGATTTGGAGAAATTTCTTGGTACATAAAATTCGGTAGGTTTAAGTAAGACTACGGAAGACGGTTTTTCGTTCAAAAGTTTACGCTTCAGCCGTTTCTTCGGAAGGCTCCTCGGAAGCTTCTTCGGCCTTTTCAGGAGCGGGTGGATCGACCTCTGTAATCGTAGCATTGCCCTTGAGGAATTCAAGAACCTTGGAAATGAGGATGTCGTGACGAATCTCTGGAAAAGCGTTTTTGTCACGGAGTTCGCGAGCCACTTTTTTGATCGGGCGCTGCTGCTGCGCCGCCATCATCATGACTTGCTGGCTGACTTCGTCATCGGAAACGATGAGGCCTTCTTTCTCTCCGATTTTTTCAAGGAGGAAGGTAGCTTTGACGCTTGATTTCGCGCGTCCTTCTGCGGAATCGAGAATAGCCTGTTGGTTTTCAGCGATCTGCTCTTCGCCCATGCCCTGCTGATATCCGCGCTGAACCATTTCGTTCACCTGACGCTGAGTCTCGTTGAAGATGATGTGCTCTGGCACCTCGAATTCGGCCATACCTGTGAGGTGGCTCAAAATCTGGCTCGTGATGACTTCCTGACGCTGATTGGTCTGCTCGGCCTCCATCTGCTCTTTAATCGATGCGCGAACTTCTTCGATGTTTTTGCCTGGCTCAATTTTCTCCGCAAACGCGTCATCGAGAGGTGGAACAACCTGTTCCTTCACTTCTTTGACCTTGGTTTTGTAAACGACCGTTTTTCCAGCAAGCGCTTCGATCTGGAAATCGTCGCTCAAGGTGAGCTCGACATCTTTTTCAGCGCCAACTTCGAGGCCTTCGAGCTGCTCACCAAAACCGGGGAGGAACGTCGCGTCTTCGCCTTCAGCCGGAATTTTGATCCAATATTCTTCGGAACTACCGAGCTGCGCATTGGCTTCGTCGAGGGTGTCCACAAGTGGAGCTCCGTCCGTGGAACCCTCGTATTCAACAACCGCGATGTCGCCTGCTTTGAGAGCGCGTCCTTCAACGACTTCAAACGTGGCGAAATTCTGCTGCATCCGCTCGAACACGTTGTCGAGCTGCTCGTCCGTTACGACGATTTTTGGGACTTCGACTGGAATATCACTGTAGTCAGGAAGCGCAACTTCAGGCTGAGTGATTACCTCGGCAGCGATCGCGAAAGAGCCATCCGCTTCGAAGGTTTTGCTCTCCACACTGGAAATCCCGAGGATGCCGAGTTTTTCCTGCTTGTCAGCTTCACCCCACGCTTGACGCATCAGACGATCTTCGAGTTCTTCAGTGATCTGATTTTTGAACTTCTTCTCGATGACGGCTTTTGGAATCTTTCCAGGACGGTAGCCCGGCAACTTAGCCTGCGCCGTGTAGGCCGCAACCAATCCAGAGCGTTCTTTTTCAACGATATCGGAAGGTATCTCGATGTTCAGTTTGGCTTTGCAATCCGGGAGGCGTTCGACGGCGATATTCATGTGGGCGTTTCTGGTAAAATAAAAGAGGGCCGACCGCTAAAGGCAGCCGAACCCTGCTCCCAAAAATATTGGGGGGGCGGAATCTATCTCACGCCAATCGGGATTGCGACCGATAATTTTTGCTCAAAATCCGGAGGTTGATGACTCCGGTTGATCAGGGCGTTCGCATTGGCAACAATTTGATTAATACTTGGAACCCAAAGTCTGTTTTCGGGTGATAAACGTTCTGAAAAACGACGATGGGATGGGCTTCCATAGATTCGATCCAATTTAGGTGTAAAGATCAAACGTATGCATGTGTTGTTTTCACACTTTAGAGGAACGCATCCCCTGTCGGCTCAACGAAAAACGGCCCGCCGATGTGGCGAGCCGTCTTCGATTAAAATCGCAGAAGCGATTCAATAAATTTTAGAAAAGCGACGAATTACGCCTTTTTCTTCTTCTTTTTCGCAGGTGCAGGATTGTTCTGCTTGGAGTCCCAAGGCAACGTGTATTCTCCAGGAATGGCGACGTAGTAGTCTCCAGCTGCGTTCGGCTGAACGGGTGCTTCTGCTCCGAAGTCGTAGGCATCAGGCGCAATCGAGAAGTTTGATTTTGTGGATTCTTCCCAGGTGATTTCTTTACCGCTGTATGTCGCCATGCGGCCAAGCACAGCTGTGTAAGAACTCTTCGCGCCGTAGTAAGCGTTGTTGATCGGAGTATCGTCAGCAATGCACTTGTGAAGCGTGTCGTGCTCGTTCTGGTAGGGATTCGGCTCGGTCCGCGCTTTGCGATACTGCCATTTCACTTCGCCCTTGAGGTCGGTGATTTTTCCAGAAGCGAGGTGCAAAATACCTTCTGATCCGTGAATTTCTTCACCGATCTTGTTTTTGCAGCCTTTGATCTGACGGCACTGGCTGTTCATCACAACGTTGTTGTGCTCGTTGCCGTAGCGATATTCAACGTAGTGGTGATCGAAAATCTCACCGACTGAATGCGGCTCAGTTCCGGCACGGCCGCCCATTCCTGAAGCAGAAATTGGATTGCCACCCATCTTGGAATCCCCACTGAGGAACCAGTTCACGACATCGAGGTTGTGAACGTGCTGCTCTGCGATGTGATCGCCGCACAACCAGTTGAAGTGATACCAGTTACGCATCTGATATTCCATTTCATTCCAGCCTTCCTGACGCTCAATGATCCATGGACGGTTGCCGTTCCACCACACCTGAGCTCCGATGATTTCACCGATGAGACCTTCTTCGTGAACTTTTTTGAACGCCTCGAGGTAAACCTTCTCGTAGTGACGCTGGAGACCAACGACAACTTTAAGATTTTTCTGATCAGCAATCTTTGCAGACTCAACGATCTTGTTGAAACCCCATGCATCGACACAAACCGGCTTCTCCATGAAAACGTGCTTTCCTTGAGAAACTGCATAATCGAAGTGGATTGGGCGAAAGCCTGGAGGTGTTGCGATACAAACGAGATCAACCTCGTCAACGACCTGCTTGTAGGCATCAAAACCGGCATACTGACGGCTCTTAGGCACGTCGATTTGATCCGTCTTACCCGCTTTATCGAGCTGCGCTTGAATTTTTGGAAGACCAGAACCACGAGGGCCCGTTCCATCGATTTTGTCCTCAAAAGCATCCGCCATTGCCACGAGACGCGCGTTGTCAGATCCGGTAAGGTTCTGGACAATCGCACCGGAATTTCGGCCACCACAGCCGATCATGCCGACTTTGACTTGGTCACTTCCGGCAACTTGCGCGTAGGACTCAACCGGAAGCGTAGACGCCGCGACAGAAGCGACAGCCGCTCCTTTAATAAATTTTCGACGAGTCGCACTCGACTCAATCGGAGGTTTTTCGTTTTTGGGTTCGTTCATAATTCTAGAATTGGGAGTATAGGGTAAAGGGTTGGAAACAAATTCGGAAGTCTATTCTGACTAGGCCGCTTTCTTTTTCTCGGCCGGTTTTTTAGGGGCTTTCTTCGGTTTCCGAGCCGGTTTGGGATCCAGGTTTGCGTCGAGTTCCGCTTTTGTTGGAGTTGGGGTGACGATTCCAGCTTCGGGGATTTCGACCTTGGAAATCCACGCTGTTGCGTTCAGGACAAACGTACGAAAATCATCGTTCGCCCAGTTGTCGTGGTAATGCGCACCCGATGTGCCAAATCCTCTTCCGCCGTCTGCCTCACGCTCATAAACCCAGCCGACGTGTTGTTTATCGCCAGCCTCGACCATCTTGCGAACCTCAGGATTGCCTGAATGATGGCCATCCTTGCGCGACATCGTTTCCGCTGGGGGAACCGCTGACAGGATGGGAGTTACGCCTTTCATACCTTTTACGAAACGCATGTTGAAATACCACTCATCATTTATTCCAAAAGGCTTCAAGCCATATGCCGTGGGGTGTTTTGGATAATTGCCGAACTCCGCGACCCAATGAGGATTGACCGAATAATCGATTTCGAAAGCACCGCCGATGCAAGAAGCCAGCATGTCGTTGGTCTCTCCGGGAACCATCTCCACTGCGTAGTGAATCGCACCGACGCCTACTCCGCGATTGCGAAGCGCTTCCAGCGTTTTCAGATGGAAAAATGCCGGGTGACGCTGTCCGCCGTCAGCAAACATGACAACTGAATCCGCATTCTGAAAGGCCGAAGGATCCGATGGCCAGCCATTCGTGTAAGTCGTCGCGACCATTTTATCGGCGTGATGCTCGTTGATCTGTTTCGTCAGCAAAAGGCAACCTGCATTGTGCTCGTGCGTCCGTGCTGGGTGACTCGGCTTGCCCGCGATAAACACGACTTTTTTGCGATCTTCCAAAGCGAGCCGCTTCAGTTTGATGTCGCGAAACTGAACTTTCATCGCCGGACCTGCGTGCAGCTGCAAAGCGAGAAGCCCGCTGCGACGGGCATCGGGAGCTTCATCCACCAGCTCCGCCATGACTTTGCCATTAATCCGCGTCGTGATTTGATTTCCCTTTGCCGTGATGTGATACGAATTCCACTCGCCCGTTTTAATGTGCGTTTGCAGTTCAGCAGGATCGCCCACTGCTTTCAAATCTTCAAACGTCTCGCCTTCGATTCGTTTTCTTGACTGACCACGCTTCGCGAGAATTCCGTGATAGCCTTCACCATAAATCGTGCCTGACCATTGCGTTCCCGCTTCAAAATCGGCCTGATAACCTCCGATCACGAAGGGCTTGTCGGGGCCGCCTCGGCGAAAGCTGCGAACTTGAATCCCGGAATTTCCGTTCTCGATTTTGTATTCAAGTTTCAGTTCAAAATCATCAACTTCGCCAGCTTCCCAAACTAAAAACGTGTTTCCTTTGATTGGAGCTTCAGCCGTTGTCGTGCCAGTGATCGCCTTATCTTCGATTTTCCAAAGAGCCTTCTCGCCGACCCAGCCTTCGAGAGATTTTCCATCAAAAATAGAGTGAAAACCTTTTTCGTCTTGCGCCGTGGTGATGATTCCGATGACTGACGCGACCACCACACCGGTCACGAGAAGAAATTTTATGGGGGTGTTAGAATTCATAATTCGGACGGGAATGTATCAGTTACGGAAACTGCTGGCAATAGCATGATCAGAATTCTAAGAACGTATTTTTTGAACCAACAGGGTCTGTTCGTCGAACGTACCCTATCGTTTCGTGAAGCTCGATCAGCATTAGGCTCCGCAATATTTGCCTATTTCCAACCGCCGGGCTGCGGCGGAGAGCTCGCCGATGTTTCTGCAAACCAGGCCTTCAGAGCGGTGAGCATTTTTGCGGCCTGTTTGGGCTTCTGTTTTGCGAGATTGGTTTTCTCTTCAGGATCTTTTGCCAAATGAAAAAGCTCAATCGCTTCATTTTCGAAGGTCCCGGGTTTTGATTTCGGGTGCTGAACCACGAGTTTCCATTCACCGTCACGCATGGCCTCGGATCGCTGGCCTCCATTTGATAAAGATGCCCAGAAAAGGGGTCGAGCGGGCAAGGTTTCGTTTTTTAGAAAAACCGATGACAAATCAACACCGTCCATCGCCGGCTCTGTGATCGTCGCTTTCGCGAGGCTCAGCAGGGTTGGCATGATGTCGATGCTGATCAGTGGAGTGTCGGATTCGCTTCCTGCTGCAATCGCTCCAGGCCAACAGGCGATTGCGGGAACTTTGTGGCCTCCCTCATAAACGCTGCCTTTTCGGCCTCGAAGCTTCGGGCTGCCGCTCGGGAAATCGCCCGAAGGTCCGTTGTCTGAAAAAAATAAAATGAAGGTGTTTTTCTCGATTCCAAGATCAGTTAACGCTGTGCGGAGCTGACCAATCCCGTCGTCAATCGGCTCAACCATCCCCCGATATTTTTCGATTCGTTCTTCGGGCGTGTGATCTTGCCATTTCCACCGTTTCCATTCTTGCAGGGTGCGACGAACGGGGTCACCGGGAATTTGCACTGGGTTGTGAATCGATTCGTGAGCGATGTATAGGCAAAAGGGGGTGTCGGATTTTTTTCCGTGCCGTTTCACAAAGTCGAGCGCGTATTGGTTGATAAGATGGGTAGAGTAACCCTCCTCTTCGGTTTCCACTTTCCCATGCCACCAATCGTGCCGCATGTGATCTCCCACATGACTGATGAAATCGATATTGCCGCTGTGGTAACCGACAAATTCATCGAACCCATGATTTTGGGGATGAAAGTCGTCCGAATTTTGGGGATACCCCTGATGCCATTTTCCAATCAAACCGGTGGAATAGCCGACCTTTTTTAACGCTTCGCCAAACGTGGTTTCGGAAAGCTGAAGGCCTTTCTTGTGCTCGGGGTGATCCGTGTATGGGTGAATAACCGCTTCGATCCCAGACCGTTGCTGATAGCGCCCCGTCAATAGTCCTGTGCGCGTAGGCGAACAAACGGTGCCGGACGAGTGGAAATCGGTCAGCTTCATGCCGTCCTTCGCGAGACGATCGATTTCCGGCGTTTTGAAATAGGGATTTCCGAAACAGCTGACGCCTTCGTATCCCATGTCATCGACCATCACGACGATGAAATTTGGTTTTTGCGGAGCAGCAATTAGAGCGGTCGATCCAACCGCGCAGGCGATGATAAAGAGCAAGTTTTTCACTCGGCAATCATAGCGAAAAGCGATTTTTGTGAAAGAACAAGATGTGATCTCTAATCCGCAGCGAGCTTCAAATTTGGATTCACATCCGTGTTCAAAAGTGATGGCGAAATCCCTGCTTCGATTCGCGCGGCGGCGGTGAAGGCAATCATCGCGGCGTTATCTGTCGAATGATGCGGCGTGGCGATGGCGAGTTCAAGCCCGGCTTTTTCACACGCGGAAGTGATGTCTCGCCGGAGCTGGGAATTGCAGCTGACCCCACCGCTCACGGCGACGAGTTTGCTTCCAGTTTGCTTCGCGGCAGCGATTGTTTTTGCGATGAGAACATCGATGACGGCTTGCTGAAACGAAGCACAGACATTTTTCAAATCGGTCTCCGAAAGCGCTTCGGGCAATTTTTGGAGAAGATAGAACACAGCTGTTTTGAGGCCGCTGAAACTGAATTGGAAGTCGCCGCTGTCGATCATGCTTCGGGGAAGATCGAACGCAGCGGGATCGCCTTCGCGGGCGAGTTTATCGATTTCTGGACCGCCGGGGTAAGGCAGATCGAGCATTTTGGCGACTTTGTCGAATGCCTCGCCGGCGGCGTCATCTTTGGTTGAACCGAGGACTTCGTAATCGTCAACGGCGTTGATTTTTACGATCAAGGTGTGGCCGCCACTGACGACCAAAGCAATGCCTTCGCGGATTCCGTTGTCGTCGCCGATGAAGGGAGAAAGCAAATGGCCTTCGATGTGATTGATCGAGTAGAACGGTTTTCCAAGGCCGAGCGCGAGCGCTTTTCCCGTGGTATCGCCAATCAGCAATGAACTTGCTAAACCGGGGCCGGCAGTTGCGGCGACGGCATCAAGTTGTGAAAGCGAAACGCCACCATTTTCTAAAGCGGCGGCAATAACAGGCTGAATAGCAAGGTTATGATTCCGCGACGCCAATTCGGGAACGACACCGCCGTATGGCTTGTGAATCGCGATTTGAGATGCGATTTCACTGCACAAAATTTCGTTCGTCCCGCGAGCGATTGAAACGGCCGTTTCGTCGCAGGAAGTCTCGATTGCGAGAACGAGAGGTTGTCGCTCGGAAGTGTTCACTCCGGCTTTTTCGTTTCTTTGTTCTCAACGACTTCAGTCGCTTCCGCTGGATTTTTCTTTTCGTCTCCGAAATTCGAATAAACCAGCGCACCTTTCATCGCATCGACGGCACGGATGAGCTGGACGTCTCTGAATTTTTCGGCCTGCTTGCGCTCTTCAGGACGCAAACTTGCGCGGTAAAACCAATTAGCGAGGGCTTTTTCCTGTGGTGGAGTCAGCGTCGCCACGATATTTGGAATCACGCCGTTTTCGTGAATCGTCCGGTGACTCGGAGTGTAATATTTTGCTGTCGTCATCCGAATCGCTTTTCCGCCACTGCCTTCGAGAGGAAGAATCGTTTGAACGGATCCTTTTCCAAAAGACGTCTCGCCGACCACGATAGCTCGCTTCAAATCTTGCAAAGCACCAGCGACAACTTCCGATCCACTCGCGCTGGAGTGATTGATCAAAATCGCTACGGGATAGGCGCGGTCGCGACGCTTGGCGCGAGCGGTGGTGCGATACACTTTAATCTCGCCGGAGCCGGGTTTGCCTTCAGTGGTGAGAACCACGGTTCCAGCATCCACAAACTCACCGCAGATATCGATCGCGCTGTTGAGCAAGCCGCCGGGATTGTTCCGCAGGTCAAAAACGAACGCGTTCATGCCGTCTTTCTCGAGTTGATCGAGCGCGTCAGCGAGTTCTTCGTGGCTCGGTGAATTAAATTGCTGAAGGCGGCAGTAACCCATTTTGTAGGGAGCAGTCAGTTTTTCATCGAGAATCCGAATGTCTTTGATCGTCGATTGCTTGATGATTTCGCGGATCATTTCGAACTCGAGAAGTTCGCTGGTCGCGGGGCGTCTAATCGTCAATTTCAGCTTCTGGCCGGGCTTTCCACGAAGCATTTGGACGGCCTCGGTCATGCCGACGTCTTCAGTCAGCGTGTTGTTGATTTTTAAAATGTGATCTTGAGGCATGACGCCAGCGCGCGCCGCTGGGCCGTCTTCGCGAACGGTCACGATCGTGAGCATTTCATTTCGATTTGCGATGGTGATGCCGACGCCTTCGTAGGTGCTGCCGGTGTTTTTCTTCATCTGCTCGAACACCTGCGGCTGCATGAACTGGCAGTGCGGGTCGAGATCAGCGATCATTCCATCGAGCGCGCTGTTGATCAGTTTTTCGTAGGTAACCTTCTCGGGATCAACGTAACTCTGGCGAATTCGCTCAAGCACGCGGGTGAACAATTCGATTTGCTCAAAGCCGGAATCTTCATCCGCCTTCAATTCAGCCTCGTTGTCGATTGCCGCATCGGCGTCGGCTTTCTGACTGAAGGCAGTCGATTGGCAAAAAAGACAAAGCGCGGGAAAGATCCAAATCGCTGAAGTCCAAAAATTTCTCATGCGGCAATGTCTCGCTAACGGAAAGGAATTCAAGCAAACACTGTAGCTGAGAGCGTGAGCGAGCAGTTGTAGTTCGCGCCGGAGTTTTCGGCCCGAACCGTTGCAGGTGGCTCGCTCACGCTCGCACCTACGTTTCAGCTCAATTCCGTCGGTTCATCAGCAAGCCGCGCTTCTTTGAATGCTTGCATTTGCGCGGCTTTGTCTGGTGAACGCATCAACGACTCCCCAATGAGCAAAGCATCGGCCCCCCAGGATTTCACTTTGGCGGCGTCTTCGGCAGTTTTGATGCCGCTTTCGCTGACGAGAATGATATCTGGTCCGAGTTCTTCGCTGAGATCGCGCGTGGTTTCGAGAGACACTTCGAAGGTCCGCAAATTGCGATTGTTCACGCCGATGATGCGGGCCTCGATTTCGAGGGCGCGGTCAAGTTCCTCGAGATCATGCACTTCCATCAGGACGTCTAGCTGGCAGTTCCGGGCAATATCGTAGAGTTTGACCAATTCATCCTGCTCCAGCGCGCCAACGATCAGCAAAATTGCATCGGCACCGGCGACGACGGCTTCATAAATCTGCACTTCGTGGATGATGAAATCTTTTCGCAGAACGGGCGCGCGGACTTCCTTGCGAATGAGCGCGAGATACGAAAGGTGCCCCTGAAAATATTTTTCGTCGGTGAGAACGGAAATAGCATTGGCTCCGGCTTTGTCGTAATCGATCGCGATTTGAACCGGATCAAAATCTTCCGCGATGATTCCCGCGGAAGGTGAGCCTTTTTTCACTTCGGCAATGATTGCCAGATCGGTTGTGCCGTAGCCTTCGCCTTCCTCCTTATTGCGGAGCCCACCGCCCAGAGACGTGAAAAATGAACGGAAATCATCCCGCAATCCTGCCGCATGTTTTAGCTTTTCCAGCCGTGGCAGCAAGGCTTCGACTTCAATTTCCTTGTCAGCGAGGATCTCGTCCAGCTTGTTTCCGAATCGTTTTTTCGACATCACGAAAAGACTACGATTCGAATCTACGAGGGCAACGGTCTTTTTTTAAAATTGAGCTTGAAAACATTCGTTTTATAACCAAATTACCGGCCCCTCGCCTGAACGCTGGTGAGGTTAATGAGCGGGTGTAGCTCAGTGGTAGAGCGCGACCTTGCCAAGGTCGATGTCGTGAGTTCGAATCTCATCACCCGCTCCATTTTTATGTATTTTTTTAAAACAGTCGGATCGGCTATTATTGAAGTGCAATGATGGAGGTCTTGATCGCATTTCTGGGAAAGTGGCTGCTTGTCGCCGTTTTTATTTCGTTGGGCTGCTGTTTTCTGGTTTGCTTTCGAAAAAACATCCAATTTCAACTGTGATTGACATTATCTTGGTGGGCGGTGTTTACTTTTTCTTGATCGGAAAATTGTATGGAGAAGTGAATTTCTCTAATGCTTGGATTGTTGGGGTGTGGGGTTTGTGCATCGCGGGGATCGTGCTTTCAACATTTCATTTTAGGAAGAAATTGAAGTCAGCCTCTCAAAATTTGGATTTGGAATGACTCATTTGAAACTCAGGTTCTCAGATTTTTTAAAAACGGGAATTTGAAAGAATTGTTTGGAATTTGCGGGAATTCTGACGGACCAAACTGAACTGTAATTTTGCCCTTTCGTCTTTCATGTCCTCGAATCCTGATTCCCAGCCCCTGAATCCTTCCACTCAAGTCTTCCGTTGGTCAAAGTCCGTCGAGGATGCCGATGTCGATTGGTGGGAGACTGAATTGACGGTTGAGGGCGTTTCGTTTGTTTCGGAAAAAATTGCCAACCGGAAGCGTTGGAAGTTCATGGTTTACGATCCGACCCGCGAGCTGTGCGAGGGGCTGAAAACCAAATTCGGCGGCGGCGTTGCTGAAATTCGTGATCAGGAATGGAAGCCGGCCCTTGATGGCGGGGCGGGCGTGATTCGCGTTCGCAATCGCCTGATCGTTACGGAGTCCGGCGAGGCTGATTTTTTGAAAACACTCCATGAAGAAAATCCGGGCCGCGATGTGTTGTCATTTCCGCCTCAATTGGCCTTTGGAACGGGGTTTCACCCAACGACGGCGGGGTGTCTTCGCTTGCTGGTTGATGCCACGCGGGATCTTCCCGAAGGCGAATGGAAAACGCTCGATTTGGGATGTGGCAGTGGAATTCTAGCAATTGCTGCAGAAAAATTGGGGTCGGGTGAAATCACCGCGATCGAATTCGACGAATTGGCGCTGCGGGTCGCGATTAAGAATGCCAAGCTTCACGATGTCGACGAATCGAAGATCAACTTTCTTGGCGATGATGCGGTTGATTGGTTGGATCATTCCGATTTTTCCAAACCTGAGCAGAAATACGAAATTGTCGCGGCGAATTTGTTCAGCAGCTTGCTCGTCGCGATTATGCCGAATGTGCCGCGTTGTTTGACGGAAGGCGGAACGGTGATTTTGTCAGGATTTCTCACCTCGCAGACGAAAGAAGTCTTCGAAGCAGCCCAATCCGTGGGAATTCATCTCGACAAGTTTTTGCGCCGTGGCAAATGGGTAGCTGCTGCGGGGAAGATGGCTGATTCCTGAATTGCGGGCTCGATTTGAGCATCGATCTTGCTTACAGTGGCGGCATACATACCCGCGGAACGTCTGTTCCGCATCATACATGACGTCGACATACATAACTGTTTATGAATACTTCTACTCCGATGAACCTAGCTCGCGCTGCGTTCGTGATGCTTTGCGTACTGTTAGGAATTTCCATTGCGATGGGAAATGGGGCCGACGAAGGTTGGGTCGGCTTTCTCATCGGTCTTGGTTTCGGGCTCTTATTACTCGCGATTGATCTCATCCTGCGGAACTTTACGATTCGTGGCTTTTCTCATGGCACCTTCGGTTTGTTGATCGGCTTGGTCTGCGCCTGGTTGATTTCCCTGATTGGAATTTTCGACTCCGGGTGGTTTGAAAATAGTCCGCTCGCCCGGGACATTGGGCGCCTTTGTTCGTTCCTCGCGCTGGGATTTATCGGCATGATGATGGCACTACGCAGCAAACGAGAAGAATTTTCCCTCGTTATCCCCTACGTCCGCTTCAAGCAGGATTCAGTTCAGGAGGCTCCGTTGCTGCTCGATTCGAACGTTCTGATCGACGGGCGATTGCCCAAAATTTGTTCAACAGGATTTCTCGGCGGATCACTCGTGGTTCCCCGTTTCGTTCTCGATGAATTGCAATTACTGGCTGACAGCAGCGATGAAATGAAAAGGCTGCGAGGCAAACGTGGCTTGGAATGCATTGAGTCGATGAAAAAATCGCAAAATATCGAAGTCGAAATTCACGAAGAAGATTTCCCGAACGAAGAGACGGTCGATGGAAAATTGACTGCCCTTGGGGGATTTCTCGGTGCGCGAATTGTGACGAACGATGCAAATTTGGCTAAAGTTGCCCGGGTGCAAAATGTGACGGTGCTCAGTCTGAACGAGCTGAATCAGGCTCTCCGCCCAACGGTTGATCCCGGGGATGAATTGAGTCTCGCCTTAGTAAAAGAGGGCAAAGACGATCATCAAGCCGTTGGTTATTTGAGTGATGGAACCATGATTGTCGTCAATCAGTCCATCGATTTGCTTGGAACCACGCAATCCGTTGTTGTCGGTGGAGCAGTGCAAACCAGTGCGGGACGGCTGATTTTTGCAGAGCTGAAAGAATCAATTTAACGAACCAACAGGGTTCATTCATCGAACCGACAGGGTCTGTTCGTGACGACTTTCGCTGATCACATTAGCGTTTGACCGCGTAAGGGTTTGCGATGAGTCTAGCCGCCCTAAAATTCTGAACTTCGAATACACATGGCAGCAAAAATCTATACTGACGAAGACGCTGATTTGAGCGTTCTCCAAGACAAAACCTGCGCCGTTATCGGCTTTGGTTCACAGGGCCACGCCCACGCATTGAACCTAAAAGACAGTGGCGTAAAAGTCATCATCGGTCTTTATCCCGGTTCGAAATCCCGTGCAGTCGCGGCCGATTACGGTTTCGACGTGATGGACACAGCGGATGCAGTGAAAGCTGCAGACGTGGTATTCGTTGCTGCTCCTGATACGAAGATCGCTGCGATCTACGAGGCGGACATCAAAGAACATCTCACTGATGGCAAGACGTTGCTTTTCAGCCATGGTTTCGCGGTTCACTTCAAAACGATTGAAGCTCCAACAAACGCAAATGTAATCATGGTTGCTCCTAAAGGACCTGGTCACATCGTTCGTCGCCAGTTCGTTGAGGGAAAGGGTGTTCCAGCGCTTATCGCGGTTCACAATGACGCTGATGGAAACGCTAAGGCCATTGCTTTGGCATGGGCCAAAGGCGTTGGTGGCACACGTGCCGGCGTTTTCGAAACTGATTTCAAAGAAGAGACTGAGACTGACCTTTTCGGAGAGCAGACGGTTCTCTGCGGTGGTATTTCTGCGCTGGTTACTGCCGGTTACGAAACCTTGGTTGAAGCTGGTTATCAGCCTGAGATGGCCTATTTCGAGTGTCTCCACGAGCTAAAGCTCACAGTTGATCTGATGAACGAGTCCGGCATCGCTGGAATGCGTTTCTCAATCTCTGAGACTGCTGAGTGGGGTGATGTTGCTGTTGGTCCTAAGATCATCGACGCATCTGTCAAAGCTCGCATGAAGGAAGCGCTCACTGAAATTCAGAACGGCAATTTCGCGAAGGAGTGGATTGCTGAGAACGAAGCAGGTCAGCCTGAGTTCAATCGTCTGCGTGAAGAAGGCGAGAAGCACGAGATCGAGACCATCGGTAAGCGTCTTCGCTCATTGATGCCTTGGCTCAAGGGACGCGATCTCAAAGGTCAGCAGGCTTCTTACAGCTAATTTGAGTCAACCGGGCGACTGATTCTTTCGGTCGCTTGAGTTGCTAAATTTTTTACGAATCAACAGGGTTGGGTCATTGATCCAACCCTGTTTTTTTTGTGCCCTGAGCAGCGACACCGGAATTTATTGGTCTGCAGACTCATCATCCGGAGCGAAATCTCGATGGACGCATTACAAATGGCTGCTGCAATAACCCCGTACCGAGGAATAGTGCGACAGACAACTACGTAATCTGGATCAAATTGCCCACCGAAATCAAAGGTGCATGATGTGATGGCATCAAGCCGGCAAAACTCTTTCAACGCAACTTTATGTCGCGCGACGAATCGGGACATGTCCTCGAACTGCTTATCCAGTTCTGAAAACTCAGCATCACTTACTGTGATTTGAACCAGAGACTCTTCTTCCACAACACCTCCGCGTCCGATATCGCCCTTGCAGTATCTGACCTCCAACGGAAGCGCTACATTTTCGATGAGCTTGTCGGGTCTGAAATCTCCCGTAATTCGCAGACAACAGGTCATCAGATTTTTTCGCCGAACAGCGACCTCACGAATACCGAATGTCGCGACCGGGCTCGGTTTCGTAGAGAAATTCTTTTCGCTCTTCGGTGTAGTGCTTCAAAAATTCGTGTTCGAATTTTAAATTCTGAGGATCTTCGCGGAAAATGGCCAGCTTATCGAGGTTTTCGAAATCGGCGGAAATGAAGAACGGAAATTCGGATTCCTTTTGGATCGTTTGTCCCGAGCGCACGTTGTGGGCTTCATTAATCCGAAGTAGCCGACTTCGGCTCATTCGAATCATTTCCTCAATGTTTTCCCGGGTCACGCCTTCTTTGAGCGTGTAAAAGGCAATGTAGTGAATCATCTGAGCGAGAAGTGGGGACGTGGAACGGAGCGGAAGATTACAAATGCTGATTGAGAAACTCAGCTTTTCCACTCAAGCGCACCTTTTTTAAGCGCATAAAGGTAAGCGATGAAGAGAACGAAGACGAAGCCCAGCATTCCCCAGAAGTAAACGGGAGCGTTTGCGACGTTTTCACGAAAAACCACTGCCCAGGGATAGAGGAAAACGACCTCGATATCGAAAAGGACGAACAGCATGGCGACGAGGTAAAATTTAACACTGAATCGGGCCTGGCCTTCGCCGGTTGGATTCATGCCACACTCGTAGGCGGAGTCTTTCACCGTGTTCCGCATGGCTCGTTTTCCGAGCATAACGCTGGCAATCAGCGTGGCGACGGCAAAGCCTGATGCAATAACGATCTGGATGAGAACGGGTGTGTAATCCTGTGACATGAGATAAAAGCAGTAAACGAAAATTCCGATGCGCTGGCAGAGCCAACACACCGGAATGTAATGATTTTCGGGTTTCCGTCTAGACGGAAGTGTGGGAAATCAAGATCGATGCACGATTAGGTAGCAACGTTAGCGCTGGACGCATCTTGAATGTTGTTGAGTCCGCGGTATTCTTTACCGTTTTTCTCAACCAACCCACGAGTTACTAGGTTCTGAAGCTTTTCATAAGCTCTTAAACGAAGCATCTCTTCGCCGCCACTGACAGCGTTTCGAGCTTTTAAATTTTCATAAACGACTTCGAAAAGATCGTTGAAACCGAAGGTTGCCTTATCAGCTAGGACGTTAACTAACTCGTCCGTTACGTGATCAGGTACCCGTCTTGAGAATCGTGTTCTGCGTGTGTTCGACATGGTTCGAGAGTTTATCACATTTTGATGATCTTGACCATTACTTTCCGTCAAGAGACGTAAAATTTTTAAAATTATCAGAAATGAAAAAAATTTTAGAGAAACTGAACTCACTCTTCCAATTCTCCGATGATCTCATAACCGGTTGATGTAAGCAGGAATACCTCGATGGAAACGGGCTGTGATGACTCCTTGAACTTCTTAATGATAGAGGGGCCGTAGCCATCGAGCTTACCTCCCTCGGCAGGGAAAAGGTAGATCGTGCCGCGCTCTGGAATGATCACGTGAATGTTCTCTCCAAACTCATTTTTGAATTTCTTGTGCAATTTTTTCGATAAAATTACACTCCCAAGAAACGGGTCTTCGCTTTGCAAAATGGCGTAATTGATCACTCCTCGCTGATCTTTTCGCCATTCGGGTTTCAGGGTGTCGACAATTGCATCGGCTATCAATACAGCGTTTGCTTTATAGGTGTTCCATTCGCCGCCAGTTTCGCTCCACGACGCTTTCGTGAACACCCGAACTCCGTATTCCCATTCGTAGGCAGGAACGAGAAGCGTCTTTTTACCACCTTCGACTGCTGAAAAAACCTTGGGGTTTTCGATTTTGCTTTCGAAAAGCAGACCTTTGCGAAAGCGGACCGGTTTGTCTTTTACTTGCGCTTCACAGGGAATAAGAAGCGCACAAAAAGCAGCCAATGTTTTGCAACCGGGGAAATTCATGGAAGGGATAGGAATCACGTTTGATTCTTTAGCCCTAATTCTATTCCATGATCACATTTTTAAAAGGCACCCTGCAGGAAAACTGGCCCGGTCGACTCGTGATCGATGTGAACGGGGTGGGCTATGACGTGGTTGTTCCGATGAACGCGGATGCGGAATTTGGACAGACGGGCGAAGTGATCCTCGTTAAAACACACCATCACATTCGCGAGCAAGAGCAAACCCTGTTTGGATTTCCCGATGATGATCACCGAGATTTGTTTCGGCTTCTGATGAGTCGTGTCTCAGGAATTGGCCCGAAGGTCGCCATGTCGATTCTCGGTGGCATGCCGGCGAACGCCTTCAAAGCAGCGGTTGTGGCTGGCGACATTCCTACGATTTCTAAAATCAAAGGGCTCGGGAAAAAGACAGCTGAACGAATTGTATTGGAGTTGAAAGACAAAGTCGGTGTGACCACCGGATGGGAAATGCAGGCGACGGGCGCGGGGCTGACGAGTGAGCAATCTGCTCGCAACGATGCGATGCTCGCGATGATCTCGCTGGGCTACAAACAAGCAGATGCTCAGAAAGCCGTCGAAAAAGTAGCCGACGAAATTTCCAATACCGATGAAATTTTACGATCCGCACTGCGACTGATGCGGTAAATGGCTTTCATGGACGACACCGCTGCAGCAGGATCAGACAACGCAATCGAGCGCGCCGAACGAATTCGGGAGGCGATGCCGAAAAATGGTTTGTTCGCGGGAAAATCCTGGCGAATTTCTCCGGATCCCTTTCCGATTGATCGCAAAACGGTCAAGCAGCTTGAGCAAATGGGGCCGATGCTGTGGAAGTTCCAGCAGGCGAGTGATCTCATCTATCGTCGTAGCCGCAAAGGTTCACTGCCATCGTGGATTTCCGATTATCTGGATCGTGGAAAACCTCAGTGGCTGTTGGACGCGGCGTTGCAAACCGATGTCATCGAAGACACGCCGTCGGTCATCCGGCCAGATCTGATTCTCACCGAAGACGGTTTTGCTATTACTGAACTGGATTCAGTCCCCGGTGGAATCGGGCTGACTGCGTGGCTCGGTGAGAATTATGCGGCGGTAAATCCTGATGCCGACATCATTGGTGGAACTGATGGGATGCTGCGCGGCTTCGAATCCATTTTTGAATCAGACAAAGTCGATATCGCGATTTCTGAGGAATCGGCTGATTACCGTTCTGAAATGGAGTGGCTTGCCGATAAGTTAAACGGAGACTTTGCGGTGAAGGCCGCCGAGAACCTCGAATTCTCCGATGAACGCGAAGTGTATCGATTTTTTGAGCTCTTCGATTTGCCGAATCTTTCAGGCATCGAAAAACTCGCGGCCTCGAATACGAAAGTGACGCCGCCGTTTAAGCCGTGGCTCGAGGAAAAAATGTGGGCCGCCCTGCTTCGGATGCGCCCGCTTCGCGACACGTGGCGGATGGGGGTTCGCGATGCGAATTTTCATCGGCTTCTCGATTTGTTTCCGTGGAGCTGGGTCGTGGACCCTGCCGAGCTTCCGCACCACGCCGTGTTGCCAAAATTGGAAATTCAGAGTTTTGCGGAACTCAAAGACTTCAGCAAAACCGAGCGCGAGTTGGTATTAAAAGTCAGCGGGTTTTCCGAACTCGCGTGGGGCAGCCGCAGCGTCACGATTGGGCAGGATTCATCCCAAAGCGAGTGGGGCGAGGCCGTCGATAATGCGATTTCGAGTTTCGAGACCTCACCGTTTGTCCTTCAGGAATTTCATCGGGGGAAAATCGTGCATCATACGTGGCACAATCCAGAGTCCGGGAAAATCGAAACGATGGAAGCGCGCGTTCGGCTTTGTCCCTACTATTTTGCCGAAGTTGGCAAGCGAGGTAAATCCGTAAAACTCGGTGGAATTCTCGCAACGATTTGTCCGTCAGACAAAAAAATCCTTCACGGGATGAGCGACGCGATTCTTGTTCCGTGCGCGGTGGTTGACTAAGAGCCGGGACGACGGCGAGTCAGCGAAGAAGGACGCCTTTTCGGTTTCTCTTCAGCTTTGCTGCTTTTCGACGAGGACGACGTTGATGAACCGCCCGAGAAAATTCCTGAGCCCGGTTTTTTCTCCTTGGGATACCCGAGGATTCCATACGCTTCCAATTTCTCGACGAAACTTTCCAGATCTTCCCGCATTCCGCTATCGGAAATCAAAGCTCCGGCAACTCCATTTCCACCTTTGATTTTCTCCAATGTTTCGTTGGCGGTTTTGATGGTGTCGCGCAATTCGAGGATCGTTGGCTTCAATTCTTCGATCGCCGGATCTGCTTTGGAAACGGTGGTTTGAATCCCTTCCAGTGTTTCCGTTGCGGTATCGAAAGTGGTGCCTGCTTTTGTCACGGCCGTTTTCGCCTCTCCGACAGTCAGGCGAATGTCTTCCAGCACGGGATCAAGCTTTTCAGTCGCGCCGCGAATATTTTGTGAAGACACCTTTAGTTCGGCAATGGTGGTCTTCAAATTGCCGACATTCTCATCACCAAGCAGATCGCCCTCCACTTTTTCAAAAACTCGATTGAGGCTTTTTACTGCGATCTGGATCTCATCCACGGCCACTTTCACTTCTTCTAAAATCACGCCGGCGTTTGCCTGAAGTTCAGCGATATCAGCTGTCTTCGTTCCGACGATTCGAGATTCTTTGGGAATGAAATCGCCCGTGAATTTTTCAGCAATCAAGATTTCGACAAACGCATCGCCCATCAAACCGCTCGTTCCGATTTGAAAATTCGACCCCAACGGAATTTGCTGATCCTGATAAATGGCGAGTATAATATCGACGGCAGAAAAATCTTTTTTCAGCGTCGGCCCGACCGAAACGTAGCCGACTTTCTCGCCGCCCATTTTTACAGGAGCCAACGCGCGAAGTCCTCCGCCATTGGGAAGCTCGATCGTAAGATCATAATGCCCCCGCACCCGGTCGCTGAACCGACCGAATTGCAAAATCAGCGTCCCCATAATGGCCAGTCCGAAGAAGACAAAAAGTCCCACCAGCCATTCCGTGCGCTGCTTGCGTATTGCATCCGTTTCCATTGTATTTCGATGCTAAATGTCGCCTACATTTCAAGAAAACCAAACTGCGGCTGCAAAAGGATGTCTAAACTTCCTGCGGCATCACTAATGCCCGCGCCACTTCGCCGCGTTCCAAAGCAGCATAGGCTTCATTGATTTGCGAAAGCGGATACGTCCGCGTCAGCAAGCGATCCAATTCCAGTTTACCTGCGCGGTGCATGTCGATGAGCAACTGCAAATCAATCCGAGGCCGAGTCGAGCCGTAGATTGAGCCCTTCAGCGTTTTCTCGGCGTAGACGAGTTGGTTCACATTGATCTTGGCGCGGGCATCGGGGCGGGCGATTCCGACAACAACGCAGGTGCCACCTTTCCGGGTTGAATCGAAGGACTGCTCAATCGGCTCCGGCAGACCGATCGCTTCAAAAGCGTAATCAACCCCGAGGTCGTTCGTGAGATCTTTGATGGCTTCGACTGGATCATTTTCCGAAGCGTTGATCGTTTCACAGGCACCAAACTCGCGGGCAAAATCGAGCTTTGAATCCACCGTGTCGATCGCTATGATTTTCAGCGCTCCTGCGATTTTTGCGCCCTGAACAATATTCAGGCCGATGCCGCCGCAGCCAAAAACGGCGACGGTTGCGCCTGGCTTCATGCGGGCGGAATTGAAGACAGCCCCCATTCCGGTGATCACGCCGCACCCAATGAGCGCTGCTTTTTCGAGCGAGAAATCGCGATCAATTTTCACAACCGCGCCTTCAGGCATCGTTGAGAGCTCCGAAAAAGTCGACACACCCGCGTAGTGCAAAATCGGATCGCCGTTTCCATTTTCGAATCGGGTTTTGCCATCCGGCATTTTTCCGGTGAAACGCATCGCCGTTCCTACGTCGCAGAGCGCCGGCTTTCCGCCGAGGCAGTATTCGCAAATTCCGCAGGACATTCGCCAAATCGGAATGACGTGATCGCCTTCGGCAACTGATGTGACGCCTTTTCCAATCGCTTCGACAATACCTGCACCTTCATGTCCGAGGATGATCGGCATTGCAATTGGCTGATCGCCTTTCATGACATGCAAATCGCTGTGACAAACGCCCGCCGCATGCATTCGGACCTGAACCTCACCCGGATTCGGCGGCAACACACGAACAGTTTCGATCGAAAGGGGAGTATTCGCTTCGTAAAGAACAGCGGCGCGGGCTTCAGTCATATCGCAAAAGTTAGCGTCTCCCGCTCACTTTTAAAATCCCAAAATTGGGTGTTCACGAAGCAATAGGGTTGGTTCATCGAACGCCCCCTGTTGGATCATGAAGGCGTTGCGTCCGAACAGGGATCGATACTGAATCTTCGCGCAAAAAATGGAAAAAGTTGGCTAATTTTCTGACGAGAGGAACTTAGTCTGTGGAAACCCCTTTCATGGCATCCCCAACTCCAGATTCATCCCGTCACGAAGAATTCGTCTCGCTCTATGTGCGACACGAACCGGCGATCTTTTCGTTCGTTCTGGGGATGGTTCGGAATACGGCAGATGCCGAAGATGTGGTGCAGCGGGCCAGTTTGACGATGTGGCGCTGCCTTGATCAGTATGAGGTTGGAACCAATTTCCGAAACTGGGCCCTCCAGGTCGCCAAGAATGCGGCGTTGAATCACCTCACGAAAGTGCGCCGCGACCGACACGTCTTTAGCGAAAATCTCGTTGAGTTGTTGGCTGAGCAAGCAGAAGACCGAGCGGAGAATCTCGATGCCCGCCGCCGGGCCCTCGACTCCTGTGTTGAGAAGTTGCCACCTACCGACCACAAAATGGTGGTGAGCTGTTATGCGGAAGGCGCCACAATTCGATCCTTTGCCGAACAGGCTGGTGAGACTGCCAACAAGATTTACAAACGGCTCAACCGGGTTCGTGGGCAATTGCAAAAATGCATCGAGCGGCAACTCGGGCTTGAAGAGGAGGCAGCACAATGATCGACGAAGCGTTGCAGGACTGGATTGAGAAATCCCTCAATGAGACCACGACGGAAGTGGAGTCGCGCGCTCTGGAGGAGCGACTGCTCGAAGACGAGCAAGCGCGGGATTACTATCTGAACGCGGTAAACCTCCACGCTTCGTTGCGCCGTCGGTTTGCTGCCGAGGCGGAGTCACCGACCGTCGTGTCTTTTTCAGCGGAGACCGAAACACGGCGAAAGCACGTCCCGGGGATTGGCCTGGCCGTCACCGCATGCATGGCGCTGATCGTCGGAGTGTTTGCTCTCTTGATGTCGTCTTCACAGCCGATTGCAGAGATCACTCAAGTGGTGGGAGCTTATCGCGATTCCGGAGCTGCCTATTCCGCTGGTGAATTAGTGAAACGTGGACCATTGAAAATCTCTCGCGGCTTAGTTCGGTTGGATTTTTTGAATGGCGCGCGAGTGACGATCGAGGGGCCGGCCGAGATTGAGGTGGTGAACGAAATGCATGTGGTTTTGCACCGGGGTGTGGTTACTGCGACGATTCCTGAATCAGCGGTCGGCTTTGTCGTCGATACCTCAGCCGCTCACGTGGTCGATCTGGGAACATCGTTTGGGGTTTCTGTTAGTGATGACGGGCAGACTGATGTTTGTGTCTTTGATGGTGAGGTGGAAGTCAGTTCGTCGGAGACTGCCCCTCGCTTGCTTCGAGAGGGGCAAGCGATACGTGCGAGCGAGCATTCGAAGATGATTGATTCAGCCCCCTTTGAAACGTCCCGTTTCGAAAAAGCGTGGCCAATAAATTCCGGGGTGCTGCAAACAACAGGCTCGATACGATTTGTTTCTCCCGGCCCCTCCTTTCATCCTGGGAACTATAAGGACAATGAGCATATCGTGGTGTTTCCGGAGCGCAGAGGATTCGTTCCGAAAGAAGCAATTCGCGTGGACATGGTAGATCCTGGACAATACGCGAAGTCGCGCTACCGGGAAAAGCCGACGCTGTTGACTGAGCAACGGCTAACGAGTTACCTGCTACAGTTGAATGCATATCCATCCGGCAAAAATCCAAACCGAAGGCGGAGCGTTCGCGGACAGATTACTTTTGCGAAACCCATCGTCGGTGTAATTACAGACGATCGATTATTGAAAGAATCGGAGGCTGCTTTCAGGATCCCCAACGTGAAATACCCAAGCGCTCGAACAATCGAGCCCCGCCCCGAGGGCGATCTACGTCACGGATTCGACACGGTCATTCTGGCAGCTGACCGGCGCACCCTGTTAATTGAATTGCAGGAAAATCCCGGCCATCTCGATCAGGTCCGTGTGCTGGTGGAAGCAGAGTAAAGAATGCCAAACGAATTGCATGCCTCTATGAAAATATACTGTCTCACGTTCCTCGCAACCATTGCGGTAACCTTTCATGCAGGGGCTGGTTTTGCGGCCGACTACCCGTTGAAACCTGTCTCCTACAACGACGTTGAAATGACGAGTAATTTCTGGCGACCGCGAATGATCACTCAGCGCGAAACACCGGTTCCGTGGGCGTTTGAACGAACCGAGCCGGGAGTCGCCCATCTCCAGGCCGCGGCAGATTTTCAGAAAGGAAAGGCGGTGGAAGATCACCGGGCTCATCGTTTCATCGACTCCGATCTTTACAAGGTGATGGAGGGCGCTGCCTATCTCCTGCAGCTGGAACGCAATCCGGATCTTGAAGCGAGGATGGATAAAATCATCGCCGTGATCGGTGAGGCGCAGGAGCCGAGCGGGTATTTGTATCCGTCGCATACGACCAGGGTCGGGACAGAGAAGAACATGATGGGAGACAAGCCGTATTCCTTTGTCGTCCACAGTCACGAGCTCTACAACATGGGCCATCTCTACGAGGCCGCGGTCGCCTACTACGAGACCACCGGCAAAGACGCTTTACTCAAAATTACAGAGAAAAACGCACAGCATATTAATAAGGTCTTTTTTGAAGGCGATCCGGATTACAATGGAGGTAAGCCGATTCGGCAGGCCCCCGGGCATCAGGAGCCGGAGCTCGCGTTGGTGAAACTCTACCGCGTTACAGGAAACGAGCTCTATCTCGAAATGGAGCGGAAGTTTCTCGAGGTCCGAGGCGTCATCTATGTGCCGGATGGCGAAGGCGTCATGTCGCCGACCTATGCGCAGCAGCACAAGCCAGTGCTGAAGCAGAGTCAAGCGGTCGGTCACGCGGTTCGAGCAACCACCTCTATTCCGCGATGGCTGATATGGCTGCATTAACTGGCGAGAAAGGATACGCGGAGGCACTCGATCGAATCTGGGGCGACATTACCAACATGCGGATGCACATCACCGGCGGACTCGGGGCAGTTCATGGAATCGAAGGATTCGGACCGCAGTATGAACTTCCCAATGCCCACGCCTTCAACGAGACCTGCGCCGCAGTAGGCAACGTCTTTTTTAATCACCGGATGTTTCTTCTGCATAAGGATGCGAGATATCTCGATGTCGCCGAAGTCGCCTTGCTCTACCTTGAAGGCCTCGCAGGATTGCATCTATCCGTCCCGGACGAGAAGCTGACGATTCGCCCTGCGTTGCCCGAAGCCTGGGACTGGATGGAGTTCCGGCTACCGATCAAGAATCAATGGGCGAAAGTTCGCTACACAAAAGATGATGTGGAGGTGAGCGGCAGCCCATTTACGGTTGATCGAGGGCCAAACTGCTGCGTGACAAGAAGGTCCCGGTCGCCATTGAACTGCCGGGAGACTTTCTAATTAACAATAACCTCGCGCCACGGAAAAAAGTTCGAAAAAAATGGCCAATTTTTTGACGAGAGGAACTTATTTAGTGAGCACTCCTGCTTTGCGATTGATTATGCCGACAGTTGCCCTGTTTGATTTTCCCTGGAAAGCAATCCTGACGTTGCACAAATTGATGAAACTCACACACCTTTTTCGCAATCATCCCCTGTTAGGTCAACGAACGTACCCTATTGGTTCATCGAACATACCCTATTGGTTCGTTTTTTTGATGGGAGTGTTCCTGTTCGTCTCAAGTTCTTTTGCTGAGTTGGACCCACGTCCAGCCGCTAAGGAAATTGATCAACTCATCGCCGCGAATCTTGCGGAACAAAAACTCAAGGCATATCCCGAAATTTCCGACGAGCAGTTTCTCCGCCGGACTTATCTTGCGAACATTGGACGCATTCCGACCATCGCCGAAGCGGATGAATTTCTCGAATCGACTTCATCAGAGAAGTATTCTGAACTGATTCATTCTTTACTAAAAAACGACGCTGGATACACGGCTCATCACTTTCAGTTTTGGGCGGATCTCTTGCGGCTCCCCACAGGCCAGCACTGGAGCCTGGTCTATCAAACCTGGATCAAGGAGCAGATCGCGGCCAACACTCCGTATGACGAGTTGGTGAGAAAACTCGTCAGCGGTCACGGTCTTGTTTTCGATAATCCTGCCGCAGGTTACTACATTCGCGACACGGGGATGGATCTCGACAACATGTCGAACACGGTGCGAATTTTTCTCGGCACGAGACTGGAGTGTGCGCAGTGTCACAATCATCCTTTCGATAAGTGGACGCAGATGGATTATTTCCGAATGGCGGCGTTTACCTACGGTTTTGATCACCGTGGCGGGAATCCTCATCGAGCCGGTGTTCATGCTGTGCTCAAGGAAGAGGAGAAAGCGGCTTACTTCGATGCGGTCAAGGTCGAGGGTTTCCCCTTTTTGAAAGACGAAGCGGATATCGAAAAGCAGCTCGCGAAATCCAATATTTCTAAATTCCTGGAGCGTAGTGGGTTAACGGAAAAACAATTTCGTGAACACGCACTTCGCGCTATCGCCGCTCGGGCGGCGGTCGAAGAACATAACGAGGCCGTTTATCTATCGATTGGGCCGCTGTATAATAGGGTGACCTATGTCGAGGTCCGTCATCTTCAGGACACTCAGCTGAAATTGCCGCACGACTATCAATACGATGATGCAACGCCGCTTGATCCGGTGTCGACCGGAACCATGTTCGGAGCGGAGATTCCGAAGTCCGATGATCCTGCGGAAAGGAAGAAAGCCTATGCCGAATGGCTGACGAGCCCTGACAATCCGCGTTTCACTCAAGTGATCGTCAATCGACTTTGGAAACGTACCTTTGGTCACGGCATTTTTGAGCCGGTTGATGACCTGACCGACCACACTCCGATTAGTCAGCCGGAGTTGCTCAGCTACCTCGAAGATCTGATGCGCACCTTGAACTATGATGTTCGAGCCTTTCAAAAGGTGCTCTTTCACACGGAGCTCTTTCGCCGGGAAATGCATGGAGAGGATCACCTTCCCGGGTTGCCGTTCCATTTCCAGGGACCGTTGATGAAACGGATGAGCGCAGAGCAGATGTGGGATTCCATTGTCACGCTCGTGCTCCCCAATGTCGATACGCACGCTCCAAATCGACCTAAATTGCTCGAACGAATCGCTGCTACCCGTGCGACTTATCGCAGTCTCAACGAACGGCCACTGGAGGAAGTATTGCCTCGAATGAAGGCCGCAGGTGACTTGCGTCGTGGATTGATTGCCGAGCAAAGAGACTTTGAAAAACGAATCACCGCAGCCTACGAGGCTGGAGAAGGTGAGACGGCGGCGGAGCTGACTCACGAACTGAAGGAGAAGACTCGCGATGTGGAAAAGCAAGCCAGAGAAATCGTGCTGGTCGATCTCAAAGATGGGCACGCCATCGATTCCCCGATGATGATGGGCGGTCCTGCCGCTGCGAATACCGGCGATACGATCCAGTTTATCAAAGAAGCGAAACCACCCAAAGCACCCGAAGGTTTGGACAAAAACGAACGGAAGAGTTGGGAAGATCGCGAGAAAAAACAATTTCAACTTTTTCGTGAAACCGCGAAGGAAATGGCACGGGCCGTTGATCTGGGATCGCCTGCTCGCCGAGGACATTTTTTACGAGACTTTGGTCAATCGGATCGCGATGTGATCGAAAACGCCTCTTCGCATGCCTCGGTGCCGCAGTCGCTCTATTTGCTGAACAGCCCTCTTAGCATTGCGATTTACAATCCGAACTCCGTGCTTGGTGCAAAGCTGAATTCAGCGGCGACACCCGAGGCGAAAATCGACATCATTTACCGATCCATGTTCACGAGAAAGCCAACTGAGCATGAAGTGGCGCGTATCTTATCCAACTACGAAACCCACGGAGAGGAAACGATCGAAGACCTCGTCTGGGCTTTGCTCAACTCGCGCCAATTCCTTTTTATTCAATAGTTCAATCACCCTTTATTATGAAACAAACTGATTTCAACCGCCGCCGATTCCTGGAACTCGCCGCGGGAAGTTTCCTTGGCGTCACCGCGAGTAACACCTTTGGAGCCGCTGGCGACAAGAGTTCGATCGCGCCTCGGATCGGCCCCGCGAAGCAATTGATCTATCTTTATATGGCCGGTGGTATGAGCCACATCGATACCTTCGATCTCAAAACGGGACACAAAAACCAGGGCTCAACCAACCCGATCAACACGAACGTTGATGGGATTCGCGTGACGAGTCATCTTCCGAATCTGGCAAGACATGCCGACAAACTCTGCGTCGTAAATTCCCTCACCTCGACTGCGGGTGATCACGAAAAGGGCAATTACTTCATGCACACGAGCTACGATCAGCGTGCCACGATTCGGCATCCGGGACTCGGTGCGTGGGGGCAGAAAATGCGAGGGAAGCTCAACCCGACGATGCCCGGTTCTGTCTTCATCGGACGCGAAAGTCGCTTTCACGGAGGCGGCGGATTTTTCGAACCGGAGTTTGAACCCCTGGCGATCTCTGATCCGAAGTCGGGCCTCAAATATGCCCGCTCTTCCATCGATGATGAACGATTTCAACGTCGTCTTAATCTGGCCAACGATCTCGACACGGAATTTCTCGAGCGCTATCACTCCAAGCCGATTCGTGCCTATGGCGACATGTATGCCGATGCGGTCCGCCTGATGGAGAGTCCCGACCTCGACGCTTTTAGTATCGGCAAAGAGGATAAGAAAATTCGCGCCCGTTATGGTGAAGATCCATTTGGTCAGGGCTGCCTTTTGGCACGGCGCTTAATCGAAAGCAATGTGCGCACGGTAGAGGTTAGCTTCACTGGTTGGGATACCCACGCAAACAATTTCACCTCCATGCCGCTGTTGTGCCAAACGATGGATCGCGCAGTAGCAGCGCTTCTCGATGACTTGCAGCGCATTGGCAAGCTGGACGACACGGTCGTCGTGCTGACGACCGAATTCGGGCGGACTCCAATCGTGAATCAAAACATCGGCCGAGATCACTATCCCAAAGCGTTTACCAGCGTGCTTGCTGGTGGCGGTTTCAAAGGCGGAACCATTCACGGAAAAACTTCGGAAGGCGCGGAGGAGGTGATTGAGAATCCCGTGACGATTCCAGATTTCAACGCAACGATCGCATACGCTCTAGGCATTCCGATCGATCAAACCCTTTACAGCCCAAGCAAGCGCCCCTTCACCGTGGCCCACAAAGGGAAACCTGAACTGGAGCTCTTCGCCTGATGAGCATGAAGTTCACACTCCTACTTCTTCTTCTCGGACTTGGATTCGCCAGCCACGCGGCCGAGCCTCGTCCGGCGAAACCGAACATCATTGTCATGATGGCCGATGACATGGGAGTCGGTGATACGAGTGCCTATTTGGGTATTCGATTGAGCCCGAAATCCGAACCGATTGCGAGAACGCTGCGCACTCCAAATCTTGAAGCGTTTGCCAAGCAATCCGTCGTTTTCACCGATGCACATGCTCCGGCTTCGATGTGCAGCTCGACGCGATACTCGCTTCTCACAGGACGATTCGCGCATCGGGCCTATCTCAAAAATCAAGGCTGGCTTCCTCACGGCCCTAACACTCCCATGATTCAGCAGGCCATGCCGACCATGCCCGGTATGTTGCGACAAAATGGATATGCCACTGCGGGTATCGGAAAATATCATGTCGGAATGGACTTTGATGATGGGTTTGGAGAAGTGGCGGACGAATATGATTTTAGCGATGTGGATTTCACAAAACCTTTTCTGGATGGGCCGACGCATCATGGGTTCGATGAGTATTTCGGAGTGACTGGAAACACGGAAGACCCACTTGATCTCGAACCGAGAATCTATATTCGCAACGATCGCTGGGCCTTCACGGACCGTTCCAATATGAAACGCATCGGGATGAAGAAGCGGGAAGGTCGTGTCCTCGCGATGCCGGATTGGAATCTTGCGAAACTCGGGCCTGACTATTTGCGGGAATCGAAAGAGTTCATCGCGCGGCAGTCACAATCGGAGAATCCCTTTTTTCTCTACTACGTCCCCAACGCCAATCACTTTCAGCGTCATCCCAGTGGAGACTATGCCGTTCCGGACCAGATCGCGGGTGCAACCATCAAAGGCGCGAGCCGTTACTCTGATGATGCGGCGGCGGGAGATCGCGAGGATATGGTTCTGGAGAATGACGTCGCCTTTGGCGAGTTGCTCAAGACACTTCGCGAGACGGATGATCCCCGATGGCCCGGACATAAATTAATCGAAAATACGCTGGTCATTTTCACTAGCGACAATGGGCCGAACATGGGAGATAACCTCGGCCCCAATCAGGAAAGCGGAGGTTTGCGCGGCAAAAAAGCAAAGATCTGGGAAGGCGGGATTCGGGTTCCGATGATCGTCTATTGGAAGGGACATATCGAGGGCGGTAAGATCAATCGAAGCGTCTCTTCTCTCACCGATCTCTACGCAACGCTGGCAAAGGTGGTCGGTCATTCTCTCGCTCCTTACGAAGCTCAGGACAGTCATGATTCCCTGGCCTATTGGACCGGCGAGAAGCAAGGGGAAGATAAAAGAGCCCGGGTGTTTTTCTGTCATCTCGGTCCACCCTACTCGAACGACGCGCTTGCCCTTCGGGTGGGAAGCGAAAAGCTTGTGATCGAAGGCGGCTTGGCATTGCCATCGATTGAAAAAGGAAAGCGTGGGGCTTCTATTGCTACGCTTTATTACGATCTGGATTCAGATCTTTATGAGACCGGTGAAGGAGTGCCAGAGAGAAATTCAGCCAGAGCAGAATCTTTGGCTGGTGAGTTGTTAAAAATCCACAATCGTGGGTATGCACGCGAGATCGATCTTTCATCGAACGGCGAGCTCGTGGTCGACCCCGGCTGGCATAATTTGCGCAACGACCTCACTGGAGACGTTGGTTTTGAATTCACTGTCCGGGAGTCGAAGCAAGTAACCCATCTCGGTCTTTGGGACGATCATGATCGCGATACTCCAGTTCGTCCTGCGCGAGCGATTCCGACCGGGCACGATCGGGATCAACCAAGTATGGCAGGCGATCCAAAAAAGCGGCGGCTTAAAGCGACTCATGTTGTCCGGCTCGTGACATGGGGCGGCAAGGAGAGTGCGTCGGAAATGGTGCGTTGCGATTTTTCCGAAGGCACGACAGGTGAGTTGGATGGTGAATTTCGCTACCTGGCATTGAACGAGCCCATCTCTCTGGAGTCGGGCAAACGCTACGGGCTACTCATGTCAACGACCGCGGGCGACGGCGATTCGTTTCACGATCCAGCCGCCTTCGATGGGTTGTCACCTTTAACGCATCCCGATGTGACCATCATTCGAAGCCTGATGGTTCGGGATGGCAACTTAACAGAGCCAAACCCAATTCCTTCCTTCGAAGATTTGCACCCTTCGTATGATAGCCATCGTCTGCCTGTTGGCCCTACGCTTCGCCTCAATTCCAAATAACCTAGCATGAAACAATTCACTATCATCACCCTTTCGCTGCTCTCCCTTGGAGTAGGCACTCAGGCATTGGCAAAAACTGAGAAACCCAACATTCTCGTGATCTTCATCGACGACATGGGATTCGCGGATCCAAGTTGCTTTGGGAACCCGTTGATGAAGACTCCTCACATTGACAAACTCGCCGAGGAAGGCATTAAGCTGACCAATTTCTATGTGAACTCACCCATCTGTTCCGCCTCCAGAGTCGCGATTACGACGGGGCAATATCAGGGACGTTGGAAAATCCATTCGTTCCTCAACAGTCGGGCAGGCAACGCGAATCGCGGCATGGCGAACTACCTTGACTCCTCCGCCCCTACGACTGCGAAGAAATTGAAAGCAGCCGGCTACGCGACCGCTCACTTCGGCAAATGGCACATGGGAGGCGGCCGCGACGTCGATGACGCACCTTTGCCTCAAGCATATGGCTTTGACGAATCCCTCGTTTCCTTCGAAGGACTCGGCGATCGCATTATTTCCAATCAGGGTGGCATGGAAAGAGCACGTGTCCTCGGTCACGGACGCGTCATCCCCTGTAAGCGTTGGGAGAAGATGCAGATCCAGACGGATCGCACGATCGACTTTATCAAAAGACATCAGGACGAGCCATTTTACGTTCGGCTGTTTCCAAACGACGTTCACGACAGGCACGACCCAATTCCCGGATCCGCTGATAAATTCAAAGCCGTTTCCGACGATCCTTTTGTTCGCGATTTTCTCGCCGTCCTCGAAGAGATGGACAGAGAAATTGGAAGAGTAGTTTCGACCATCGACGAACTGGGCCTTGGCAGGAAAACCCTGATCCTGTTTACGAGCGACAACGGCCCGACTGATTGGCCGAGAAAGTATGAGACCGGTCCACCAGCGGGATTCACCGGACCGTATCGAGGTCGGAAATGGTCTCTTTTCGAAGGCGGCATTCGCATGCCCTTTATCGCGCGCTGGACCGGAACGATTCCGGCAGGCGTCGAAGATAACACCAGCGTGATCAGTGCGATCGATCTATCACCGACAATGTGTCATTTCGCCGGAGTTCCAGTCGAGGACGAGCTTGATGGCGTAGACTGCAGCGCTGTACTCCTGGGCAAACCTTCACCCCGATCCAATCCGGTGTTCTGGCAATACGGTCACCCTCACGCGATCCTTAAAGGAGGAAAGCCGGAGCACCAGAGCCCTACTTTCGCGATGCGTGAAGGTCAATGGAAATTCCTCGTCAATCCGGATGGAAGTGAAGCCCAACTCTTTGATCTCAGAGCCGATCCCGGCGAGCGCAACAACCTCTTCACCACCGAACCCGAACGCGTCTCTACCATGGCGGGGCAGATGTCTGCGTGGGCTGATGATGTTGGTTTTGCCTTCGATCAAGAAGCAACGTTCGCTGAGCCCGGGCCGACGGTTGCCATTTTGACTGCCAACAGACAACTCCTCCGCTTTGTGAATCAAGGAGCGGAAGGCGATGGAGCTTCGCTTCAGTTTGACGGGAATTCATCGCTCAACCTGCCTTCGTTCCGGGCGCCCAAGGTGGCAGGAGGGCGTTCGCTTCAGATTAAAGGAACCGTTAACTCCAAGACTCCTAACGGAGTCATATTCGCCCACGGCAGCAATCAAAACGGCTACAGCGTCTATCTGGATGAAGGGCATCTATGCTTTGTTGCCTGCGCCAACAGGAAGCGCACCGTAGTTCGCTCTCCGGAAAAGATCGAAGGCGCCGCTGAGTTCGAAGCGAACTGGAACTCCAAAGGAGAAGTGTTCCTGAAAGTGAACAGCAAGCTTGTCGAAAGAGCCGAGGCTGGAATTATTCGGGAAGAGCCCACGGACTCCATACAGATCGGAGCGGACACGGGCGAGCCAGTTGGAGACTACCGCTCCCCGAATTACTTCTCCGGCAGCATCGAGAATTTTACCTTCAAGTATCCAAACGGAAATTGAATCGATGAACTCACCCTGTTGGTTCGTGAAAACTGTAATTTCACGCCAGCGGCTTGCGCCAATTCACGGGCACGTCCTGATCCTGATTGAATCGATTCGTGTATTTCACAAAGCCGTGGTCAGCTCCGAATTCGTGTACGCATTTGGTCACTTTCACATCGAACGCGCAGTATTCGGCGATGTCCATGATGCGGCCTTCCTGCCACCATTTGATGGCGTCGGTTCCGACGGCAATTTTGCTGGCGTTGAGCGACGCTGAAGCAACGGCATCGAGTTTCGGCCGGTGCTCGAGAACTTTTTCCATGTCGAGCATCAGATCGAGATTTTTGGTCTGCTCGGCGAGGTTCAGCACGGTGTAGGCCTGCAACACTTCGTAATCGAATGAAATGTGATTGAAGCCGATCACGAGATCCGCGGCGAGCAATTCGTCGACCAGTTCGGAGACGTTTTTCTCGTCGTAGATCGTGTATTTTCCTTTCGCTGAACTGTAGGTCACGCCAACGGACATGCCCATTTCGGCTTTGTTGTTCCAGCCGCCCACGTCGTTCGCGGAGCGTTTGGTTTCTAAATCAAAGTAAACGTAATCTTCGGCCATTTCTCGTTGCTGTTTGAGAGGCTATCAAACAAGAGGAAGAAAGGTATCCCAATCAATATTTTCAAAAATCGGGTTGGCTTTTTCGAGGGCGGCCACGGCTTCTTCATCGGGAGCTTTGCTAAACATCGCCCAGAGAGCATCAAAGTTGGCAAAGTGGTCTTCGGTGCGCTTCTTCGCATACGGGCGGGCAGCACCATTGCGCATCAGGAATGCCCAATCGCTCGACTGAGCCAGCATGATTTCGCGCGTCATTTGTTTGACGCAACGGATCCGATGTTTACCCGAAGCTTCCGGAAGAGTATCGAGATTTTCTTTCAGCACTTTGACGAGGCGCGCGAGCTGCTCGGCACGTCGGTGAAGGTGCGGATAAATCCATGCGTTTTCTTCACTCAGCCAGGTTTCGAAATATCCACCTTCGCCCCATGATGAGGAAACGGGTTCCACCGCGCGCATTTGAGCGGTGCCTCCATCGGCCAAATAGGCTGCCGGAGTGGTGAATTCGAGATCGTTCCGACCAGCGGCATTTCGCAATACTTTTTCAAGAAACTGAGGGCCTTCAAACCACCAGTGACCAAACAGTTCAGCATCAAAGGCGCTGACAACGATGGGATTTTCGATCCCCTTATTCGTCAACGCGGCCAGCTGGGCTGCGCGGCTGCTGACAAAGTGAATTGCGTGTTCGTCTGCGGCACGTCCAGCCAACGGCGGATCGTAGAGCATTTTTTCGTCGGTCTTTCCAGTCACGCGGTGAAATTTAAGGCCGGTAAATCGGCGAATGTCTGAACCATCGAGGTATTCTTCGAGAGCTTCAGCGGGGGCTTCAAGGCCGACGTCGCGGAAAAAATCGCGGTAGCGTGCATCTCCAGGGTATCCGGTCTCAGCACTCCAAACTTGGCGGCTGCTTTCGGTGTCACGCCCAAAAACGGCGAGTTCTTCGGCAGTTTCGCCGGGAATGTAAGGAAAAGCATCTGAAGCATGTGGCGCGGAGGTCAATCCGTGTTCTTCGATGAGCGTCCATTGAATACCGAATTCTTTCAGCATCGGGGCGAGTGATGGCGCAAAGGCACATTCTGGAAGCCAGAATCCGCGTGGCTTGCGATCAAAACAGCGTTCGTAAATTTCGACTCCGGCTTTGATTTGAGCGCGGGCGGCTTCCGGCATTTTCATTAGCAGCGGAAGCAATCCGTGAGTTGCCCCGCAGGCTAGAATTTCAAGATGACCGGAATCCTGAAGATCTTTAAAAGCCGTCACGAGGTCGCGATTCCACTCGTCTTCATAAAGTCGCTGCAGGTGGTGGAGGCGTTGCCCGTACCACTGAGCGATGCGGCGATAGCCGGAATCAGATCCGCGTTCGATTTCAGAATTCGCCAGTTTCGCAGTTCGATCCAAATACGCCGAGGCGCGTTCTTCCATCAATGGATCGCGCAACATCGCGAGCAGCGTGGGAGAAATGTTGAGCGTGATTTTCCACGGAACTTCCTCAGCCCGAAGGCGGTGCATCACTTCGAGAAGTGGCAGATAGGATTCAAGGATCGCTTCGAAAAGCCAATCCTCTTCCAGACAACGCGGCATTTCCGGATGTCGGACCCAGGGGACGTGTGCGTGAAGAACGAGTGCGCAGTGGCGATTCATGACGGAGTATTAAGTAACTGCAGGGCCATCATTAAGACTAAAAATGCTCCGATTGCTACAAGAATCCTAACGAAACTCATCGGAGTGTGTTGGGTTCGTAGCTTCAAATGCGCATCCCATGGGGTTTTCCCCGTCGACATCAGCCGAAAAAATCCGAAGGCCATTCCTACTAAGGGCAAGATCCAAATTCCAAGTCCGATCCCCGCTCCGAAAATATAGCCCGAACGCCCCACGCCTTCTAATACCGAGATTTTTTTGCCGTTCTGCCGGGTGACTCGAATGCCGAAAAAGGCTTTTCCGGGGGTGGTGCCAAAAACGGACAGGACGATGCCTTCGAGTAAATGCCAGACGATCAGGCCGATATACATCGAAATCGCCAGCTTTATTCCGGCTTCTGATTGCATCCATTCCTTTTGGATCGCCCAGATTTCCCAGGGTGAAACATCTGCCGATGGAGGCTGGGGAGTTTCTGAATACGCATACACCAGGGTGAAAACGATCATGTAGTCGATCCATCGCGCCCAGAATCGAGCAAAGGGCTGCACTTCACGAACCACTTGAACTTTTCCCTCGGCGCGGATAGCTGCTTTGGCGTCAGCTTGTTTTTCGATATCTTCCAATGTCACGCTCGGGCCGAGTCGATCTTCCCGTTCCGCCGTTCGCATGTTCCTGAAAACAGATTCGAATGCCTCGATTTCACCCAGCGGCTGCCATTCGCCCTGGTCTTTAGTCCACGCTAAATCTTTGGCAGTGAGATCTTTGTCCCGCACCATGTCGGTGATGCGGTAAATTGAAAAAGGACCTGTTTTTTGTCCGTTGCTGGCGATGAAAAATTCCATTCAAAAACGGGCCGCCCGTATGTGAGTGACCTTAGCCGATAACTTCGCCGTAAATCAGTCACTGCGCAAGGCTTTGGCAGGTTCTTCGAGTGCGGCAATCATCGCCGGTATTAACGCAGCCACCATCGTTACGATCATCGATCCGCCACAGATCGTCAGAATATCGCTGGCATTTTGTTTCGCCGGAAGTCCACCCGCGAGTCCGTAGACAGCTTCATCGAAAAATGCGAATCCGAAACGGCTGCCGATCCAGCCCCCGATCACGTTGCGGTATTCGATAATCAGCTGTCCCACACCAAATCCCAAAACCACACCGATGACACCGACAAGCAAACCTTGAAGAAGAAAGATAGAGGCAATCTGCGATTCCTGAGCCCCGAGAGCTTTGATTAAACCAATCTCGCCCCGTTTTTGCACGGTGATCGTGATCATTGTGTTCATCGTGCAAAATGCTCCCACGATCATAATGACAAACAAAATCAGATACATCATCTGACGCTCGGCGGCGATGGCATCGAATATTCCTTTGTGCATCACTGTCCAGGACATCACCCGAAGCGCACTGTCTTCGACGCGAATAATCGGTGGTCCCATGATGTTGATCAGCGAGATCACGACGATGGCAAGCATGCTGACGCCGAATGCGATCCAAAAATTTCGATTCTTAAATTTGATCGCCATTGGCAAAAGGATCACACCGACGAGGATGAGAAATCCAAGCGAAATCGTTTTCCATTTCATCCACACTCTTGAAGGTTTTCTGCCTAATTCGGACGGTGTGCCCCCGAATAGCTTTGAGATCTGCTGTTCGTATTTCCTCACTTGGAAGGCGTCCTCCGTTCGGATCGCGAGTCCGTGAACAGTGTCCAAATCGAAGTTGTACAAATCCTGCGCGGTCTCTAGATGGGTAAAAATCACGTTGTTATCAAATTCGTGATGCCCTGAATCGAAGATGCCTGAAACGATCAACTCCTGCGGAAGCGTCATTTCCTCGATCTCATCCATTTTCGCTTGTTTTTCCTCTTCGGTCTTTGCTTTGTTCGCCTCCTCGAACACTTTCATCATGTGCTGCATGTCTTTGGGCGAGTAAACGGTGATCGTGTCGCCGACTTGAATGCCCTGATTTCTTGCGATTCCATCGCCGACCACCGCCGTGTCGATATCGATGAAAAATTTACCGCCTTCCTGCAGAAAATCGTCTTTTCCAGTCGGCTTGTAGATTTTTGAAGTCATTAGCTCCAGCTCCGAATCTTCGGGCGGAATGATTCCCCGAACCAACGGGGCACTGCGCAATCCCTGAAAATCCATGATTACCTGACCGCGAACGTAAGGAGTAACTGACGTGACGCCCTCGAGCTTTTGGATTTTTGAATACGGCTCCTGCCAGTCCGGCAAAATCCCCCGCGAATCGACAACGATGTGCGGCTCGAAGCCCAGAATGACTTCCTTCATGCGTTCGCCAAAACCTGTCATTACGGCCATGACGACGGTAAGTAGACCAACTCCGATGGCGACGCCGGCAATCGACAAAATCGTAATGACAGAGGTAAAAGAGCGTTTTGGTTTCAAATAACGAGCCGCGATGAATGGGCTGAAACCTGATTTTGAAGAAAACACCGTTCCAACGATCCAGAGAATTCCGGCGACGATGAGTGCAATGATAAGGAGTTCCATACGGAGGTAAGTGGCTGGCGCTTGAGTTGTTCACGGGTAACCTATCCTTCTGCGCTTAAATCGGTAGCAGAATCTTTAAGATGGCTTAAATAAAAACCCGATGAACACTGAACGGCCCGAACGCTTCAAATCTTTCATTTTAGTTGGTGCACCCGGTTGCGGAAAAGGCACTCAGGGCTCGATTCTGGGAGCGATTCCTCGATTTTTCCATTTTTCGACGGGTGATGCTTTTCGACGACTCGACACCCGAACCGAGATCGGGCAGGAGTTTATTAAATATTCCAGTCAGGGTGAATTGGTGCCAGATGAGCTCACGGTTCGATTCTTCCGTTCGCAAATCGATGCGTTGATTACTTCAGCCAGTTTCAAGCCTGACATCGATATTCTTGTGCTCGACGGGATTCCCCGAAATTCCCAACAAGCCAAATTGTTGGAAGAACACGTCGAGGTGTTGCAGATTTTCCATCTCTCCTGCCCGAATCGCGATGAGTTGATTACCCGGATTCGGAAACGTGCTCTGAAGCAGGGCCGGTTGGATGACGCCGACGAAGGCATTATTCGGAATCGGATTCAGACCTACGAAGAAGAAACCAAAGATCTTCTGGATTATTATTCCCACCTTCGGTCGGAAATCGGCGCAGCCCAGCCGCCTGTGAAAGTTCTCAATGACATTATTCAAGTCATTCTAAAGCAGCCGGACTGGAAGCATTTCATAGCAGGGGATTGAGCCCAAAACGCACCTCCTGTACAGAGTGGAGCGGGATCATCTTTTGAAGGATGACCCCGCTCCGGAGGAACCGCTTATAGTTGCAACATTCAACCGATGATGGTCAAGCACTGCATCTGTCTTCAATACTTTGGACGACGGTTCGCGCAGTAAATGTCACATCTTGCGAAAAAAAGTTATCCAAAAAAAATCCCGAACGCCTCGCGCCGAACGGGATTTTAAAATCAGGGAAGATTTTAAATCGCTGGATTAAGCAAAAATTTCAGGCTAACCGAGCTGCTTGTGAATGTCGTTGCAGGCGCCGTCGTCGAGACCAAGTCCCTGAGCGGGATTGCCGAAATACTGAGCTTCGTTCTGCGTATCGAGCTTCACCGGCATCAGCGAGAAGGAATAAACTTGGTGATCCATTTCATCCGGAACATCGCGAACGAATCCTTCGAGGTCGAGTGGCTTGGAAAGTTCACTCTGAACAAAATCGACTTCAGATTGATCCAAATCACCGAGACGACTGAGAATCGCTTTTTTCTCCGCTTCATCGATTTGACCGTCCGCTTTGGCCGCATTGATCATCGCCCGAATCAGAATCTCAGCTTCATCGTTGGCTTCTTTCGGGGGAGCCTGTTTTGCTGCGCCACCACCGAGAATGCCGGCGAGCAAATCCGAACCGGCTGCACCGCTACCACCACCGCCGAGCAATCCACCGAGAAGATCTCCCATTCCACCGCTGTTGTTTCCGCCGCCACCGAGAAGGGAGCCGAGAATTTGTGATCCCACTGAGGATCCCATTGCGTTATTACCCAGAAGGCTTCAAAGGATTTTAATTGTCTCCATAAATTTTGAAGAGTGCGGTTTTGAGTCATCCCGTTAGATGACGTCAGTCCATAAAACGTCACATTTAAATTCGATGCAATGCTCGAATGGTTAAATTCGTGACCGTGTTCGACGTTTCCCGGGCTAGGAAACCTTCTCCACGCAGCCTTTCAGCAATCGTCCGAGCGCTTTGTAGCCATAATGTTTTTTAGCGATCTTGAAATTCTGATCGACCACGGTTTTGCGATACTCCGCATCTTCAATCGACCGCCGCACTTCTTTGACCACTTTCTTCGTCACCAGGCCGTTGATCGACGGAAATCGAAATCCTTTCGGCTCAATGTCCTCTACATAAACGGAATAGCGATTCACCAGCGTCGGTTTACGGAAATAAACCGACTCAAGTAACGCATTGCCGAAGCCCTCGATCAGGCTGGGATACGTCACGAAATCCGCATGAGGATACGCATCCCACAACGTGTAGACTTTTTTGCCGTCAGCCGTTTTACCACGCTGTTCGTCGACCCGATCCGCTACCATCAGCATTTCAATACCCGCCTCCGGGGCAAGTCGTTCCAGCTTTTCGAGATATTCAAAGCCCTCATCGCCGGCGGAATGAGAAATCACCAGCTTGCACTTCGGATTCTCCAGCGCTCGAACCAGCTCAATGGCATGCTCGATTCCTTTACGCGGAACCACCCGAGTCGGCTGAAGAATCAAAATGTCGTCTTCAGCGAGACCAATTTCCTTTTTGAAATCCGCGTTGTAGTCATCAATCCCCGGCGCAGGATCTTCGAAATTAAACACGTTCGGAATCAGCGTCGCCGTGACTCCTTTCCGGCGCGAAATCTCCGTCTGCGCATGCGAATTGATCACCACATGCTGCATGTTCGGCAGACTTGGTGGAAAAGCCGCGTCCAGAAAATCCTTCTCCCCCGAGTTCGAAAATCGAGAGCGCTCCCAGAAAAAATCGTGATGATGCGCGATACACGGCATGCCCGTCTCCGCCAAAAATTCCGTGATCGCCAAGCCCAACGGAATATTCATCGGAATCGTCAGCGCATTTTGCGGAATCAGCACATCGATCGAAAATTGCTCCGCAAAATCGTACAGCGCCGCCTTCAAAAGCGCCGTCAGCTCATGAATCCGCCCCGTCACCTCGCGAGACCGCGTTTCCGTTTCCCAAATCTCCGCATCGATTTCCAAAATTGATTCATGCCCGAAATACGCTTCCGGCACCACCATCGAAATCACCGGCTGCCGATCACTTTCACCTGAAAACCAGTGCGACACATGGCCTTCTTTCCATAGCACCTCCGCCCATTTCGCAGCTTCCAGCGAAACCCCGTCCGTTCCCGCAAAGCGAGTTGATACAAATCCAAAATTCATCAGTTGAGCGCGACTGTCGCAGGATTTGTTCCGGTTGCAGGGGGAAATGTTTGGGAATCCCCACGATTGCAGAAATTCACGATCTGAGATAAACTGCACCCATGACAACCCTCGTAGACATTGAGAAGACCGCGATGGCACTTCCAGAGGATGAGCGGGCGCAACTCGCTTCAGTTCTCCTGTGTTCGTTGCCTTCAGTGTTGTATGATGAAGACAAGGGAGTTGCCGAAGCCCTGTGACGCGACGCCGAGTTGGAGAGTGATCCATCGAAAGGGATGACCATGACCGAATTCAAAGCGGCATTTGAAGGCTGATGGCATCCGAAGTCATCTTTCATCGCTTGGTCCAGCGGGACATTTAGAAATTTGTATTTATTTTGATGAATTGCGTCATGCAAAATTAGAAATGACTAATGATGCGATTTGATGGAGCTCAGGGCTTTTGAAACCGGCTCCGCAGCAATGGACGGAGGTGGGAGTTTTATTTCCCGCCGCTCTCTGATTGGTTTTGGTGGGATTGCGAAAATTTCAGGTCGCATCCGCCGGACTTATGCGGCTAAGTTCTCGCCGACGTGCCTGATTCCACACCACATATTGCCAGCCCTACCGACCTCGCCGCTGTTCGGGAGATCGTGCTGGGGAATATTATCACTTCCGCAGAGACGCCCTCGCCCACCTTTGGCGAGGAGGCACTCGCGGCGTTTATTACGAACCGTTTTAAGGAATTAGAACTCACGAATATTTCGATTGATGAAGCGGGTAACGCGGCGGGCCTCCTGCTGGGGAGTCAGGATGGGGACATGGAAGATCGGCGAACGATTTTGGTGGTCGCGCACACGGATAAAATTTGGCCGGCGGATACGAATCACACGGCTGATGTCGGGGCAAAGGAGATCGTCGGGCGGGGAATTGCGGATAACAGTGTGGGCGTCGGGGCGTTGATTTCACTGCCGAAAGTGTTGAAGGAACTCGGCATCAAGTTGAAGGCCGATTTGCTTCTGGTAGGGACGACGAAGAGTTTTGGGGGAGGGGATTTGGCGGGGATTCGGTATTTTCTAGAACACGCGAAACCACAGATCGCAGCGGGAATTTGCCTGGAAGGGATTGAACTCGGGCGTCTCAGTTTTTCGAGCACGGGAATGCTGCGCGGCGAAATCATCGTGAAAAGCGACGACACGGGGCCGTGTGGAGTGATTGGGATTCTCGCCACGATCGTTACGCGCATTCTCGAAATCAAAACGCTGGCCGAGCTGAATACGGAGGTGTTGCTCGGCTCGATCGAGGCCGGGGCAGGCTACAATGAGCCGCCGAGGCGAGGGATTCTGAAATTTGAAATCCGCAGTGAAGACGCGGAAAATGTGTCGAGGATTCATCGCCGGATTAAAGAAATTGTCGAGGCGACGGATGCGCACTGTGACGCGAAATGTGTTCTCGATGTTCTCGCAAAACGAACGCCCGGGGAGATCCGCGAGGGTCATCCGCTGGTGAATTCGGCGCGTCAGATTTTGAAGAAACTTAATGTGGAGCCATGTGTCGGACCGAGTGTTTCGGAGCTTTCCGCGCTGCTCGATCGCCGTATTCCCGCGCTGACGCTGGGGATCACCCGCGGAAAAAATCGTCACACCGAAAACGAAACGATCGAGATCGATCCGATTTTTACGGGGCTCGCCCAGATTGTTTCGATCCTGCAATTCATCGATGGCGCCGATGATGAAACTTTAAATTTCTCCCACGATGCAAGCAACGAGTGACAAGATCAATCGTTGGCTGGAGACCAACACCTACCGCCACGGCAAGTTCTGGGAGATCAAAGATCTTGTGGCGGAGAAGGAGCGTAAAGGCCTCAAGATCAGCCTCTGCATCCCGACGCTGAACGAGGAGAAAACGATCGGGAAAGTCATCATCCTTCTCAAAAGCGAGCTGATGGACACGTATCCGCTGGTTGATGAAATCGCGGTGATCGACTCCGGCTCGAGCGATAACACGCTCGAAGTGGCGGCGAGTTTTGGAGCAGAAACTTACCTTTCGGCCGATATTTTACCCGAGCAGGGATTTCGACCCGGCAAAGGCGAGAACCTCTGGAAAGCGATTCATCAGCTAAAAGGCGATATCATTTGTTACGTCGATGCCGACATTCGCAACATCAACAAGCGCTTCGTCACCGGGCTGGTCGCTCCGCTGATTTATCGCGACGAAGTCCATTACACCAAGGCTTTTTACGATCGACCGCTGGCGTATTCCGAAGGCATCCGCCCGAGCGGGGGAGGCCGCGTCACTGAGATTTTAGTCCGCCCATTGTTCTCGCTTTTCTTTCCCGAGCTCACCGCGATGATCCAGCCGCTGTCCGGCGAGTACGCGGTTCGCCGCGAGGTCCTCGAAAAGCTTCCCTTCCCGATTGGCTACGGTGTTGAGACCAGCCACCTCATTGATGTGTGGCAGGAATACGGCCTCGAAGCGTTTGCCCAAACCGATCTTGATATCCGCGTTCATCGAAATCAAACGACCAACGATCTCGGCAAGATGTCGTTCGGTATTCTGCAGAGTTTTCTCAGCCGACTCGAAAGTAATGGCATGGTCGATCGCCTGCCCGAGCTCGCCAACATTTACCGGCAGTTCCAGGCCAAAGGCGAGAGTTACGAACAGGTTCTCAAAGAAATCATTGAGGAAGAACGGCCACCGATGATCGAGATTGAAGAGTATCGGAAAAGCCGGGGATTGGAGTGATTTTCGACGCTTATGAAAATCGCCATCACGCACTATCACCTTCGCCGTGGCGGCGTGACGCAAGTGATCGCATCGGCAATTGAATCGCTAAAAAGTTCCGGTCACGAAATCGTGGTGTTCGCGGGGGAAGCGCCGCCGCCGGAAATTGCGGAGAAAATTCCCAACGTCGAGGTCATCGAAGGTCTTGGTTATCGAAAGTCCGGTTCAGCCTCCGAAGCCACTGCGCTCGCTCAAGAATTGCGAATTCGCGCGGGGAATCCCGATGTCTGGCATTTTCACAATCACGCGCTGGGGAAAAATGTGCTGATGCCGCAGGTCGTTGCTGAACTCGCCCGCGAAGCCCCGGTTTTGTTGCAGGCGCACGATTTTGCGGAAGACGGGCGGTCCGGAAATTTCGCGCGGCAGCTGAAATACGATCCCCGAACCCAGCTCTGGCCGCAGGCTCTGCAGATTCATTACGCAACGATCAATCGGCGTGACTTCCAACTTCTCTGGACGCGCGGGTTCGCCAAAGAGCGGCTTTCGATGCTTCCCAATGCGGTTTCAGGATTCAAATTGGAAACCACTCCCGCTGATCGACCGTTCGCGCTGGGGAAGAAGTTCTACCTGTATCCCGTGCGCGGGATTCGTCGGAAAAACATCGGCGAGTTTTTGCTGCACGCCCACTTCCACCGAGACGACGCAGAATTTGCGACGTCACTTGCGCCGGAAAACCCTGAGTGGAAAGCGATTCACAATCACTGGAAATCTGTCGCACAAAACCTGAACCTCCCGGTAAAACTCGGCGACCATGGTCACGCTTTTTCCGATCTCGTCGGATGGTCTGATGCCATGATCACTACAAGTATTGCCGAAGGATTTGGGCTCGCCTTTCTCGAACCCTGGCTCTCAGGAAAATCCGTCGTCGGCCGCGATTTGATCGATATCACTGCGGATTTCCCGGTGAATTTAAATCATCTCTACAGCGAATTCTGGGTCCCGATCGATTTAATTTCGCTTTCCGAATTGAAAACAGAAATCGGAAACAAACTCGAACAATCCTACACCGCTTACGGTCGCCAAATGCCAGTAAACGCCGTCGAAACCGGGCTCGAATCGATGATGCGCGATGGAAAAATCGATTTCGGCCGACTCAGCGAATCCTTCCAAACAACCATTCTCGAAAATCCGAAAGGCATCGAGCCGCCTTCGATCGAACCCTGTTCGCCTGAAATGATTTCCGATCAAAGGGGAGCCGTTCAGCAGGCCTACAGTGTTGCGTCGTACGGCGAAAAATTGGACTTGTTGTATCAGAATGTCGGGAGTTCACAGATCGGGGACATTCAAAATCCCGGCCCCGATATCTTGCTCGATTCGTTCCTCGATCCGGCACGTTTTAACCTTTTGCGAACATGATCGAAATCATTCGCCACCATTCAAAGCCGCTCGAACCAAAGCCAACTGGCGTTGAGCCGGTTTTAAAATCGCTCGATGGAATCCGTGCGGTTGTTTTCGATATCTACGGAACGCTGATGATTTCAGCGGCTGGCGATATTTCTCTCGTTCAGGAAAACGCCTTGCAAACCGCGATGGAAGCAGCGGGAGTTTCTGATCCGAACGCGGCGACTCGCTATCACGAGTTGATTGCCGAACATCAATCGCGATCCGACAAAGAATTCCCCGAAGTCGAAATTCGCGATGTGTGGAGAGATTTGATCGGCCAAACTGAAGACGTCGAAGCGATCGCCGTTAAATACGAAGTTCACGCCAATCCCGTCTGGCCGATGCCGAATTGCGGAGAGGTTATAGAAGCGCTTCGCGAGCGCGGCCTGAAACTGGGGATTGTTTCGAATGCTCAATTTTATACGCGGCATCTGTTTCCGGCGTTTCTCGGTGGCGAATTGGAAGAACTCGGCTTTGATCCGGAGTTGATGGTTTTCTCCAACGAAGAACTCGAAGGGAAGCCGTCGCGGGCATTGTATCAAAAGCTCGCGACCAATCTCAAAGCTCAGGGAATCCAGCCGAGCGAAACGCTCTATGTTGGCAACGACATGAAAAAAGACATCTGGCCAGCCGGCTTGGAAGGTTTTCAAACCGCGCTATTTGCCGGTGATCAACGCAGCCTGCGATTGCACCCCGAATTCGATGCAACGCCGGATTGGGTGATTACCGATCTTGCGCAGCTTTTGTGAAATTTCGATCAAACCCTGTTGATTCATCGATCAAACCCTGTTGATTCGTGGCGATATGGCAGGCAAATCTTCGTCGGGCAAATTGACGCCCATGATGCAACAGTTTCAGACGATTCGGCGTTCGTTGCCGGATGATGTCTTGCTGCTGTATCGGCTTGGGGATTTTTATGAAATGTTCCTGGAGGATGCGCAGACAGCGGCGCCTCTCATGAATGTGGCGCTGACAAAACGCGGCGGGATTCCGATGTGCGGGGTGCCCCATCATGCGGCTGAAGGTTACATCGCGAAGCTGATTAAGGCGGGGAAACGGGTGGCGATTGCGGAACAAACAACGGAGCCGCAACCGGGAAAAATCGTTGAGCGGGAGATCAAACAGATCATTTCGGCGAGCACGATCGATAATATGAATCTGCTCGATGCGGATCGATCGAATTATCTCGCAGCGGTGTTTCAGTCAAAAGGCAGGATCGGTTTGGCGTATGTGGAGCACACCACGGGCGAATTTAAACTGACGGAATTTTCAGATCATGAATCGTTGCTGGATGAATTGGCGCGGATTCGTCCGAGCGAGTTGCTGTATTCGGATGAGCAACCGGAGGCGTTCGATGTGCTTACAAATGCGCAGGAATTGGATGGGTTTACGTTTCTTCTCGATCAGGCGGAATATTCCCTGAAGCAGCATTTCAAAGTGCAGTCACTTGATGGATTTGGTTGTGCGGATCTGATGCCGGCGGTGTGCGCGGCGGGTGCGATTTTGCATTATTTGGAGACTCAGCTGCGCCGGAGCATTGCTCATGTGCGGAGCATGCAGGCGTATCAGACTGAGAATTTCGTGCTGATCGATGCGGCGAGTCAAGCAAATTTGGATTTGGTGACAAGTCGTTCGGGTGGCGTGAAACATTCACTACTCGGGTCGATTGACCGCACCCTGACGCCGATGGGAGCGCGGAAGTTGCGGGACTGGGTGCTGCATCCGATTCGTGATCTCGATACGCTGATTGCGCGGCAGGATTTTATTGAGACGATGATTCACCAGCCGTTTGTGTTGAATCAGTTGCAGGATTCGTTAAAAGAAATTCGCGATATCGAACGGACGCTAAGTCGATTGAGCCAGGGCTCGGGAAATGCGCGTGATATGAAGGCGCTGGAAGGTTCGTTGCAACGCGTGCCGGATGTGAAAAATCACGTTTCGGCGCTGGGCGAAATTACGCTGGGGCGAGGGTTGTTGGAGCGTTTGGGAGGTTTTACGGAACTGGTCGAGCTTTTACAAAAAGCAATCGCGGAAGAACCGCCGGCTCAACTCAAGGATGGTGGGATTTTTGCCGATGGCTATACCGAGGGAATCGATGAACTTCGCGCGGCGACAACTGAGGGGCGCCAATGGATTGCCGAATTGCAGATTCGTGAGCAGAAGCGTTCGGGGATTCCGTCGCTGAAAGTGAAATACAACGCGGTGTTCGGCTATTTCATCGAGATCACAAAAACGAATTTGGATCGGGTGCCCGAGGATTATACGCGGAAGCAGACGATGGCGAATGCCGAGCGCTACATCACGCCGGAGCTGAAAGAAGTGGAGAATAAAATTCTCGGAGCAGATGAGCGCTTGAAGTCGCTGGAATACGAAGAGTTTTTGAATCTGCGCGAAACGGTGTTGGAGCATTTGGAAGCGATTCAAATGACTGCAGGAGCAATTGCAGAACTGGATTTGCTTCAGGGACTTGCCGAGACCGCGCGGCTTTATAATTATTGCCGACCTGTGCTGAATGGGTCTCGCAATTTGTATGTGAAAGCGGGTCGGCATCCGGTGTTGGATCAAAATATCGGTGACGAAAAATTTGTCCCGAACGACACGATTTTGGAGCCGGAAGAAAGCCGCGTAATTTTGATCACCGGTCCGAACATGGCGGGTAAATCGACTTACATTCGCCAAGTGGCGCTGATCACGCTGATGGCTCAGATCGGCAGCTTTGTTCCCGCGGAATCGGCTGAAATCGGGCTGGTAGATCGAATTTTCACCCGTGTTGGAGCGAGTGATGATCTTGCGAAAGGGCAATCAACGTTCATGGTCGAAATGACGGAAACGGCGGTGATTGCCAATGCCGCAACGGACCAGAGCTTGGTGATTCTCGACGAAATCGGGCGGGGAACGTCAACCTACGACGGACTTGCAATCGCCTGGAGTGTGGCCGAGCATTTGCATGACGAAATCGGAGCGCGGACTCTTTTTGCCACGCATTATCACGAGCTTACTGACTTAGCGACGTCACGCTCGGCAGTGAAAAACTACAACGTGGCCGTTCGCGAATGGAACGATCAGATCATTTTCCTCCGCCAAATCGTGCCTGGCGCGGCTGACCGAAGTTACGGAATTCAGGTCGCGCGGCTTGCGGGATTGCCGGAAAGCGTAATTTCGCGGGCGAAAGAGATTTTGGAGAAGCTTGAGGCTGGCGAAGAAGCGAGCGGCTTGAAGGAGGCGGGACCGATTTCGAAACCGACTCTCAAGAAGAAAAGCGCGGCGAAGAAAAAGGCAGCGACGCATGCTGGGAATAAAGACGAAGAGGTTGAAAAAGGACCTGAGCTCGAATCTGATCCTCAGTTGAACCTGTTTTCCTAAATTGAGTCCTTTCAGTATTTGAGGGTCGTAGGGTATTTGGTGAGCAGAAAATCGAACCAGCCCCAAACCCGTGTCAAAAACCCTGAGCCGAAGTTTACGGATCCGGATTGGATCATTTGGGCGGCGTGGGCGGATCGGATTACCTTTGAAGAAATCAAAGAGCGAACGGGGAAAACGGAGGGGGACGTGATCCGTTTTATGAGAAAATCGCTCAAGTCATCGTCGTTTCGGCTATGGCGAAAGCGGGCTACGAGCCAGAGTTTGAAGCATCGTAAGAAGTTCGAGGTTGGTCGCAAACGTCTCCGAAATCGGCGTGATTTCGAGTCTGAGGAATAATCGCGTGACAGTTTTAAAATTGGACGCATTTTACCCGCCCTCAGAAACGCAAAATTTTACAATGTCAGACCAGACAGACAAAAAAGTGATTCGAATTGGCTTGCCCAAAGGAAGCCTTTCAGAACCGACCTTCGATCTTTTTGAAAAGGCCGGCTACAACATTCATGGTGCATCGCGCTCATATCGTCCGACGATTGATGACCCGGAGATCGAGATTCGGTTACTGCGCGCTCAAGAAATCGCCCGTTATGTCGATCACGGATTCCTCGATTGTGGAATCACCGGATTGGATTGGGTTGTCGAAAACGGCGCCGATGTTCATGCTGTTTGCGATCTAAAATACAGTAAAGCGACCTCGAAGCCGACGCGATGGGTATTAGTCGTGCCAAATGATTCGCCTATTCAATCGGTTAAAGACCTTGAAGGTAAACGAATTGCAGCTGAAGCGACGGGAGTTGTCGAAAAATACCTCGAAAAACACGGAGTGAAAGCTGAAGTCGAATTCAGCTGGGGCGCCACAGAGGTGAAAGTTCCGGAGTTGGTCGATGCGATTGTCGACATCACCGAAACCGGTTCTTCTTTGCGTGCCAATAATCTTCGGATCGTCGATGAGCTGATGGAAAGTTATCCACAACTGATCGTAAAACACGAATCGTGGGCGGATGATTGGAAGCGTGAAAAAATTGAGCGTTTAGCAGTATTGCTGCAGGGGGCTTTGAAAGCCCGCGACATGGTGGGTTTGAAAATGAACCTCCCTGAAAACCAGTTGCAATCTGTGCTCGATTGCTTACCCTCGTTACGTCAGCCGACTGTGTCTAAATTGACTCAAGATGGCTGGGTGGCGGTGGAAACCGTGACGGACGAACGGCAGGCGCGGGAGTTGATCCCTAGTCTGAAAGCTCTCGGAGCCGAGGGAATTATTGAGTATCCACTCAATAAATTGGTCGATTGATCAAATCTCAGGCTTCGTGACCCCTGTTCACAAAACTTACTTAACTAAAAACGACGCAACACTTATTCTTCTATGGGTTCCCTAAAAAAACGGCGGAAAACTAAGATCAATCAGCACAAGCGACGCAAGCGCATGAAGGCTAACCGCCACAAGAAGCGTTTGCGTTACAAGAGCTAATTGACTATTTTCATGGAATGATCGCGTTGAAACAAAGAGCTTACCTTCTCAAAGGCCTTCTTTTTTCTCTTGGCGGCTTCTCTCCAAAATTTGCAGTTCAATTCGGCCTCCTGTTTTCTTTTTCCCTGTCGACATTTTCGATGGGACAAAGCAAGGAGCCGAAGCTCGAAGCACTCGGTCTCGACGATTTCGCTGAAATCTATGTCGACCGCTATTTCGAGCCAACTGATGATTTAAAGCTGACTGACGACAGTCGTCACAAAGCTGAGGCGTTGGCACACTATTCGATCGGGCGGATGCTCGAAAAAAATGGTGACCAAGGCGCTGCGATTAAATCCTACGAGAAAGTTCTCGAATTGCAGCCCAATGAGATCATGCTCGCACGGAAGACTGCAAACCTCCTTGCGCGCACTGGCAGGACGGATACCTCGCTCGAACTTCTTGAGCGTGCTTTAAAACTGAATCCCAACAAGGCGCGGGCTTACATCGTGCTTTCGGAATTTCTCTACACCTACTTCTCCGATAACGAAGACGATCGAGAGCGATCCCTGAAGTTGGCGAATGAAGCAGTCGAAAAATTTCCTGACGAACCGGAGGTTTATGAAAACCTGGTTCGTCGGCATTTGATCGAAGGGCAGCCGACTGAAGCGCGAAAGGTGATGGACCGCGCAACTGCACGGGAGAATTCGGATCCTCGATTTTGGTTGAGACTTGGGGAGTTGGCGAAACGCACTTGGCCAACTCGGAGTTCAGGAACGAAGGTGCCTGTGTTGGTAAACGATATTTACGAAAAGGCACTTAAGCGAGCAGGGAAGGATGTCCGCGTTGCTGAGGCGGTGGGTGATTATTACCGGAAATCGAATCAGCAAAAGCGGGCTCAGGAAATTTTCGAGGACATCATCGAGAAAAATCCAGATCGGCTGGATGTTCGAAGAAAGCTCGTTGCGGTCTTTGTGGCTCAGGGAAATGAAGAAAAAGCGATCGATGCCCTGAAGGGGATTGTTGAGATTGATCCACAGGATGCTGATACCAATCGAGAACTCGGTCGCATCTATTTTGCGCGAATGAGCAAAACGGCTCAGGCCGCCGGGCTGAGAGAGCCGGATCCTGAAGACTCGGATTTACTTGAGTCGGCTCAATATTTCAGACGCGCGCTGCTGGCAGGCAAGGGAACTGCAGGCGAATACATCCAGACGGGAAAACTCTATGCCTGGGCAGAAAAGATTGATCAGGCAATCGATGTCCTGGAAGAAGGGGCGTATTTGTTTCCGGAGTCCCCTCAGTTTCCCTTGGAAATCGCTGAAACCTACATGGATGCAGAAAGGTGGAAAGATGCGGTCGCACCGATGAATCGGACCATCAAGTTGGCGACACAGTCACAGCCGGAGCTGCTCAGCGAAATTTTTTATTATCGATTCGGAGTGGTTTATGAGCGTGTCGGCGATATCGAAAAATGTGCCGTTCAGTTTCGGAAAGCCATCGAACTCATCGGCAAGCGTGATCCGAACGATCCTCCGTCGGATGGCTTTGTTGCACTCGTCTACAATTACCTCGGGTACACCTGGGTAGAAAATGACATGAACATTGATGAGGGTGGCGAGTTGATTAAAACCGCACTGGAGTTGGACCCCACGTCCGGAGCGATCACTGATTCACTGGGGTGGTATTACTTCAAAAAAGAAAAATTTGAGGAAGCCCGTAAAACGCTTTTAAAAGCTCAGGAAATGATGGAATTGGAGCGCGAGCAGGTCATTGCAGAGGGCGGGCAAGTTTCGGATCCAGATGGAGTGATTTTTGATCACATCGCTCAGGCTCACTGGATGGCTGGCTACAAAAAAGAAGCCGTCGAGTTCATGGAGAAAGCCGTCGTTCTGGAAAAAGACCGTAAAGAGGAATTCGTAAAGCGGCTCAAAGAATATCAAGAGGGCGAACCGCCAGTGGAACGACCTGCTGAAGAGAAACCGGCCAAGAAAGCCGTCGATCCGCCGACGAAGCCAGATTCAGAAAATCCTGATTCTGGGAAAAAAGCAGACAAGGCAGCGTGAACGGCTGGGTCAAAATTTGATTCTTTTAGGCCGACGATTGCGAAATTTAAAACTGAGTCCATCTTTTCGACGGAACGAAGAAGCCGGGATGGTGAAATTGGTAGACACGCTTGATTTAGGTTCAAGTGCAGAGATGCGTGCAGGTTCGAGTCCTGTTCCCGGTATTTTCCATAGTTTTTACGAACAGACCCTATTGAATCGATGAATCAATAGGGTCTGTTCGTGAAGGCGAATATTTTTAAAATACAGCTTGATGGAAGGGGGGAGTGATGGCATTTTCCCCGCCCTCCAGATTGGAGGGATTTGAACCACTTTAATAAGATGGCTTACGCAGTAATTAAAACAGGCGGGAAACAATACCGTGTTGAAAAAGGCGACAAAATCAACGTTGAGAAACTCAACGCGGAAGTCGGTGATACGGTGACTTTGGACGAGGTGCTGATGTCCGGTGAGGGTGACAGCGTCAACGTTGGAACTCCGCTGATCGATGGCGCATCTGTCACGGCTAAGGTTGTGGACCAGTTCCGCGCCAAAAAGGTGATCGCTTTCAAATTTAAGCGTCGCAAAGGCTTTCACAAAACCAAAGGACATCGTCGCCATCTTACGCGCCTCGAGATTCAGTCCGTTTAATTCAATTTTTAAGTTTTTACTCAACACCCGTCATGGCTCACAAAAAGGGACAAGGTAGCGTTAAGAACGGCCGCGATAGTAACAGCAAGCGTCGCGGAGTTAAAAAGTTCGGTGGCGAAAGCGTTATCGCAGGAAACATCATCATTCGTCAGTGCGGCACTAAGTGGCAGCCCGGCGTAAATGTCGGTCTTGGCCGCGATTACACGATTTTCTCACTCGTCGAAGGCAATGTGCGCTTCGACCGTGATGGACGTCGCGTTAATGTTGATCTGGCTGAAGCCTGATTCAATTCGCGATTACCCGATTCCATCAACTGTCCGGCAATTCTGCTTTTTTCGGCAGATTGTCGGTTTTTTGTATCCATTTGATGGCAGGTTGACGACATGTTCAACATTGTCCTAATCGAGCCGGAGATTCCCCCGAACACGGGAAATATTGGTAGATTGTGTCTCGCAACCGGCTCCACCCTTCATCTTGTGGGGCCCCTGGGGTTTTCGTTGGATGACAAATCGCTTCGTAGGGCTGGCCTGGATTATTGGCCGGAACTCAATGTTCAGAGATGGGATGACTTTGAAAGTCTCCGAGTTGATTTTGAGGAGAAAACTCCTGCGGCATCCTTCTATTTCCTCACCACGAAAACCGAGCGGGCGTACTGGCTGGCAGAATTCGCTGAGGGAGACTGTTTAGTTTTTGGTTCCGAGACAAGAGGTTTGCCGGAGTCATTATTGCAGAAAAATAAGAGCCAGCGCCTGACTATTCCTCAAACTGCCGGTCGCAGTTTGAATTTGGCGACTTCTGTAGGAATCGTTTTATACGAGGGGGTTAGGCAATCGCAGTCTGGAAGTTAGAAAAGCTTCTCGTTTTGGTTTTTTTTTGATTAAGGGTTACGCGATTGCGGGTTTTTAGGGAACGTATTCGTGTTTTTTGACCTTGTTCGAAGTGCGACATTTCTTTAAGATCGCCTCCGTCCACTCACCCCTCTCTTTCGAAACCAAGACTCCTAATTAAAATATGGCCTCACGACCAACTTATGGGATCACGCGCATTGACCAACCTGAGAAAAAAAATCACGGTTTTTATGTTCGGATCACCCACAAAGGAAAAACGAAGCAAAAATACTTCCCGGATAAATCCTCGGGCGGAAAAGCGAAAGCGCTGAAAGGTGCAAAATTACATCGAGATGATTTGGTTTCCAAATTACCTAAATATAAACAAGAAGCGGCTTCTCGAAAGAAACGGCGCATCAAAAAAAGTGGTGTTGTCGGTGTAACCCACGTGGTTTCACAATCGCAAAAAGGCAAGTCTTACGAGTATTGGCAAGCTGCCTGGCTTGACGATGACGATAAGCGCCGGACCGCGAAGTTTTCTATTTCCAGATATGGAGATAAAGAAGCGTTGGCGCTCGCCAAAAAGCGCCGGAAGAAAATGGGGGATTGATGATCGAACTCTGTTGCTTCGGCGAAGCAATAGGCTTGATTCGTTCCTCATTCTATGAGCTACGAAAGCGATTCACTTCGGAGTATTTATCTGCTGTTCCATTACGGTTCAAAGCCTGAGATCCTTGATGGTCTTGGATTTGATCCAGGTGGAATTCCAGAAGGTGCCTTCCACTTTCCCTGCGCAACGACTGAAATGTCGAAGTCGGTAGGAAATGATGCCCGCGTTTTAGACATCGGCTGTGCCGTAGGACGATCCAGTTTCGAATTCTCAAAGTCTGCAGAATCGGTCATCGGAATCGATTTTTCGCAGAGCTTTATCGATGTCGCTGAAGCAATCCGAAAGGAGGAGTCCGTTTCCTATTCACGTTTCTCTGAAGCGCACCTTGGCGATTTTCTTGAGGTTGCGCTTCCCGAGAATTCTAATCCAGAACGGGTTTCGTTTGAGCAAGGGGATGCGATGAATCTGCGTCCTGATCTTGGAAGTTTCGATATCGTTCATGCCGCGAACCTGTTGTGTCGCCTTCCACGACCCGCGGATTTTCTTAATCGATTGCCGGATCTGGTAAAACCAGGAGGCCAACTAATCATGGCGACTCCATGCACCTGGTTGGAGGAATTCACACCTCGGGAGAACCAACCGGGCGGTAAAACGATCGATTTCATCATCGAACACATTGGTAATGAGTTTGAATTGATCGAAGTTCGGGAGCTGCCGTTTTTGATTCGCGAGCATGTTCGTAAGCTGCAACTGAGCACGGCGCAGACAAGTTTGTGGAGACGAAAAGCCTAGGTTTTGATATAACCACTGGGTGAAATCGGTTTTTGTAGTCTGGGTAATATCATTGAGCTTCGCGGTTTGCAGCTGCGGAAAAGGCGAAATTCCATCGGTAACCGGCAGGATTCAGCAAATTTCGTGGAAGTCGAAGCTGGCAGCAGATCCGGAAGACTTGCCTCAAAGTAAGCGAAAGTTGCTCCCGATGGTCCAATTCGCGCTAAAATCCGGGCCTGCAGAGCTCGAATTGTTCGAAGCGGGAGGCGGAATGGCGGCAATGGCGTTAGGGCTTTCTCCGGAAAAAGCGGAATCCCTCGCCAACGAGCTTTCTGAATATTCAAAGTCTTTGAACGACAATCCAGTCTTTGCAAAAGCACCGTCAGTGCTCAGTTATTGCTATTCGGTTGCAAAACCTGACCATGGCTTGGCAACGATTTACCTTCCCGAAAACATAGAGCCTGAAACTCGACGGATCGTTTTTATTCATGGGTATGGCGGGAGTATTCTTCCGCTGCTGTCACCAATTATTCAGACATTCCCTGAATCCGTTGTCATTGCTCCGGCGTTCGGAATCTCCGGTGGCGGAATTTCTTCCGATTATGTCGACGAATCGATTCAAAGCGCTGCTGAAATAACCGAGCTGGCTTCGATTCAATTCGAGAAGCCTCCGTTGCTGATCGGGTTGTCGGCCGGGGGTTTTTCTAGTTTTCGGATCTATTCGGAAACCGAATCAAACTATTCGGGGTTCATCTGTCTCGCAGCTTATCCACAATCGAAGACACTAAAATCCAACGGACCCATTCGGATTCTGTGCGGTTTAGCCGAGCCGTTTGTGAAAAATGGAACCCTGCACCGAACGACGAATCATCTTCGAGGCTCCGATTTTGAAATCGAGACGATCTCCGGAGCGGATCACTTTTTCCTTCTAACCCATCGCAAACAGACCTCAGAAACCCTGCGAATCTGGGCGAATGACATTTTCGAGACAAAGAATCCGTAGCGACCTAAAAACGATGGGGTAAATTGGCCGCCATGTCAGCTGTTGCCACCCCTGCCGAACCCTTTCTCGACGAGTCATTTCACATTCGTTGGTCACTTCTTGTTCCTGAAGAAATTGAATCGAATATTTCCAAAGCGTTAGAGATTTCCCAGAAAAATATCGATGACCTCGCAAACTGGGACGGTGAGTCGGAACTGACTTTTGAAAACACGCTGATGGCGCTTGAGAAAGCGTCCGAGTCTTTGGATCGTGGATGGGGCGCGCTTTCCCATCTCGACTCCGTTCGAAATTCGGAAGCACAGCGGGAGGCCTACAACAAAATGTTGCCGGCGGTTACGGAGTTTTCATCACGGGTCACCCTCAACGACGGATTGTGGAGTCGAGTGAAAGCGTATTCTCAAACGGATGAAGCCAAGTCATTAACCGGAGCTAAAAAGCGGCTTCTCGAAGAAACAATTCTCGATTTCACTGAAAACGGAGCGGATCTCCCGCCGGAAGAAAAATCCCGCCTCGAAGAAGTTCAGGCGGTGTTGGCGACGCTGACACAGAAGTTTTCCGAAAACGTGTTGGATTCCATGAACGCATGGGAACTGATCATCGAAGATGAATCGCGTCTCGCGGGGCTTCCGCCAACATCAAAAGCGGTGTTGCTCAGCGAAGCCCGAGAAAAAGATCTCGGGACCGAAAAACCGGTCTGGCGTGTCACCTTGAAACAGCCTGTGTATTTTCCTGTTTTAGAACACGCGGATGACGAAACGCTTCGCAAAGAAGTCTGGGAAGGGTCCTGCACCGTCGGCAAGGGCGGGGATTTTGATAACACCGACTTGATTTGGAAAATTCTATCGCTTCGCCAGGATATGGCCGGAATTCTCGGGAAGAAAGATTTCGCGGATCAGGTGCTGAATCGGCGTATGGCGAAAAACGGTGCCGCGGCCTTGGATTTTGTTGAAGACCTGCACGAAAAAACGAAACCGTTTTTCCGAAAAGACATTGAAGAACTCGAAGCGTTTGTTGCTGAGCAAACGGGAAATAAAGACAAGCGTCTCAATCCCTGGGACGTCGCTTACTGGTCTGAAAAACAGCGTAAAGCAAAATACGATTTTGATGAAGAAGAGACCCGTCCCTACTTCCCGATCGATGGCGTTCTTGAGGGCATGTTCCGTTTAACCGAACAGGTTTTTGGCTTCAAAGTGGAAGAGAAAAAATCGGTTTTTGTTGAGCCTGGAAAAGGTCCTGCAAGCGACGACGCTGGCTTCGAAGTCTGGCATCCTGAGGTGAAATATTACACGCTCCATGACGAAAAATCAGGCGACCATCTCGGTTCGTTTTATGCCGATTGGCATCCGCGAGATTCGAAGCGGCCCGGCGCATGGATGAATTATTTACGGACTGGAAAACCACCCGTCAAAGGCGGAGATCGTAAGCCTCATCTCGGATTAATTTGCGGAAACATGACACCTTCGTCGAAAGACAAGCCGGCTTTGCTGACGCATAGCGAAGTTGAAACCGTTTTCCACGAATTCGGTCATCTCCTTCATCATTTGCTGGGCGAGGTCGAAATCAAATCGCTCAACGGAGTGAACGTAGTGTGGGATTTTGTAGAGCTTCCTTCCCAGATCATGGAGAATTTTTGTTGGTCGCGAGTTGGTTTGGATTTCTTTGCGAAGCATTTCGAAACCGGTGAAAAAATTCCGGATGAGCTGTTCGACAAAATGATTGCCGCCCGCAACTACCAGTCCGGCATGGCCCAGATGCGTCAGCTTTCGCTTGGAAAGATGGATTTGGAATTGCACGTGAATCATCACTCGGAGCCGGAAGGTTCTGAATTGGATTCGTTGGTTCAGGGGCTTCTCGAAGGGTATATGATGGATCTCGAAATTCGTCCGCCTTCGATGGCGCGCCGATTCGGTCACCTGTTTTCCAGCCCAACCGGATACGCCGCTGGCTATTATTCCTACAAATGGGCCGAAGTGCTTGATGCGGATGCGTTCACAAAATTTGCGGACGCTGGAGTGATTTCGCCCGAGGTCGGCCGTGAGTTTCGTGAGAAAATTCTCAGCCGCGGAAATTCTCAAGCGGCTGCCGATTTGTTCCGCGATTTTATGGGGCGTGATCCAGACCTAAATGCGCTTCTTAAGCGGAGCGGGTTGTCAGCCTGAAGCATCAACCTCTGTCTAAAAAATATGACTCATCGAATAGGAATTCTCGGCCTGCATCACGATCATGTGTGGGGAAATGTCGATGAGTTGTCCCGCATCAGGAATGCGAAAATCGTCGCAGCAGCGGATACCAATCAGCCGTTGCTCGATCAGTTCAGCGAAAAATATCCCGATGCAAAAACCTATGATTCGCATGAAGCATTGCTCGAAAATGAAGAGCTGACAGCCGTCTATGTTTTTGGAAGCAACAAACTGAGCGAGGACCTCACTATCGCTGCCTGCGAGCGTGGACTTCATTGTTTGGTCGAAAAACCCATGGCAGCAACGCTGGCGGGGGCCGACAAAATGTTGGCGGCAGCTGAAGCCAACAATGTCAGGTTGGTTATCAATTGGCCGTTCACGTGGTGGTCGCAGCTTCGTCATGCCATTGAACTCGCGTCGAACGGTGACATTGGTCAACTCTGGCAGGTGAAATACCGTGCTGCTCATCAAGGGCCGGTCGAGTTGGGTTGCAGCTCGCATTTTTGCGATTGGCTCTACGATGCTGAACTCAATGGAGCGGGTGCTCTGATGGATTATTGTTGCTACGGAGCCGCCCTTTCGCAGGTGCTGCTCGGTTCGCCCAACAGCGTTACCGGGATCAAATTGAATACCGGTTTGAAACCCGATTTAACCCTCGAGGACAATGCAATTCTCGTGATGAACTACAACAATGCGATCGCAACGACGGAAGCGAGTTGGACTCAGATTGGAAAAATTACCTCCTATACGACTGCGATTTACGGGAGCGAAGGAACGTTTTTGGTTGAGCCAAACCATGACGGAAAATTGATCAAGGCAACTCTTGAGGATCCCGAGGGAAGCGAAGTTCCCGTCCCTGAGCAGTCGGCAGATTTGGAATCGGCCAGCAGCCACTTTATTCATTTGATTGAGAATCTCGATGCATCGGTTTTCCCGTTGTGCGAAATGAAAATTTGCCGGGATGCGCAGGAGATCCTGGAAGCCGGATTGAAGGCCGCTGACAAAAAGCAAAACGTCACGTTGCCCGTGACAGACTAAAAATTTATGGACTCAAAATTGGATCAACGAATCGAAACCCTCATCGGGCTTGCGCTGGAAGAAGATCTCGATCAGGCCGGCGATGTCACGTCGTTGAACTTTGTTCCGGCGGATCACCGTTCAACCGGTTCGATCAACGCCCGTGAATCCTGCGTTGTCTCTGGACTTGAAATTGCCACGCGCGTTTTCAAAAAAATCGATTCCAACATCGAAATTGATTTTGTCGTGAGTGAAGGGACCGCCCTCGATCTCGGCGACTGCGCCATGAAAATTTCAGGGCCGACGCAATCGATTCTGACAGCAGAGCGAACCGCCCTGAACTTTCTTCAGTGGCTCTCCGGAATCTCGACGTTGACCCGTAGTTTCGTCGAACTCGTCTCCCACACCAAAGCGAAAATTCTCGACACGCGGAAGACCACTCCGGGCTGGCGATTGCTTGAGAAAGCAGCCGTTGCCGCTGGTGGCGGAACCAATCACCGAATGGGCTTGTTCGATGCCGTGATGGTGAAAGATAATCATTTGGTCGCCGAAAACAAAGCGAGTGCTCTGGAAAAAGGGATTCGTGGAGTGCGCGAAATTCATCCAGAAATAAAAATCGAACTCGAAGCGGACACGCTCGAACAAGTGAAAACCTTCCTCGCGCTTGAAGCGGTCGATGTGATTTTGTTAGATAATATGACGCTGGAGCAATTGCGTTCTGCCGTCACGATGCGCGATGAATCGGCCCCAACCGTTCTGCTTGAAGCCAGCGGGGGCGTAAATTTAACAACTGCAGAATCAATCTCTGAAACCGGAGTCGATTACATTTCGATTGGTGCGCTGACGCATTCCGCGACAGCCGTGGACTTGGGGCTTGATCTAAAGAGTGCCTGAACTGTAAAATGAATTTCTACGAACCAACAGGGTGACAAACTGGCTTGCCAGCGGTCTGAGGATACCGCGACAGCGGAACCGGAAGATAGCCCTATGAACTAATAGGGTATGTTCGATGAATAGACCCTGTTGATTCGAAAAAGTGGAGCTCACGCAAAATGATCGATCCCATTTCAGAAACGGTGATTCAGGCAGAGCTTCGTAAACTGGCCGGCAATAGCGCGAGTCTGGGGCTCCGATTCGAAATTCGCGAAGAAACGGTTTCGACGAACGACGACGCTACCAAGGCTGGAAGTCGCGGAGAGCTGGATGGCCTCGTCATTGTGGCCGATCATCAGACCAATGGTCGGGGGCGCCGAGAGAATCGATGGGAATCTCCTCCGGGGAAAAACCTGATGTTTTCGATCGTCCTACGTCCTACCGAGCCGATTGATCAGTGGACGCGCATTCCTCATTTGATTGGCTTGGCGGTAGCGCGCGGGATCGAATCGGCGATTCCGGGCATTCAGGAAATCGAATTGAAATGGCCCAACGACCTCATGTTTTTGGATCGTAAGTTAGGCGGAATTTTGGTCGAGTCGCGGATCTCTCAAGATTCGTCCGGATCGTTTTGCGCGGTGGGTGTGGGTTTAAACGTGAATATTCGACCCGCTGAATTTCCGGACGATGTCCGTGAAATCGCCGCTTCGCTATTCGAAAAAACGGACCGGGTTTTGTCGCGTTCCATCCTTCTGGCTCATATTTTGGCGGAGTGGATCGCGATTTATCCGGCTTCTATTTCAAATTTTGAGTCGGCAAAACAGGCGATCGAATCACGGAGTTTTTTAAACGGACGGGCCGTTGAGGTTCATACGGGAAGCGAGATTGTTACCGGTTTGGCGAAGTCAATTGGGCCGGATGGCGAACTTTTGGTCCAAACGAGTGAAAAAACCGTCGAAATTCGTTCTGCTGAACGGGTTCGGCGGGTTGACTCAGAGGCCAGTTGCCGTTAAAGCATTGGTTATCTAAGTATTTTAATTATGCTAATTAATTGCCAATTTTCTCTCAATTAATCTCTTACAAGCCGCTGCTGACATGGCCGATATTGACCCGTCTCAAAGTTTCGTTTTCGCAGACCATTTGGTCCTTGATGAATCTCCGACCCGCAATTTCTACAAGGAATTGCTTCAGGGTTTGATTCACAAAAATAACAACATGCTTGGAGTGGTCCAAGGGTTCTCGAGCTTGATTCTGATGGACGATGACGTCTCACAATCGGTTTGCGATAATGTTCAGCAGATGAAAGAGTCTGCTCATCAATCGACTGAGTTGGCGAGGGGAATCTTAACAACGGCAGGCTGTGCGCGCGTTCAGATTGAAGACACCGACCTGAATGCGTTATTCCCGTATTTTGAGCAGGTTACAAAATCACTGTGCGACGAACATGGCGTTGGGTTGCAGTTCAACCGACCCGAAGGGTTGCCGATCATTCAAGCCGACGGAAATCGACTCAACGAAATTCTCCGTGAATTGACCCAGAACGCAGCTGAGGCGGCCGGAGCAATGACTCCCAAAGGCGAAGTTGCTATCGATGTATTTCCTCCGGGCGAAGCTGTCGAAGGAAACAACGTGAACATTTTCATCCGTAATTCGAGTGAATCAATTCCGGCGGAAAACATCATGAAGATGTTTACTCCATTCGAAGGCACGAAAGGAAATGACCACGAAGGCAACGGCCTTACTACGGCGGCGATTCTCGCAGGGCAAATGGGAATTCGGCTCGGGCTGCGCAACGCCGACGGAACCACCACGGTTTGGTTGAGCATTCCTGCCTAAACTAAATCATCCTTTCGTCACGACTTCGTCGAGATTGAGAAGGACGTTTCCGATAAAATACCACGCGGCCAAATCGGCTCGTTTGGATTTGTCTGACTTCGGTTTGTAAACGGCGCTGGCACCGGTGATCGCATCTTCAGCGAGATCAGACTCGGCCCGAAGTTTTGCAAGGCGATCTTCTAACATTGTTTTGACGTGTTCCCGTTCCTCGCTCGTCGGTTTGCGATTGAGCACAATTTTAAAAGCCCGTTCGATCTGCTGTTCAGGCTCTGCATCGGGGAGTTCGTGCAATATCCGATCGGCCAAAGCCAGCGCGGCTTCGGTATAAACCGGATCGTTGAGTAAGGTTAGCGCTTGGAGCGGAGTATTAGTTCTCGGGCGCTGAACAACGCAGGCGCTTCGGTCAGGGCCGTCGAAATTTACAAAACTCGGATAAGGAGCTGCTCGTCGCCAAATGACATACACCCCGCGTCGCCAGCGATTTTCATCCTTTGCTTCAATCCAAGTCGGCTCATTTCGTCCGACTTGTCGCCACATTCCGGCGGGCTGATACGGCATAATCGGAGGTCCATGCATTTTTGTAGAAAGCAATCCACTCACCGTGAGCGCAGTGTCACGAATCATTTCAGCACTCATTCGAAATCGCGGGCCACGCCCAAGCAGACGATTTTCGGGATCGATTTCGAGAGCGTCTTCGGAAATGTCTGATGACTGCTGATACGTCTCCGACATCACGATTGTTTTGATGATATTTTTCATGTCCCATCCGCTTTCGGCGAATTCTACCGCCAGCCAATCAAGAAGTTCAGGGTGAGTCGGTGGTTCCGATTGCGTCCCAAAATCCTCAACCGTGCGGACAATCCCCCGCCCAAAAATTTCGGCCCACCACCGGTTTACCGTCACGCGCGCGACGAGCGGATTGTCTGAATTCATCAGCCATTGCGCAAATCCCAAACGGTTTTCGGGAAGTGACTCATTGATTGGGTGCAAGAGTCCAGGCGTTCCCGCGCCAACCTGATCGCCTTTATCCAGATAGTTCCCGCGTTTCATCACATGAGTTTCACGAGCTTCCTCCAACTCGACCATCACCAGGGTTGAATCCGGCTCAACGGATTTCAAGCGGATTTCTGCTTGTTTGATTTTTTGATCAACGGCTTTGAGCTGGGGATTCGTATCTGCGAACAGCGCATCGAGTTTCTTCTTTTCGGGTGCGGTCCGATTTTTCGCCGGTTTTTGAAACAATGTGATCAATTCGGGCTTCAACTCTGAAGCGGACGGGTCATCTCGCGTCACCAAAATTCGCAGCCGACCAATCACGCGCTGACTACCGTAGTTTTGGATCAGAGTGAGCTTGAGTTCATTTTCGGAATCCGATTTCCCAATTCCTTTCGTGCCGTTACCGGTTCGAAACTGAATCCAGTGATCTTTTCCAAACTGGGGACTGATTGCCCAGCCGGTTTTCAAATCGTTGTCGATCAAAGCGGCTGCATCCCAGCCTTTTTGAGAAAAATCTGCGGTCGCTCTGGAAAGTTGAACGACCTCGGCTTTTCCACCTGCTTCCGCGATTTCAAGTCTTGCTTCGCTGAGGATGACGTTGGGACGATTTCCATTTCCCCTCGCCGGGCCGTTTGCGGGAAGCGAATCGTGAGTCAACGCCTCGATCTTGACCGCTCGAATTCCGCCCTGTTTTGTCGATACAGAAATTGTATAGGTCGATTTATCCGGATTCGGACCCGTCACTAAAATCGAGCCATCGCCGAGATCTTTGAAGGTCTCGTTCCCCGTTCCGGAAAAGGAATCGATTTTAAGAACCTCCCATTTCCCTGCCTGTTTCGAGGCGGCGAACATCCTTTTTTCCCAATCTGATCGATCCTTTTTCGAGCCACCCGTCAGTGTTGACCGCTTCGTTTTTAGAGCTGCGACTTCAGTTTCGAGGTTTTTTCGAGTGGCCTCTTTGTCCGCGCTCATCGGCAGCTCCATTTTGGGACCGTAAAAATCGAAGCTCACGCCTTTGCCGCTGCGATTCTGAACTTCCAACGGGGTTTGATTGAAGTAAGCAAAAATTCCGTAGTAATCCTTCATCGAAAACGGGTCGAATTTATGATCATGGCACTGGGAGCATTCCAGCGTTGACCCAAGCCATACCGTTGCCGTCGTGTTCACACGGTCGATGACTTGATTGGTTCGATTTTCTTCCGGATGAACTCCTGCTTCGACGTTGCATGGAACCGTCCGGTGAAATCCCGTGGCGATTTTTTGGCTCAGAGTCGCATTGGGCAATAGATCACCAGCGAGCTGTTCGATCGTAAATTGATCAAACGGCATGTTGGAATTCAGGGCATCAATCACCCAGTCTCGGTAGGCCCAGCTATCACGAATTTGATCGGCCTGATAACCATTCGAATCGGCGTAGCGTGCTAGGTCCAGCCATGGTCTCGCCCAGCGTTCTCCAAATCGCGGGGATTTTAGAAGACGCTCAACGACGAGTTCGAAAGCTTTATTTGATTCGTCTGCGATAAACGCAGCCACTTCATCAGGAGTCGGCGGTAGTCCTGTGATATCCAAACTCGCCCGTCGAATCAGCGCCCGTTTGTTTGCCGGGAGCGACGGTTTCATTCCAAGTTGCGCCAGTTTTTCCCGCACAAAATGATCAACCGGATTCGTGCCGTCCGGGACCGTTGCTTTGACCGGTTTCAGATACGCCCAGTGCTCTTCGAAATTTCCACCAGCGAGGATCCACTTTTCTAGAAGGTCTTTTTCTTTCGCTGAAACGTGCCGGTTCGAATTCGGTGGCGGCATCATTTCATCCGGATCGTTGTGATTGATTCGTTGCCAGGCCTCGCTCGCGTCCAAATCACCGGGAACGATTGCGACTGTTCCGCCAAGGTCAGCACGCGTTCCAAGTTGCGTGTCCATTCGCAAATCCGCTTTGCGCGCTTCGGAATCGGGTCCGTGACAATGCGAACAATTTTCCGAAAGAATCGGACGGATATCGCGGTTGAAATCAATGTCCTCGGCTTCGGCGGATGCCGCCGATCCGCAGAATAGAGCTGCAACGATCCAATAAGGTTTGTTCATCGATTCAACACGGTTGATTCGTGAAATCGTCTCATGAATCCGTTAGTGATGCGATGCCCGAATTGTGTGTTTTTTGAGCCTAGTAAGATTTAAGAAACTAATTCCCACCGATTCAATTCCAAACCAGCGCCATGAGGGCCGATCCCGGCGATCGCCATGCCTTTGGGCTGAAACATTCGTTGCGCCATCTTTTGAATTTCTTCGACGGTGACTTGCTTGATTTGATCAAACACTTCGGATGGCTGGACGAGTCCGTTGAAGGCAAGGAGGGACTCGCCTGACCACATCATTTGGGACGCGGTGTTTTCCAGTGCGATGCGGCTTTGACCGATCAAATACGATTTTGCCTCTTCAAGCTCTGACTCGGAAACGGGTTTGTCGCGGAACGATTTCAGGACCTGTGCGATTATTTCGAGTGCTTCAGTGACGTTCTCAGGATCCAACGCGATGAACATGTGGAGCAAGCCGGCGTCGTCAAAACTCATGATGTCGCTCTGAATTTCGTAGCACAGCGCCGCCTCTTCGCGGAGCACTTGGAAAAGCCGCGAGCTCATGTTTTCGCCGAGCAGAACGTTCAGCATTTTCATGGCGTAGCGATCGGGATCGTTCCGGGAAACTCCGCGAAATCCAATTGCGATTTGGGCCTGTTCCAAATCTTCCCGGGCTTCAAACGAAAACCCTTGTGTCGGACGATCCGCGTCTTTGAACTGCATCGGGTGAGACCGCTGCATGTCCTGAACTCGTTCGTAGACGATGTCGACCGCTTGTTTGTGATCAATATTTCCTGCGACGGAAATCACAGTTTCCTGCGAGGCATAGGCCCGATTGTAAAAGGACAGCAATTCGTTTCGCCCCATTCCTGTCAGGCTGATTTCTGTTCCAGTAATCGGGCGGCCAAGAGGATGATCGCACCCCCAGGCGGCTTCGCTGAGAAGGTCTTCCAGCATCTGCGAAGGCTGATCGCGCACCATGGCGATTTCTTCAAAAATCACATTTCGCTCGGCTTCGATATCTTTTGTGTCGAAGACAGGGAAGCGGTAAAAATCGGCGAGCACATCAACCAAGGGTTCCAACTGATCGCAGGGGCCTTTGACGTGATAGCAGGTGTGATCTTCGACGGTGTAACCATCGAGACTCGCGCCGAGACTTTCGATCTGGCGTGAGATTTCTGCCGACGTGCGACTCGGGGTTCCTTTGAATAGGAGGTGCTCGATGAAGTGAGCGATTCCGCTATTTTCGAGGGATTCGTGCCGACTGCCGACGCGAGTCCAGAAACCAATCGCGACACTCTCCATGTGCGGCATGGAGGTGGTCGCGAGCTGCACGCCGTTATCGAAAGTGGTGATCTGGGTGTCCGATTTCATCGTTTTTATGGGAGAATCGGATCACATGCCGACCGCGTTGCGCACTCGGTCCAGCACTTCGCGTGCCTTTGCGCGGGCTTTTTTAGCACCTTCTTCGAGAACGCCATCAACATAGTCGCTGTCCTTTTCCAGTTTCTCGCGGCGAGCCCGCATCGGAAGGAAAAATTCCCAAATCGTCTCAAAAAGTTCCTGTTTGTAATAGCCGTAGCCTTGTCCGCCGGCCCGAAATGAGGCTTCCATTTCCGCGACTTTTTCTTTGTCGGCAAACAGTTGGTAAAGCTGTAAGATGTAGCTGTCGTCGGGATTTTTTGGGTCTTCGACTGGCGTGGAATCCGTCACCACTTTCATGATTTTTTTGCGAAGCTTCTTTTTAGTTTCTTCGAAAATATTGATCGTGTTGTCGTAGCTCTTGCTCATCTTACGGCCATCAAGCCCCGGAACCGTTGCGGTGGTTTCGCGGATCCGTGGCTCAGGAACCACCAACAAATCTGCGCCGTAGCGATCATTGAATTTCATCGCGATGTCGCGGCTCACTTCGAGGTGCTGCTTCTGATCTTTCCCGACCGGAACGACATTCGAGTCAAAGATTAAGATATCCGCCGCCTGCAAAACCGGATAGGCAAACAAACCGTGAGAAGGCTTAATTCCCTGCTCGATTTTGTCTTTATAGGAAACGCAGCGCTCCAACAATCCCATCGGCGTCACGCAGCTGAGAATCCATGTGAGTTCCGTAACTTCCGGCACATCCGACTGACGCCAGAACGTCGCTTTTTCAGGATCCAAGCCGCAAGCAAGAAAGTCGATCGCGAGATCACGAACATTTTGCCGCAGCACGGCAGGATCATGGGTGGACGTGAGCGAGTGGTAGTCAGCGATAAAAAAGAACGCGTCGCCTTCGTTTTGAAGCTGCATGGCAGGCTCCATCATTCCGAAATAATTTCCGATATGAGGGCGGCCGCTCGGTTGAATGCCTGAAAGAATGCGCATGGTAGTGTGTCGTAAATTGTTCCCACGAAGCAACAGGATTGGTTCGATGAACAGACCCTATTGGTTCGTTTCGGATGGTTTTTGCGGGCGGCAAATGTCCGACGAGACGGGAGCTTGTCAACAATGGCGAAAGCGTGTTGATTTGCCAATTGATTCACGTTTCCGATGGCGATTTTTAAGAGAATAGAAATTTGGCTACTCTTCCTCATTATTGGCGGTGCGGTTTGGTTTGTGTTCCAATCTCCGGGAGAGAACATCGAGCTCGATTCGCCCGTTGTTGCAGTTGATGGGAAACAATCGTCCGGGGTGAATTCGGATTCATCGTCGACGAAAATTTCGAATTCTAAGGACCCAAAAACCGAAGCCAGAGCGCCCACCGTTGCAGAAAATGAGCCGCGATTTGAAATTGTGAATCTGAAATCAGTGCCTGATTGCATCGACAGCCTTCTTGAATTTACGATTTCGGGAAATATCGGGAAACCTCTCGAATTGACGTCGCCGAATGTGCGTTTGGTTACGGAAAGCGGAGATGAGATTGAGCGGTTTTTTCTGCCGTTTGATCCACCGCCGGTTTTGGAGAGCGAAGACGAGGCGACTGCTGATTTGAAATACTGGGTTCGCAACGGCATCAAAGAACCGCTCTGGCTGGAAATTGATGGCGACCGCGTTGCAGTAGATTTGGAAAAACGATGAGTAAAAAGGGAAAAGGCAAAAAGGATCTGGGAGAACTCATCGCGTCGAACAAAAAAGCGCGACGGGATTACCACATCACGGAGACGTATGAAGCGGGCATTGCGTTGGTTGGCACGGAGGTGAAATCCATCCGGAGCGGCAATATCAATCTGGGCGATTCCTTCTGCCGGATCGAGAAAGGGCAAGCCTGGCTTCACAATTGCGACATCCGCCCTTACGAAGCAGCGAGTCATGAAATTCATCTTCCTCGCCGCATTCGGCGACTTTTACTCCACAAGCGTGAGATCGAAAAGTTGGCTGTTTTAACCGATCAAAAAGGCGCCACGATCGTCGCGTTACGATTCTATTGGAAAGACCGCTACATCAAAGTTGAGCTCGGTGTGGGTAAAGGAAAGTCTCACGTCGATCAGCGTGAAGACATCAAGAAACGGGTGCAATCCCGTGAGGCTGACCGCGAAATGGCGAGGTTTAACCGGAAGTAGGTGTGTATTGAAAACGCATGATGGTGTTGGTTTTACACCCAAGAAACGCAATGCTTTCCTATTCCACCATCCTCATCGCCATTATTCCGGTGTTTCTCGTCGTCGGGGCCGGATTTTTCATGCAGCGGCGCGATTGGATCGGTGGCGAAGCGGTTGAAACCGGGGTGATGAAACTCGGGCTGAATGTTCTGATTCCTTGTTTCATCCTCAGTGTCGTTCCGGGAAATCCTGCGCTGGCGACGGCACTTTCGGCGAGCTGGGCGATGGGAACGGGATTTGTTGTCATTGTGATCGGCTTTACGATGGCATTTTTGATCGGTCGATTGGCCCGAATGAAGCGAGGAGAAGGGGCGCGCACGTTTACCTTGGCAACGGGAATTCAGAATTATGGTTACCTTCCGCTGCCAATCATGGCCGAGCTGTTCCCCAATGACTCGGGGCCACAGGGGCTCATTTTGGTGCACGGACTCGGTGTCGAATTGGCGGTTTGGACGATCGGAGTTTCGATTTTGGCTGGAAAAGCCAATCTCAAGGCCGTTTTGAATGGCCCGTTCATCGCAACCGTCGTGGCGCTGATTTTGAATTTCACGGGGCTTCACGAATTCATCCCAAAAATTGCACAGACGTTTTTTGGAATGATGGGCGTGTGTGCCATCCCCATGGCGATTTTTATGATTGGCGCAACGATGTCCCGATTTTTTGAAGCAGCCGCTTTTCGTCGGGCAGATACGTTCAAAACAGTCATCGTCAGCTGCATTGTGCGGCTTGGAATCATGGCCGCGATCATTATGGCGATTGCGATCTATCTGCCCATGCCGGAAGAATTGAAACGAGTGATGGTCGTTCAAGCAGCGATGCCGGCCGCGATTTTTCCGATTGTTGTGGTGCGGCTCTACGGTGGTCATCCGGCAACGGCGATTCAGGTCGTGCTGGCGACTTCTATCGTTTCAATCGGAACCGCGCCACTCATCATTGCGCTGGGAATGAAATGGATTGGAGTCGAAGGTTGATTCAATTTTTTGAAGCCAGCATCAACTCCGGAATGATCCGGTCCGATCCGCTGCTTAGAGCCGATCGGGAAATCACGGAAACCGCTTTTTCAGTCTCAAGCCGATTGAACACTGCCAATTCATCACGGCTTCCGGTATCGGCGATGAAAACCACGGGCAACTTGTAATGAGATTCTGTTTCGAGCAATTTTTCGTAGAGCTCTATCCCGTCCATGTCAGGCAAAACGAGATCAAGAAAGGTTGCCGAGAAGTCGTGGCTTTTAGCTTTGTAAATCGCTTTGCCTCCGGTCCACGCCCGAACCGATTCCGCGCCATAACGCTCCAACTTTTTGCGAAACAAACGCTGAATAGTCGGATCGTCGTTGACGACCAGGAAGGGGAGATCCGTTGTCGAATTCTTCATACTCCCTTCATCGAGGCGTATTCGATGACCGACCTTTATAACCGAAACGACTTTTTGTAATCGCTTGCGGCGGAATCAGAAATCGAGGTAGACCTCAGCACGACGGTTTTGTGAACGACCACTGGGGTCATCCGTTCCGTCGTTTTTGAAGTTCGGCCGCTGCGGTCGGGTTTCTCCGAATGCTTCGGTGATGATCTGCTTGTTATTGACGCCAGCTGCGACCAGCGCCTTGCGAATCGCAGCTGAACGACCGTCGCTTAGAGTTTCGTTGTATTGGTCCGTTCCCAGCGCATCGGCATGGCCGTTGATGCGAATTTTGCGAGAAGCATCAGATTTCAAAATCGAAGCGATAATCCCAAGCTGCTTGTTCGCCCGCGACGTCACGCCATCCTTGTCAAAGTCAAAATAAACCACAAGCGATTCACCACCTTGCGGATTTTTAACCATTGGCGCGTAAGCTGTTCCGCCTGCGCCAGCGCGATCCGCCAAAGCCGTGAGCAGTGCGTTAAAAGCGAGGCCGTTGATTTTCCAATCGTCGCCGGTCTTTGCCATTTCGAGAGCAAACTCAGAATTTCCATCAGCGCTGCCGCTTTCAATTCGTGTCAGCACCCAAACAATGCTTTCGCGGTTTAACGTGACAACCAGAGGCTCTTGCTTGCGAAGTCCGAATTTTCCTTCTTCGATCGCGATCATCAGCGCGGCAACCCGTTCGTCGGAAATTGTTTCCGTGTCCGTCATGTCACGGGCGAGTTTGAAATTCTTATCCACCACTGCTTTTGAAAACGCGTGCGCAACGGTCAGGGCATCCGGTGCATCGATGCCCGCAGCGGCTGGGAGATTTGGTTTGGCTGAGTTTCCTTTATTGGCCGGAGTTGCAGGTGTTCCTGGAGTTGTCGGCGTAGCAGGGTCTACAGCTGGCATGTTCACTTTTGCAATCGGCGTGGTGCCCAAAAATGCAGTGATTTCGAGTGGAAGTGCAATTTTAGAAACATCCCAACCCGCGCCCTTCTTCTCAATCACGTCCGTGTAAATTTCGGCGATTTTTGGAGCGCCTTCTGGAAGTGTCACGCCTTTGACCGGTTTCAGGCGAATTGCCCATCGTGAGAATGAACCGGCCACTTTTGCAATCTGAGTACTCGGCTGCTGGTCATCGATTTCAAAATTGGTGTCCTTAATCAGCTTGGATACTTGAGCCTGAACCAGTGGGGTGGCTGCATCCGGGCCGGCGATTTTTAAAAACGTATCCGCATCGCGGTTTTTCACTGATTCTGACATGGCCGAGAGCAAAGCATCGGCAGAAGCAAATGAGGCGGGAATTTTGACTGGGGTAACTGCTGGTTTGTTGCCCGGAATTTCAGGAGTCACCGCTGGATCCCTAGGCGTGATCGGTTTGGTCCCAGTTCCGGGAGTCTCCGGTGTGGTTTGGTTGACCGCTGGATCTACCGATGGAATCCCGACCACCTCGACTTGTTTTCCACACTGATTAAGCGTGAAAAGTGAAATGCCGAGTCCGGCAATGATGACTCCAAAGAAAATGAGCGCCTGGGTTTTGTTCATGGCATGGGGAAATTGATACTGGCTATAGTAGCAGCAGGTAGCACTGGCGGAAACTGAATTCTGTTCAGTTATCCGTAATTTTCAAAAAAGTACGAAATAACGGAAAATCTCCAAATAAATGTGAATAAAGCGGCATCACCGTGCGTCTTTATCTGTGGAACCGTTCTTTGTAACCCCAATCCCACCTCCGAAACATGAATCGACTGCTCCTTTTTCCTCTGACAACGCTGATGGCCGTTTTCGGCATGACGCTGGTTCCTTCCGTCGCCAAAGCCGGCGGCCCGCTCTATCAGACTCGCGTGCTTCATTCTTGCCAGCACTGCCGTAAGCCCGTTTGCGCTACCTACCGATCCGTTCGTTATGTGAATCGCGCAGCGGTTTACGGTTGGGTTCCGGTTTATCATAGCAACTGCGGTTCAAATCGAGTCGTGCAATCGTCTCGCAGCACAATCATCACCGTGAGCCCACGGACGTCTTTCTCGTTGCGCCAGAGTTCACCAAGTTATTATTCTTCATCGCGGTACTATTCTCCTCGATTGTATTCGTCGCAGTCATCGCCCCGTTATCTTTCGTTCCGCAGTTCCCCTTCACTTCGTTATTCCCGAAGCTACGGCGGAAGTCGCTGCCGCTGAGTGAGATTCCCACTTTCACGATCCAATAGGGTGCGTACGTTGAACAGACCCTATTCGATCGTGAAATTTTCAGCCTTCGAATACTTCGAAACGTCCGTCGTTCCATGCGAATAAAACGGGCGTGAGGGTGTAAGCGTTTTCCTGAATCATTTCGCCGGCGATTTCACGAATACGGGCGATTCCTTCGAGATCGTCAGTGCCGCTGACAAGTAGCAGATCGCGGGTTGGAATAGCAACGACGTGCTGACCTTTGACTTCCATTGGGCCATTGGCAGTCCATAAGTCATAGATCAACAACAGGCTGGTTTCGTAATTTCCGCCGGCGGTGACCATGAAAATGCCGTCTCCGCCCATGACTTCGATGCCGTTGCCGAGGAGATCTTTGAGGTTTTCGGTGGAATACGCGAGCAATTCATTCCGCTCGCAGGGAAGTTGATCGAGGTTATCGCCGTTCAAATAACGGATGTTGTGCTCACTGTCCTCGGCATAGATCACTTGCAGCTCCGAATTGTATTCGTCGTGGAGTGGGATCGGAAATTCGGCGTTCGTTTTTAGAGAAATCGAAATGTCTTCAAGCCACTGCCGGTCTTTGATGACGGGGATGATCCGCTTCGGATTGATATCGTCCGTGGCGCTTTTATCGAGCGTCTCCAACTGTCCGGCAATGAATTGATCGATGATTTCATCGCGCGCTTCGGGATCTTTCTGATAAACGGTAAAGGCGTTGTCGAGGAAGGCCTGATGCGGTTTTCGATCGTCTCCCGGTTTGGAAAATTTGAGTTCGAGGTCTTCGATGACTTCGATTTTTAATTCGGGACGGATCTGACGCAAACACGCAACGAATAGTTCCGTAAAACTCGCTGGAGAAAGCAACTCCGGCTCCTGATTTGAAACATCACCCGCCATAAAAAAATCAGCGTGGGGGAATGGCTCTCGTGTCTGCGGATCTGCGGGTCAATTCCTCTGCCGCAGAAATCAACGACGACGGACGGACTTCGCCTTTCGTGGTGATGCTGGTCGGAACAGCGCTCCATTCGGGGCGGGGAACGAGAATCGGATTTTTGCAATCGGTGTAGGGGCAGGGCATTTCTGTCCCAAATTGTTCTACGGTCGCTGAAAGTTTGCGATCGCATGACGGGCAAAGAAACTTGATTTGCTCGCGACTTTCATTCAGGACATCCATTTTCGGGATCCGGATAATCCAGTCGCACTTGGGACAGTTTGTCGATTCACCGGCGAGGGTCGGGTCGGCCGGGATCGATTCGTTGCAGTTCGGACAGGCGAATTTAAAGCTCATAAAAAATTGGACAGTTTGAACAAGTGTCGCGAAAGAAGCCGCAAAAGCAAATCAGTGATGAGTCAGAATCTTGAAATCGATATATATACAGGTGGAAGTGTTTTCACGAACGGGTACCTGCTCCGTTTGGAAAACGGGCAGGTAATCGTGATTGATGCGCCGGAGGGCATCGCGAAGTGGCTTCAGGACCGGACGCTGAACGTAGCCGCGCTGCTGCTGACTCACGTGCATTACGATCATATTCAGGGGGCAGCAGAGATGAAGGCGGCTTTTGACATGCCGATATACAGCCATTCTCAGCCGGATGACGATTTGACGCTGAAGTCGGTCGTTGAAGCAGCCTATGGGATGGCTCTCGATATCAAAGAGTTTCAGGTCGACCATTTCCTCGAAGGAGAAACATCGGTCACGCCGATTAAAGGGCAGAAGTTCACTATCCTTCACGTTCCGGGGCATTCTCCGGATTCTCTTTGTTTTCAGCCGAAGGGGTCGTCGGTACTTTTTGGAGGTGATGTCTTGTTTGAAGGTGGGCTGGGGCGGTCTGATTTTCCGCACGGAGATGGCGATTTGTTGGTGCGGGGAATTCGTGAAAAAATCCTAACCCTTCCCGACGAGACGATGGTTTTCCCCGGTCACGGTTCCGCGACAACGGTTGCGGTGGAGCGGGACACAAATCCGTTTCTCCGCTGAAGAGTCGCCGTTTGATTTTCCAGCGAAGTAGAAGGAACCTTCGCATCTACGCCCGATGCCTCCTTCGCAAGTTCCCGAAACGGCCGAACCGCTCTTCGAGATTTTAGAAAAGCGGGCGGTAAAGTTTTGTTCACGGTTTAAGAAAAAGAAGGCCGAATTCTATCAAGTAGCGGAGTCAGGGCAGTCGTTTTACGCGGCGATGATGGTGCGAAACTGGACGAAACCGGATCCGATTTGGATAGCCTGCGCGCATATCAAGGTTCAGGAAAATATTATCAACGAGCTGCCGTTGTGGGGTGTGGAGAACGCCATGATGCTGCCTGAATACGAGTGGGCGGGATTTGATGAAGCCCTGCCGGACCCGGAGTCTGCTGCGGAACGACTCGCGGTATTGAAGGAAGTTCACGAGCGGCGAACTACGAAATTAGATCAGCCATTGGTGATCGTGATCTGTGGGGCGAGTTTTGAAGAAGATGCGCCAGCCCCGAATACGCTGACGGATCACACGGCTTTGTTTAAGGTAGGGGAAGAGCTGAATTCGGAGAGGTTTGTGGGGCAGTTGGAGGGCGCTGGATATGAATCGTCCGCTCAAGTGTTTCGCCGAGGCCAGTATGCGGTTCGTGGAGGAATCATCGATGTTTTTGCATACCAGGGTCGCGATCCGGTTCGAATTGAATTGTTTGGTGACGAAATCGATTCGATTCGGGTTTTTGATGTTGATTCGCAGACGTCGGTTGAGAAAGTCGATTCCACGGAAGTCCTGCTCAGTGAAGCAAATTTGGAGCAAACCGCGACTCTGGCCGATTATGTCGGCAAGAACGATCTCATTATCAATATCGACGCTGAAGTTGATGATGCGCATGTTCACATCTCAGCGGAATTCGCGGATGATGAAACGGATGCGACGCCGTGTTATGCGAACCCCGTCGGGACATTCGAGGCGGGCGATTTTGTGCTGCAAGAGCAAAAACGAGCCGATTTTGCCAGCCAGCTTGCCGAATGGCGACGCGACAAATGGACCGTGGCGATGTCGTTCAATTCAATCGGTGAGAAAGAGCGGTTTTCAGAACTCGTTTTCGCGGATGCTTTTGAAGACGGATTTCTAAAAACGATGTTCGGTTCATTGGCGCGGGGATTTACCATTCCTGAAGCCAAAATTGCAGTGCTGAGCGATGCGGAGATTTTTGGGCGGTATCAGAATCACCGATCGCGCCGGCGTTACAAACTGGCTCAAAAGCGAGTATCAAATCAGCAGCAGGCGAGCCTTCGGGAATTCAATTACGGCGATCTCGTGGTGCATTCGGATTACGGAATCGGAAAATTCCGGGGGATCAAAGAACGCGAAAATGACACGCGGAACGGGATCAAAAACGAGGAGGTCATGGAAATCGAGTATGCCGAATTTGCGCGGCTCTATGTTCCGCTCGATCAGGCTCATCTCGTTTCCCGCTACGTGGGCTCAGGGAAAAACGCTCCGAAATTAAGTCGTCTCGGTGATCAACGTTGGGCAAAGACGCGGGAGAAGACCGAAAAGTCGATTCTCGAATACGCGGAGCGGTTGTTACAAATCCAAGCTGAGCGTGAAACGCAGACTGGCTTTGCTCATCCGCCTGACAACAAATGGCAGTGGGAATTCGAGAACGCGTTCATTTACAAAGAAACGCCGGATCAACTACGAGCGATTGAGGCGACCAAAGAGGACATGGAGCAACCGGGTTGCATGGACCGACTGGTCTGTGGCGATGTGGGATTTGGAAAAACCGAAGTCGCCATTCGGGCAGCATTCAAGGCGATGATGTCTGGAAAGCAGGTGGCGATGCTGGCTCCGACAACGGTGTTAGCCGATCAGCATTATCACAATTTCCGGGAGCGGATGTCGGATTTCCCGGTGAAAATCGAATTGCTGAGCCGTTATCGGTCACCTGGTGAGCAACGAAAAACCGTCGAAGGATTGGCCAATGGCACCGTTGATATGGTCATCGGAACGCATCGTCTGATTTCAAAAGACGTTCGTTACAAAGATCTTGGACTCGTGGTTATCGATGAGGAACAACGGTTTGGTGTTTCTCACAAAGAACGATTCAAAGAGATTTTCCGGTTTGTCGATGTCCTGACCCTTTCGGCGACTCCCATCCCGAGGACGCTCTATTTATCGCTCATGGGCGTGAAAGAAATGTCCACGATCGACACGCCGCCTGCAAATCGGCGAGCCGTGGCAACGTCGATTTGTCCCTATGATGAAAAGGTGATCCGCTCAGCGGTTGAAAAAGAGCTCGCCCGTGAGGGACAGGTTTTCTTCCTGCATAATCGGGTGAAAACCATCCGTGGAATGAAAACGCGGATCCAAAAACTGGTGCCGGACGCCCGGGTTGAAATTGGCCATGGACAAATGGGCAACGATGAGCTCGAAGACGTAATGAAACGGTTCATCAATCACGAATGCGACGTGTTGGTTTGCACGACGATCATTGAAAGTGGCGTCGATATTCCCAATGCGAACACGATTATTATCGATCGAGCGGATCGTTTTGGATTGGCTGATTTGTATCAGTTGCGAGGCCGCGTAGGTCGGGCTGATCGACGGGCATATTCGTATTTGATGCTGCCTAAGGACATGTTGACGGGAGGCGATGCTCAAAAGCGAATCAATGCGATCAAGCAATACTCGTCACTCGGAGCTGGCTTCAAAATTGCAATGCGTGACCTCGAAATTCGGGGCGCAGGAAACCTTCTTGGTACTCAGCAAAGCGGTCACATTGCGGCAATTGGGTTCGATTTATACTGCCAGTTGCTGAAGCAAAGCGTATCAAAATTGAAAGGCGAACCCTCGGCGGATCGCTGCGACATGCCGGTGCATATCGATTTTCTCTGCACCAACGAAACTCACTATCAGCGGGCCCCCGGAGATTCGTTACCCGGCTACATTCCGGCCGATTACATGCCTGAGGCTCGACTCCGAATCACCGCCTATCGTGAGTTGGCCGAGGTTTCGCGATTGAAAGAACTCGACGAGCTGCGACAAAATTGGCGGGATCGATTTGGCCGACCACCGGTTCCAACAGAAAATTTACTCAGCTGTACCGAATTGAAAGTTCGAGCCGCGCTCAATGGTTTTGGTGCCTTAGAGATCAATGATCGTAAATTAATGCTTACAAAAAAAGGCAATTACCTTCAAATAAACGGTAAGTTTCCCCGTTTAGATGGAGACACACCCGAGGAATGGTTGGAGGACGCTCTTGAACTCGTAAAATCGATTTGAGTGCGCTATGATCTTCACAGAAACAGAAAACCCAATAACATGAAAATTTCAGGCATAGCGACTACGGCTTTGATCGCTCTCTTCTCGACGATCGGATCGGTCAAATCCCAAGTCACCGAAATCAACAGCATGCGCGCCACCGTAAATGGTGAGCCGATCACGGGGTTGGAGGTGGATACGGCGATTCAGACCCAAATTCAGGTTTATCTGATGCAGAACAAAGGGCGTGTCACTAAACCGCAAATGGAGGCCGAGATCAAAGCGATGCAAGGACGTGCGTTGGAAGATCTGATCGAGCGGAAGTTAATTCTCAGTGAATTCAAAAAACTCGGCGGCGAAATCAAGGAGCACATCGTTTCCGAAGCGGTGGATAAATTTGTGAAAGATCGTTTCAAAGGGGATCAGGACAAATTTCTCAAAGAGTTGAAAGACACGGGAATGACATTCCCTCAGTTTCGGAAAGTTCAGGCAGACCAAATTGCAGTTCAGGCGCTTCGTTCTCGAAACAGCCTGCCTCCGGGTGGTGGCCAGATTCTGAACACCCCGAAGGAAATCGAAGAGGCTTACGATCGTTATAAAGCTGATTACGCGGAAGACCCAAAGTTGAATCTCCGAATGTTGTCGATTGGGAAAGAAGGCTTGGACAGCTCCAAAGAAGCTCAGGAAAAGCTCATCAAAAGCATTCGATCTAAGCTTGTCAGCGGCTCCAGCGACTTTGCGACATTGGCAAAGGCAAATTCCGCAGATAGTTTTTCAGCTGCTGGTGGTTCGGTTGGTTTGATTGATCGGAACGTTCTCAATAAAAAAATCACGAACTTCGTTTTCAGCCTTCCTGCGGGACAAGTGAGCGAAGTTTTTGATGACGGCCCGTTTTGGCGTCTCTTTAAAGTCGATTCAAAGGTCGGTGGAAAGGCCCCGCCTCTCAGCGCAATTCGCGATCAAGTAGACAAGCGTCTCACTGCGGAAAAGCGAAGAGAAAACTTTGAGCGTTGGATCAATCAGCTCCGTCGCGATTCGAATATTCGAGTTTATTAAATCGCCGTCCGTGAAAATTCGAAAATTGTATTTGTCGAAAGACCACAATTATTTTGGGCATCACGGGATGGAACCCGGAGCTGAGCCTATGGTGGAAGTCGACGAGATTGAGTGCGTTGCGGGAAGCGGGATTCGCGGAGATCGGTTTTTCGATTTCAAGCCTGATTACAAAGGACAAATCACGTTTTTCTCGCAGGAAATTTACGAGAAACTTTGCGAAAAATTCGACGTGAATGACAAGGGCACGGAGTCATTTCGACGCAACGTCATCGTCTCCGATGTGAATTTGAATGAATTGATCGACGAGACGTTTGAAATTCAAGGCGTCACTTTTTTGGGCACGCAGGAATGTGCGCCCTGCTATTGGATGGAACAGGCATTCCACAAAGGAGCAGAATTGGAATTGAAAGGAAACGGAGGGCTTCGCGCCAAAATCCTTTCGGATGGTATTTTAAAAATCGATTCGTAGACGTTTTACGAAGTAACAGGGTGCATTCGATTAACCAACCCTGTTGACTCGTGAAACGTTGCTTTTCGAAAGCGGCAGAATCGGTTACCTTTTTTTGAAACACGTGAAACGAAATCTACAGATTCAACTCGTCGCAATCGGACTTGCGGCGGTGCTTGGACCCACTGCGATCGGCCAAAATCCGCCGACCTCGGAGCAATTGTTCTTTTCCAGAGACCGGCCGCTGCTGCCTCCTCCACCGGGCGCGAAGCCAAAGATGCCGCAATCAAAGGGAGGGGGAGTCCCGATGTTACCGAGTGAAACTCGCCGTGAGATCCCCAATTCGATTCCGATTCCATCGAATGAGCCGCTGCCCAAAGTTCCGGCGGCTCCTGCCAAATCAGTCCCGACGGGACCCGATAAAATTGTTCCCGGGGTTAATAATTCCGAAATGCCGGGTATTGGAACTGGAGCAATTTCGCGAGGTGGTTCTCAGGCAAATGCCTATGCGATTGAAGAAACTCGTCCTGAGCGAGTCAAAGTATTTCCAGATGATCCGGACAGTGCCTGGTGGGAAATCAATCCGCACTATGCTTTTCTTCGAGCCGAGCGGGAACAGAAGCCGCTGCTGCTGCTGATGACCGGTGATTGGAATCCCACGGCGATGCGATTGAGTGAAGAGGTTTTCTCAACCAAATCATTCAACGAATACGTGAAGGAGAATCTGATCATCTGCTATTTGAATTATCCTCGGAACATAACGGATGCATCACAACCGTTGCGGGACTGGAAGGAAAAATTTAAGGTCAAAGGTTATCCGAACGTGCTGATTTTTAATCCGAAAGGGGAGGTGGATTGCCACCTGTCAGGATATAAAAAAGGGAAGGCCGTGGATTATTTTAATCGACTGAAACAACAGACGTGGCCGATCCTTGAACAGAGCAAATATCGCAAGAAAATGCTCGGGAAACACGGGTATCGTGATTGGCAGGGAGGAGAGAAAGACACGATCATTTTTGCCAAATTTATCAGACGGGATCCTGATTTGGTGACGCTAATGGGCGTGAATGGCGAACAGTGGACGGTTTCAATCAAGACGTTGTCTGAAGATGATCGCGCATTCGCTGCATCTTTCCCGACGATTGATGAAGTGGTCGGGGCTAAGTAAAATTACCTGATTTTCACCATCTAACGCTCCAACTGTCTCATGTTTAGACTGCTCGCAAACAGCATTATTCTCGTTACAGCACTTGCGCTTGCCGGTTTCGGATACAAGCATTTCATCGATCGTCATAGTGATGAGGATCGGTACAATATCTTCGATTTACTGGAAGGAACTCCCGTTTCTCCTGCCGTGGCCGATGGAAAAATCAAAGACGCGATTTTGGGGCAGGCGGAAATTCCAAAAGTTGTCGCCAAACCGATTTCGAAAGGCGAGTCAGACCTCGATTTGAACGGAACGGAGTTGCTGGAGCGGGTGAATCGGTCTTTATCAGATCTTACGAGTTCGGTGGTGCCATCAGTGGTAAGTATCAACACCACAAAAACGACCGAGGCGCTTGTCCCAGTGGACCCCTTTGGTTTTTTTGGCTATCGCCGAAGTAATCGTCAAACACCTGGTCTGGGTTCAGGCGTGATTGTTTCGGACGATGGCTATGTGCTGACCAATCATCACGTGGTCGCCGGGGTGGATTCGATTCAAATTACGACTCATGATGGTGGGCAATATGGAGCCAAATGGATCGGGAGTGATCCCAATGTTGATATCGCGGTTTTAAAAATCATCCCGGCGGATGGCACAACGCCGCTTCCAAAATTTGAGGCACTTCCTTTTGGAGATTCAGATGAGGTGAATGTTGGCGAAATGGTGCTCGCGGTCGGAAATCCGTTTGGCTTGAGTGAAACCGTTACCCGCGGAATTGTCAGTGCAAAGCAACGGCGACTTTCGGATGGTGATAATGAGTATTTTCAGGTCGATGCCGTAATTAACCCCGGTAATTCCGGCGGTCCGCTGATCGATATTCATGGAGAGTTGATTGGGATCAACGTCGCGATTTTTACCGGACAAGAGAATGTTCACGTGTGGCAGGGAATCGGATTGGCGATTCCATCGAATGATGTGCGCGAAGTTTTTGAAGCAATTGCTCACGGCCAACCGTTGATTCGGGGTTATCTCGGTTTGGAATTGTCGAATTTATCTCCTCGAATTGCCCGTGGCCTTGGTCTGCAAAGTGCTCGAGGAGCGATCGTCCGCGAAGTGATGAAGGACTCGCCAGCGGAAGCCGCCGGAGCATTACCGGGCGATTTGATTTTGAAATTTGATGGTCGGGAGACAAATTCTGCTGAAGAAACATTGCAGCGGATTCGTAAAAAGAATTCCGGAGACGAAGTGGCGCTCACCGTTTTAAGCAGAGGGAAACTCAAGTCGTTGAAAGCAGTGATCGCAGAGCGACCGGACACTCGATCGCTGAAATTACGCAGCGATATCACTGCAAGCGGCCAAACCATTACGGAGGCACTTGGTATTTCGGTTCGTGATTTGACGCCGGCAGAGCGCCAGGCAGTTGGGCTCGATTCAAAATCCCCAGCGGTCATTATCTCAAAAGTCAGCGCAGGTTCACAAGCGGCTGCCAGTTTTGCGCCCGGCGATTTGATTCACTTCATCAATCGTGATCCAGTGTCTTCGGTTGAGACGTTTTACGATTTACTAGGCTCGTTACCTAAAGACCGTCAATCGGTTATGATTATGAGTCGGAAAGGCCATCGGATTCAGGCTATTCTGAATCCGTGATTATCAGAAAAATCGAAAGAGCCACTCAAAAATTGCGGCAATCATTACGTTTCGACGTAAATTATGCACTTACCTCAACTTTCTCTCTGACGGATCGTAAATGGACGACTTATTGACCTACATCGAAGACTACTGGCGCGCCGTGGTCGAGGTACTCATTCTGTGGTTCATCATTTATCAGACCTATCGGTATTTCCGAGCCACGCGGGGTGCCCGAATTTTCATTGCGCTGATTTCAATTTTCATCGGCATGACGTTGATTGCAATGGCGTTAGATCTCATCGTGATTACGCGCGTATTGGCGTATGTGTCCATCTTTCTTCCGATCGCGCTGGTCGTTATTTTCGTGCCGGAACTGCGCCGGGCGTTGGCAGAACTCGGAAGCCATAAATTGTTTTCGTCCTTTTCCGAGCAAGCCCGAACAGAGTTTACCGAAAAACTTGTCGAAATCGCAGAGTCGCTTTCTCATCGACGAGTGGGAGCTTTGATTGCGATTCAGCGCTCGATCGATTTGAAGCAGTATCTCGAAACGGGTGTCGAAATGGATAGCCGATTGTCGACTGAGCTGGTCAGCACCATTTTTTATTCTGGAACCACGCTGCACGACGGTGGGATGATTGTTCGACTCGGAGATGAACGCATTCTCGGGGCGGGCTGTGTGTTTCCGCTGACTCAACGTGAAATGAGCGACCGCAGCATTGGGCTTCGGCATCGAGCCTCAATGGGGATTACCGAAGAATCCGATGCGATTGCACTCGTCGTTTCCGAGGAAACAGGTCGAATCTCGATCGCGACCGAAGGTAAGCTGGAAGCTGATTTATCTGAGGATCAACTGCGGGACCGCTTGAAGGAGTTGTTTTTCGTCGAAGACGACAGCGAAGAAGACGAGAACGAGAACGAAGACGAATCCACTGACGAGTCTGAATCAAAAGCCAAAAACAGGGAGGAAAAAGATGATGAAGAATCTGATTCTCAATAATTGGCTCACCAAAATTTCGACTCTGATTGTGGCATTCGCAATTTGGTATCTTGTCAAGTCGAGCTCCAGCACGGATTCGCAATACAGTTTCCCAATTCCCGGCGAGAAATTGCCCGAGAAAGGCAGCTTGCCGATTCTTCAAACGCCTCCCGACGGAACCAGCGATATTCTGACCAGTCCAATCCCGGGCGCCGATACCACAACTCCCGCGCCTCCAGCTCCGTGAGCGGCGTCAAAGAGTGTGAGTTGTGAGCTGTATTGTTTCTGCTCTCTTTTTCCTTTTAGATCATATGCCTCAGCCCCTTCAATTATTCGGAACCGATGGAATTCGAGGGCGTGCCGGCGTTTACCCGCTCACTCCTGAAACCGTTTTGCGACTTGGTCAGGCGGTGGCGGAAGTATTTGCGAACCAACAGGGTTCGATCGATGAACCAACCCTATCGGATCGTTTTAACCGGGATTGGCCAACGGTCGTGATTGGAAAAGATACGCGGCAATCCTGCGATATGTTGGAGGCGGCGATCGCAGCAGGACTCAATTCGCGTGGTGTCGACGTTCGTCTTGTCGGAGTTATTCCCACTCCGGCGGTGGCGATGTTGACGAAGGAGATCAATGCGAATTTCGGGATCGTGATTTCTGCCTCGCACAATCCGTTTCACGACAACGGCATCAAATTCTTCGGCCCGGATGGCTATAAATTGCCCGATGAAATGGAAGCAGCGATTGAAGCCCGTTTGGTATCCGAAGAGCCGTTTGGCGAGATTGGGAAAATAGGTCGAACCGCTCCGATGGAGAATGCGGTGGATCGCTATGTTCATTTTGTTTGCGAGGGCGTCGAAGATCACCTGGCTGACGGTTTAAAGATCGCGCTCGATACCGCGAATGGTGCGAGTTTTGAAACCAGCGAAGCGATTTTGAAGCATCTCGGAGCAGAAGTGGTCACGTTTCACAACCGACCCAACGGTGTAAATATCAACGAAGAATGTGGTTGCACCCATGGTGAAGTGATTGAGGAACTCGTTCGTGAAACCGGAGCGGATGTCGGGATTTCCCATGACGGCGATGCGGACCGCGTTTTGCTGGCGGATGAAACGGGTTCTGTCCTTGATGGCGATGAACTGATGGCGATTGCGGGAGTTGATCTGAT
>CALAHF010000104.1 GCA_937891465.1 uncultured Verrucomicrobiales bacterium | reverse complement strand
TCCGGCGTGCCTGCCTCGACGACTCCGAACTCAATGAACGGCTTTTCGGAAGAAAGGAGACGCCGATGGTATTTCAATACAACCCGCTGGATTACCTCATTGAAACGAATGCCGATGGAGAAATGCTTTTCACCGTTTTGCGGAGGAAAAGCCTGATTCCAAAAATTCGTTACAACCTTCATGACAGGGGAGTCGCGATGCGATATAGCGATATTGAAAAAATCGCTGGGGAAGAGCTGCGCAGCAGAGGGGCGATGGATTCACCGCATCTCGCATTCCCTTTGCTTTTCGTTTTCGGAAGGACTGACCTTACCGTTCCCTTTTTTGGAGCGAATATCAACGCGAGTGATCTGGAAAGAGTTATCAATGACCACCCGGACTTGGTCCAACAAGTGCAGTCATTCCGATTGCAATCCATTGAAGACGCGGAGTTGGATCGGCACCTTCTAATTTCGCTTGAGACGGTCGGCTCGACGGAGTCCATGCGTCATTCGCCCGAGACCGTCCACAGTTCGATCTATCAGGGGCTGCTTGCGGTAAATCAAGATTTTCGAGAAGTGAGTAGAATGTTCTCACCCGACCGAGTTCAAGTCGAATCGTATCCGTTTCAAACTGGCCCCTTTGCAAATACTGACGTGCGATTAAAAAACAACTACGTCAATTCTGCCAGCCCCTACGAACCAACAGGGTGCGCACGATGAACCAACCCTGTTCGATCGATTACTCGATTCTTTGAATAACAGCATTGCCTGTTTATCGCCGCTTCTCTAAAACGGAACGTGACGCAGTCATGAAAATTGAATCAATCCGTATTTTACCGCTTCGCGGGGCCACGCCTGATGGCGGTTGGGATGATGTTCATCTCAATCCGGAAACGAATCTTCACACGCTGGTGGAAGTGATCACGGATGAAGGCATCACGGGGCTGGGGAGCGTTTTTACGTCGGCCCATTTGGTTGAGGGAGCGGTCGCGGTGTTGAAACCGTTTCTGATTGGAGCCTCGGCCCTTGATCCGGCGGCGACCAGCGAGATGCTTCACCAGCAAACGTTCTGGCAGGGACGGGGCGGCGCAATCACTCATGCGATTTCGGGAATCGATATCGCGTTGTGGGATATTTTTGGAAAAGTCTGCGGCCAGCCAATTAGTCGTTTGTTAGGAGGGCGATACCGGGAACGAATCAAGCCATACGGTTCACTCTTGATGGGAGAACCGGATGTTCTACTCCCGCGATTGGAGGATGGAATGCGGCGTGGGTTTCGCGCTTTCAAAATTGGATGGGGTCCTTTCGGCCGGGTCGATCGGAAAACCGATGAGCGGATCGTGAAAGCGGCGCGCGATTGTATCGGATCGGACATTGAGCTGATGGTCGATGCGGGTGGATCGGATGCGTTGTGGCCGCACGGCTACAAGTGGGCGGTGGAGACTGCAAAAATGCTGGCGGATTATGATGTCACCTGGTTTGAAGAAGCGCTGCGACCGGATGATTTGGAAGGGTATATTCAGCTCACCAAAAACTCGCCTGTTCCGATCGCGGCCTGCGAGGTTCTGACGCGGCGTCAGTCGTTTCTCGAATGGATCGAGCGACGGGCTGTGGATTTTATTCAGCCCGATGTGACGAAAGTCGGCGGGCTGAGCGAGGAACACCGGATTGCCCAATATGCGGATGATCATGCGATTCGTTTCGTGCCGCATGGGTGGAACACGGCAGTGGGACTTGCGGCGGATTTGCAATTACTCGCTGCGGCCGCCAACGCGAAGTGGGTCGAATACATCACGCCGGCGCCCTACATTGAAGAGCTTTTGCTGGATCCGATTCAGCTCGACGAAACGGATGGGATGATTGCGATTCCGGACGGGCCGGGGCTGGGGATGCGATGGAATCCTGATGGGATTGAGAAATTTACCGGAGGCATGGCGCTGACCGAGTCAACGAAGTAAACGATGACCGCACTCGACTGGATCATTGTTTTGGTGCTCAACGGAAGCGTCCTCGGCATTGGATTCTATCTGGCGCGGGGCACGCATTCTTCACAGGAATGGTTTCTGGGGCGGCGTTCTCTGGCCTGGTGGGCGATTGGACTGTCAATGTTCGCGACGAATGTGGATAATGCGGACCTGGTTTCACTCACGGGAACGTCTTATAAAGAAGGGCTTCACATCTTGATGGTGCACGTCACCGGGAGTCTCGTCGGAGTCATTCTTGCCGCCTTTTTTCTGGCCCCTGCCATTTCGCGGGCCGGGCAATATACGAATGCGGAATATTTGGAAGCGCGCTTTGGACCTGCGACCCGGGTGCTCAGCGCATTCATCCAGCTTCAATATCGGAGTAGCATTCTCGGCCTGATGATCTGGTCGATTTTCCTATTGCTGACCGGGCTGGTGGGGATGAGCACGACGATGGCCTGGACGTTCATTGTCCTGCTGGTGATTGCGGCAGCGATCTACACCTCATGGGGCGGATTGCGATCGGTTGTCGTCACGGATGCGCTTCAGGGAATTATCATGATGGCTGGGATGATTGTCATTTTCCTCGCGGTCTGGAAAGCGGCGGGTGGCTGGTCCGGAATGGAAACGGCACTCGAAGCCCAAACACTCGCTGAGAGCGGAAAACCAGCCTCGGACCTGCTCCACATGGGGCGTTACCACGGGGACAACGGGAACACATCGCCGTGGATTGTGGCGTTGGGTTGGATCATCATTGCGGCGGGGTACTGGACGGTCAACCACAGTCAGGTGATGCGTTTGCTCGGAGCCCGTTCGCTTTGGGATATGAAAATGGCGGCTCTTTTTGGAGCGACCATCAGTATTCCCATCATGGTTTGTTCCGCAAGTCTCGGCGTGTTTGGTCGCTCTCTCTTTCCCGATTTCGCCCAGCCCGATCAGCTTTATCCGCACCTCGCTAATCTGTATCTTGGGATTGGCCTGAAAGGACTCGTTGTTGCGGCAATTGTCGCGGCAGCAGTCAGCACGTTTGATTCAATAGGCTCATCGTTGTCCGCTGTTTTTACCCGCGATATCTACGCCCGGCTCATATCAAAAAAGGATGCTGGTGATACCCACTACGTAAAAGTGAGTCGGTACGCGACCTTTGCGGTTCTCGCTTCCGGCTTTCTTTACCTGCCGTTTATTCAATCGAAAGACACGATGCTGAAGGCGCTTCTTACGTTGATCCCTGTGTTTGTGACGCCGTTGCTGACGATTTATCTCGTTGGTATTTTCACAAAAGCACATCGCCGATCGGGACTGTGGGGGATTGTTGCAGGAGCAACGTATGGAATGATCGCGCTGTGGGATCGTGAATCGGAAACGGGCGCGACCTGGCTGGCCGAATGGTTCACAGGACGTTGGGTTGCTCTGCCATGGGCGATGATTTTCGCTGGTCTCGGTGCTTTGATAGCGACGATGCTTTACGGAAAATGGAACGGCGATGAACCTGCCGTTCAAGAAAATGCCAATCAGTGGCTGAAGGAAAGCAGCGAAGATTTGGCTCCCATTCCTGAGCACCCGTTTCCCGGAGAAGGCCCGCCGATCTACCTGCGTCCCGGCCTGATCGCCGGGGTCTTGCTGGCCATCACTCTGATCATCACCGCCTTATTTCTCTGGTAAAACCGATCACCAAAAATCAATATGAGCACTGAATCCAATCGAGCTAAAACGGAACACCGTTACGAAAAATTGACCTGGCCGGAGATTAATGATGCGGTCGATTTGGGGAAAGTTTGTATCGTTCCCTGCGGAGCCGTCGAGCAGCACGGACCGCATCTTCCGCTCGATGTAGATCTTATTTGTCCGACTAGTATCGCCCTCGGGGCAGGGTTGAACAGTCCTGAAAACATTCTGGTTCTGCCTACGGTCAGTTACGGATACACCGGCCACGTCATGGATTTTCCAGGCACGATCAATAACGACTCCGAGACCTTCATTCGTCACGTGCTCGATATCACCCGTTCGCTGGCCTATCACGGATTTAAGAAAATCATCCTTCTCAACGGACATGGTTCCAACATGCCGAATCTCGATCTGGTGGCCCGTCGCACCAATCTTGAAACCGACGCCGAATGCATTTTGACGGGCTGGTGGCAACTCTTGACCGTCGACAAAGACTTCCTGCCGGGCTGGCGGGAGAGCAAATTTCCCGGTGGTTGCGCGCACGCCTGCGAGTTGGAGACTTCGTTGTATCTCTACCTCGACGAGGACAACGTTCGGAAAGACAAAATCAAGAACGGCACCATTTCATTCAACGAGGAGGAGAGCCCCTTCAATTTCGTCGATCTGTTTCAAGCGGGACCGGGAACGGCGGTTTCGTGGACCAGCAGCTATTCAGATTCCGGCGTTCTCGGGGAAGCAGAGCTGGCGACCGTTGAAAAAGGTAAGGCTGCTTACGATGAGGCCGTCAAACAGCTGGTGCGGATGGTGACCTGGTTTCATCCGCGCCCGAAAGATCAGCGGAAGGATCGTCATCGAGTCCCACCGACCATGCCGATGCCATGGAAGCAGCGACCGGTCGATGAGGAGTGAACGCCTTAGTTTTAAGAAGTGCCCACAGTCTGTTCAGCGCGACGTTTTCAAATGTTCGATCACCGCCTTGCGATCATCTGGATTTAAGAAGCCCTGAAATTCCATCTTGGTTCCGGGGGCGAATTTTTTCGGGTTGGTAAGATATTGATCGAGCAATTCAGGCGTCCATTTTTCGTCGCCGCTTTTGGCTACTTTAGTGAGCGCGTCGGAAAATTCGAAATTCGACGCTGAGGCGATTTTTCGGTCCCAAAAACCATCAAGCGTTGGTGCTGGAAACCCGGCTCGATGCTGGCCGGGTGCTCCGTGGCACCCTGAACATAAAACCGAAAGCGTTGCGCCACGTTCTTTCATGTCCATGGATGCAATTTGGTTTTCGTCGATGACAAATTCGCCCCGCATTTTCATCATGGCCGCGACCTGATCGTCGCTCATCGACGCGCGGATTTTTCGGTAGGCTTCGGCTTCGATGATGGCGGCTTCCATTTCGAGCCGCCCCATTTCTTTAGAAAGTTGATCAGCGTGATTTTTTTTGTAGCCACCCGGATCGGTTCTCAATGCCGCCATTTGATTGAGAAATTCGTGACGGTTTTCAAGAAATTCGCGCACGACTGGAATCTGAATTCTCACTGCATCATTGATGAGTTTTTGCTGCTCGCTGTTCAGCATTGCTGAGAAATCTTTGGAGATCGTTCCGCGACTCGCGGCGTGCCCACTTTTATGCCGGATCGATACGAATCCGAAAAATTGCACGGGCTGGCCGATTGGGATGATTTCGTTGTCCTCCGGTTTTCCAGTGATCCAAGCGAAGGCTTTGGCGTAAAGATCTTCGAGTAATTTTGCATCGTTGCGTTCAAATCCCGGTGCTTCGACGCGAATGCCTTTGCCGTGTTTTCCAGCGCTCTCGGCATCTGCCCGCCACTTTTTTAAAAGATCGCGCTGCTCATCTGTCAGCGAATCTTCGAGAGCGGCGTAGGCGACAGCTTCGTGTGTTGCGACGGTGGAATTGAGAATTGTAAATCGTTCGCCGAGCGGCATTAATTTTTCCCGATCGATGGGCAGGCCGGTGTAAAGATGGTCTTCCAGCAACGTCAGGATTTCCTCGCGAACCGCCCACCATTCCGTGAGTGCTTGTTTCTCTGATTTCACGGCGTCCGCCATTCCCTTGCGTTGGGCACCATCCGCAATGGCGAACATAGCCCGGCCGAGGGTTCCGCGATTCGCCGCACGACCGCTTTGATAACGCAGCGCGACGAATCCGAAAAACTGCGCGTTTTTCCCGACTGAAAGCTTTTCGTTATCGGCGGGCGAACCGGATAGCCAGGCAAATCCTTTCGAAGCCATCGCCGTTTGCAGTTCTTTTTCACCACGAAGTCCGCTGTATTCTTCAGCGCTCCAGGTATCGGTGTTTTTTTTGTCCGGCTTGTTCCCGCCTTTTCCGCCGCCGCCTTTTTTTTGTTTTTGAGCAAAGGCTGATGTGGAGCAGAACAAAACGAGAGCCAAGCAAAGCGCGTACGAACAGACCCTATTGGTTCGATGAACGTACCCTGTTGGTTCGTGGGAAGTTGGTAGGGACGATGCGGACGATTGAGGGAAATCGTCCCTATCCGCTGAAATTTTGAAGTCAGTTTTCATTGGAAGGTTAAAGTTGGTCTCACCTTTTTTGCTTTCCTCCTTTGCCCTTACCTTTTCCTTTCGCCCCTTTGCCACCGCCTTTTGTTCTCCCCACTGATGGCGGGTTTGCTGGATCGTAACTTGGATTTTTTACGGGCATTTGTGCGTCGACTTCTTTTAGATAAGCGAAAAGCCGATTGCGCATGTCACTAACGATTTCAGGTTGTTCGCTGGCGAGGTCGTTACTTTCTTGAATGTCTTTATCGAGATCGAAGAGGTATGTTTTTTGGTCTTCGTAAAAGTGCGCGATTTTGAGATTGTCTAGCAACAGGGTCGAATGAGGCGTATCGCCTTGGTAGTGGGGGAAATGAAAAACGAGTTCTTTTCGCGGGCGCGTGACCGGTTTTTCTTCTCCGCGAAAGAGATGGGAAATGGAGCCGCCTTCGGTTGTTTTGGGGAGGGGTTTTTGAACGCCCGCTAACTCACAAAATGTAGGATAAAAGTCGTATCCGACGACGCGTTGATGACTCCAAGAATTTGCTGCGATTCCCGGGCCACGAATGATCAGGGGAACACGAACGCCGCCTTCCCAAACGCCACCTTTTCCGCCGCGAAGCATGCCTCTGTTCGAAGAACCGTTGTCGGACATGTAGATCACATAGGTGTTCTCGGCGATTCCGAGCGCTTTGATTTTCTCCAGCAAAAGCCCGACTCCCTGATCCAAAGCCTCGCTCATCGCAGAACGTCCGATCTCTTTTTCGCGCCCTCCGGGAATCAGTTCTGTGTATTTTTTAATCAGCTCCGGCGGTGCGTTTTGCGGATAATGCAGCGCGTGGTAGGACATCTGAATGAAGAACGGCTTTTTGGTCTTTTTCGATTCAGACATCACCGCCATGGCCCGTTCGCCCATTCCAAAAATATCGACAGGATTGGGAGGAAGGTGTGGCGCAGCATCGTTGTTGCCCGTTTCACCATCGCATTCGTCATAGCCATGATCAGCCGGACCACCGCCTCCGATATGCCATTTTCCAAAATGAGCGGTGGTGTATCCGGCTGATTGCAGCAGCTCGCCGATGGTCGTTTCGTCCGTTTGAATGTGGCGGCGATTTTGAGGGGCGATCAATTTGAAGCCGTCGGATTCTGTCATCGGCGGAGCCGCTTTTGTCCACTGACACTGCGCCGGGCTTTTCCCCGTCTGCAAACTGATCCGCGTCGGCGAACAAACTGAGGCCGGAGAATACGCGGCGCTAAATCGCATCCCCTCGCTGGCGAGCCGCGCGATGTTCGGCGTTTCGATGAACGAGCTTTTGGATTCGGGCATCTCCGGATGCATCTGGCAGGACAGCCCGGTCCATGACTGATCATCGGAGAGCAGGAAGATGAAGTTGGGTTGCTCCTGAGCGATTCCGTGGATTGAAATCAAGGTGAGCAAAGTGGCGATTACAGCTGGAACTTTCATGAAAGGATTAAAAGAGTGAACTCAAATCCTTAGCGAAGGTTTCGATTCTATTTTGACCGATCGAAAACAATCCGTGTAAAACCATTTCTATCGGGCGGAATTCGTGATAAAAAATCGAATCGCATTTCCATTTCGAATTTTTTTCCAAATCAAAATCATGCTTCCTCTACGCTACACTTTTTTCGCAGCCCTGTTAGTGCTTGCCACCAGCTTTGCCTCGGCCCAAACAGCCAAGAAGTCCGGAAGAGTTTCAACTCCGGCTCCGACGGGAGCGCCGCTCATCAAGGCGGATATCGGAGCTTTTCCGGACAAGACCGAACGCCTCGATCTATTTCTTCTCATCGGACAATCGAATATGAAAGGACGTGGGTTTATGCCTGAAAAGGCGAAAAACGATCCGCGCATCATCATGATGCATCTGCCTTCGGATGGTTGGTTTAATGCCCGTCATCCACTTCATCTCACAGGCGATGCGAAGACGTTCAAAGGTCACGACAATGCCGGAGTCGGTTCAGGTTTGATGTTCGCTGAGAAAATTGCGGAGGCTTCGGAGGGTTCCAGAATCGGATTGATTCCGGCGGCGAGAGGCGGAACCAAGATTGCTCAATGGAGTGAAAAGAGTGCTCTCTATACCAATGCGATTCGAAAAGTGAAGCTGGCATTGGAACAGGGCCCCGCTGGAAAAACGAAACTCCGTGGCGTGCTTTGGTTGCAAGGAGAAGGCGATTCGAATGAAGAAAAAATCCCGCTTTATGCCGATGCACTTTCCGATCTCGTTGATCGTCTTCGAGCAGATCTCGCCGACCCGACATTGCCGTTCATTGCTGCTACGATTGGTGAGCTCGTCGAAAAGGCGAACTCCGGGCACAAACGCAAAATCAACGAAATCCTCCTCGATCTTCCAAATCAAAAACCCCACACTGCCTGCGTCGACGCGCGCGATGTCAAAGGTCATATCGGCGACGGGACGCACTACGACACCACCGCGATGGAAGAAATTGGCCGCCGCTTTGCGAAGCAGCTTTTGGAGTTGGAGAAGAAGTGAAAAGGAAATGATGTTTTTTGAAATGACCGACAAGGACTGACTAACAAAGGCACCAGCAAAAACAAACACATGAAAAGCTTCTCCGTTACTTTCTTCGCTTTAACCGTGGCGTCTTCGATTCACGCTGCTGATCTCCCTCCTGTTGCTGAAGCTGGTCAGGGCGCTCTCGTTTCCTCGGAACAAATCTTTGATCTGGCCAACAAGCCGACCAAGGAATGTCATGCGTCAACCATCGTTGAGACGCCAACCGGTCTTGTTGTCGCCTGGTTCGCTGGTAGCCGGGAGATGAACCCCGACGTGGGTATTCGTGTTTCCCGACAGGAAAATGGGAAATGGACTGAATCTGTCGAGATCGTCAACGGCGTTCAATCCTCGAATCTTCGTTACCCCACGTGGAACCCGGTTCTTTTTCAACCCGCTGAGGGGCCCCTGATGCTTTTTTACAAAGTTGGCCCGCATCCGCGCGAGTGGTGGGGAATGCTCACGACTTCTGAAGACGGTGGCAAAACGTGGTCATGGCCTACTAAGCTTGGCGAAGCCCACACGATCGGGCACCTCCTCGGCCCGGTAAAAAACAAGCCGATTCAACTCGAAGACGGCACTATTTTTTGCCCTTCGAGTACGGAGATCGAGAATCCCGATGGCTCTTCGCTTTGGCGAATCCACTTTGAAGTGACGAGGGATCTTGGCAAGACTTGGGAAGTTATCGGGCCGATCCATACGGGGGAAATTTTCCACGCGATTCAACCGAGCATCCTGACCTATCCAGACAATCGAATGCAGATTCTTTGTCGCAGTCGGGAAAAGAGTGTTCTTCAGAGCTGGTCTAATGATGCGGGTAAAACGTGGAGCCCGCTCAGCGCTACTGAGCTTCCTAATCCTAATTCCGGAACGGATGCAGTGACCTTAAAAGACGGTCGGCAGATCGTGATCTATAATCATTCGGAAGGGGGTGTAAGACAGAAAGACGGCCCAGTTCTCAAGCCGCGCCGAATTCTCAATCTCGCGCTCTCATCTGACGGGGAAACTTGGAAGCCCGTTTTAACATTCGAACATGAAACCGGGCCTCATCCTGAAGATGCCGACCAGCGACGTCATTTCGGTGAATATAGTTATCCGGCTATTATCCAGACATCCGACGGGCTCCTGAATATTGTATACACCTACAACCGTGAAGGCGTGAAACATGCCGTGGTTGATCCGGGGAAACTGTGAACGGAATGATGAATTTCGTGTGTAGAATTTTTCTCTCCGTTCTCCTGCTGTCAGCAGTGGGTGTTCGATTGCCGGCGGCGGAGGGATCCAAGCCAAATATCGTTTTCATCCTCGCGGATGATCTCGGTTACGGCGACCTCGGCTGTTATGGAAACACCGAAAATAAGACTCCTCACATTGATCGGCTAGCGGCTGGTGGGGTTCGCTTCACTGACTTTCACAGCAATGGCCCGATGTGTTCTCCCACCCGGGCAGCATTACTCACTGGTCTTTATCAAAGTCGTTTTGGACGTCGCTTCGAATCGGCGCTCAGTGGAGCCCGCAATGACCCCGGTCTTCCTCTCGAAGCCGTCACGATCGCAGAAGTAATGCGAGCCGCGGGATATGTGACCGGCTGTTTCGGTAAATGGCACCTGGGTTACGAAGCTCCTTATTTACCAACCAATCAGGGCTTCGACGAATTCCTCGGCCTGCTTTCGGGGGACGGGGATTACCACACGCAGGTTGATCGCTCCGGCAATCAAGACTGGTGGAAAGACGACGCCATCGCGATGGAAGAAGGCTACACCACGGATTTGCTCACGACTCATGCGACTGACTTTATAGAGCGTCATCACGATCGCCCTTTCTTCCTCCACGTTCCTCATCTTGCTGTTCATTTTCCGTGGCAGGGTCCGGATGATCCCGCTCATCGAAAGGCAGGGAACTCTTACATGAAAGACAAGTGGGGCGTCATTCCTGATCGCTCGAATGTTCGACCGCATCTCACGGCGATGATCGAAAGCCTGGACAAGAGCGTGGGAGTCATCATCGCAGCTCTTGAAGAATACGGCCTTACCGAAAATACTCTGGTTGTCTTTAGCTCCGACAACGGCGGCTATCTTGATTACGCGGGCGGCTTCAAAAACATCTCCGATATGGGTCCTTTGCGTGGGGAGAAAGGTCAGGTTTACGAAGGTGGTCATCGCGTTCCGGCGATCTTCTCGTGGCCTGGGAAAATCTCCGCCTCGGTCTGTCGGGAAACAGCCATGACCTTCGATCTTTTTCCCACCTTTGCCCGGCTCGCTGATGTGGATTCCGCTAACTTGAATCATTGCGACGGAGCCGATCTGCGCGCCACTTTCTTCGATTCCAAACCGCTTGACTCACGATCGCTCTTTTGGCGAATGGGAAGTAGCAAGGCAATTCGCCACGGGCGACATAAGCTCTGCTTCATTGGGAAAAAGGGCCCGGAGCTTTACGATCTCGACGCCGATCTTGGCGAATCCAACAACCTTGCAGACTCCAATCCCGATGCGGTTGCTCGTCTCACCAAACTTCTCACTGCCTGGGAAATGGACGTCGATGCATCCGCCAAAGCTTACGAATGAGAACCTCACAATTCAGTGCCCTGATCGCCTGTGCTTTCGCTTTTCTCTGGAGTGAATCTTCCCGAGCCGAGCAACCGAACATTGTTTTCATCATGGCCGATGATCTCGGCTATGGCGACCTCGGCTCGTATGGAGGGACCACCATCGCCACGCCCAACCTCGACCGACTTGCTGCCGAAGGGCTTCGTTTTACTCAGGCATACTCCGGCGGTCCGGTCTGCACCTCCGCTCGTAGCGTCCTGATGACCGGATTCCACAACGGCCACACGGTCGCTCGCGACAACGTCCCTCACTATCGCACTTACCTCCGCGACGTGGATGTTACCGTTGCTGAAGTGCTCAAAGATGCTGGCTACCGTTGCGGAGGCATTGGGAAATGGTCCCTCGGAGACGCCGGCACCGAAGGTCGTGCCACCGCCCAGGGATTCGATAGCTGGTTCGGATATCTCAATCAAGACCACGCTCACTACTACTATCCGGAGTACCTCGATGATGACGAAGGGCGGCTTGAACTCAAAGGCAACACCGACTCTCGCAAACACTATTCCCACGACTTGTTCACGGAGCACGCTCTCAAGTTCATTCGAGAATCAAAAGATGCACCGTTCTTCTTTTACGGCGCCTACGCCCTCCCGCATTTTTCGGCAAGGGCCGAAGACCCCGACGGCTTTACCGTTCCCACAACCGAGCCCTACACGGATCGCGATTGGGATCCGACTTCTAAGAAATATGCCGCCATGGTTCACATGCTTGATCGTGATGTGGGAAAAATCATCGATCTCATTGATGACCTCGGCCTGCGTGAGAACACGCTCATTGTTTTTACCAGCGACAACGGTGGGCACAAAACCATCCATGAGCGTTTTGACACCAATGGCCCGCTTCGTGGATACAAGCGTGACCTTACCGAGGGCGGTATCCGTGTTCCATTTGTCGCTAGCTGGCGTGGCACTATTCCCTCCGGGCAGGCCAGCGATGCGGTCTTTGCTTTTCAGGACATGCTACCGACTTTTGCGGAAATGGCGGGTGTCGCACCTCCGGAAAATCTGGACGGGATTTCGGTTCTTTCTGCCTTGAAAGGTGACAGGCTCAAAAACCAGCAACGCCACCTCTATTGGGACTATGGCCACTGTCGCGGAAATCAATACGCTCAGGCTTTCCGCCTCGCCGATTGGAAAGGCATTCGCTCCAGAAAAACCGGCAACGTCATGGAGCTCTACGATCTCGCTACTGATATTGGAGAAGCGAAAAACCTTGCAGACGCTCATCCTAAAATTGTTCAGCGCATCGCCAAACTCATGGATGAGGCCGTTATTCCCAATCCTCGATATGAAGTCGGGACGGTTTACAAAGGGGGAGCCATCTGGAAGAAAGCTAAATAATTACTCTCCACCCACCACGAGTTTATTCGGTTTCGACCAAGTGATTCGTCCCAGAAGCAGATCTCCTTTGGCTCCGCGTTTTGGCATCCATTCCCCGACGGTCACCCACGACTCAGTGGGGCTGGCATTGGTGACATGGAAATTTCCCATCAACGCGACACCGTCGGGATCCTTCACACCGTCGCCCACAAGCGGCAACGCGACCCGTTCCGTCTTGCGAATCAGGCAAAGTTTTTTCGGATCGACCTGCGCGACCCACAACGGTGAACGCCATCGAATCACTTTCTCGTTCGATTCATCTTTGCGGGTATAAACGAGGAACAATCCATCGGAATGGGCCAGCCAATGCTGCTGGGTGGTGGACATACCGATCGGATCACCATTGTCCCACGACCACTTCTTTTTCTCGCTGTAATTCAAGCCGTCTGCGCTCACGGCGACATAGCCACTTCCGTCTTCGGCTCGGATGGTGAGATAGAATGTCCCGCCGAATTCAACGAGCGAAGGTTCGAGCAAGCCGCGACCAACATTCAAGGTGAGGGGAGGTCCGACTTCGGCGATCTTCAACGTCTCGCCATTAAAGGTGCAACGCACTCCGGCAACCATGCGGCTTTCGGATTTTGAACCAAAGGTGAACGACATCATGATGTCGCCGTTTGGCATCACGACGCGTTGACCGCAATTGTTGGTGTAGATGTGCGCCCCACGCGGATCATCCCACTCGAGAACTTTCCGCTCCGACCAACTGCCGTCTTTTCGGCGCACGCTGTATACCGGGTAGCGAGCGAGCTGATCGCCTTTTGCAAAACGCGGTCCCTTATAAAATACAACGTGTCCCATCGCCAGCACCGTTCCGCTTTGCGGATGATACTGCGGCACGACATCGCAGACGCCAGCTTTCAACCCTTCGTGGTCCGGCATGGGATCGCGCCCCAATGAGTCGATCGGTTTAGGATCGCTCCAGGTCTTTCCGACGTCCCGTGATTCGCTCCAATGCACTTGTCCAAAATAATCCGAACCGCCGATCTCCTGAAGATTCATCAATGCGACAGGCGGACCATTTTCCTGCGGCACCAGACAGGCGCGGGGGTGAAACCACGTGAGCGACGCCCCGTTTCGATTTTTTCTCAGGGTGACCTTTTCGATCGATTTGATGAGGGGTTCCTCTGCGAATAGAGAAATGGAAATCGATAAACACAGGCAGCACGCGACGAAGGCTTTCATGAGTCTGATTAAACTGGAGAAATCTGCTTGAGGGAAGAACGCAATGCGGTCGTTCTCAAGCCAGCCACTCGCTGAGAAGACCGCGGTGATCCTCCTCTTCGAGATGAGGGGCGAGAAAACCAAACTCGTCTCGCCCCGCGACTTCGGCCGCGTGCAGCAAGGTATTGTAAACCGTGTTGATGGTTCGATGCCCCTTTTTTTGGTAGTCAGGATACTGCAGGTAGCGCCCCGCTTTCAACTTTCCGCCGGCTCTGCCGATCACCACCATCGGCCACTCGTAGCACTTGCTGTGATGCGTCTCAGCTCCGTCGCTGAGATAAACAATCACCGTGCGATCAAGCAAGGTTCCGTCACCTTCGGGCACGGCGTCGAGGGTCTTCATCGTGCGGGCGATCAGTTGAATATGAAACTCGCGAATCGCCTCAGAATTTTCCCAACCCGTCGGGTCAGCCTCGTTGTAGAGCGCATGGCCGATGCTGTGTTTGTTCTTTTCGATTCCTAACCCACCGAAGGTGATACTGAAGTTAGGGATGTCGACGCGGATCCACAACTCGCTGAACAGTTGGTAATGCCTGAATACCGCGGAAAAGTCGAACGGCTCATGCTCTACACTGTGCAGGCGATTGACTGGAATTGCCCTCAACAGATCACCCGCCGCTACTCGCTCGATGAAATCGTTGCCGGGATCGCTGCGGGAGACGCGACCTTTCTCGATCTCATCCCCAGCGAACACTCCCAGACGTGATTCACTCCGGCCGAGGTGGAGGCCGCTTACCTTTCTCACCTTTTGGGGGTCCGCCTTTACCTTTCCCTTTGCCGCCGCTTCCTCCCTTTTCAGTGACCTGATAGTTCATGGTTCCCTTGTCGTAAGCGCCAACGGTGCGGCCCTATGTCAGCCCGGCGGCAACGCCCCGGGGAAAGTAACCCCCATATCAATTCGGTCCAACGGGCCAACCCTAAGATCCCCTTTTTTTGGCGCGAACCATAGTGCCGCCCCGAGATAAGGACTTTCAAGGGCCGGTCACGCTGATTCCAGGCTCAGCTTCAATCTCTTTCCCATCAGTGAATTTCACGGAAACCGGCTCTTCGTCAGGATTGAAAACCACGTAGCCTTTTTCGAAAGCAACGGCGGTGGGGTGATTGGCCTGAACGTCGGATTTAAAATTCCCCAGCATCTGCAATGCCCCGAGCCACTGGCGGGTGTGAGTTACGGTTTCTCCGAGTTCACTTTGCGGATTTGAGCCGAGCCCTTCGTATCGTTCAATCGCTGCCGCGGGATCGGCCAACGCCAGGTATTCGAAAAGAATGTCCTGCCATTTGTCGAATTTTTCTGGATCGCCTTCGAACCCTCCGTTGTGAAAATTTCGGTTCGAGCTTTCGAGGTTCTTTAAATTGCGGAGTACGTAGTCTGGACTGCGACCGAGGTAGAGTGAACCAGCCGTGATCGGCAGATAATTGATCCCGTGAATTTCTTCGGGGTTCGCGGTCCACCAGGTGCCGTAGCTTCCTCCGTCTCCCCACACCATGCCAACACAGCTGTGGCCGTATCCGTCAGGAAAAACCGCGAGGTCTTCGTCGAACCAATAGTGGCGAATCGTTTCGGCTTCAGTGCTGTGCCAATAAATCCCGAGGTCGCGGATCTCGTCGCGTCCCGTTGCCTGGCCATAGAGAATCAGCGAGGTGGCGAAGTTCATCGATTCGGAAGACGACTCCTGATTGTTCCCCGAGCCAAAGCCAGCGTGGCCGGCTGCCCAGGAATGACCCGCGTAGGGATCCAGATTTCTCATCCAGGGAAAACGGGTGTCGCTGCGGTCATAGTTGGCGCAGTCGCGAATCAGCACGTCGATCATGGCTCCGTATTGATCGTCCGACACCCACTCGGGATCGAACTGCGCAATGGTCGCGGCAGCTTTGATGAAATAGCTGTAGTGAAAATGATGATCGTTGAGTTGCTCGCCGGAACCATAGCTGTCGGGATAACCGGTGACCGTTCCCCAGCGCTTGTCGAAGTAGAAAAAATACTTGTCGTCGCCATCAAACCAATCGGCGATGCGCGTCTTCATCAGCTCAAGCAAGCGGTCGCGGATTTCCGTTTTCCCAAGCTGGTCAGCGATTTGAATCAGCTCAGAAAACTTGCCGAATTCTTTTCCGTTCCAGTAGGTGTCGTCTTTTTCAAAAGCAATTCCAGCGGTGTCAGCCTCGAGCTGTTTTTCTAGAACAGAGACATCGGCCGGCGCAACGGGCAACGCAGGCAACGCTCCGAGATAGGGAATCGCGGTGGTGAAACTTGTTCCCGTCAGCACTTTCATTTCGCCACGAGGACTGACGTAGCTGAGTTTCACAAAGCGATTGCGATCGGCCTCGACGACGTGGAGATGCTGGTGACGATACAGCGCGATAATAGTATTGGTGTTCGTGCCTTCCATCGCCTCAGTCGTCGCGGTGTAGGTGGTGGCAACCGTTCCTGATTCCGAGTCATAGCGATAGCTGATTTTTGTATCGCGGAGAAAGGCGTAGGCAAATTTAGCGAAGCCTTCGAGCGTCTTCACGCCGTCGTCAGGCAGAGCGGCGACGGAGAGATAATTTTTCTCGGCAATATCGGAGGTAAGAGAGTCGGTTTGATCTCCCGCTTTGATTCCCCAATCGGTTCCAGTCGGTGCAAAGATCCCGAAATGACTTCCGTTCAGCGTCACACCAAGAACGCTTCCATTGGCGTAGAAAACCTTTGCGGCTCCATTTTTGGCGTCACCGCCGCCGACGGTCGCGATTTCTTTTTCGCCCACGTTTCGTTCTGTTCCGTCCGGCAGGGTGACTTTGCTTTCGGCCAATTTCAGATCAACGCTGCCCTCGCCAAAGACTTTCCAGAACTCAAAACGGATCGTGCCGTTTGTAAAATCCTGCATGTCGCCACGAGTCAGACCGAGGTCGAGCGCCTGCTTTTCGGACGAATACGTTTCCCATGAACCTTCAACTGGATCGGTCGCGAAGAGCTGAAATGTCTCGGTGCGATCCGTTTTGCCATCGCCATCAAAATCATAAACCAGCCGCGCTTTTGAACCGACGCCGATGTTTTTCCCTGCGTTGATCGACAGCTCAATTCCAGCGGCTGACTGATTGTGTTTTGCGGTGATGCCTTTCCACTCCATTACATACGGCGCAACTGGATCGCGATTGGCATCGAGTTTTGCAGCGGTGAACTGAATGTGAAAAGGTTGTGCGCTGCGTTTTTCAAAATACACAAACGGACTTCCGTGAGCAAACGTGGCACGCAATTCATCGTCGCCCTTTTTCCACAATCCGGTCACCGCCCAGTCCGAAAATCCGTCCAAGACGGTGGCATCGGTTTCGATTTCTTTAAGCCCAACTCGCAGGCTTTCCCGATACGGAAACTTATAATTCGTGCCCATTTGAAAAACCTTGCCTTCATGAAGGTGATCCGAAATCTGAGTCTGAGTAGTGTAACCGATTCCGAGTCCATCGCCATGAGCCTGGACCGCGATAGGATGAGGAAACATCGCCAGCGAATGCGGCGAATGCATTGGCCAGACCAGCGACGACCACCAATCGCTCGTCGGAATCGGAATGCCGGTGAGCTTCTCCGAAACCAAGGGCGAAGCCTCAACAAACCGGCGCGAACTACCATCGGCATTCGGCGGGAGATCCGTCCGGTAGCTCCCTTTTCCTGTTGGAACTTTGTCGGCGAATGCCGTTGCCGCGAAAAACAAAGCGACAATGACCGGAAGAAAAGGGGAGGTTTTCATGAAGAGTTCAGAGTGAGCCACACAGGGAATAAGTCACGAGATATCCCTCACACACGGACTGTTTTCGCACCTCATTTACCTCCACCGTAGTAGATATGACAAAAGAACTTCTTTCAGCCGGGGTCGCAATTTCCCTCAGCCTTTCAGCGCAGGCAGATAATTGGCCGCAGTGGCGGGGGCCGGACGCAACCAGCATCGCAAAGCCGGGAGATTACCCGACTTCTTTCTCGAATGAAAAGAACGTCGCGTGGAAAGTGAAACTGCCCGGCGTCGGCAGCAGCACGCCAGTGGTTTGGGAAGATAAAATCATCGTGACCAGCGGAGTTTCCGGCGAGGACGGAGTGACCGCTTATTCGTGGAAAGGCGACCAGCTTTGGCAAAAAACACTGGGTGAAGAACGGGCTGGAAAACACAAAAACGGCAGCGGTTCGAATCCGTCTCCAATTACGGACGGGAAGAATTTGTTCGTTTATTACAAAAGCGGAACGGTTGCGTCGCTCACGCTCGATGGCGTCGTGAATTGGAAAATCAACCTTCAGGAAAAATACGGCGAAGACACTTTGTGGTGGGATTTGGGAACGAGCCCAGTTTTCTGTGGCGAAAATATCGTGATCGCCGTGATGCAGGAAGATGAATCCTACGTCGTCGCTTTGAGCCAGAAAGACGGAAGCGTCGCTTGGAAAACGGACCGCACTTACGAAGTTCAAAAGGAAACCGCCCAGTCCTACACCACGCCGCTGGTTCGCGAAATCGATGGCAAAGAAACCATCGTGATTTGGGGAGCGGATCGCTTGACGGGGCACGATCCAAAAACCGGAGAGACCTGGTGGACCTGCGAAGGATTTAACCCAGAAGACAAAGCCATGTGGCGGGTCATCGCCTCGCCTGCATTCGACGGCGACATCGCAGTGATTCCCTACGGCCGCACAAAATTTACCGCCGCCGTAAAAATGGGTGGAAGCGGTGATATTACAAAAACGGCTCGTCTCTGGGAGCGCAAAAATCTCGGCGCGGATTGCCCCACGCCAGTCGCTCGCGATGGAAAAACGTATATTTTGTCGGATCGCGGACAGATCAACTGCATCGACACAAAAACTGGGAAAGACATCTGGGAAGACGCCATCCCGCGATCAAAATCGAATTATTATTCCTCGCCGATTCTTGCTGGCGACGTGCTCTATTGCGCTCGCGAAGACGGAATGCTTGCCGCCGTGAAAATCAGCGATTCAGGCATGGAAGTGCTTTCAGAGAATGAGATGGGCGAGCGCGTTGCCGCCGCTCCTGTGCCGATCAATGGAAAGCTTCTCGTTCGTGGCGTCGGCCATTTGTTTTGTATCGGAGCTGAGTGATTTCAGTTTATTGGCGATTCGATCCCGATTCAACTTCGTCGTTTGGAGGTCCAACTCGGCTTCCACATTTTTTTGCGATGAGCTGAAAGGTAATCAAACGAATCAACAGGGTCTATTCAGCGAACAGACCCTGTTCGATCGTAAAAAACGAATTTCTCAGAATTTGATTTCTGCTCCGATGAAGACGTTTGCGCCGGGCTCATTCTGGCCGGAGCCGTGGGTGCGGTAAGCTTCGTCGAGAATGTTTTCGACGCCCGTTGTGAGGAGCAGGTTTTCTGTGGCTTGCCATCCAGAGCGAAGCGTCACAAGCGTGTAGCCCGGCGTTCCGCCAACTGGAATTCGCTGAGTGTCGCGGACGTCGGAAGTGCTGAGCCGGTCGGCGTCATCAAAAACGGTTACGATTCCTTCGACCCACACGCTGTTGTCGTGGTTCTCCCAGCGAATCCCGCCAAAGCCGTTCAGAGGAAGCAATCGGCTGAGAACTTCGTCGCGAAGCACGGGAGCGGATGTCGGGAAGGTGGAGACCTGACTGTCCTGGTAGGCGAATCCAGCGAAGAGATTCCATTGATCGTTGACCTGATAATTTCCTGAAATTTCAACGCCCTGAACATATCCGTCGCCGGAATTGAGCTTGGTGACTTCATCGAGTCCGTCGACGACACGACCAGTTGGCGTGCGCAGAATGAGATCGTTCACCTGGGTGTAGAAATACGAAAGGCTTCCGGAGACTTTACCAGTTTCGGCTTTGATTCCGATTTCGTAGGTCATGAAATGCTCTGGATCCAAGTTGGGAGCTGGCGTTTCGATTTCTGAACTCCGGTTGGAATCCAGTCGCGAAAGATCGGAGGCATTCGGCGCACGGAATGCTTGAGAAACGCCTCCGAAAAGACGGAACTGATCGGCATCATCAAGCTGATAAGACAATCGCCCACTGCCGACGAAGTTTTGCCAGCTGTTTTGGATTGAGATCTCGTCGCCACTTGCCGGATCTTCGACACGATTGATATCGGCTTCGGCATAGGTGAAACGGCCGCCGACATCGAAGGTTAAACGATCGCCGATTGGAGTGGAGGAATTTACAAACGCACCGAGCAAATGATAGGTTCCATCGTCACCAACGGGTCCCTGGATTTTTGCCCCCTTGAATGAGCCATCAGCATTAAAATCGTTTCGGAACGAGCTGATTTGGTCTTGGTAATAATCGACCCCGTAGGACAAATCGGTGAATTCCAAATACTTGTCGAACTGAACTTGCGCTCCATAGCTATCAACCGTGAAACCCTGGATATCGATGCGGCCATCGCCTCGCTCGCGAAATCGTTCCTCCTCCTGCTGCTGGTGAGACAGGCTAACAACGTAGTGATCAAAGAAAGGAGAATCGGCTGCGCCTTCAAGTTGGGCATAACTCAAAATCCGGCTTTGATCGAGAACCCGCGCGTTTTCATCGCCAACAGTCGTCCCGGCAAAGGGCACGGCGAATTTCGTTTTGTGCACACGTGAGGCATCGTCGATGTGAACTTGCTGGTGGAATAAAGTCAGTCGGGTTTTATCATTCAGAAACAGCTCGAGCTTTGCATCGGCATCCCATTCATCGTATCCGGTGAATGGCAGCGTCCCCAAATCCGCTGCGCGGATATTTCCAAAATCTTTGTAGGTGCCTCCCAAAATCAGGCCGTATTTCCCTGCTTCGGAAACGGTAAATTCATTCCGCTGAATGTAGCTGTTCTCGGCAGTGGCATAGCGGGAATAGCTTCGCCCGCCAGTATAGACGCCCTCTTCCGCGTACTCCGGCCGTCGAGTCAGGGCCTGAACCGTTCCGCCAACAGCATCGCTACCATAGATGACAGAGCCCTGCGATTTCACGAGCTCGATTCCGCTCAACCCTTGAGAATCCACGGTGTTCCAATATTGATTGGGACCTGACCGAAAAACCGCATTGTTCAGCCGAATGCCATCGATCAGCAGTAAGTTGTGATAGGCGGTAAACCCTCGAATAAACGGGGAGCCCTGACCGTGGGCGGTTTTCTGAACCAGGACGCCCGGAGTTTGTTCGAACGCTTCAGGAAGGCTGCGCACTGAGCGGTTTGCTAATTCGTCGGATAATAACGAATCGACAATGTAAGGCGCTTCGAAATTTGTTTTCGGGGTGCGAGTGGCCGTTGAAATCACCGGGACTGTGATTGGCTCCGCATCAGAAATAACGACGGAGCTGGTGTAGGATTTCCGAACATTCGGCTTCAGGCGTGTGGGAGTGGAGCTGACAACGGTCGTTTCAAGCTCTCCGATTTCTTCTTCTGCAGGGAAGCCCTCAGCCAACTCAACTGGATCTTCTTGAGAAAAAGTCCGGGTTGCCAGAAGCGAAATCGACAGGACGAGCGAAAGGTATTTCATGTTTAAAGCGGTATCCAAATTGCGATTTTGGGTGCTAATTGTGACTAAAAATGGGGAAATTGCGAAAACAAATTCACCAGTGCCAATTAATCGCGAACTCACCGCATTCCTTCGTCAATCTTGGTCACTCATCCTTCGCGCCACCCAGCGTCACGGTGATGTCGTATTTGCTCTGCAAATGAGCGTGAGCACGACTTGCCTGGCTGCTTTTCGGGTGAGTTCGGCACGTGAGTTGAAAGGCTTTGATCGCGTTTTCCCGCTGGCCGGCTTGTTCATAAGTCTGAGCGATTTGAATCATCGCTTCGGGCGCGTTCCGTTCGTCTGATTTGCATTGGGCCAGCAGACTGAGCGCTTCTTTCCATTCTTTTAAGCGGCGATGGCAACTGGCCATCCGAAAGTAGTTCGACGGGAAACGATCGATTTGGCGATAGGTCTGAATGGCGTTTTTCCATTCTTTTTTCCCTTCATAGCACTCGGCGATCGCCCAGAGGTAATCATTCAGGCGGCTCGTGTCCGCATCAATCAGTTCGCGATAAACCGCAATGGATTCGTCGAGTTTCCCTTCCTCCCGCAGCATTCTGGCGATGGCTCCTTTGCCTGCGATTTGGTTTTCGTATTTCAAATAAATGTCGCGTGCTTTGTCGCGCTCACCGTTGCCGCGATGATAAGCGGCGATCTGGCCGAGCAATGAATCATCACTGCCAAGGAGTTTCCCAATTCGTTCGTAGGTCGTGAGGACGCTTTCTTTTTTGCCAGCCGATCCATAGGTAGCCGCAATCCGATTCAGGGAGTCTCGAGCGATTTTCTTTGCGGGATCTTCCGAGACGTCGGTGGGGATTGATTTTTCAAAATGCGCAATCATTTGATCCGCCAGCTTCGAGGCTTTTTCTTTGGTCTCGTCGGCACGATTCAAATGCTGAATGGCGGGTCTTCCATATTCTGAAATGTAGTGATCTAAATTGTTGTCCTTTGTGTAAGTGGTTCCGAGTGCCTTTATGGCGTTGGCGAAATCTCCATTACGAAAATAAAACTGCGCCAATTCCCGGGAAGCCTGCTCGCAATGACCTTTCGAGTTTTCATTCCGTTTGGTTTCGAACGTGAGTTCTTCCAGCAGGTCCAATACCGTGTCGTTTTCCTGAGCGGTCTTTGCCATCTCCAGCAAATTCATTTTCGCTAAAATGGTGGTTTGTCCATCAGGATAGGCTTCCATCAATTGCCGATAAGCCGCGGTTGCTTTCTTAGTTTCGCCGATTTCCTGATAAGATTTTGCTATTAAATACGAAGCCATGACTGCTTCTTCCGATTGTGGCCAGTAGTCGATGACCGATTGAAAGCCGTCACGAATCGCCGTGTTCACCTTTCGCAATTTCACAAGGCAATGACTCCACATCAGTTGCGAATAAGCAGCGCCAGAGCTCGTTTCGTAGAGCCCGAGAAATTTCTCATATTCATCGAGCGCGATTTTGTATTCGCCCTTCAGATAATGTTTTTCCGCAACCTTCATCTGGTAGCGCTCCACCTCGCGCATTCCTTTGAAGGACTCGATCGGAATCTGTTCCGACCACGACAGCTTTTGGGCCAGCCCCGTTCCGGAAAGACTGATTATTCCGAGGAGGACGGCGCAGAGTCGTTGTTTTGTTGAAGAGTATCGAGCCATTTGTTGTATTCAGAGTGTGAGTAAAAAATCACGTTGGTACCGAGTTGGTAGCAATATTCCCAAATTTCGCGCTTCACGCCGGCGTGGCCGTCAGCCCAGGCGTCGCCGATATCTCCGGGATGATAATAAGCAACGAGTCGGCCGTCGACGACCCAGCCCCAGGCATCTTTCCCGCCGTGAGGAGCAACGTAGGGCAGAAACGGAATTTGATAAGGAGTCGTGTGAATCGGATGATCGAGTGGAACTTTCACAGGTTTCACCTTCGGCAGAACTTTCTGCATCAGCCCGAAAAATTGCCCGTGCCAGCCGCCGCTGCCGCCGTTGTCGGCGAAGAGCATCCCGTGCTTGTCGGTGATGTATTCGCGCAACACTTCGACTTCCGAGTTTGAAATCGAAAGTCCCCGTTGACCAGTCATGTAGAGAAACGGTGGGCTTTTACCGATGGGGAAATTCTTCAGCTGCGAAATCGTGCGCGACTCGGTGCGATCATTCACTTTGTGGCCGGTGCGGATTCCGTATTCCAACAACATGTTCAAATCGGAGCCTACGCCGAAATCTTGGTCCCAATCTCCGCCCTGATATTGGATTCTTATAAAACGGACTTTTCCTCGATTGGTCCCGCCAGAAAATCCCGCGCCTTCGCCTTTTCCGTAGCCGACTTGGTAAGCGTGTTTGGTCAGTTCCTGAAACTGCAGCTTGATGTCTTCGATCGGCGGAGGATTAAAAATAATCGAGCTGAACGGGTTGATGATCAGCTTCTTCTTGATCACTTTCTGAATTTTGACCACTTGCAGCTGAGCCTGCTCTCCACCGCCTGCTGGCATTTCATACATTTCCCGACAGCCCGGCAAACGAGTCAGTAGAAAAATCAGCAGAAAAAATACGACGAAGTAGCAAATAAAAGTCCACAGCGATTGATCGAGCTTTTGATTCTTTTTTCGAAAATACCACGCTTCCAAATTCGCCAAGTTCCAAACTCGAGTGCCATCAGTCATCGCAGCAGCAGAGTTAGAGACAGCAAATCTTCGCGATCCCAATTCAACATACCAGATTGCTGCGGCGAGACCCGCGAGAAAGAGAATCGAAAGTCCAGTGATCGCGAGAAATTTAGCAACAGGCGACCACCCCAATTCACGCGCCGCGAAGACCGACCACTGCCACGTGAGCAGGAAAACGGGAAGCTGACACCAGCGACGTTGTTCAGCTCTGAAATTTTGTCGGCGTGCCCATTTGAAATGCCACACCCAAATCCCGACGGAAGAGGCGGTGAAGCCGATCCAATGAAACCAAGTTGGGAGCAGGTACCACGCTGACCAATCTGCCCACAACATCATCCAAACGATCGCAAGGATCACTGGGATTTTGTTTTGTTTGAGAAAGTCAGCCATGGGGAGGCCTGATCATAGGGATTTCACCCACGAAAACAATCCTCACGAACGTACCCTATCGAGTCATCGAACGCACCCTGTTGATTCGTGAATTTTTAGAACCAAGCGTATTACTTCGACTTCTCTTTTTTCTTCCCCTGTCCTTTTTTCTTCGCTTTACCAACGCCGTCTCCTCCTTCGGGTCGGCCATCTTTTTTCAAAAGTGGTGGCTTTTTATCAGTCACAGGCGCTGCGGAATTTCCAGTTGTGTGATCCATTTTCGCCATTTCCTGCCAGCGTTTAGCGAGCTTCGTAACAACGTCGGGATTTTTGTCCGCGAGATCATGCATCTCGGTTCCATCCGTTTCGATGTCGTAGAGTTCCCACTTGGCGCGACGATGACTCACGAGCTTCCATTTCCCCTGACGGATCGCGCGGTTGGTTGAGAACTGGAAATACAAATCGTCGTGAGGCTCGCGAGTTCCGTCATTGAAAATCGGGACGAGCGATTTCCCCTGCAACGCCTCCAGCTCAATGCCGGGCCATGATTGCGGATACTCCGTGTCAGCAACGTCGATCGCGGTCGCCATAAAATCGATGAGGTGTGCGGGTTGCGCGGTTATCGAACCTGCTTCAGCCTTCATCCCCGCAGGCCAGTGCGCGATCATTGGGCTGGAAATTCCACCTTCGTGCTGATTTTGTTTATGAAGTCGAAATGGCACATTGCCGACGTGCGACCAGCCGGTGTCGTAGCACCAGTAACTTTCCGCGTCCCATGGCTCTTTGTCTGCGCCAGTGGTGCGGTCAAACGGACAAGCACCGTTGTCCGCGCACAGCATGATCAGCGTGTTTTCGTATTCACCCTTGGCTTTGAGATCTGCGACGAGCTTTCCGATGACTTGATCAACACGATCAACCATTCCTGCAAAAGCTGTCATGCGGCGGGAATCCCATTTTTTATCTTTATCCGAAAGCGAATTCCACGCAGGAACCAATTCAGGACGCGGAGCAGGGTCCCAGCTTTCCGGATACAACCCGAGCTCGCGCTGTTTTTTGAGACGCGCTTCACGAATGACATCCCAGCCGGCATCATATTTGCCTTCATATTTCCGATAATCTTCTTCGCGAACATGCAGCGGGTAATGCGGCGCGTTGAATGCGACGTAGAGGAAAAACGGCTTCTCTTTGTCAGCCGTGTTCATCTCATCGAGAAACAGCTTCGAGTAATCGTAAAACGCATCCGTCGTGTAGAAATCGTCGTCGAAGTCATCCCACTTGTTGCCATTCAGGCGAAACGTATCGTCTCCCGTGAAGAAATTGGTCGCTCCCGAGAGGTGGCCGAAATATTTCTCGAATCCTCGATCAGTCGGTTCTTTATCGAGGTGCCATTTCCCAACCATGGCAGTCGAGTAACCCGCTTTCCCCAGCACTTCCGCAAGCGTCACGCCCCGATTCAATTTGGCCGAACCGGCCTGATTGCAATACAGCCCCGTCAGCAGTGAAACCCGCGATGAATGGCATTTCGCCGTGTTGTAGAACCTAGAGAACCGCAATCCACCCGAAGCCAGTGCATCGATATTCGGCGTTTCAATTTCTGAGCCATAGCAGCCGAAATCTGAGTATCCCAAATCATCAACCATCATGAGGACGATGTTGGGGCGATCAGCAGAGAAGGATAACGCCGCCGAAAGGATGATAAGGAAAAACGCGGAAAGAAATTTCATGATCAGAGTGGATAATGACGTGTTCCCGGCTGGGATTCAATCGCTCGATTGAGGGGGAGGTAATGTGGGCTTTCAGATAGAGGTGAAAATCTTGACAATGAAGAACTGATTGATTTTGATGCCTCTCACAAGTCACGCGCACTCGATTGTGCCGCAATAAATTTGGACATTCGCTCATAACAAAATCATGAAAATAGTAGTCGCAATCTCGATAATCGCAGTATTTATGGTCTCTTGCTCATCCGACGAGCAGTTAGCTGCAGATGCATAGGCGGCATACGACAGCGGTGAATACGAGGCGGCCATCCCCCTTTACACGAAGGTCATTGAACTTGATTCGAATAACCCCGGTTTTTTCGCCAACCGAGGGAATTGCCACTCATATTTAGAACAATTTGACAAAGCATTCGCCGACTTTGACAAATCTATCGCCGTTGCAATTGAAATGACTGGGAACCGAGATGACCCTCGGCTGGCTTTCCTTTTTTATAATCGTGGCTACGCCAAAGAAAGATCAGGAGATTTTGGCAGCGTACTGAATGATTACGGGGAAGCATTGCGGGTTAACCCTGAGTATCCAGATGCGCACTTCGCGATGGGAAAAAAGCGGGCGAGTTTGCAACCATTGAAGCAAGGCAAGAGAATATGAAAAATCCGTCAGATTTGGACACGCTGGCTGTAGCTCTTGCCGAAATCGGAAATTTTGATGCTGCGGTTGAAACTCAGGAAAAGGCTATTTCTCTCGCCACGTCGAAAGAAGAAAAAAGGAATTTTCTGATCGCTTAGCGCTATTTCAAGATGGCAAGCCACACAGGGAAAGTAAGTGATTTGTAGCCAAGATTCCAGGAGCACTTGCAGGCAGTGATTCCCGAGAAGTGCCATGATCAGATTTCAGCAGCGCTTCAGTTTGCATCTGAGATGGCTAACTTTCAGATTTCTGCCTTGGAGGCTGTTGAATGAATTTTCGGATCGGTGATCCAAATCAAACCCCGCAACCATTTCAATCCGCATTCCCAAACTGATGCTTCCCCTGCCGTGAATTCTTCAGTTCCTCGGGCGTATCCACCGCAGCACCGGGATCATTCTGAGCCTTCATCCACGCATCCAATTCAGCGCTGAGTTTCTTTTTCAATTCAGCGTGAGCCGGATCATCCGCGAGATTTTTCATTTCATAGGGATCGCTCGCCGTGAAATAAAGCTGCTCGGCGGGACGGCTCATGTAGCGTTTTACGAGATCGTAGGCGGGCTTTTGCTTGAGTGGATCTGCTCCGACCCATGTCGCCCAATACGGATTATTAAAACGTCCGCCGCCCATGAGGTGTTTTTCAATGTAAAGCTCGTCAGGCATCAAATTTCGAATGTAGCGGAATTGGCCATCAGTCACCGTGCGGATCGGATAGGACGGGCCTTCGGGAAGATTGTTGTGAATTCCGAAAGCAAATTCACGATGGGTGTCTGCTTTGCTGAGCAACACGTCGGCGAAGCTGATGCCGTCAAAGGTTTGATCGGTTGGGTTTTTGGCTGAGGCAAGCTCGAGCAACGTTGGGGCGATGTCAGCGTATTGAACGATGGCGTCGGTCCGTTTTCCGGCAGCGATTTTATCTGGCCATGAAGCAACCAAAGCGGTGTGAACGCCGGTATCCCAGTTTGTCCATTTGCAACCGGGGAACTGAGACCCTTGCTCGGACGTGAAAAGAACGATGGTCTCTTCCTTTTTGCCGGAAGCTTCGAGCGCAGCCATGATATCGCCGACCTGGCCATCCATGTATGTGATTTCAGCGAGGTAATCACCGAAGTGATCGCGGGTCAGAGGAGTATCAGCAAGGTTGGCGGGCAGCTTGATTTTCTTTGGCGGATATTGAGAGGCATCGCCCATTGTCCACGGAACGTGCGGATCAACGAGAGCAACCACGAGACAAAACGGCGCTTTGTCATCGCGGGTCATGAATTCATTCATGGGTGCGAGATCATGATCCTGGGTAACATCCCGAACGCAGCTTTTTTCGAAACCGGGAACAACTTCAAAAGGAAATGTTTTAGCGGGTTTCACATGAACTTTTCCAGAAAGTCCGACGCGATAGCCAGCCGGCTCTAGAAAATGCGGAAGGCTTTTGGTTGTCGCGCGACTGGCTGAATGATTCCACGCACAGCCATTTCGCATTGGGAATTGGCCGGAATAAAGTTCAGCGCGACACGGCTGACACATCGCTTCTGAAAGGTAAGCGTTGTTAAATGTGAGTCCGCCCGCAGCCAGCGCATCGATATTGGGCGTCTTCGCGTTTCGCCCGCCATAGATCGACAGATCATTGTGGGTGCAATCATCAGCGACGATGATGAGGAAATTCGGCTGATCAGCTGCCTCAATTTTTCCCGAAAAGAAAAGGGTAGTGATGGCCAGTGCCACTCCTGCAGCAAGTCGGTGTTTCATTTTAAAATTGAGCCGTATCGAACCCAATTCGACAAGCTCACAATGATGCGACGAACTAAGAAAAGGTAGAATTTTTAGAAAAGTTCTATGCTGGATGCCGCTGTATCGTTTCAGACTTTGAACCACACCCATACAAAACCCATGAAATTAATTAAATTTGCAGCGGTCGCCCTCGTCGGGCTTGCCGCGAGCCTGAATGCTCAGGACAAGGCCGCGGACGACAAAGTTTCAGCAACGCTCAAGGGCAAGCTGATCGTCGCTCAAGAAAATAAAATCGTTGATGCCGAGCTCAAAGGCGCTCCGGAATTTTACGTGCTCTATCACTCTGCCTCGTGGTGAGGCGCTTGTGGCGCAGTAACGAAGCAGTTGGCTTCGATCAATGAAAAAAATCTCGCTCTCGGTGACAAAAGTAAATTTCAGCTCGTTCTGGTCGGATACGACCGGGAGAAGGCTGGAAACGATGCGTATGTCAAAAAAGTAAACTTTCCAGGTTTGAAACTCGAAGGCCGCGATAAGGCCCAAGAGCTTATTAAGACTGGTTCTACCGGGTTCATCCCGAACGTTGTGCTGCTGAAGCCCGACGGCACCATGATCAGCAACGACAAAGCTGAAGTCATGAAAAAGCTCAACGAACTCGTCGAAGGCTAATCTTAAAAAACTGGTTCAAAAATCTTTAAAGCCCTGTCGGATTCAATTCGGCGGGGCTTTTTTGTTTCCACAAATAATCAATGGGCTTTGAGCCAGGCTTTGAGTTTTTCAAGCGCGTTCCCGCGATGGCTCATTCCGTTTTTGGTTTCCGCCGGAAGTTGGCCAAAAGATTCGGAATGCCCTTCTGGAATGAAAAGAGAATCGTAACCGAATCCGCCACTGCCGAGTTCTTTAGTCGCGATCGTTCCTTCAACCGCGCCGTCGAATTCCTCAATGACCACTCCACCGCGAGCGAGTGACAGCACGCAACGAAATCGAGCGGTGCGATTTTCGCCGTCGCCGAGATCAGTCATCAATTTATCGCGATTCGATTTATCTGTGGCGTTTTCGCCGGAAAATCGTGCTGAGTAAACTCCCGGGGCGCCATCCAGCGCATCGACTTCGAGTCCAGAGTCGTCAGCTAGAACAAGCGCGGTTGGTAAAATCGAGCTGGCTCCCAACGCTTTGATCGCTGCGTTTGCGGAAAACGTCGTGCCGGTTTCGTCGGCTTCAGGGATTTCGGGGAAAGCCGACAGGTCCTTAATTTCATCGAAAAAATTCCCGAGAATCTCACGAATTTCTTCGGTTTTATGAGCGTTGTGGGTCGCGATGACCAGCGTTTTTTCGTTCATGGAAAATCAGTAAGCGGGAACCATTCCGCCATCGATCAAAATATTTTGGCCGGTCACGTAGGCGTTGGCGGTGGAGGAAAGAAACGCAACGACACGCCCGAAATCGGCCGGTTCCCCGTAGCTGCGAAGCGGGATCGACGCCTGAGAATCCTTGCGCTGTTCTTCGACCGAAATTCCTTTTTGCCCAGCCCAAATCGTATCGAGCTGTTCGATACGGTCGGTATCAATTCGCCCAGGCCCAACTGTGTTCACAAGAATTCCATCCGGTCCAAGCTCGCGAGCGAGTGTTTTGCCCAATCCCACCAAACCCGAGCGGAAGACGTTCGAGAGAAGTAACCCATCGATCGCTTCTTTCGTTGAAACCGAGGTGTTGCTGACAATTCGGCCACCGCCGGCGTTTTTCATGTGGGGAAAGCACGCGCGAATCGCACGAACATAGCCGAGGGTCGTTAATTCGAACGCGGATTGCCAGGCTTCGTCATCAAAGGACTCAAATTGCCCCGGAGGCGGCCCGCCCGTATTGTTGAAAAGCGCCCAGATGCCACCAAATTCAGAGGCGGTTTTTTGAACCACGGCAGAAACGTCCTTAGCATTTTTCATGTCGCCTGCCGTCCACAGCGGAGTCTTTCCAGTTTCTTCGCCGATCGCCGCGGCGGTGGCAGCAAGTTTGTCAGCCGATCTTGCGAACAGCATGACGTTGGCGCCTTCGCGGGCGAATTCAGTCGCAACTCCGCGGCCGATTCCTCCACTGGAAGCCATTACGAGAACAGATTTATCTTTGAGTCCTAGGTCCATTTTAAGAATAAGTTTTTACGATCCAACAAGGTGCGTTCGTTGAACGTATACTGTTTTTTCCTATCAGGGCTGTCTTTCGGTTCCACTGTCGCGGAATCCTCAGACCGCTGGCAAGCCAGCTTGTCGCCCTGATGGTTCGAATTAACTTAAATTATGCGGGTCCATGTCCACGGTGACAATCACATCGTCAGGAAAAGTGAGGTCTTTGATGATCGATCGAATGTGGCCAGCGATGCTGCGGGGATTCACGGATTTCAGCATGATCTGAAACCGCCATTGGTCGTGGGAACGAATCAGTGGTGACGGCAGCGGCTCGGTCATGCCAATGTCATCAGGGAGATTCCGTTTCAGTCGCGTATGAAGCGTTTGCAGGGAAAATTCGGCGCGCTGCTGGTGGGTTGACCGAACTGTGATGATCGCGAGGTGAAAATAGGGTGGGTGATGAAACTGCTTTCGCATTTGAATTTCTTCGTCGGCAAATCCTTCGAAATCGTGATGGCGGCCGAACTGAATCGCTGAGTGATGCGGCGTGTAGGTTTGAACGACGACTTCGCCGGCGATATCGCCTCGCCCAGCTCGACCAGCAACTTGTGTGATCAGCTGAAAGGTGCGTTCTCCGGCGCGGAAATCGGGAATGTGAAGGCCGACGTCGGAATTCAAAATCCCCACGAGCGTCACGTTGGGAAAGTGAAGCCCTTTGGCGATCATTTGCGTTCCGAGAAGAATGTCGATCTTTTTGGCTTTGAATTGAGCCAGGGTATCGCGGAGCTGATTTTTCTTACGCATCGAATCGGTATCGACGCGGGCAACTCTTGCGGTGGAGAAGACCCTCCGAATGGTTTCTTCGGCGCGTTCCGTGCCATAGCCGGCGTTGACGATGGCTTTTGATTTGCACTCGGGACACTGGCGCGGCGGCAGTTGGGAGTAGCCACACATGTGGCACATGAGGCGATCTTCCTCGCGGTGAACGGTCAACGTCAGGCTGCAGTGCTTGCACTCGGCGACGTAGCCGCATTCCGGGCACATGATGGAGCGGGCAAAACCACGACGATTCAAAAAGAGAATGGTTTGCTCGCCTTGTTCGAGTCGCTTTTCGACCGCGAGCCGGAGTTTGGAGGATAAAATTGGGATTTGGCCCTTTTGTTTGAGCGCTTCGAGGCGCATGTCGATGACGCGGACGAGCGGTAATCCCCGGTCATCGACTCGTTTTTTCATCTGAACGAGATCATATTTTCCGACGTCGCAATTTTTCCATGATTCGAGCGATGGCGTGGCACTTCCCAACAGGACCGCACAATTTTCGAGGTGGCCGCGCACGACGGCGAGGTCGCGGGCTTGATAGCGGGGAACGGTTTCCTGTTTGTAGGAATTTTCGTGCTCCTCATCGACAACGATCAGTCCGAGATTTTCGATTGGAGCAAATACAGCGCTGCGGGCGCCAATAACGATCTTGGCCTGCCGGTTGAGCACTTTCTTCCATTCGTCATGACGTTCGCCGGCGGAAAGGTTGCTGTGAAGGACGGCGACTTGATCCTGTATTTTCGCAAAACGGGTTTTAAAACGATCGGCGGTCTGTGGAGTGAGAGAAATTTCGGGAACGAGAACGATGGCGCCCCTTCCTTGGTCGAGGCAGTGCTGAATCGCTTGAAGGTAGACTTCGGTCTTTCCGCTTCCGGTGACGCCGTGGAGCAGAATCGGTTTGGCGGGTTTTTCCCGGTTTAGTTCACAAGCCTGAACGACCGCATCCAGCGCGACGACTTGTTCGGGGTTCAGAGTTAAGGGAGCGGACTCGACAAACGTTTGGCCTGCAAAAGGATCCCGCTGAACGGTTTCATCGATCACTTCAACGAGGTCGAGTTTCTCGAGAGCGGTAATCGATGGACGGGCGATCCGATGTTTCGCAGAAAAATCCTGCAGTGAGATGGTGTTTTCAGGCGCATCCTTGAGCAATTCGAGGGCTTTGACCTGTTTCTTAGCGCGTTTGCCGAGTTTCTCGATGGTTTCGCTGTCGATGTTTTCACTCTTTAGCCGAACCACTTTGCGAGTTTTCTCGGCCGACTCGGGCGAGCGCACAGCCTGAGGTATCATTGCGCGAAAGGCAGATTCAACCGGTGCCAGATAATAATCCGACATCCAGTGAGCCAGTTTCATCAACGGCTCGGTGAGAATCGGTTTGTCATCGAGCAGGCTGGTGATGGGCTTCAGCGCATACTTGGTGGCGTCAGTGTCGACTTCAGTGACGTGAAGCACCGTCCCGAAAGCAGTTCGATTACGCAGAGGAATAGACACACGACATCCCGCCGCGACCATTCCAAAGAGATTGTCTGGAATCGCGTAGCTGAAGTGGAGATCGTCAGATGCTCCATCGATAAGAACCGCCGCAACCGGGATAAGTGGCATGTACTGTTGATCCCATGGAATACGGTCCGTTTCAAGCGGAACACAAAAAAACGCCCATCGGCGAACCGAAGGACGTTTTTAAAGTAATAAGCTTCTATCGAAGCGAAGAATTAGAATTCAACGCTAAGAGAAACACCACCGTGAACGATGTCGTCTTGGATAGAATCAATCGCGTCGAGAGCGAAGAGACCACCAATGTAAGGAGAGAGCGTTACGTTGCTGCTTAGAGCGATTGGCAACGAAGCCTGAACGTAAGCGTGGTTTAAGCCACCACCCTGTGAGAAATAATCAATTGAGTAGCCAACGCCAGCGCTGATTACGAGATCGGTGTTGTCAGAGATGCCGAATGACTTCTCAACACCAGTGTCGAAATACCATGCTTCCAGCTCTAAGTCATAGTGAGCAGAAGCGCTCATGTCTACGATGCCGAGGCTACGAGTAACACCCGCTGCGATTTCATAAGTTTCTCCACTGCCGAGCTCTGGGTAGAGGAAGGCAGTAGCTGTGATTGAGGTATCGAATCCAGCGATAGAAGGACCAGCAACGCTCGCATAGAGGTCAAGCTCGTCGTTCTGTGAACCAGAAGTTGGGTTAATGTACCATACGCCAACGCTAACAGGAATTGGAAGTTCTGTGATTGTGTAATCAATCCCAGTCCAAATCGCGTTTTCGCCGAAATCTACCCCGTAGAAAAGGTAGTTGGTCATGTATCCTGTGCTGATCGTAGCACCGAGTGACTCTTCAGCCACGATTGGTGCTTTTGCGTCAACATGATCTCCAGCGTTTGCGACTACCGCAAAGGCTCCGATTGCTGCAACAAGTGCTTTAATTTTCATTTAGTTATACCTTGGTTTTTAGTTTTGTTGATGTCAAATCCGACCGAAGTCAGGTTCTCTCCGTTGGGTTAACGCCATGCCAAGTGTTGAATTTTTCTGACAATGCCAACCCCGCGGAACGCATAGCTTCACGAATCCTTAGAAAAAAACAACAAAAAAATGCCCCTCGGACGAATCCGAGAGGCACTTTTAAAACCAAGGTATTGTAAATTAGTTACTTACGTCGGAAGAAATCCGATTAGAAATTTACGCTGATGCTTACACCACCGTGAACTTCGTCGTCCTGTGCATTTTCAAGTGCGTCAAGAGCGACGAGGCCGGCAACATATGGCGTCAAAGTAACGTTGCTCCGAAGTGAGATCGGAAGCGATGCGCTAACGTAAAAGTGATTGAAGTCAGAACCCGAAGCGTGGTAGCCATCCTGGTAAGAAACACCAGAGGCGATCACGAGATCCATGTTGTCAGAGATACCAAATGCTTTTTCAGCACCTGCTTCAGCATACCAGCCTTCGATTTCGAAGTCGTAGTGAACCGACGCGTAGATGTCAACGATTCCGAGGCTGCGGCTAACGCCGAGTGCAACTTCGTATGTCTCATCGCTGCCTGACTCAGGGTAGAGGAAGGCAGTTACGCTAACAGCTGTATCAAATCCAGCGAATGAAGGACCCGCAACAGCAGCGCTGATGTGGAGTTCGTCGTCGTTGCCCTGATTGCGGCTGTCAGTTGGGTTTACGTAGAAAACGCCGAGGTCAACGTCCACTGGAAGTGCAGTAAGCGTGTAGTCGAGGCCTGTCGAGATAGCGTTGTCGCCGCGGATTTCACCCCGGAAAATGTAGCTGGTATCGTAACCTGTGCTGATTGTAGCTCCGAGATCGTCTTCGATAACGATTGGTGCTTTGGCGTCTCCGGCATTGGCGAATGTTATCGCGAATGCCCCGGTAATTGCAATAAATGCTTTCAGTTTCATAGTAGAACTTTCCCTTGGTATTGAGTTTTGTGGTCTTGGTTTTTAGCCCTTCACCAATCCGCCAGAAAGACGGAACTCGTATGACAAGTCACCTCCATTGCGATCGGAACTTTGATCGAACAGTTTGGTGCGCAAGCAGTTGAGGGTGAAACGCTTTCTTTTTATAACGAATGTGTCACTAAGCGCAAGTTCTTTTCGCAGAAACGCTCAGAGTTGAGTCACGCGATGACGACTGTAAGCCGCTGTAATCGAGGCGAGGCTTACCAAATTCGCTTCATGAATTTGGTGAAGGGTCCCTCTCTTTTCTTCGGTTTTGATGCTGGTTTGTTGGCCGGAGCGTCAGTTTTGGGCCAATTTTCTGCAACGGGCTGTGCAGGATTACCAGTTTCTGAGGGTTTTGAAGGAGGTGTGATATCGCGAATGCCCTCCGAAGGAGCTGGCGCTGCTGGTTTTTGGATCGGTGGCGCGGGAGCTGGAGTGTCCACTTTTGTGATCGGAGCAGGCAAGGGCTTAGGAACCGGGGCTGGCGCGGGAACGACTGCTGGAGCTTCCCCAAGCACTCGCGCGCTTTTGATTAAAATTCGATCAACGGGAACATTGCTTTTGTCGGCCGCCGCATTGCCGATTTCGACAAGTGTTTCGAGGCCCGAAACAACATTGCCAAAAACCGTGTATTCGCCATCGAGGGACTCAATTTTATCCAATGCCACGTAAAACTGGCTTCCACTGGATTCTTTGGCTGGATTTACTGCGTCGCTGAGACGGGCCATTGCCAAAGACCCTTTTAGGTGAGGTTTCCCTAATTCAGCCGGAAGGGTGTAGCCCGGCCCACCGGTTCCCCACATTCCCCGTTTGAGTGGCTCTTTAGAAAGGGGGTCTCCTGCCTGAACGATGTAACCCGGAATAACGCGGTGAAAAATCGTCCCGTTATAAAAGCCGTTATTGCAGAGTTTGCGGAAATTTTGAGAGGTTTGGGGGGCGTTCACCTCGTCCAATTCAACCACGATGGACTGGTCTTTGCCTTTAAAGGTTACGACCATCTCAACCTGACTGGTCAGTGGGGCGGCTTCGAGCGTTGAAACCATGGCTCCACAAATCCATGCGGCTGCGAACCATCCGCGTGCTGAGAGCATTCCATTCCTGCGTGTCTTCATCTTTTTATAAAAGGGGTTGTGGCAGGTCCCATGTTTCGCGGCTGATTGATTCAGGATTCCTGAATCTCCCAACCATTTGGTAATCTACCCGCATCAGCTGCTTCTGTAAACGAGCGTTTTACCAGCGCCAAGCCGAGGGTAGCGGAACCTTCAGGAATCGCGGAGGTGATCTTCCCCATCTTTTTACCTTCAAGGGTTACCGGTTCCTCAACTTCGATGGGTGGCGTGTCACCAGAGGCTTTCAGGCAAATGAGGGTTCGCTTAACCTGACCAACGCTCTCAATGCGGGAAATGATTTCCTGACCGAGGTAGCAACCTTTGTGAAAGTTCACCGCCGTTTTATCAAGGCCCATCTCCGCAGGCAATTCATCTCCGGTAAGTTCATGGCCCCATTTAGGAATTCCGCGCTGAATCCGCATCGATTCTACTGCGTCAGCCCCAATTTGATCGCCCTTAGGCTTGAAATTCTTATCTGAAGAAGAAATCCAAATATCTTTTCCCGGTTCACCCAGGCGCTCGGAAGCGATGCCATCGGCTGACTTTTCCAAGACATGAAAGAGCTTGAAATCGTCCGTGATGTCTTCGAGTTCACAATCATCCGCGATCAAATAGCGATCTAATCGGGTGAAGAGCTCTTCGCGCAATTCCGCATCGCAATCGATAAAGAGGGCATCATCCTTTTCCGTGATCCAAATCAGGGCTTCGATTTTGCCCTTCAGGTTGCAAACGCAGGCCGGAATGGCTTTCCCCGATAAATCCTGATCGATCTGATTGGAAACCTGTCCGTTCAAGAATCGAACGCGATCAGGGCCGGACAACTTCAGTTTGGTGCGCGCGGAAAGGTCAATCCAGCTCATTCCGGCTTGTATTCCACCTCGACGAGTTGCTCCTGATAATTGGATGCGAGCGATGCATAATCTTCTTCGCCATGTCCTTTCTGCATCGTCCGGAACATGACACTGGCAGTGGTCGAAAGGGCCGGGAGATCGACTTTGTATTCATTTGCCAAATTCAGAGCGAATTGAGCGTCCTTGAACATATTCTTCAGCGCAAAATGAGGTTCGTATTCCCGATTGATGATCGCGGGGAGTTTCATTCCGGTAAGTGGTGAAGCACAGCCATTATGCTCCAATGCTTCGATGAGTTTGTCAGGATTGAGGCCCGCTGAAACCGTCAACGCATACGCTTCGCTCAAAATCTGAACGGTCGTGGCGGAAATCATGTTGGTAGCGATTTTGATTAAGGAAGCGTCACCCACCTTGCCGATGTAAATGATCTCACGCCCCGTAACTTCCAACAAAGGACGGACACGTTCGAGGATTTTTGTATTGCCGCCGATGTAATAGACCAGTGCCCCCTTCTCCGATGCTTCTTTGCTCCCCGTAAACGGAGCTTCTAAATAGGAAGCGCCCTGAGCCTCCACCAATTCACCTGCTTTGATGGCGGCCGCCGGATCAACCGTGGAATTATTGATGATGACGTGTTTCTTCGTTAATCGGCCATCAAGTTGACCGATCACGTCTAGAAGGGCTTCCCCATTGGTGACAAAAATTTGAATGACTGTCGCCAGCTGGGTGATTTCCGCCGGCGAACTTAGGAAATTGGGTACTGGCTTGGGAGAGCGGCTCCATACATAGACGTGACGATCGCTGCTGCGAAGTCGCTCTGCTACCCGACTGCCGATGATTCCGAGTCCAATGACTCCCACTTTTTCTAAACTATCTGATGCCATGTTTGATCTGGTCTGTGGATTTCGTGTGGGGAAAAATCGACGTTTCACGCCATTCTGCAAGCCTTACGATTATTACGAACCAATAGGGTAAGTTCGATGAACTGACAGTATTAGATCGAAACGCTTGCATTTCCTGAAGTCTCACGCTAAAAATTCCGTCTTTGAAGTCCTCGGAACACTTACAAACCTGCTACTTTGGCGGCTGAGAGCAAAAACGAATCACCACACTTAATCGGGTATCGACTGCTGATTTTTGGCGTATTGATGGCGACGTGGTTTATATTTTCAGGTCTGAATGATGGTTTTCACCTTTCACTGGGCGTGATTTCCTGTGTGTTTGTCTCCTGGTTGTCCGCTGATTTGCTGTTTTCTGATCGAAGAATTGGAATTGCAGCCCGGATTGGCCAATTTTTTCGCATGTCTGGATACTTCGTTTGGCTGATGTGGCAGGTGGTGCTCTCGAATCTTCATTTGTTGAAGTTGGCTTTTCAAGGACCAACGGCGCTTTCACCTCAGATCATCCGCTACGAGACGACTTTGAAATCCGATTTCGAGAAATTCTTGCTCGCGAACTCGATCACGCTGACACCGGGAACTATTACGATGAAGATTCTCGGGAACACCTTTTACGTCCACGCCGTATCCGATTTCACGGCAAAAGGGCTCGATGGTGAAATGGAGCGCCGCATTTCAGCAATTTTTAATCCGCAACCAAAGGGAGGGAAGTCCAATGGTTGATTTCTTTAATGGGACGTTTTCCCACTTCGTTGGAGTTGCTCTCTTTTTGATGATGTTGCCGGCTTTGTGGCGTGTTTGGATCGGGCCGACTGCGATCGACCGGATTCTCGGGGTCAATGTGATTGGAACTAAGACGGCGGTGCTTCTCGTGATTATTGGATCGATTTTCAAGCAGGTTGAAATGTTCGTCGACTTTGCCTTGGCGTATGCGCTGCTGAACTTTATCGGGTCGATTGCTGCGTCTCGTTTCCTTCACAAAATGCCCGCTTCCGCCGGTAAACTCAACCGGGAGGAGGAAACCAAATAATCATGGAGAACGCGATTGTCATCATCAGTATGGTCCTGATTTGCTTTGGATTACTTTTCTTTCTCGGATCAGCCGTGGGAATTCAGCGTTTCCCTGATTTTTATACCCGAATGCATGCTGCGGGTAAGGGCGACACGCTCTCCAGCTTGCTTGTAATTTTGGGCTTTGCCGTTTTTCAGATCCACGATCTTGAGTTTTCAGGAAAGTGGATTTCCGAAAACTGGGTAACGCTCTTGGTTATGCTCAAGTTGCTCGCCATTTGTGCTTTCATCATGATCACCAGCCCAACTTCGACGCATGCGTTGATGGATGCTGGTTGGGAGGACGGGATTGAGCCGGTATTGAAGAAAGACAAGCCGAACAACGCATTGAAGGAGGACCAGGGATGATTCCAATTTTCGATTATATCCTCCTCATTTTCCTGATCGTCGCCGCAGTAATTTCATTGAAGGTAAAGGATTTACTAAGTGCCTCAATGGTGTTTGGAATTTACAGTTTCCTGATCTGTCTGTTATGGGCGGAAATGGGTGCCGTTGATGTGGCTTTTACCGAAGCTGCTGTTGGGGCCGGCGTTAGTGCGGTTTTCTTAATCGCGACGGTTTATAATACGAAACGGAGGTCTTCAGATTGATTGTATGAAGTGGATTGCCCTCATCGCTGTGACTCTCACGGGTTCGTTATTGCTTTTCGGAGTGGGTGACTTTCCGGAATGGGGAGACCCACATTCACCTGCCAACCAAGGACCCAAGCTCAAAAGTGGCGAGCAAGTCTCGAAAGCAGTTTCACAGGATTTTTTGACCGAAACCTACGAAGTCACTAAAGTTCCGAATGTCGTGACGGCAGTCCTTGCCGACTACCGGGGCTACGATACGATGTTCGAGACCGTGGTGGTTTTCGCTGCAGGCCTTGCGATTTTTGCAATCTTGCGTGTATTTGGTGACGGAAGCGACACGCCTCCGATGCGAGCGGTGGAAGACGACACTTTTGTTGAAGGCGATCATTCGCGGATCATTATCGGAACGACCTGCAAATTACTCATTCCGATCATCCAGCTTTTTGCGCTCTACGTGATTGCCCATGGACACTACAGTCCAGGTGGCGGTTTCCAAGGTGGGGTGATCATGGGTGCGAGTTTTATCCTGCTTGCGATTGCGCGCGATTTGAAATCCGCCCTGGATTGGTTTTCCGAGAAAAATTTCATGACGCTCGCCAGTGTTGGCATCTTGATTTATGCCGGACTTGGAGTGCTTTGTCAGTTCTTCGAAAGGAACTTTCTGGACTACGGAGCGCTGAAAGTCTTTATGATTTCCAGCGACCATCCTGAACAGATGGCGAGGTCGTATTCAATGTTGGGCGTCGAGATTGGTGTCGCGTTCACGGTCACGGCGATCATGTTCGCCATTTACGCAAACCTCTCTTCACGGGGTGAACTCAAAGAGGGGCTCTAAATCTACATGCTTGAATTCATCCAGGATAACATCCAGCCATATTTCAATTATTGGGTCTACGTGATCCTGATGATGATAGGATTGTGGGCTACGATTGCCAAAAACAATCTCATCAAAAAGCTGATCGGGATGTCGATTTTCCAAACAGCGATCATTCTTTTTTATGTGTCAGTCGGTGTGAAGGGCGAGGGATCGAAAATTCCTATCGTTAACCCCTATACTGAAGCTAAATCTGCCGAAGTGGTCGGTGCCGATCAGCACGGCGAGCATGGCGCAAAAGGCGGTGGTGAAAAATATATCGTCGAACCGGATAATTACGCCAATCCACTGCCGCACGTCCTTATGCTGACGGCTATTGTCGTTGGTGTTGCGACACTGGGCGTTGCTTTGGCTGTAGTTCAGATGCTTTTCAAAGAATTCGGAACGCTCGAAGAAGACGAAATTCTCGCGCAAATAAAAAACGCTGATTCAGCCTCCCCAGATGTCTGATCAATTTCCCATCCTCATTGTTTTAGCGCCGCTTTTTGGTGCAGTGATCATCGGGCTGGTTGGTTCGCGGGATCATCGCGTCTGCATGCCGGTCGTTTTGGTCGCGTTGTTCACGTCGCTTTCCGCAGTCATTGGAACGCTGACCCAGGTTCTCGAAACAGGTCCTGTTGATTATTTTGTCGGCGGCTGGGAGCCGGGTAAAATGGCTCCAGGGATCCACGGTCCTGTCGAAATCGCCAAAGGATTCGGAATTCAACTGCGGGTCGATACGCTCAACGGATTTCTGTTGCTGGCCATCGCGATCGTCTCGATTTTTGTGTCGATTTTTTCCATTCGCCGCGTCAATCAAAAGGCGGCTTCAAAAACGCCTCAGTTTTATACGCTTTATTTGCTGCTCTGCGTTGGCTTGTTCGGAATGACGATCACGGGAGATGCGTTCAACTTGTTCGTTCTTGTCGAAGTTACGTCGCTGACCAGTTATGCGCTGATCGCGATGGGCAGCAAGCGGCGCGGCACAATGGCTGCGTTCAACTACATCCTTATGGGAACGGTGGGGGCTTCGTTTTACCTTCTCGGTGTCGGCTATTTGTATCTCCAAACGGGATCGCTCAACATGGCGCACATTCAGGAAGTGCTGGCCGCGAATGATTTCGAGATCGGCCGATCCAAGCCGGTCATGGTGGCGTTTATCCTCATCATGGTTGGAATCTGGATCAAGATGGCCTTTTTCCCACTCTACGGCTGGCTTCCGAATGCCTACAGCTATTGCCCTTCGACGAGCAGCTGCATTTTAGCGCCGCTGATGACGAAGATTTCGGTCTATATCATGATTCGGGTGATGCTGTCGGTTTTCGGATGGGAATGGATTTTCGTTGATCACGTTGGGTGGAGCGATGCCGTCGTTATTCTCGCGGTCATAGCAATTCTCGCCGGATCCACCCTGGCCTTGGCGCAGCGCGAATTGAAAAAAATGCTCTGCTATCTCATCGTCGCCGAAGTCGGTTACATGGTCGGCGGCGCATGGTTAGGTGATCCGGAGCGCTGGGGAATGTCCGGCGCGGCCTATCATATTTTGGCTGATGCGTTCATGACGCTTTGCTTGTTTCTCTGCGCTGGAATTTTTGCGAAGAAAGCCAACGCGACCCGAATCGAGCATCTTTCGGGAATGTTTAAGAAAATGCCTCTGACCATGACCGGATTTGTCGTGGGAGCCCTTGCCATGATCGGAATCCCACCGACCTGCGGATTTTTCAGTAAATTCTATCTCATCCGTGGCGGCATCGAAGGCGGTCACTGGGAATTCGTTATCGCGCTGATCATCTCCAGCTTGGTGAACGTCGTGCTGTTCTTCCGGATTTTTGAAATCGCCTTTTTCGGAGCCAAACCGGCTGAAGGTCATGATCACGCACATCACGACGATGAGAAAGATGATCATTCTACGAACGATGAACTAACCCTATTGGAACGTGAAGCACCGCTGCGCTCGTTGATTCCACTTTTCGGCACGACTGCTATCATCATTTTATTGGGTGTGTATAACGGACAAATCGTTGAGTGGATCCGCCTCACCATCAAGCCATGACAGTTGAAACCAGCATGCTTCCAGTCTGGGCCTGCCTTGCTTCGCTGCTGGCCGTTCCCGCATTATTGATCTTTCGCAAAGAACCGTTCATGCGGGAAGCGATCACGTTTCTCGCTGGTTTTGTGAAGCTGGGATTTGTGTTGGCGATCTATTTCAAGTTTCTGAAAAACGGAACGCACGTGGAATACACCTTCGTTCAGAAGATTGGCGAGGGCATAAATATCCCGATTATGTTCCACGTCGATGAATTGGGAATGCTCTTTGCGTTCGTGGCGTCGAGCTTGTGGATTCTCACTTCACTATACGCGATCGGTTATATGCGCGGCTTGAAAGAGCATTCGCAGACTCGATTCTTCGTGTTTTTCGCCATCTCGTTGTCCGCAACATTGGGGGTCGCCTTTGCCGGTAATTTACTGACCCTCTATCTTTTCTATGAGCTGCTCTCGCTCGCAACCTGGCCGTTGGTGACCCATCATCAGGACAAAGAAGCGCGCGGCGGTGGACGAACTTATCTCACTTACCTTGTCGGGACGTCTGTAGGATTCGCGCTGCCTGCCTTAATTTTTGTCGCCGTGAAAACCGGTGGTGATCTCAGTTTTGCAGGCGAAGCCATTCTCGCCAATCAGGAGATGGGCTACTGGCCGATGCTGATTTTGCTGCTCGCGCTCTGTTTTGGTTTTTCCAAGGCGGGCATGATGCCGTTTCACTCTTGGTTGCCGGGTGCCATGGTCGCGCCAACACCTGTGTCAGCGTTGCTTCACGCCGTTGCCGTTGTGAAGGTAGGTGTCTTCTGCATTTTACGAGTGGTGACCGGCGTTTTCGGAATCGATTTCCTGAAAAAAGCAGGCGGAGAAAATCCGGCGCTGTTTCAAAATCCGGCCGAAGTCCTTGCCTGGATCGCAGCGTTCACCGTGATTACCTCTTCACTGATTGCTCTTACGCAGGACAATTTGAAACGGCGTCTCGCGTTTTCCACCATTGGGCAGCTTTCTTATATTATTCTGGGGGCCGCGCTGCTGAGCACGCTTTCGATTCAGGGCGCAACGATGCATATCGCGGCTCACGCCGTTGGAAAGATCACTTTATTCTTCTGCGCCGGCGCGATTTTTGTCGCCACTGGAAAGAAATATATTTCGCAAATCGCGGGTCTGGGTAAACGGATGCCGTTCACAATGGGTGCATTTTTTATCGGATCGCTCGGAGTCATCGGATTGCCGCCAACCATTGGTTTGATTTCGAAATTCCACCTTGTGATGGGAGCCGCATCCTCACCTCACCCAAGTCACGTTGCTCTGATCGTTGCGTTCCTCATCAGCACGATTTTGAATGCCGCGTATTTTTTCCCAATTGTTTATCAGGCCTTTTTCCCCTCGAGCGATTCCACGAGCGAATACGCGAAAGACAAATTTTCCTGGGCGAATATCAAAGAAGCACCGCTGGCTTGCGTGCTTCCATTGTGTCTCACTGCTTTGATCTCTGTCTTTTTATTCTTCAAAGGCGGATTCATCGCTGACCTGGCCCGAACGTTTGCTGAAACTGTAACCAAAGGCTGACGGATTTTATTTTTTGATATGGAAAACGGAGACGACAAAAGCCCCCGCGAATTCGACTGGTTTGATCGACCTAAGTCGCGCAAACTGCTGTGGCGGCTACTCATTGCGGCCTGTATCATCAGTTTTCTGGTCGAAATCCCGGCGTTGATCAGCCATGATCGTCACGCTACGGCACCAATCGATTTTGGAAAATTCAACATCCCCGGGTTCTACGCAGTCCTTGGATTTGTTGCCTGCACCCTCATGATTTTAGCTGCGAAAGGGCTCGGTATATTCCTGAAGCGAAAGGAAGATTACTACGGCGAGCCCGAGGAAGAAACTTTACCGGAGGATATCGATGACGACGTTGTTCTCTGATTTCCCCCCGGCCTTTGTCCTCATTCTCGGGGCAATTTTAGTTCCGTTTCTGCCGAAGAAGATTCGCAGTTTCTACGTGATCGCTTTGCCCGCGTTAGCATTTGTGAATGTGTATTATTTGCAACTCGACGGCAACACCAAGTGGAACCTTGATGTCTTTTCGTGGCTCACCAATGGCGAGCCGCTCGAACTGCTCCGGACAGAATCACCCGGCGCGGAGAATCCCGAAGCAGGCTACAAGCTGGCCAAGGCGTTCGGTTACATCTTCTGTCTCAATGCGGTGATCGCTTTCATCTTCGCGTTTTATGTGAAGAAGAGCACGCAGCACGTCGCGGCATTGATTTACATTGGCAGTGCACTCGGCGTTGCGTTTGCCGGAGATCTTCTCACACTCTATGTTTTTTGGGAGCTGATGGCGGTCAGTTCAACCTTCGTGATTTTGGCGCGAAATACGGAAAAGGCGAAACGATCAGCTTACCGTTACATCATGATTCACCTGCTTGGCGGACTGCTCCTCCTTGCGGGCATTGTCCTGACGATTCAGTCGCGTGGCTCGATTCAGTTTGATGGATTCGATTTTGCCACCGAACAAAGCGCCGGAACCTGGTTGATTCTGCTTGGAATTCTGGTTAATGCGGCAGTTCCTCCGCTGGCAGCGTGGCTCCCTGATTCGTATCCCGAAGCAAGTGTCACGGGCGGTCTCATTCTCAGTGCCTACACAACGAAAACAGCCGTCTACACGTTGCTGCAGGGTTACGCCGGTTGGGAACCTCTCATTTGGATCGGCTGCATCATGTCCGTCTACGGGATTATCTATGCGCTGTTGGAAAACGATATGCGGCGGATTCTCGCATACTCGATTATCAACCAAGTGGGATTCATGGTTTGTGCGGCGGGTATTGGAACGCACGATGCCATCAGCGGAGCGACGGCGCACGCGTTCTGCCACATCATTTACAAATCGCTTCTCTGGATGGCTGCTGGTGCCGTGTTGTATCGCGTCGGCAAAAGCAAATGCACCGAGCTCGGCGGGCTTTATAAAACCATGCCGCTGACGCTGATTTTTGGAACGATTGGTGCCCTCGCGATTTCTGCGGTGCCGGGAACCAGCGGATTCACCTCGAAAACAATTATCATTCACGCAGCCGAGCACGAAGCGGCGCACGGTCACGCATCGCTCTGGTGGGCGTGGTTGATTCTCGAAGCTGCCTCAGCCGGCGTATTCCTTCACGCCGGGATCAAATTTCCTTACTTTGTTTTCTTTAATAAAGACCGGGGATTGCGTCCGAAAGAGGCTCCAGGGACCATGCTCACGGCGATGGCAATTTTGTCATTCCTCTGCATTTACCTCGGTGTAAATCCGCAGCCGCTCTATGATATTTTACCGTACGGGGTGAATTACAACGCCTACACGGCAGGCCACGTCATCACTCAGATGCAGCTACTGATGCTCTCGGCGCTGGTATTCTTTCTCTTCCTGCCAATGTTGAAACGGACCTCGACGATCTCGCTCGATTTCGACTGGCTCTACCGCAAGGGCGGCCAGCTGTTTTACAAAGCGACCGATAAATCGCTCAACAGTGTGAACGCAGCGACTCGAAAGGGTGTTGTCGACGGCTTCATTCCACGACTCAGCAGTTTCTTCACCACCGCACCTTCAAGAATTCTCAGCTGGCTCGTAACACCGGTTTGGTTGGCGCAAGGGCTGAATTCAGCTGAACGCGAGAAACGTCGCGACCAGCTTTTTGAGCGCGGTCGGCGCGGAGCCTTCCCGATTGGCATCACCGCGATCCTCGGGGTTGTCTTGCTGGGCGTTCTGTATGTTTTCAGCTGGTTTGCAAGGTAAGCTCACTTCAGCTTCACTCCCGAAAGCACTGCAGCTTCGGGATTCGACGGATGTTTGTCGTGCGCTAGAAAATTGATCAGATCGACGAGCTCCTGCTCGGTCATCGTGTTTTCGAGACCTTCGGGCATCAGTGAAATCGGCAGCACTTCGATCGAGTCGATTTGGTTTCGCGGAATGGTGTCGTCCTTTCCGGTCGGAGGCCGGATGATCACTCGCTGAGCGTTGTCTTCCACTGGAAGCCCCATGATGGATCGTCCGTCTTTAGTTTTTACGATCCGTGCCTGATAATCTTCGCCTATCACAAGGTTTGGGTCGAGGACGTTCGAAAGCAGCTGGTCCAACGTTCCGCGACCGCTGGTGGTGATGTCCGGTCCGATCAAATTGCCTTTCCCATGCATTTTGTGGCAGGCCGCACAAGCGCGTGCGAAAACTTGCTGCCCGTTTTTCCAATCGCCCGTCTTGCTTTTCACCAGCATTTTGGTTTTTGCGATGACTTTTTCACGCTGCGGATTTCGTTCAGTTCGAATGGCTCCCCAGATTTCCTTGATCGCTGGCTTCAACTTCGGATTGGCCGACCCCAGTTTGGTGGCTTGAAGCGGATTGATTTCCGCCTTTTTAACCGTTCCGTTCTTCACCGCAGTCACAAGTTTGGCAGCCCAGTCGGGGCGACTTGCGAGCAATTCGATGGCATCGCGACGCAAAGCCGGAGACTGATTTCCAAGTGTCTCAAGAACGACGTCCGCAACGGAGGGATCGCCCAGTTTTCCGAGAGTCGAAAGCACGCCTCGTTTGAATTCCGAATTGGCTTTGCCATTTCCCATAATTTTTTTCGCTTCCGCGGTCACGGTCTCAGATTCTCCAATTGCGATGAATGCTTCCATGGAATGAATTCTGCCATGCCAACCCCACTTGGGATTCTGGAGCGCGCTTTCGATGAATTCGTAGGCCGCTGGATTTCTCCATCCAATTGCAACCAGCGATGCACTGTATTGGAGCGGATTGCCCGGTTCGAGAAGCGGATCCAGCGCTGGTTGAAGAATGCCCCGCAGATCGACTAGCTGAGCTTTATCGATTTCGCCCGTTCGAATTTTACCGCCCATTTCGCGGAGCAATGCGTTGGCTCCATCGGTGTCTTCCGCTGCGATCAGCATCGTCAGAAGTTCTGAAGCTGCAAACAAATCGGGCTTCTCACCACCCAACCAAAAAGCGCCCAACTGAGAAGCCATCTTCGTAATTCCCGGGGAACTGTCGGGATTGGTTTCTTTCTGAAAACGCGACATCAACACATCGGGGGAAGTGATGCCGTCAACTTTTAGGTTTTGCCAAACCAGATGAGGAATGGTTTCGTCGTCGAGGCAATTGGCGAGGGCATCGGCTAAAATGGATTCACTCTTCAAGCCCTCTATTTTTCTCGCGGCAATCACCACTTGCCGCACCACGTCAGGTGATTCATCACGCGTCATTTCGGCAATCCGATTCCGGATTTCCTTCGAAACCTTATCCTGATTCCCCGCCGCCCGAACGCCCCAGGCGCGAAGTTGCGGCTCGGTTTCGTAAAGCAGCATCCGGTGGAAAAATGGATCGAGCGGTTCGCCATTACCCATCAACGACCAAAGCGCGTGAAGCCGCGTTTTTTTCGGAGCGGTTTTGTCTTCGACGATTTCACGAAGGGTGAATTCCTGATCGCTTTTGCCGGCCTCTTGCAACAACCGCTGGGCTGTGTTTCGGAAAAATATGTTCGGGTCTTCCAGCATCTCGACAAGGGATTCATCACCGGCCATCGCCAAATCGAATATTCCGGCAGCTCGCGGATTTTCGCCGTAGGTCACCCGATAAAGCCGTCCCCGCCCGCGATCGACGCCTTCGGGATCTGCGTTTGCGTCCTGATAACAATGGTAGCGATCGTACCAATCCAGCACATAGAGACAGCCGTCCGGCCCGACTTCTTGAGCCACCGGCATATGCCAGACATCATTTGCCGTCATGAAATCCGGTCGCGGTTTTCCGAAATAACTCGAACCGCTCCGCTCCAGCGAATCGACATTCACGCAGCCACCGTGAATATTTCCCATGTAAAGATGGCCGCTGTATTCTTCGGGATAGGTCGGCGAATCGAACCATGTGATGCCGCAATAGGCTGCCATCTGATGTTTGTGTTTCACGATCGATTCCAGCTTCCAGGTGTGCGGCGGATACGGTCCGCCCTGGCGATGGTAGTAGCCGCTTTCGCTGATGTGCCAGAGATGATCGATCACGCAGGCGCTCAGAAACAGCTCACCATTTTCATCAAATGCGATTCCCCACGGGTTTGAAGTTCCCTCAGCGAACAGTTCAAAATCGTGGGTCCCCGCCCATTCGCCTTCCGTTTCCGCACGCGGATTCACCCGAAAAACTGCACAGGTGAACGGGATTGTTTTGCCGCGATGCGTCACATTTGAGTAATTAAAAACGCCGTTCAGGCCATACAGCCAGCCGTCCGGTCCCCACGTCAACGCGTTGGGAAGCTCGTGAGTATCCGTCCGGCCAAATCCAGTTGCGATCACTTTCTGGGTGTCTGCTTTCAGGTCGCCGTCGGTGTCTTGCAGGAAAAGAAGATCCGGCGAATTGCACACCCACACACCGCCGTAACCGACTGCGATTCCCGACGGAATATTCAGGCCTTCGGCAAAAATTGTTGTTTTATCAACCACGCCGTCTCCATCCGTGTCTTCGAGAACCTTGATCCGGTCCAGGCCCGCTCCCGTGTCTTTTTTAGGATAGCTAAAACTCTCCGTCACCCAGAAGCGGCCTTTCTCATCAATCGCCATCGCGACGGGATTCACCACATCCGGTTCTGCGGCGACGACCTGAACGGCAAAGCCTTCAGGAACCGTAAACTTTTTCGCAGCCTCTTCCGCAGACAGGGGAGGCCCTGGAGGAGCTGATTGCCGGCGAGGAATATGGACTTTTCCTTGCTGGCCAAAAACGGGTGGTGCCCCAAACGCGAGTAACAGAGAAAAGATAGAGAGGTGGTAATGCTTCATGATGGTTCCATTGGATGATGCAGGAATGATGCCGCTTCGTAAATCACATCTTCACCATTCAACAGGGATAAGGTTGGTTTATCGAACCAAACCTATCTGATCGAAAAGCCGTTTCGATCGAACCCTGTTCGTTCGTTGAACAGACCCTGTTGATTCGTTTCAAAGGGGCCGCTTAGCTCCGGCCCTTCGCCCGGCAAGCTGAACTGGGCTCGATCCACCCGAGTTGATTCAGAGATATGCTTCTGGTGGATCGTAATTCTTAGAAAAAGATCATCGCGTTTTTAGTCGGACTCTGTATTTTCAGGCAGAAGGAAATTGAGATTTGAAAACTGAGTTCGACGAATACACAAGAATCGGGAAGGGATTTCTCGGAATGTCCAGCCTCTGGCTCGGGACAGATCACCTGCTTTACATCAAAGGTTCGGGGCTGTTCGTGCCGTTTCGGGAGGAATATAGGCGGTTTCGCTATCAGGATATTCAATCGATTGCGACGGTTCGAACTGCAGGGATGTGGGGCTACGGAGCGCTGCTTTTACTTGGGTTGGTGATCTTTGGATTGACCACGTTTGCCATTTTGGCGGGTAGAGATCCGGATTCTAACTTCGGTCTCATTTGGACGTTGGCATTGCCGCTTCCGTTGGGACTAATATGTTTGATCATGCTGGTTCGTAATTTTGTGTTGGGCCCGCGTTGCGTTTGCGAATTACAGACGGCTTTAAAAAAAGAGCGTATTGGACCGCTCTCGCGAATTTATAAAGCGAAACAGGTGCTCGATGTTTTGGAAGGACGGATTCAAGAGCAACAGGCTTCCGTGAAGTTGGATGCGGAAAACAGTCCGCCGGCCACGGTTTCCGGCCCCCTTCCTCAGATCGTTCCAAAAACCGCGATGTTTGGATTCATCGTATCGCTTGTTGCCGGGCTTCTTTTGGTTGCGGCGGTACACATGGAAAACGTGGTCTTGGTCGGCGCGCTTTTCACCACCATTTTGGCGGCAATACTTTTGGTGATGGGCGGAGTGATCACTTCGGTCAGAAAACCCTGCCCCGAAGGCGTTCGTGGGAGCCTGTGGGTGTTGTTGGGAACTTTATTTTCAGTTTCAGGAACGGCGTTAGTGTATTACTCAGTGGTCGCTTTAGATGTTCCTTCTTTCACAATTAGCGCGGCCGGACCGTTCGAAGCTTTTGCCTCTCTCCCATCAACAGGAAACCTGGCTTTCTATCTGATTTTTGTAATCGCAGGCGGAGTTATGGCAATCGCGGGATTGATTGGGCTGATCATCGCAAGTCGCTTCAAAAAACATTCGACCGAGAATTCGTGATTTTGAACTGACATGGCAGCGGCAACTCCACTTTCTCAAACCACTTGCTTGATCCACGCAGATCGAGCCGCGACGGCTCGCTGCCCGAAGTGTCGGACTTTTTATTGCGGTGAGTGCATCACCGAGCACCATGGAAAACTAACCTGCGCGCGCTGCCTCTCTGAAGAAAAGGTGAAGCCGGAGGTAAAGAGAAGCCGGTTTTCTCTGCCCCTGATGCCGGTGGTTCACCTCGCGATTGCGGTGGCGGCTTGCTGGGCGTTTTACTATTTCTTCGCGCAAACGCTGGCGAGAATTCCAAATAAATTCCATGACGGAACGGTGTGGACGGATGATGCGGCCGCGGATGTTCCAGCGGAGGAGTGAAAGCGAGCTTGTCGCTTCTAATTCAGAGCAGAAAGGATTTCATTCATCGAATCAAACATCGATCGAATCAATGTTGCCGCTCCAACTTTCAATGGAGGAAATTTTCAATCGTATTAGAGCATACAGCCCACAAAGCTGACCCAAGCCATGATGAAGACGATTGAAAAATTACCAAAACACAGGAGAATTTTACTCGGCTCGCTCACCGTGGCGGTTGGAGCCCCGTCACTATCGGGATTCTGATTTCCTTCAATCCTAGAGGCCCCGATTTTTCATTGGTCGCCCAGATTGTGGTACTAGGTGTGATTCTCAGCCTGATTGCGTTTGTGGTTGCTCGTTTGATTTTTAAAACGGAAACCGCTAAAACCCTCGCCGGATTTTTAGGCTCGGTGATTTTACTGATTAGCGGAGCGTTTCTAGGGGAGCTCGTTTTCGGCGATGTCGATAATTTGATCCCCTGGATTCCAATTGTCTTGTTTCTCGGAGCCATTATTACATCACCGCTCATTGTCGGGTCATGGCTGGGGACCAAAATCATGTTCGCCAGCGAAAAAACAGCTACGGAGTCCACTTCCCAGACAAATCCCTGATTTTATCTTTCAAGTCAGCATTCTTCCGTGTGGATTTTACGTCGCGAAAGAAGGGAGACGAGCCGCAGTTCGGGCACCTGCCAATGACCCGAACTGCAGCTACCCCTCAACTCAGGACTTTCGATTAATCTTATCGAGGTCCTAATTTTTACTGACTACTCATGTCAAAAGTGATTGGGCTCGTTTCTTTTCTCAGAAGAAACGAGCCGCAGTCCGGGCACCTGCCAATAACCCGAACTGCGGCTACCCCTCAACTCAGGGCTTGCGATTGTGAACTTAGAATTTCTCTAAAAACTCAACCGAAGTCCTAATCCGTACTGACTCACCTCGTTGGAATAATAGGCGCTGCCGAATGCACTTAACCGTGGAGTTATGTGCATGAGCGCCTTCAGATCCAGGCCGAAGTTGGTGTTATTGTCTATGTTTGTGATTGTGACGCCCCCATCGATCTCAAAGAGATCTCCGAGCATGAGTCGAAGACTCGGTGCCACGTAAAGTCCATGTCCGTCGATGGGATTATCGAGGATTCCTGATGCAAATTTTTCCCGCGCCAATCCGCCTTCAATCACCAGATCGAGGTTCGATTTCAGGGGAATACCGATTCCGCCACCCAACTTCCAAGCGAGGTAGTCGAGGTCTTCACCATCAGATGTCTCTGGTGTGGCGTAGCTTAGAGATGCTTTCGCAAAGAGCGTCGAGGTAATAGGGAGCGAAAGCTCGCCGCCAAATCCAGTAGCCGAATCAACGCCGGCATCATCAAAATCGTAATTGAAATAGCCAAGATCCAGATAGTCGTATGCAAAAATGGATTTGTTTTTAAATAATCTGCGAGAACTGCTCTCGGCGCCTGCCCCGTCTTCATTATATCCCCAATCCTGTCCATGCGCTGTCGAAAGCGAAAAACCTGAAGCGGCAATCGCAATCGCAGCAATAGTTGTGGGAAGAGATGACAGGGGATTCATTAATTGATTGGCTCCATGACAACCGGCATTGGTTGATGGTTAAAGTTACCCAACTATTTATGAGTCGCAACTATCTTTTTTAAAAAAACTTCACTTTTTGCGTATTATTTTTGAGAATTTTTAAAAATTACTCATTTTGTCGCAATTTTTTGATATCGAGTCGCTGACTGATAGACGAGTTCCCTCTTCAGATTGCGGACTCGGGACTCGATCACGATGTCATCGTCCTCGAAATAGATATCGATTGTCATGTCGATCCCTTTTTGCCCCTTGATGGGATGAAGTTGGACGCGCTTACCATCTGAGATGATCTTTACGCCGAGTTCGCCTTTGGCATCAGCCCCCATTTCGTAGGACGCAGTGATTTTATCGCGATTTCCATTGAAGTTGAAGTTCCACGTGTATGCCAACTCTTTGCCGTTCCGTTTGATCACGCCCGCCATCTCGAAGGTCTGATTTCCCTTTTTAAACTCCGATTTCCAATAGTCGCGAAACGTTTGCGGCTCCTGAAGCTCATCCTCTTCGATATCAAAGCCAACACCGCCGCCCTCCCAAGTGCCTTCAGCTTTGGCAAGCACCTCGATATCACCGAGCGATTTGATCGGTTTTTGGGCTTGAGAGAAAACAGAAGATGCAAGAATAACAGCCAAGACAGCTGCACATCGAAAAAAGAAGGCGCTCCGATTCATCCTTCGATCATAGCATTTGGGGTTTCGAGAACGAAGCGTAATCCCCGATGGTGAGGTGATTCAGGACTCGTCACGAACCTCTGCGGGACTTGGTTGGGCATCCCGCTTGCCGATGCTGGTATAATTTTTCTTAACAAATCTCAAGAAATGAGTCTCATCGAAACAATCTCTTTCAAAATGTAGAATTAATCCTTGCACTACTCCTAAAAAAACATATCAATCAATCAGGATTTGTTTATATGAATCCAAGTTGAACATGAAACTCACTTACAAACTAGTCCTCGCTGCGTCCTTCGCAGCGATTTCAATCGGCTACGCTCAAGAAGAAGACGCTGCTTTTGCAGATGCGCTCATTCTTGATGACGATAACATCGCGACACTCGACATCACGACAGTGGTGGCGACGAAGACTCCCAAAAACATCAATGATGTTCTGCCTTCTGTTGATACCATCTCGGAGCAGCACATGTCATCGCATCAATTTCGTCAAGTCGATGACGTATTGAGCTATCTTCCCGGTGTCTCCGTGGTCCAAGCGGGTCAGACAGGGGGCGTGACTTCGCTTTTTGTGCGGGGTCAGGAATCCAACCATGTTGTAGTTACTCTAAACGGTCGTCGCCTTGCTCCCGGTTTGGCTGGCCTCTACAATCTTGAGCTGATCGACACGACGTTTCTTGATTCCGTTCAGCTTCAGCGTGGTCCTGTAAGTTCGCTTTATGGCTCCGATGCGCTTGCGGGTGTTCTCGATCTCCGTATGAAAGACGCTCGTAAGCTCCAGGGCACTTCACTGAATGCCTACACAGAGTCCGGAAGTTTTGATACCAATCGCAGCGGCGGTCAGATCACTGCAAAAGAAGGTGCGCTCGGCGTTGTTTTCGACATCAACAAAACTGAGACCTCAAATGACCGGCTTCAAAATGACTTCGAAAACGTGAACATCCGTTCAAACGTCGCCCTGGAAATCGCCGACCGTACCTGGATCGATCTTCTTGCAACTTATCAGGATTCGGATCTGCAGGTTCCGGGATCAAGCCTCAGCACGTTTTTCCCTGAGTCACAGATCAACGAAAACGAGTCTTACCTTTTCTCTCCGCGCTTCACAATGGAGCGTGATGATTGGGATTTGTCTGCTTACTATAGCCACACCGCCAACGAGCTTGTTGCCACTCAGTCTGTGTTTTTGCAGGACAACGTTCTCGACCAGACTGGAAATGAAGTCGAAGCGCAGTTGAATATTCACCCAACCGACGACGCAACTTTTACGCTCGGCGGTGGCTGGTATGAATATGAATTCGTTCGCGATCCATTGACCCCCGGACCGTTTAATACAGCATCAGAAAAAAAATTCTCTTACGGTAGCGTTTTTGCACAGGCTGACATTGATTTGCCAGCAAACTTCAATTTGCTCGCTTCAATTCGTCACGACGAGCACGACTCGTTCGAAAGCAAGTCGACGTATTCCGCTCAACTCATTAAAACAGTTGAAGCAACCAACACGCAATTTTTTGGGAAATACGCAACGGGCTACAAAGCCCCAAGCGGCCAGGACTTCATTTTCCTCGACCCATCCGTTGATCCAAATTTAATCGCTCCAGAGGAAAGTGCTTCATGGGAAGCGGGAATTCGCCAGTTCTTTCCTGAGAACACCGGAAACATCGCGGTGACTTACTTCAACGCAGACATTACCAACCTTGTAGATTCAATCGGCTTCCCGGCCTTCCCTGCAATTGTGGATACGGAGACTCAAGGCATCGAAGTTGAGGGCGTATTGACTCCAATCGACGGAGTTAAGCTGTATGCAAATTACACCTGGCTTGATGCAATTGTCAGCGACGGTCAATACTTCGGCGGATTCGCAGGTCAGCCTGGCGACACCCTTCCACGTCGCCCCGAGCACACCTTCGCTGCCGGTATCACACTCAGCCCGATTCAGAGCTGGGACATCGGCGCTGAAGTTCGCGGGGCAGACACCCGCCTTGATAACCCCGGCGTATTCCTGAACGACTATTCCGTTCTTCGGATCTTCACCAGTTATCGCCTCACCGAAAACATCGAGCTTTTCGGACGAGTTGAAAATGTTCTCGACGAAGATTACGAGAGCACGACGGGTTATGCAGCTCCAAGCACCGCAGCATTTGGCGGCGCACGAATTCGGTTCTAGTTCTAAAGTTTTACGATCAAACAGGTTCTGATCGCTGTTTACGGACCCTGTTACTTCGAAAACCGGCACCGACGATGCCGGTTTTTTCGTCTTTCAAACCTTTCGAAACCACTGCTGATTTTTCAGAAATTCCGCCATTGCTTCGTTGCGATCGTATCGGATTCCACGAAGTTTAACATACCAATTTATTCCCATGTCAGACCTCACTCAGGAACTCACCACTGAATTAAAAAAACGCATCCTCGTTCTCGATGGGGCGATGGGAACGACGATCCGTGGCTACGGGCTAACCGAGGACGATGCGCGGGGAAAACGATTTGCGGATAACGAAAAGGATTTGTTGAACAACGGCGACATTCTTTCGATCACTCGCCCCGATATCATCGGCGACATTCATAAACGCTTCCTCGAAGCGGGTTCGGATATCATTGAGACGAACACCTTCTCAGCAACGACGTTGGCGCAGTCAGAATTTTTTGTGGAAGATCCCCGCGAAAAAGGGCTGGGACGAAAAGACCCCGAGTTTTTTCACGACAAGGTCTGCGAAAATCAATTTCTCAAAGATCTTGCTTGGGAAATCAATGTGGAATCGGCTCGCCAATGCCGTGAGTGGGCTGACAAAATCGGCTCAGACACCGGACGAAAACGCTATGTCGCGGGTGCGATCGGGCCAATGACGGTTTCGTTGACGAACTCACCGGATGCGGAAGACCCCGGTTTCCGCGTGGTGAATTTTGATCAGGTCCGCGATGCCTACAAACATCAAATCCGCGCGCTCATCGAAGGCGGATCGGACATCATGATGGTCGAAACCATCTTTGACTCGCTGAACGCCAAGGCCGCTCTTGTTGCGCTGAATGAAGTTTACGCGGAAGACGGCAAGGAATATCCAATCATCGTCTCAGCTGCGGTGGGTCTTGGAGGCGAAACCATGATCTCCGCCCAAAAAGTCGAAGCGATGTGGAATGCGATTGCCCACGTCAAACCGCTTGCCGTTGGACTCAACTGTTCACTTGGGCCCGATTTGATTGAACCTCACCTCCGCGAGCTTGCCAAGGTTTCGGAGACGTTTGTTTCGGTTTATCCAAATGCAGGATTGCCAAATCCGCTTGCGCCAACTGGTTTCGATTTGGAGCCGGACGATATGGAGAAATACCTGGGAGACTTCGCCAATGACGGTCTGGTGAACTTGATCGGCGGGTGTTGCGGAAATACTCCTGAGCACGTTGCCGCGATCGCAAAAGTCGCTGAAAATTTTGCTCCGCGCGAGGTTCCAACTTCGCCGCCAGCGATGCGATTGAGCGGATCGGAAGCATTTAACCAAACACCCGAGAAGAATTTCCTGATGGTCGGCGAACGGACCAATGTCGCGGGATCACCCCGATTCAAAAAGCTCATCAAAGAGGACAAGCTCGAAGATGCCGTCGCGATCGCGCGCCAGCAAGTCGAAGGCGGCGCTCCGGTTATCGATATATGCATGGACGAAGGGATGATCGATGGCGTCCCGACGATGACTCGTTTTTTAAACCTGCTTGCAGGTGAGCCGGACGTCGCAGCCGTGCCGATCATGGTGGATTCCTCGAAGTGGGAAATTATCGAAGCCGGTCTCAAATGCATTCAGGGTAAAGGAATCGTGAACTCGATTTCACTGAAAGAGGGCGAAGATATTTTTCGCGAACACGCGCGGAAAGTCATGAAATACGGTGCCGCCGTTGTGGTCATGGCGTTCGATGAAAAAGGCCAGGCTGACAGTTACGAACGTAAAATTCAGATCTGCGAACGTGCTTATCGAATCCTCGTCGATGAAGTTGGCTTCAATCAGAACGACATCATTTTTGATCCGAACATTCTCACCGTGGCGACGGGAATGGATGAGCACAACAACTACGCGGTCGATTTCATTGAAGCGACGCGATGGATCAAGGCAAACCTGCCCGGCGCAAAAGTCAGCGGCGGAGTTTCCAATATTTCATTCAGCTTTCGCGGCAACAACGTGGTCCGCGAAGCAATGCATGCCGCATTTCTTTACCACGCCGGCAAAGCAGGCATGGACATGGGAATCGTAAACCCGGGAATGCTCGAGGTTTACGACGAAGTGAAACCGGACCTTCTTAAACTGGTCGAAGACGTTCTTTTAAACAAGAATCCCGAAGCGACCGAAGCGCTGATTGATTACGCCGAAGAACTTAAAGCGGCCGGTGAACACACCAGCGGCTCAAAGTCGACCGGACCGGATTTATCGTGGCGTGAAAACGATGTTCAAGCTCGGATGACGCATGCACTGGTGAAAGGAATCACAGACTTCATCGAAGACGATACTGAAGAAGCGCGGCAGGCTCTCGGTAAACCACTCAACGTGATCGAAGGCCCTCTCATGGAAGGAATGAAAGTGGTTGGAAAACTTTTTGGTGACGGAAAAATGTTTCTGCCACAGGTGGTGAAAAGCGCGCGCGTCATGAAAAAGGCGGTTGCGTATTTAGAGCCGTTCATGCTTGCTGAGAAAGGCGATGATGAGGACGATGGCGCTCCGACCTTTGTCATCGCGACCGTAAAAGGTGACGTTCATGACATCGGCAAAAATATCGTAGGCGTTGTCCTCGGCTGTAACGGCTACAAAGTGATTGATCTCGGCGTCATGGTCGATTGCGACAAAATCATGGCCGCTGCCAAAGAGCACGGCGCGGATATTGTCGGCATGTCCGGGCTGATCACGCCATCGCTCGATGAAATGATTTCGAACGCGAAAGAGTTCGAAAAACAGGGATGGAAAGTTCCACTGCTTGTCGGCGGTGCTACGACAAGCCGGGCACATACCGCGATCAAAATCAGCCAGTATTACTCAGAACCCATCGTTCACGTCGGTGACGCGTCGTTGGTGGTTGGGGTTTGCAATTCCCTGCTTTCAGATAATCTCCGCGAAGACTTCATCACAAATTATCGCGCAACAGAACAAAAAGATCGCGACCTTCATGCAGGAAAGGGATCAACCGCCGTCTACGTTCCGTTTGAAGAAGCCAAGCGCCAGAAATACGATGTCGATTGGCAAGCAGCTAGCATCGCAACACCGGAGTTCATCGGCAAACAAGTGTGGGATCCCGTTCCGCTTCAGGAAATTGTCCATGTGTTTGATTGGAGTCCGTTTTTCCATGCATGGGAGATGCGCGGCGTTTTCCCGAAAATCCTCCAGCACAAAAATCACGGCGAAGAAGCCACCAAACTCTACAACGACGCGAAGCGAATTCTCAAAGACCTCGTCGAAAACAATCGAGTTCACGCCCGAGTGGTTTGGGGAATCTGGCCCGCGCATTCCACTGGAGAAGACGTCGACCTTTTCGCTAATGAAGCAAAAACAGAGAAGCTCACGACCTTTCATTTTCTTCGTCAGCAGAAAGAAAAGGTGAAAAAGGGAAATCCATTCCAAAGCCTCGCCGACTTTGTGGCCCCCGCCGATTCAGGTCGTGCTGATTACCTCGGCGCGTTTGCTGTGACCGCCGGAAACGAAGTTGAAGAATATGCCAAGACGTTCAAAGACGCGGGCGACGATTACACAGCGATTATGATTCAGGCTCTGGCCGATCGATTTGCTGAAGGCCTGGCCGAATTGCTTCACAAAAAGGCCCGAGATTTCATGGGCTTTGGAATCAACGAAGGTCTCGGCGTCGAAGATTACGTCAAAGAACGCTACCGCGGAATCCGCCCGGCAGCCGGTTACCCCGCCTGCCCTGAGCACACCGAAAAAGCTGCGTTATGGGATTTGCTCGATGTTGAAAAAACGGTCGGCATGGAACTCACCACGAACTACGCGATGTTCCCGCCATCATCCGTCAGCGGATTGTATTTCTTCAACGAAGCCGCTCGGTATTTCAACGTCGGTAAAATCGAACGCGACCAGTTGGAAAACTATTGCGCTCGCAAAGGCATGACGATCGAACAGGGCGAGAAGTGGTTGGCTCCCAATTTGGCGGATTGATTTGGCTTACAAATTACTTACATCAATCAGTTTGATACGATCATTCATTCACGCATACTGATTAGCTAATGAAACTCGCAAATAACACAATGGTCATCGCAATTTTGACGGCTCTTCTATTCTCCTGCGCTGAAAGTGGCACGAAATCCACCGATACTCCTTCTGAATTAGCTACCATCTCGGTGGACATCTTTAATCCACCGAAAGGTTTGAAGGTCATCACTGGACTCGAAGTTCCTGAAAACTCAAAGGAACCGGTTGCCATTTTTTTTGAAAACCCTTCTCCTTCATCGAACGAATTAGGAATCGATTGGGCGGTAATAGGAAAGCTAAGCATTGCCAATTCCTCTGGAGTTCGAGAACTTCAACTGTTCAATGGCAACGATGTAGTTCTTTTTACTGAGAACGGGGCGTGGTACGAAGCAGGCAAATTGGAGGACTTTGTAACCCTCATAAGTGAAATGATTTCGAAGAAGTAAGCTTTTGACGCTTTAGAAACCTCCAAACAAATCGCTCGCCCCTTATAACTGATCAATCAGGTTACATTCGATGAATCAACCGTGTTGGGGCGTGGAAGGCCATTCAAACATCCGCGTCTTGGATTCTGCGGACAAGACCTTTGACGCGCTGGGCATCCCACACGTCATCGAAGGCGACTTCAACATCTTGTCCGCCAGAGGATGCAAATTCGACTCGGCCAACACCGATCATTCCCAAAAATCCGGTTCGGACGACATTGATGGTTCGGATGTCGTCGATCCGGACTTCGTTGGAGCTTTTTGCGAAGAGCCCTTTCACAATTTCGACTCGGCGCGGGGTGATGAGATAGAGCTTGGCTGTTCGCTCTAAAACGATGTAGGAAATCGCGATGAGGGCAAAAATTAATCCAACTAACAGGATCCAGCCGCTTGTTTCCCGAAACCAAATTCCCAGGCCCAGCGAAACGAGGATGATGAACAGCGATTTCGGGAAACTGAGGAGCGACTGATGCCCTGCATAAAGAATTAAAGTGGGATCTTTTGGTGGAGCATGAGGTGAAATTTCAATTTCCTCAGGAACTTCAGGCTCGGGCTCGCCTTCCTCCATCCGCTCCACTTCCCCGGGTTCAATCTTTTCCCGAACGGAAATGATTGGCTCGGGTGATGGCCTGATTTCTCCGACCGCTAACTCTGGAGGTGCCTCATCTTCATCCCAATCGAGAACTTCGTGAACGCGTTCGCACTCGCTGGAAAAATCACGCAAACACACATCCTCGTATTCAATTTCGCCGCGATCAACGCGTTCCAGTAATTCCTCCCGTGAATATGGCCCGAGACGTCGGCCGTCCTTCAAGACGTAGACCTCGTCGTTATCGGCCAATCCACTCATCAGATCAGGAATTTTCCTCAGGTGGTTGAGGAAGCAAGTCTTCACGATTGAGAAGCCCTGGAATATCAAGCCCGGCCAATTCGGCACCTTCGGTCGTCAGAATCATCGACAGTATCGGTGCAATTCGATCCATTTCCGAAACAGTCGTGTGAACGAGGCCTTTGATAATCTCAGGATTGCCTTGTGGAGTGGGGAAGAGGTTCGTTGCCCTAAAAACCAGGACCCCCAATTCCCAACGCATTTCAAAATTTCCAACGGTCAGCATCTCGTTGCAACGCATCGCCAATTCAGCCAAGCGCTCGCGACGAGCCGGTTCTTTGGTTCCGGTTGAATATTCGGAAACAACGGAAATGGCGCTCAACTCAGGGAATGCCTGAATGTGCATGTTCACCCGGGTATGATGGGCTTCAAACCCGACCTGAATGACTTCGCGGCCTTCGACTTCGGCGTACTGCCATTTTTCAGCGGTGAAGGTGTTGCAGATCGTTTGATAGAGTTCGGATGGAGGCATGACTTTTTCAGAAGATGGAGCATTCCGCGCCGGCCTCAAGGCTGAGAATACCGAATGTTGGAATTTTTACCGGGACCGCGATCAATCACAAGCGCGAGACAAATGAGTCCGATGGTTCCGACAACCCCTCCCACGATGCTAAATGGCCCCAATGCATGGGTCGAAATCATGGTGACTCCAACGATGATGGGCGTGAAAATGATCAGCGCAATGATCAGGCCGCTGGAAGGTGGATCGAGCGGGTTTTCATAAAGTCGCAACTGAGCGCGGCCCAATTGAAGTCCATAAACAACAAACAGCGCTGAAGTGATTGCCCCGAGGATTACTCCAAGTGTCATTTCCCACACCGAAGGCCCTCCGCCTGAACCGGAAAAACCCAACACGGGAAGTACGCATATCGAAGTGGTGATCGAGCAGGAAATCGCACACACGCCGATGATGATGACACGGACTATGATGTTTCTGAATCCGGACGCGCCAATGACGATGCCATTGGACCCTGCATTCCCCACGCCCAATACCGCGATCATCAGAATGCTCTCCACCACTCCGACTCCGCCGAGATAGTAGCGAGTCAGCGCATAGGGAATGAGGGAGACGAGCATGAGCCCGGCAAGAACGCTCCCCACAATCCATTTCCCCCGAACGATTTGCCACCGGGTGAGATTCGACATGAGAAGGAGTTCCACATTTCGCCCGCTCTGAAGTTCTGGTTGCAGGGCCCCGAAAAGCGTCATAGGCATCGCAAAGCCAAAGACGATATTTAACAGAAAAAAGAAAATGCCGCCAAACACATCGGCGCCGATAACGTCTCCAGCCTGATTTGAAACCGCCAACTCAATCGCAACCGATCCCACCGCAATTAGTTGAACGGCCACGAAAGGAAACACAAACTGCTTTGCCCGGAGTCCCTGGCGAAGTTCTTTTACGAATACAGCTCCAAATCGTTCCGAAAAAGGAGTCAATCCATCAGGAGTTTGTATCTCATCGCTTTTTGCCATGCTAGTGTGAAGGCGCTAGGGTGCACTGAAAATGGACTTCTCCGCAAGTCTACAAAATCAATAAATTAGAAAGCATGGAAGAACTTCCCACCGAAGACGACCCCCAACCGAAACTGGATCCGGCTTCACTCAGAATGACGGCAGCAAACGCTCTCATTCGGCGTCGCCGCACCATCAAACCGGCGGATATGCAGGATAAACCCGTCGAGAATCTCCATTTGGCGACTATTCTCGAAAACGCCAACAGCGCTCCAACGCATGGGAAAACGGAGCCCTGGCGGTTCACTGTATTTTCCGGTGACGGACGCCAGCGCGTCGCGGATTTTTTGCCGGCACTTTATAAAAAGTCGACCTCTGAAGAGGACTTTCGTCAGGATAAATTCGAAAAGCTTGGCAAACAGCCGCTCATGGCACCCGTGGTTATTGCTATTTGCATGAAACGTCAGGCCATCGAGAAAATTCCTGAAATTGAGGAGATTGAGGCGGTTGCTTGCGCCGTCCAAAACATGCATCTGACTGCTTCGGCTTTGGGATTGGCGGCATTTTGGTCCACGCCCCCCATTGTTTACTCCGATGAAATGCGGATTTGGCTTGGTTTAGAGAGCGAGAAAGACAAATGCCTCGGCTTTTTCTATCTGGGCTGGCCCCGGGAGGATTTTGAGTGGCCTGAATCTACACGAGGCGGAATTGCAGAAAAAGTGACGTTCATTCACAACTGACTCTTTTGATGAAGCTCCCTTTAACAATATGATCCTTGCTGAATTCAAAGACTGGTTTGATTGGTTCCCCGCGGAAGCCGCCGGCGATGCGATTAAATGGACAATCATCCTAATCCTTATCATCGTAGGGTTTCTGGGCACCTTTCTTCCCATTCTGCCGGGCACCACGATGATTTGGATCGGCATGCTGGTGCACTATTTTTCACTGGGAATGGAGTCCAGTGGCCTCGCCTGGCAAGGGCTCGTCTTCGTGACCATTCTTTATATCCTATCGCTAATCATTGACTGGTTCAGCGGTGCGATCGGCGCCAAATGGTTTGGATCCAGCAAGTGGGGAATCGTCGGCGCCATCGTCGGGGGCATCATCGGTTTGTTCTTCAACATCCCCGGGCTCATTTTGGGGCCCATTATCGGAGTTTTTGTCTTTGAGCTCGCTTTTGCGAAAAAAGAGGTCAAACAAGCTTCAAATTCGACCGTAGGAACCGTCGTGGGAGGCATCGCAGGCTTGATCGGAAAAGTGATCTTAGCGTGTGGAATGGTTCTTTGGTATGTGGGAGACGTGTTTTTTGTGAACTGAGAATTTCGTCCAAAAAGCTACGATTAGCGTCCCCCAAAAGCTTTGGTCGATGGATTGATCGAACCATCCGGCATTGCGATGTGAGCCCCTTTGCCGTGAAGATCACCCCGCTCTACCAGCCAGGGTTGATTCCAGCGATGGGGGGTAATCATGAATCCATCAAATGCGGTGGGAATGTAACTTCCGGTTTTTTCCTTTTTGAATTTCTCTTTATTGATTTTGTCGGAAGGACACAGCCAATTTTCCTCAGAAATTCCATAAGGCTCGATTGATTTCATCCAAAACGTAAAATACTCAGTTTCAGAAAACTCCATCGCTTCCGGAGGCAACTGCGGCCAATGCCCCTGGTCAATCAAATAACTGCTGAGGCCACTGTGGACTGTCCTCATCTTCGAAAGACACTGAGCGGTCTCAGCTCGTTTTCTAAAACTATCTGAGATCGAAATCACCACCCCTGCCAAGATGGCCACGACGGCAAACACAACCAAAATCTCTAGAAGCGTCATGCCACGAGTTTTATTCGATTGAGTTGCTCTTACCAGATTCATCCCCTTTTGACCGCTAGCAATTTACATAAAAAAGGGGGAAAGGAACTTTAGCTCCGATCCCCCAAATAATTCTAAAAAAGATCTCCGTTATGGGAGAACCTGTGTGGTTACTCGAGTTCCGTATACTAAGAACCGGCGGGCTGATCCACGCTGTTTGAAAATATCGCTTGAACCGCCAGATGAAGTTTCATTGCGAGTGAAAGTCCCGTTTGGAGTCGTTTGAGTGAACGTATGCGTCTCAACGACAGTGTCAGTTTGCCCAGAAAAGGAAACTGTTCCAGAACCGTTAAAACGCACTACGGGAAACTTCTGTTTAATTTTAGCGACCCAAGAGGAGTTCGCAAAACCGATGTTGTTTCCTATTGAACCTACGAAGTTCCTGTTGTCGAGGGTGGTACCTCCAGCAACAGCATTACCAGTAGCGGAAACGATTCCCAACTCAGAATTCGCAATCCCCAAAGTATTACCGACATAATGCACACCGCGATAGTACCAAATATTCGGTGACGCTGCACCAAGGATACCGCCAAAACTTATGTTTGAGGAAACGAACCCACCCCCGGCGCCTTCGGATGAAACTCCATTGTTCCGAACTGCAAAACGATAAAATCCCAATCCATTCTCAACGGTTGCATACGCTTCGTAAACTCCATCGTCACCGTTCACAAAATGTGAGTTATTGCTAAATGGACCACCAATCCAAGCTTGCACTTGCGCAGCTGGCATCAATACGATGGCGAGAAAAATTCCTAATACCTTTTTCATTACAATTTGTCGTTGAGTGTTTCGAGGACTCGATCTTTTATCAAGAACCACCAATTTGAGACGTTTTGAGCGCTCTGTGCAAGGAAAAAACAAAATTTTGTGACTTTATGTTGAAGAACCCTTTTTGGAGACACCTACTGACAATGGGAATTATCAATATTAATGATGATTCTTTCTCGGGTGACGGAACCCTAAATACAGAGACGGCCCTCTCCACTTCGCAGGCAATGATCAGTGCCGGAGCCGATTTTATCGATGTCGGAGCCGAGTCCGCCCGGACAAATCGCGACGCCATCTCGATTTCAGCTGAAATTGACAGGCTGACCCCTTTTATAAACCGGTTCGATTCCAAGCAGGCGCGGCTATCGATCAATACTTGGCGGCCTGAGATCATTCGGGCGGTTTTGGAAATTCCAAACAACGGGATTGATCTCATCAATGATATTTCGGGGCTTCCCACGCCTGAAAATGCTGAAATCTGCGCTTCCAGTGATGCCAGCCTTCTCATCATGCACACCGTTGGAATTCCTAAAGTTCCGCATACAGAGCAACAGTGGGATGATGTTCTTGCCGCGATCGATTCGTTCTTTACCGAAAAAATTCGAGTCGCCGAATCAGCAGGCCTATCGAGAAATAAGATCGTGCTGGATCCAGGAATCGATTTCGCGAAGCAAAGAGACGATAACCTCGTGATCTATCGCCACCTCGAACGCTTGGTTCAGAATTTCGCTGAATTCCCCATTCTGTTGCCGATTTCGCGAAAAACGGTGATTGGAGATGTCTTAGGCTTGGAAAACCCAGTTGAACGGGATGCGGGCACGATAGCCTGCCTCGTCCGTGGCATTCGCGCCGGAGCATCCATATTTCGAGTTCACGATGTCGCAGCCTGCGCAAACACCATTCGGACACTTTCGCCGATCACTCGCCCGCAGAGAAAATTTCCCTGAGCCAGGGGACGTTCACTTCTTCCATTGATTTCACCCGTCGCGTCGCGCCCTCAAAATCAAGCAGCGCGGTAATGCGGTTTGGCACCACCACACAGGGGCTTCCCGCTGTGATCGATGCCTTCAGACCATTCAATGAGTCCTCAAAAACGATCGCCTCCTGTGGTTCCACGCCCAGTCCTTTAGCCGCCGCGAGAAATAACTCAGGCGAGGGTTTTGGCGCAGACACATCGTCAATCGTTCGGGTCAGCTCAAACCGGTCCATCAAACCAATTCGATTCAGATGTTGCTCCACCCAACTGCGCGGAGAACTTGACGCCACCGCACACGGAATACCGACCGCTTCAGCCTCATCCAACAGCGCAATGATCCCCGGCATTGGGCCCAGTAGATCCACCGCATCATGAGCCCGCTGCTCCCGAGCCGCATCCAATTTGCCCCATTCAATGGTTTCGCCAGTCAGTGTTTCCAAATGCTTTTGCGGATCGAATCCACCAAAGTCACTCCCCACACAGCCGACATAATCATCCAAGCTCAGCTCCTGACCGAATTCCGCGTAATCCACTTGCCACGCATCAAAAATCGGAACCTCCGTGTCCACGATCAGTCCATCAAAATCAAAAATAAGTGCCCGTGGTTTTGGCATAAAAATTCAACGTGAAATTTTCACTTTGGTGCAATCGGTTTTCTAAATCCCAAACTCTTGTTTCAGCCGAGCCAACGCTGCCGGGACCCCTTCGCCGATCTCCAAAACCAGCACACTTTCTTCCGCAGGATTCGGCTCCTCCAATGTTTCAAACTGACTGTCCAACAGCGACGGCTGCATATATTCGTGGTCCCGACTGGTGACATGTCCCCAAATCGTATCACGATCGCCATGCAAATATATCAGCAACGTATTCTTGAAACCTTCGAGTAGATAGTCCCGGTATTCCCGCTTCAGAGCAGAACACGCCAGCAATACCGGTTTTCCGTCTTCCGATTCCGCAATGGCCTTCGCCGTCTCTGCACGGAGCACATCAAACCACGGCCACCGATCGTCATCCGTCAGCGGAACACCACTGCCCATTTTCTCCTTATTCGCTGGCGGGTGAAAATCATCTCCATCGAGAAATCGCCACCCTTTTGTCGTTTCCAAAATCGTCCCCAACGTAGACTTTCCGCAGCCCGACACGCCCATCAGGACCATTAAATCCGGCATCGGTGAAAAATTCGCCGGGTTTTCGCTCTTTGCGTCACTGCTCATAATTGTAAAACTGGTTTCGTAGAACACTCGTTTTTAGCCAAAAACAGGCTCAGGCAATTCGCGCTCGATCTCATCGCCGCGATAGCCGAATCCGCCTTGGTCACTCAAAGTCGATCCATCTAAAATGCCTTCACTCCGTGAAAATAATCGTGGATGAACCGCTTCTTCCAGCAAACTCGCGGCAGGGTAAAATTGCATGCTATTACTCTCAATCCCCATGATCGTTCCCGCGTGTGCCGCCAGTAGAAAGTGCGGAATCTGCGCCAGCATCGGATTCGTCAAATCCTGAACCATCAGCGTCATGCCATGAGCTTTAGCCCAGCAAAGGCTCAGCAACGCTCCCGTTTGAGTTTTACAGGTTTTCAAAGCAACGCCGGTCCAGCCAAGTTCGCGGCCCATCTTCACAAAACGCCAGTCGTGCGCGCTTTCATCCATGAACAATGGCTTCCGTGCCGATACGCTGTGGACATCGATTTTGTTCGCCTCCAAATCATAGGGAAAGGGCTGCTCCACATACAAAATCCGCTGATACGTTCTCGGAGCATCGTCTTTCAACTCATCCAGAATCCCGTTCACATAGGCCGGATCCGTCACCATGCAGTTGAAATCCGTCGTCAACCAATCCACGTCCATTTCCTCACAAATATCTCCGATCGCCTTCAATCGCGCGTAATCCCAATCGCGATCATTTCCGCGCAGCTTCACTTTCAAGCAATTCAACCCATCCGTCGAAATCCAATCACGCAGCAACACCGGATAACCATCATCCATCGGCTCGTCACCCGTCAATTCGTCTTCAGAAATCGGATCCAATCCACCGACCAAATGCCACACGGGCAGTTTTTTAGGCGCGTCTGAAATTAAAAAATCGACTGGAAATTTCCCCGCAAAATCATCCGATTCTCCCGGGAAAAACGCCGCCAAATCACGACTCAAGAAATCGGAATTGTAGGTTTTGTAAATCGGCAGTTCGTGCAGCACGCCATACGCATCGTGTGCCGCAATGTCGAACAGTGAAAAGGCAACCAACGCAGCCAAATGTGGCAAATGAGCCGCTTCCTCGCGGTTCTCGTTGAATTTTTCCTGAAGCTGCTCGAGTTCCGTTTCGATAAAATCATGCCCAATTTCCATCGCGTGTCCTAATGATGAAAACTCAGAAAATGCCCGCGCCACTTCGACCGTAAAAACTTCCATCGCTTCACCGCGTTCGTCGAAACTGATTGGTGCCGGCCAGACCCAGCCAACCGAAAGCGGCGTTTCACCCCAGCCGACAGCCGTTTTTCCCGTGGCCGGACATTCCACAGTGACGCGTGCGCGAGCGCAGGTCACCGAATCCAGAACCTGATTTCCAAACTTCAGCGGCACCCGCATTTTTACGGGGATAAAATAAAGCGCGACGTCTTTGATCTGGATATCCGTTTCTTTCGACATGTGCCGAGTGTGGCGCGAAACGAAGGGCCGGTCAACTGGCCGAAACGAACGAACAGATCCAAAAGCTGGCTTGCCCAGCGCTCCGAGGAAGGACGGAACGTCTTCCGCAGGATGTCTCTATACGAATCAACAGGGTCTGTTCGTCGATCGAACCCTGTTGGATCGAAATGGTCCCCGATCCAATAGGGTTGGTTAATCAATCAGATACTGTCTGATCGTGAAATCAACTTCGAGTCCATCACCAACAACGGCTTGCGATGGCGTTTGCTGGTCGCTGCATTCACAGGCTTGTGAAGCTCAAATACATACCCTTCGCTCGTGAGAATGAAAATCTCTCCGCCGGGGCCGGGACGAATCGCATTGACGGATGCCATCAGCGGTTCTTCATCGGAATCTTTCGCTATGTTGGGATCGCTGATCAGTTTGAGCCCACCAGCAGATTCATCAGGCTGAGCTTTCGCAGCGAGAAGCCGACCGGTTGTGGTCGCAACGATGATTTTTCCTGCCAAAATCGGGAAACGCTCACCACGATAAACGAAACCACCAACGACTTTATCGGATTTCCGACCAAACTCGACGTGGGGGGCGGTGACGCCTTCTGTTGGGCGGCTGCCTTCGCTAGGTGGGAAAAAGAACGAGCCTTCGCATAAATCCCATCCGAAATGCTCGCCGCCATATCCGCTGATATTGACCTCTTCAAGATTTTCTTTGCCGGTGTCGCCAATGCACAGCCACTCGCGAAACGGATCGAACTGCAGACCATGAGGAGCGCGAAGCCCATAGCACCAGATTTCAGGAATCGCGCTGTCGATCACGGCGAGGGGATTCCGCTTTGGCAATCCGTATTGACCGTTTTTGGAATTGTCTCCCAGAGGATCGATCCGCAAAACCTTCCCGTAGGGGTTTGAAAGCGACATCGCATTTCGAGAAGGTGAATTTTTCCCGATTTTAGATTCTGCACCGTCGCCAATGGCGACAAACAGGTTTCCGCGGTGATCAAAGGCAAGCCCCGCCATATTGTGTTCAATCCCGGGCTGGCTGAGACGAAGCATTTCTCGGCGCTCGCCTTCAAATGTAACCGCGCCTGGCGTTGTTGTTTTGAATTCCACGAGAACGTCCTGATGATGTTCACTGGAAACCGCAAACTCAGGGCGGAAATCAACCTCACCGGCACCTGCTTTCTCCGGAATGATTGCATAAAAACGACCGAATCCTTTGGACTCTTCGTTCAAATACGCGGGATGAAATATAAGCGCCGTAAACGGAATTGCTTCATCGGTTTTCTCATTCGCGAGGTCGAAATACTCCGTGGTTTCATTGGCGTCTGAATCCGGATTTTCCACGGTCGGAGCGATTCGGGTAATTTTCCCACTTTCATCCAGGAGATAACCCGTTCCTGCATGATCGAAGGCAAGGTCCACAGGATTTTCTGACTGCGCAAAAAGAACGGTCGCGGCTTCCAATTCGCGGTCCCGAATGATCGGAATCGGGTTGTTCGATGACACTCCGTGAGAGCTCGCAATCTCGTGGTCGGTTGGGAAAAATGAAGTGACCAGTAAATAGCTTGCTGCTCCCAGAATCGCCCAGAGGCAAAAAAGGCCAACAAATCTAAAAGTATTAATGAGAGATCGAAACATTGGAACGGGAGTGGGCGGGTCGGTAATCAGAGACGAATTTGCGAGTAATTCGCGATAATTTCAGTAATTATAGTCATTTTTAAAAAGAATTGCAAGAATGAAACTCAATTTAGAGGAATTTTATAAAATTTCTCTAAATTTTGCGAGTTTAAATGTGCTGGACTCCAAATCTTTTTCGGTTTTTCTGTGGAGCATGTCACTTTCAGTTCTCACCGATCAATTCAGCATCAACACCCGCGGAAAAGGCACCACCGAGATCACGGAGGAGGTCGAAGGGCTGGTTGCAGAAAGCGGTATCGACAACGGACAGGTTACCGTTTTTGTTCAACACACCAGCGCGAGCCTCGTGATCATGGAAAATGCAGACCCATCTGCGCGGACCGACCTGCATGCGTTTTTCGATCACCTCGTGCCGGAGAATCTGCCGTTTCTCGTTCACACCTGCGAAGGCCCGGACGACAGCCCGAGTCATTTACGGATGGCGCTGACCCGTACCAGCGAAGTAATCCCTATTATAGGAGGCCGGATGGTTTTAGGAACCTGGCAGGGAATTTATTTATTCGAACACCGAACCGCGCCTCATACCCGGCGAATTTCCGTTTCCGTGATTGGCGAGTAAATCAGATTGATCAACTGCTCGTCCAGAAAAGTGGCGTGTCGATTAGCTGAATGATGCGAAAACCGATCACGAGCAGTGGAACGGTCATCATGCTGTAAAAAACAATGTTCACTTTTTTCGCCATCGAAGTGCGCTGGAGCTGCCGACGAAAACGCTCGGTCACCCAAATAAAGGTCAGTACCATTGGCAAAAAGAGCCCGAGCATAAACCGGTCGCCTTTGCCAATCGGTTCGTAGAAGCCAAAGGCCAGTGAGGAGATTGTAAATGTTCCGAAGGCAAAAAGCAGCATCCAACGGGCGCTCTGAGACCCGACCGGCCAGACAAGTTTGTCGCGGTTTCTCCACGCGATGTGATGAAAAACCGAAATTACGACCAGGATGATGAACAGCCAGATTAAGAGCCAGCCTCGCTGCGGCAGTATTTGACGCCACAGTTTGGTCTTCTTGTTATTTTGCGTCACCTCTGGCGGGAACATCAGTTCCTTCATTTTTTTCTCAGTCCCGGATCGAAGCCGTTCGATAAAAGTCGCGCGATCATGAGTCTTCAAGTAATTCCCCAGCGACGGTTTTTCTTCCGGCTTCATCGCCTTAAGCGCGTCCTTTGAAGAATGATTCACCATAAAACGGGAGCCTTCGTCGAAATCGTCCATCCACATCCAGTAGCCGGGGTAACTGTGAAACGGGTCGCCAAATTTATCGCTCGCGAAACTGAGCCGTGGCCCGGCCGTCATCATGAACGCCGTGAACATTACGGCCATGCCGACAAACTGATTTGGCAAACTCCACCGCTCGTCTTCGTCTCCCCGCCAACGGCCTTGAATGATCGAAACCAGAAATCGCAAAAACGAAACGCCGACAAAAACCAGGGCGAACGGCTGCCAGCCTCCTTTTGCGAGGAAAGAGAGCCCAAAGAGAAATCCCAACATTCCGTAGAGCCAGAGGCTGTTTTTTCGCAACAAACTGAGGGCACAGATCCACGAAAGCAGGAACAGAATGTAATAGATCGGCTCGGGCTGAAAATAAGCCGCCCGCGGCAGCATGGCTCCGAGCCCACCTAGAAGCATCAAGATACTTGCCGAAACAAACGAGAATGCCCTGGCTGCGAGGACTCCCACGAGCACCAAAAAGGCACACGTCACGGTGACGTTGAACCATTTTCCCTTCTCAAAAAATCGATCGTGATCGGTGTCGGCAAACTTGGACGCGACCCACGGCCACAACGGATTCACTACGCCATCGGTGTAATGGGGAAATGAACGCCACATCGCTGACGTAATACTTTCGCCCGGCTGAATCGATTGCTCAGCTCGTTCGATCGCTGTAAAAGCCAAAGTGATGTTATGCTGCTGATCGTAATTGAGCCGGTCTCGATTGGTCTGATAAACGAGATGGGTTCCCAAATAAAAATAGAGCCACACAAAACCAATCAAGAATCCCCCGAAAGCGATCCATTTTTTGGCGGTGTTGTTTCGTTTTCCAGCCGAAATCGGAGCCGTTTCTCTCGAAAAACTCATATTCCAGATTCCAAATCCCCCCGCTTCTCATCCAGTCGATCATTTGATTCCATCAAATAGGCTTCGGAGTGTTTGTAATCGATGAACGAGGCGACTTTCTTTGCATCGACGATGGATTTTTTCGAAACCTGAAGCTCGACCCTGCCAACATCTGCTCCGGGGAAATCTTTAAATTTATCAGGGCACGTTGTGCTCACTTCCAGGATCTTCGGTTTGAACCACCCTCCCAGAAACACGACTTTTTCGATTTCTTTGTACTCAAACTCAACCGTTTCCGGATCCGACTTTTTAAAAGCCCGATCCCGCTCCTTAAAATGAAGCTCCACCGTATCCCTTCCGCAATAAAGCTTTCCCTCCACATGCTCGTAGCCAAGCGCATCGGTGGCTGCGTTGCTGAAATAGACGGAAATGCTATCGAGAATCATAAAGTTTGAGGAGAGGGAGCTTTATCATACGAGCAGGGCAAAATAAAGAAATCCGTTCTTCCATCGATTTCATCGTCCGGCATGAATGATTCCAAAAAGAATGAACTACACGGAAGTGACTGATGCCCAGTAAGAGCAGCAATTCATAGAAACCAATCAATGAGCATCCAGCCAGTTCTCACCGGTGCCGGTTTCCACCAAAATAGGGACTTTCAACGGCAGGGATGATTTCATGCACTCGACAACAAGCGGTGTCACTTCAGCTTCTTCATCCCGTCGCATGTCGAAGACCAATTCATCGTGAACCTGCAACAGCATTCGTGTTTTGAAGCCGCCGTCGTCAAGAGCACGGGCCACACGGGTCATCGCGATTTTGATCATATCTGCCGCAGTGCCTTGAATCGGGGTGTTCACTGCAATCCGCTCCGAGGCGCTTTTCATCATGAAGCTTCGTGAATTGATGTCGCGCAGATAACGCCGGCGATGCGTGATCGTCTCGACATAACCGTTTTTCTGAGCCGCTTCGATCGTTGATTCCTGAAACTCTTTTACCTTCGGATACTGCTTAAAATATTCCTCGATGATTTCGCCAGCCTCCGATCGTGAAACTTCGCCTCCAAGCCGTTGGGCCAAACCGAAGGCCGAGATGCCGTAGATGATTCCAAAGTTCACCATCTTCGCTTTTCTCCGCATTGATGACTCCACCGCGTCCAATTCCACTCCAAAAACCCGCGCGGCAGTTGCCTGGTGAATATCCACACCGGTTTCAAAGGCTTCCATCATCGCAGGATCTTCGCAAAGCGATGCCATGACGCGTAACTCGATTTGAGAATAGTCGGCCGCCATCAAAATATGATCGGCATCGCGCGGCACAAACGCCTTTCGAATTTCTCGCCCCTGTTCCGTCCGAATCGGGATGTTTTGCAAATTCGGATCGTTCGAGGCCAATCGTCCTGTCGCCGTCATCAGCTGATGAAACGTGGTGTGAATCCGGCCGGTTTTCGGAAAAATTGAATTCGGCAACGCATCGACATAGGTGCTCTTTAATTTCGAGGCCTCTCGAAAGGCCAGTAAATCCCGCACGATTTGGTGCTCCACCGACAATCCCGAAAGCGTTTGCTCATCAGTTTTGTATTGGCCGGTTTTGGTTTTCTTCGGCTTCTCGACCAGTTTCAATTTATCGAACAAAATCTCTCCAACTTGCTTCGGCGACGCGACATTGAATTCTTCGCCCGCCGCGTCGTAGACCTTTTGCTCCATTAGCTTGATGTTTTTGCCGAGGACTTCGCCGATCTCCGATAATATATCAGTATCGACGCGAATTCCTTCCGCCTCCATCGCAACAAGAACCGGCGTCAGGGGTGATTCCACGCCGAAGAACAAGGCTTCCTGACCAAACTCCTTCAGCTTCTCGCGCAAAATTTCCGCCAGCTGCCAGGCCACATCTGCATCTTCCGCTGCATATTCGGCGATGTTCACAAAAGCAGGCCCCGTTGGCGCTTCGGGCTCGGGTTCTGCTTCCAGCACCAATTCGCCGAACATATCGAGTTGCCCCGCTTTGGGATCATTCGCTTCGCCATCCTTGGCTTTTTCTTTTTCTGCGGGCTGGTCTTTTGCAAACACGTCCTCGTATTTGATCGGCGTGTATCCTAAATACTGCTCCGACAGGTAATCCATTTTATGCCGCAGATCCGGCTCCACCAAGGTGTGCGCCAACATGGTGTCGAAGAGCTGGCCATCGATCTTCAATCCATTCCAATGCAACACACCGACATCGAACTTTAGATTGTGGCCGATTTTTTCCGTGAACGGATCAGTCAAAACAGGCCGCAGTTCTTCTAAGATTGCCTTGGCTCCCGCTTCATCGCCGGGAAAGCCGATGTAGATTCCCGTGTTGGCCTTCCATGAAAATGCGACGCCGATGATGTTCGCGACTTTTTCGTCCAGTCCATCGGTTTCCAGATCGAAGCAAAAAGACTGCTGGTCTCCGATTTTTTGGATCGCCTCAGCACGCCCTTTCGCATCGTCCGGCGGAAAATATTCGTATGACTTCCTAACGTCCTGAATCGTTTTCAGCTCAGCGAAATTCGATTGCTCCCCTTTCAGCGAGCCGTCCGCTTGCTTCACCGTTTTGTGACCTCGGCCTGCCTGGAAATCATTACCAAACAAGCGTTTACCGAGCTGATTGAACTCCCACTCGACAAACAAATCCTTCAGCGCCCCGTCGTCGCGGGGCGTGATTTCGAGCTCTTCGAACGTCACGTCGACCGGCGCATCGAGCATGATCTTGACCAATTTTTTCGACAGCAAGGCTTGCTCCACATTATTCTCCACGTTCTCTTTCTGCTTACCTTTCAGTTTGTCGGTGTTTTCCAAAAGCCCCTCGACACTGCCGTAGAGCGCCATCAACTTTTTCGCGGTCTTCTCGCCAATCCCCGGCACCCCCGGAATGTTGTCCGACGCATCTCCCCACAGTCCCAAAATATCCACGACCTGTTCAGGAGTCTCGACCTCCCATTTCTTTTTGATCGCTTCCACGTCGAGAATCTCAAAATCACCGCCCCGCATTCCCGGTTTGTAAATCTTGATCCGATCCGTCACCAGCTGAGCAAAATCTTTATCCGGCGTGACCATGAAGATCTCGAAATTTTCATCTTCCTTTTCCGCCCGCTGCGCCAGCGTTCCGATCGTGTCATCCGCCTCCCAGCCAGGGCACTCAATCACCGGAATGTTGAAAGCTCGAATCAGGCGTTTCACCTCCGGGATTTGCAACGCCAGATCCTCCGGCATGGCATCTCGATTCGCTTTGTATTCGGGATACATCTCATGCCGCGGAGTTGGCTCCGAAGTATCAAACGCGACAGCGAGGTGAGTTGGCGCCTGCTTGTCCATCAATTCGAGCAGCGTATTAGCAAAGCCAAAAACGCCGGATGCGTTGAATCCGCCCGAGGTAAAGATCGGCGATCGAATCAGCCCAAAATGCGCCCGATACATGAGCGCCATGCCATCGAGAAGAAAGAGCCGTTTGGGAGATGAGGTTTCAGAATCCGCCATGATTCCTGATGATAGGCACGACGGCGAAACGAATCAACAGTAGGAAAAAACCGGCATACGCCTGACTGAACCCCACCAATTCACGACAACGTTTTCCCTCAAATTCAACGGCTGAACCCGGACGTGATCTGGCAGAGTTGGTTCGTTGATTCAATAGGGGCAGTTCGTGAAATTCTTTTGCCGATCACTTCGCCGCGCTTGATTGATATTTGGAGACGAAAATGTCGTTCCCCTTTTTTGCGGTCAGCGACGTCGCGCCAAATTGCGTTTCGTTTCGAAAAGCGCCGGAAATCACCACTCCGCCGTCGGAAGTCGCAGCGATCGCGTAGCTGAGATCATGATCTTTTCCCCCTGCAAGAATAAACGATTTCACGACGCTGCCGTCAGGCGAAAGCTCCAGAATGTAAGCGTCCCGTTCACCGGTGGTTGTGAATTTCTTACCGTTGAAATTCGCTGCTTTCGTTATTTCGCCTGTGATCACAAATCCACCGCCGTTCGGCAACGCAGCTGAACCAAGCGCGTAATCTGTTTCCAACCCGCCGCCATGATGCGCGTTCAAAACGTCGCCGTCGGAAGAATAAACGGCTACGAAAAAATCATTCCCACCGTGCGATGTGAATTCGGAATCACCAAATCGGGCGGTGCCTTTGAACATTCCGGACAGACAAATATTTCCGGTTTTTTCATCTACAGAAACTCCCGTCGACGCGCCATTTGATTCGCCTCCCGCTTGTTTCACCCACTGGAACTCGCCATTCGCGTTGTATTTTGCAAGGCCGATGTCTTGAATTTTGCTGGTGGTAGAAACGGTATCCGACCAGTCAATTTTTCCGCGTCCAAAAGCGGCCAGATAAATCAATCCATCGCTGCCGACCGTCACATTGTGGCCGCTGATTCCCGGTCCAGTCGCAGCCGCCGACCAAATCATTTCACCGTCAGGAGAAAATTTCGCGACCACTGCGGAACGCGATTTCTCCCGCCCGATCACCTTTCCACCAATGTCGCCCAGATTCGCGATCGTTCCCGAAACCACGACATTTCCATCCGACCCCGTGGAAATTCCATGGCCAAAATCGTAGTTTTCTCCGCCAAACCGCTGTGCCCAGAGGCATTTTCCTGATTCATTAAATCGAGCAATGAACCCATCGTAGTCTCCGCTATTTGTGAGCTTCACGTCTCCGAACCTGATCGTTTCGCTTTGAAAATGACCTGTTACGAAACAACCGCCATCCTCATCCGGTGAAACCGCATAGCCGCGATCAATTTCCGCGCCACCCGTTCGCACCGCCCAAATGACTTCGCCAGCTTGATCAATTTTCGCGAGCACGAAATCGAGACTGCCGGCGGACTTCAACATATGAGGCCCGAAATCAGTTTCGCCCGTGATTTCTCCGGTCACAAATACACCGCCATTTGCGGCTGCACAGGCTCCTCTGATTTTGTCATTCCCTTCGCCACCTGCGCGGAAAGACCACTGAAATGAACCAGCGTCTTGTGAGAATAGATTTCCCGCCGTCACAAAAGCGAAGGCGAGAGCGAGATAGCTGAAGATCGAAATTTTCATGAAGTCGCGGTATATCTGATTTCAAGAAAGGTGAGGGGATCGGTCAAGACGGCCCGATGGCGCATTGAAGGCTCGCTCGGCAATTCAGCCGCGATCAGGCTCGGTAATTTACTCAATAGGCTCCAATTTTGGAACCTCAAATTTCATTGTCGCCGGCGTGTTCATCAATGACATGCCTTTTTCATCTTCGAAAATGACAACAATTTCTTCGAATCGACCAGCTGCCCAGACGTCTTGAGTCAACAGCCAGCGCTTCAAAAACTTGGCGACTGCCAACCGCGATTCGTCGCGAGCTTTCGACAACGTTTTTGCATCGCTCGCTCGTAAATTCAGCTTCAAGGTAATGTCTCGCTCAAGTGCTTCGAGATTATCATGCTTATCCCATCGGCCCCAACCCGATTTTGTTTTCTTCCGCATTTTCCCTGAATCAAAGGCCACTGGCAAACTCGGCTTGAGCTTTGGAGCGATGACCATCAAACGCGATCCGTCAGATTCGACGAACCAATCGCCATTTAAATCGATGTGAAACCGATACGTCGCAGGAACGGTGATTTCAGAAACGGTAGTGCCAAGTGGCATGATTGCTCCAAACCACTCGACGTTTGTTTTTCGGGTAAATTCTTCCGTCGCCTCTGCGGTCGCAACTTCAAGAATATTGCCTTCATTTCCAGCCACCTCGAGTTCGCGCCATTCGTGAAAGGTCTGAACGGTTTCCCCGGGTTTGAAAAGTTCGACGACGGTTTCTTTCGTAGCATCGATCGATTGTTTACCTAGCCAAATAAAAGCGCCGAAAACAATCAAACCGGGGAGAAGCAGCAACACGAAAAGCCAGAATACTTTTGCCCACGGGGAACTGGCTGAGGATTTTGGACTTTCGGCACTGTCTTCGCTCATGTGAAATAAGATCGCTGCGTTTCTGAAATCGTCAGTCCCATTTTTTCCATCACTAGCAACATGTCTTCCCAGACCATTCGCTTTTTCGGACGTCCTTTGTCCGGGTCAGATTCGGCCCGAAGAAGATAGCTCGGATGATACGTCACCATGACAGGTATACCGTTCAGCTCATAAAACTGTCCCCGCATTCGGCTGACCGATCCACTCAAATCGAGCAACCCCTCAGCTGCCGTTCCACCACAGGCGATAATCGCTTTAGGTTTTACGATCTCGATTTCAGCCATGATGTATTTTACGGAAGCCGCCATTTCTTCGGGAGTTGGCTTCCGGTTTTTTGGCCCCTGAAAGCGGCCATCGCCGATCATGGGACGAAATTTAACGATGTTCGAAATGTAGATTTCATCGCGGCTCAAGCCCATCGCCTTTACGATTCCATCGAGCTTTTGACCCGCGGGTCCGACGAATGGCTTCTTTTGTTTTTCGTCTTCCGCATCGGGTGCATCACCGACAATCATGAGGCCCGCCTCGGGATTCCCTGTCGCAAATACCAGCTGGTCGCGGAGTGACTCCAACTTTCGAGCCGCTTCGCTCGCTTTTGCCATGCGGTATAAATTGTTCAACTTCTCCCGCTTCGTGGATCCTTCCGGATTCAATATTTCGATTCCCCGTGCAGCTGAAGAATATTCCGGTGAGGCGTGTTCGATTACAGGAGTTTCCGCAGCAGTGGCTTCAGGTGCAGGATTTGAAGCCATCAGCGGGATCACAGTTTCCGCTTCGACAGAAGGCCCCGTTTCCGTCATTGCGGCTGGAGCCGCTGCTGATGCGGGCGCTGAGGCCGACATCTTCATCAGTGTTGTCGGTAGGAATGCCAGTTGATCCAGCGATTCCGGCGATAACACAATCCCTTCCACTCCTTGCTCACGGCGGCGAGCCAGCAAGTCGCGGAGCGAATAAAGCGCGTGATTGAGTTCAGAAGGAGTCGTCACCATGGCAGAAATTCAGTGTGCAATCGGATACTACAAAGGCAACGGCAATTTGTAATCGTGTCTCCCCGAAAACTGGCTTGTGATTCCGTCTCATTTGTAGTCTCATTATCTAATCCAAACCCACCCGTCTTAAATCATGTTCAAACGCATTGGCAATCTCATCCGCGGCTTTTTCGGTCTTTTTGTAACTGGTCTCGAAAAACAAAATCCTGAAGCACTTCTCAATGTTGAAAAGGAAAACCTGAGAAAACAAATTTCTGAGTATAACAAAGGTCTTGCTGCTCACGCAGGCCTTTGTGAGCGCCTAATTTCGCAGGTCGAAAAAGAGCGTCGCGAGTCGAAAGAATTAACCGCAAAAACCTCCGCTCACCTCAAGGCCGGTAACCGTAAACTCGCCGGTGAATACGCGCTTAAACTTCAAAAAGTGAAGGATGACCATGCTTCCAATGTTGAGCAGATGGAAGCGGCGGAAAAAACTTATGAGGAATTAAAGCGTTCCCGCGACATCGCAGTGAAAGCTGCTCGCGACAAAATTGAATCGCTCAAGCGCAATATTTCAGAAACCAAAATCGCCAAAGCTACCGCTGAGCTCAATGAAATGGCTGCCGGGATGATCAATGAAATCGGCGGTGCAGGCGATACCTTGAATCGCCTTGAAGAAATGGTTCGCGAGGAGAAAGAAGAAGCCAAAGGCCGCGCTCGCGTTGCTAAAGACAGCATCGACACAACCGACCTCGTTGAAATGGAAGCTGAGCGTTCTGCTCTCGAAGAAATGGCGTTGGCTGATTTCGCCGCCGAATCCGGAATCGTGATGGAAGGTGACGGCGATGGTGGAGAAACCGAAGCTCCCGCTGCTGAAGACGAGAAAACCATGTGATTTCCGTTTTCACGATCCAACAGGGCTGGTTCGTTGAATCAACCCTGTTCAATCGAAACACTGAATCGATCCAATACTGTTGGATCGCTTTTTTTTGTGTCCGTAGATCCAAGGTTTTACGCACCGCCTTCGACGACCCAGGCAGCTGATTCCACCCCTTTACCAGTGATATTGTAAACGGCGATCACCAAACAAATCGCGGTGATTCCAAAAACGATGGGCTTCATCGGCACTTTCCAACCTAATTTAGGAATGGTGAAGACGTTCGCGAATTTGTTGAGGAACGCGATCATCACGAAAACCAATGCGGGGGCCGTTGATAACATAAGTCGCGGTCCCGTCCGAATGATTTCCAGCCATAGAGGATGCCGTATCCGACAAAAAAACCTAGGATGTATAACAGTTCGACCCAATAGCGGCGCGCGAGTTTAAAAATTGGTACGATAAACAGAATTCCAATCAGGACACAAAGTCGAAACGTCCGTTTTTTGGTGATCCGATGGAACTCGCGATACTCCCGTGTGATGCGCCCCAATGTATTGCCGGCGCCTTCAACAGGGCGCTCGATAAAATGGCTGAGGTCGTCTTTTTGCGAGGCTCAATAGGTCTGGAATATTGGCGCATCGTCGGGAATTCCATTCTCCGGATCGGAGAGAATCCGCCATCTCTTTTTGGAGGTTTCATCCTCCTGCCACATGAGGTGCTTGCTATGAACGCTCCAAAAGGGGCTGTCATAGACGGTCGCTGTCTGCGCGAAATAAGGGGACATAAGAACAAGCCCAAGTGCGGGGATGATGGCGCCTTTTCCGACGTCCAATCCCCAACCTTTCCAGGAAAACTCAGAGGTCGTCATTTTCTTTTTCAACTCCACGAAAAGGCGAATTGCGTAGCAAACAACAAACAGAAGCAGTAACGGGGAGAGTGCCGATTTTACAAAATAAGCTGCGGCCACAAGCACCCCTGCGATGATTCCCCGCTTCCATGTCGGGTTGATTATTTGCCGCCAGAGAAGGACAAAGCACATCAGAAAAAGCGCGTAAAAGAGCATTTCCGGTTGAACGTAAATGCATTTAAAAACAAAGATCGTCCATCCAACGATCCACGTAAATAGAAGCGAACCGTAGATGCCTAACATCGAGATTCCGAAGAAGAAGAGAATCACCAAAAGCACCATGCTGAGAACGATATTGAACTCGCGGCTTCGAGCAAAATACTCGTCGCTCACGCGTCGCCTGGCTCGCCTTCATAGGCGAGTGATTCGTCGTACAAAAGCGAAAGTAGAATCGGGTAGCCCGGGGTCCGTTGCCTGGGCAAAAAATAATCGTAATTACTGCGCTTCAGCAGGCGGCCCAAGTTCATGTAAACGTGCTGATCGTGATGAAAGATCACGTGAACTTTTACCTTGTCGGTATCAGTAGAATCTAAGAAAGAGGAATTCTCGTTATTCGGATTGAAGATCGCTTCCCGCTTTTTTGCGGTCGAATAATAAAGTGGAAGGCAAATGGAAAATACGAGTGCGACAACAATCCAAGGCACGAACCGTCGATAGGTTGCGGCTTTCGTTTTCGAATGCGATAATTTGGTTTCAGCTCCGTCCATTGATGAGCGATTTTTAACCGTATATCCTACGATACAAGCCTGAATTTCATGAAAATCCTGTCTGGTTTCACCGCTTTGTTAGTATGTCTGGTTTTTGCAGCGTGTAACAAGAGTAAAACAGTCATCGACGCTTGGGACGTAGAAGTGGGACTTTTAGAATCCACACCATTTCCTGCGCTTGAAGAAATTCAGCCTTATGACGATGCATTGGTTGCTCATCGGTATCAGCTTCTTTCCGCTGTTGCGGTAGAACGCGAATCCCCGGCCTTGGCAGTCCAGCAACTGATCATCCTCCACTGGGCGATCCGGGACAAAAAGCCGATCGGATCTGTGAAAAATTTCAAGCAGGGTGACGTGAAAAAATTCACGATTCAACGAAAATTAGATCGAAGTGATTTGAACGGCCGCTACATAAAAAACGGTATTGATGACTTTGAGTTGTTTTTGTTTGTCGAAGCAGAAGGCAAAACAAAGTCCTGACTTTTTTTGATCAAACCAAATCAAATTTCCCGTCGCTGTCACCAAGTTGTTCGGCGCTGACTCCGGCTTTTTCGAGTAGCGACAGATACAAATTTGTCATGGGAACGGGTTGTTTAGTTTTTACATGACGCCCTGGATTGAGCTTTCCATTCGCTTTTCCTGCGAGGACTACTGGAAGATTGTCGTGATCATGACGGTCCGCATCGCTGATTCCACCGCCGAAAACGATCATCGATTGATCCAGCAAACTCTGCCCGGCCGGGTCTTTCGCTGCTTTCATTTTCTCGAGAAAATACGCAAACTGCTCGACGTAAAACCGATCAATCTTCGCGATCTTTTCCATTTTTTTGGCATCGCGCCGGTGGTGGGAAAGATGATGATGACCATCGGGAACCCCGATTTCTCGGAAGCTGCGATTGGATCCATCATGAGCGACAAGAAAACTCGCAATCCGGGTCGTATCGCTTTGAAACGCCAGCACCATCATGTCGTACATGATGCGGATGTGATCTCTATAAGTGCCGGGAATTCCCTTCGGCGCCGTTGCATTCGGCATTGCTGCGCGAAATTTTTCCGCATTTTCAATCTTCCGTTCCATTTCGCGAACGCCGGTCAGATATTCTTCAATTTTCTGTTGGTCGGTGTAACCCAGTTTTTTCTGAAGCGATTTGGCATCCTCCATCACATAGTCAAGCAGACTGCTCTGATGAGAAAGTCGGCGGGCCTGTTCTTTCGGATCGATACTGGCTTTGTCGCTACCGAACAGTTTTTCAAAAACAAGCCGGGGATCAATTTCCGGTGGAAGCGGAAGTGTTTCGCTGCGCCATGAAAAATTAAACTGATAAGCGCAACTGTAACCGGAATCACAACGACCCGCTTTTCGAGCCGGATCACACCCCAGCTGAAGCGAATCGATTTTCGTCTCACTCCCAATTTGGGCAGCTGCGATCTGATCCACAGAAACGCCAAGTTTGATATCAGCCCCCGCAGTTTTACGAGCCTGCGCTCCGGTAAGGAAAGTAGCAGTCGCACGAGCATGATCCCCGCCCCCATCTCCATTTGCATCTGCTTTATCGTGAGCCAGCCCTGAAATAACTTGCAGCTCGTTCTTTACATTTTTCAGCGATGAAAGCGTTGGCGACAATTTCCAATCGGCTCCTGCACCGCTCGGCGTCCACTCGGGCATGATTGCTCCATTTGGCGTATAAACATAGGCCATCCGAAGCGGAGCGGCGGCATCGCCTCCTTTCGCAAAAACACTCGAACCTTCCAAGGTTGGCAGCGCAATAGTTGCGCCCAAACCACGGAGAAAACGGCGACGTGAGGCGGATGAATTCATGAATTTACAAACTCAAACTAAACTCCGGCCGTCCCGCAACAAGTGGCTCATTCGGGTACGCAGAAATTAGCTTCTTAGCCAATTTTTGAAACAAGGTCGATCTGTTCCATCTTTTCCATGAGCACTTCAAAGTCATCGGAAGCTACCAGATTCGAGGCATGATCCGCATTTAAAAATCCGCCACCGACCATATTCTCATCGAGAAATTGAATCAGCGAATCGTAATAGCCTGCGACGTTGAGAACGCCATTCGGCTTTGGTTTTTGGCCGTGAAGATCAAGCAATCCCCACGTCACCATTTCGAAAAGTTCATCCATCGTTCCCATGCCACCCGGCAAAGAAACGAACGCGTCTGACAAATCAGCCATGCGAGTCTTCCGCTCCAGCATGGTCTCGACAACGTCCAGCTGCGTCAGGCCTCGGTGCCCCACTTCACGATCCAAAAGCTTTGCGGTGATCACGCCGATGATTTTTCCGCCAGCTTCCAGACACGCGTCCGCTAGCTCTCCCATCAAGCCAACACTCCCGCCTCCATAAACAATTTGGATGTCACGACTGGCCAAATATTTCGCAAATGCACGAGTTTGCTCAACAAATGTGGGATCGTTTCCTGATTGAGAGCCACAGAAAACGCAAAGGGATTTGATTTCGTTTTTAGCCGACATGTCTTTCACAGTTCGATTGCAATGAATTTACTTTTCTCTTTTGCCGCTACCGAAAAACCACTCTCCGAGCTCACTGCGGCGCCATCCCCCGAAAGGAGAAACTCCTGATTGCTGCCCAATTCCAAATCGCCGTCGATAACTTGAATCCAAAAATTCAGCCCTCCAAGCTCCGGTTTCACAACGCACGACTGATTTGCATCGAGTTCACCGAGCCAAATCGTCACATCCTGCCGCACCATGAGTGAATCATCCCGACCGTTATTGCTGGCTAAAAGAGTCAATCCATCTTCGGAGTGTCTTTGGCGGGGATCCATTTCAGCATAAATCGGAGTTCCTCCCGGCTGATCCGGTTCAATCCAAAATTGCAAAAAATGAACCGGTTCCGACTTTGAAGCATTGACCTCACTGTGCATCACACCTGAAGCAGCGCTCATGTATTGAAACTCCCCCTCATTGACCTTCCGCCGGTTACCCAAACTATCCTCATGCTGAAGCGCTCCGCTGATGACGTAGGAAAATATCTCCATAGAATGATGAGGGTGCATTCCAAATCCAGACCCTGCGGAAACTGTGTCTTCATTCATGATTCGCAAGGCGGAAAATCCGATATATTCCGGATCATAAAAGTCCCCGAACGAAAACGAATGCTTGCTCTCCAGCCAATCGAAACGGGTGTGGCCGCGCGCTTCAGATGGGCGCTTGATGATTGAAATTTCGGACATATCAGCTGCGGAATGACTGCTACGAGTCAACAGGGTGCGCTCGACGAACCAACAGGGTTTGATCGTCGAATCAACTCGGAACTCGTTTGAATCGTGACAAAGCGCCCTCTTTCTATTAAGAATCGGAAATGAAACCAAGATTTTATCTATCGGTCCTCTCCATTTGTTTGCTCAGCAGTATCTCTTTTTCTCAAGAGGCCGATGGGTTGAAATCGATCTTCAACGGTAAGGATTTTACCGGATGGAAATTGCCTGACGACAACGTCTGGTTCACCGCAGCCGACGGAATATTAACGGTGAAAAACGGCCCCGACAAAAAGGGAAAAACGATTTGGACAACGGCGGAGTATGCGGATTTCTCGATGGAATTCGATTTCAAATTCGGGAAGGGAATCGTCGATTCCGGAATTTTCATTAAAAACGAAAAGGAACAAATTCAAATCGGGATTTCGGGTTCGAAAAAGCGCGACATGACTGCCTCTCCATATATTCCGGGCAAAGGCTATCCGGTCGAAGCGGAGGGAGTTAAGGAATTGCTCAAACTCGACGATTGGAATTCCATGCGAATCGAAGTAAGCGGAAAGCTTTATACGGTCTGGTTGAACGGAAAAAAGGTGATGACCTACGAATCCGAATCAGCCATCGAAAAGGGACCGCTTGGGATTCAACTTCACGCTGGAAAAGAAATGGCGATTGAATATCGGAATCTGAAAGCAACCTCGCAGAAGTGAGTTCGCCGACTAGCCATTTGCGCGCCCGTCTTCTGGCCATCTTGGCGATCGCAATTGGCGTCGCCATTTTGGCAGGGGCCGTTTACGCGGTCACGCATTGGAAAAAATCGGTCACCTTGCGGCTCAGCGCCGGTCAGCCGGGCGGAACGTATCTGCCGTTTGCCTACGACCTTGCTAAATTGATCGAGCAAAAAAATCCGCAGATCAAAGTCGAAGTTCTCGAAAGCGATGGCAGTTCAGAAAACTCGCGGCGCGTCACAAGTGGTGAAGCTGAGCTGGCATTGATTCAAAATGACATTCCCGGCACAAGCGAAATCCGTGCGATTGGGCCGCTTTATTCCGGTGCCCTCCATATTATTGTTCGCCGAGATTCAGAAATACGGACCCTATCGGACCTTCGAAATCACAAGGTTGGATACGGAAAAGCAAGAAGCGGCACTCCCCAAATTGTTCACGCACTATTGGATCATTACGAATTAAAGAAAGAAATCAAACTCGTCTCTCTTGAAATTGAAAACGGTTTTTCCATGCTGAAGCAACGTGAGATCGATGCACTGATGATCATGTTGGGCGTAGGATCGCCCGCCATGGAAACCGCTGCCGACGATGGCGATGTGAGACTTATTCCTATCGGGAGTTCCATCGACCAAGGCTCCGAGCTCGAAAGTTTCCAACTGCATTATCCATTCGCGGAGTCCATTCTCATACCCCGGTTTGCTTACGCAGTCCCAACTGACCAGCGGCCAGGCGTTCCCGAACAGGGAATTCCGGCTGTGTCTGTTCGGACCGTTTTGGCGACGCATTCGAAGGTTCCTTCTCATGTCATCGAAAAAATCACGAAAACGCTGCACGAAAATCGCGCAGCTCTGATTCGAGAATATCCTCCTGCCGCAGAAATTTCAGAGAGCTTTGATCGTGGTTCGTTGCAGTTTCCTTTGCATGTCGGAGCTGCGCGATATTTGCAACGAAATGAACCCGGATTTCTCGTGAAATATGCTGAAGTGATGGGGTTGTCACTTTCGTTGTTGATTGCCGCAATCGGTTTGCTTGCAACGCTGAAATCATGGTTTCATCAAAAGCAAAAAGACCGAATTGATGATTACTACCTTCAGCTCGATGCGATTTTGGAAAGACTCGAACCCAACGATTTGGATCAGGATGCGCTCTTTGAAATCCACGAAGAACTTCGATCACTCAGAAGGTGCGCGGTTCGTCAGCTGTCTCAGGAAAAGCTACTTCCCGACGAATCCTTTCGGATTTTCCAAGGCCTGTTATCGGACTGTCAGAACCGGGTCCGCCGCATGCAGGAGAACTGATTTCCAAACCCGCAATTCCAGGCCAATTCACCGCGGCTCTGCTCAAGCAGGAGCCAAAAGCGTCTCCGCGAGCGCGATCGTTTGTTCGCTTTTTCCGCCGAGCATCCTGGCAAGTTCTTCGACCCGCTTTTTACCACTAATCGGCACCAGACCGGAACTCGTCACTCCTTTGCTCACCGTTTTCGTCACCAGATAATGATGGTGCGCCAACGACGCAACTTGTGGCATGTGCGTGATTGATACCACCTGATGTTGCTTCCCAAGATTTGCCATCTTACGACCCACCGCACCGGCGATTTCTCCACCGACATTCGCGTCAATTTCATCAAAAACCATCAGTGGAATCTGATCCTGATCCGCCAGCGCACTTTTCACCGCCAGCATCACTCGCGACATTTCACCGCTCGATGCAATAATTCGCAATGGCTTGAGCGGTTCTCCGGGATTCGGCCCGAACATAAATTCAACCGCTTCGTATCCGCGCAAACTTGGCTCACCGATCGTTACCAAGTCGATTTCAAACATCGATTGCTTGAACCCGAGATCTTTGAGGTGACCCGCAATGTCTTTCGCCAATTTTGGAGCAGCCGTTTTCCGTTTCTTCGTCAATTTTACCGACACCACATCCAGTTTTGCCCGCGTAGCCTCGACCGCTGCCGAAAGCCGTTCCAGTTCGTTTCCCCGCCCGTCGATTTGATTCACGCGTTCTGTTGCGCGCATTCCGTAGGTGATGACTTCCTCGATCGATTGACCGTATTTTCGTTTCAGCCCCTCGATCTGATCAATCCGATTCTCCATCTCAACCACTTCGGTCGGATCAAATTCCAAATCTCCGGCATACTCTTGCAAATTTACTTCCAGTTCCTCAATTTCCAAACGAGCCGATTCAAAACCACTCGTTATTTTATTGATATCAGGATCCAAATGCTCCAAGTCGCGCAACGCACGCTGCACGTCAGAGAGGGAACTGGTCGCTTCACTCAACTTGCCTGATGCATCCGATACATATTCAGACAACTTCGCTCCATTTCGCGCCAGCTGATACTGCTGTTCCATTTCCGTGATCGCCTGCGGATTCAGCTCTGCTTTAAAAATTTCCTCAGCTTGATAGCGCAGCAATTCGATTTCCTGATCACTCGCCTGACGCAAATCCCGAAACGAATCCAGTTCATCCAGAGCTCGCTGCCACGTCCGATACGCATCCGCATAAGCCGACTGCTCTTTCCGGGCGTGCGCATACGCATCCAGCATATTCAGCTGGCGATCCGGCGACAACAGCGACTGATGCTCGTGCGGCCCGTGAAGATCCACCAAATATTTTCCCAGCGATTTCAACGCGGCAAGCGTGCACGGCGAGCAATTCACAAACTGCTTATTTCCACTCGCCCCACCAAAGATTCGCTTCACCACGAGGCAGTTGCCCTCGCATGCCTCCAATCCCGCTTCTTCCAGCAAATCGTTCACGCTTTGCAAATTCGATGATAGCTCGAAAATCGCTTCAACCGCGCAACTTTTCTCCCCGGTACGGATGAGTTCGTGATTCGCCCGCTCGCCGAGAATCAACTTCAGCGCGCCGACAATCATCGACTTTCCGGCTCCAGTGCCGCCAGTGACCCCGATCAATCCGGAGCCGAGTTCCCACGTCAAATCGTCGACGAGGGCGAGATTTTTGATTTTCAGAATCGAGAGCATGGTATGATAATTTGTTAGCTTTACTGTATTATTGTTCAAGTGTTCAAAAATGCAACAATGAATTCTCTTTTCCAAATAACTTTTCTAGGCACAGGCACTTCCATTGGTGTTCCCGTGATTGGGTGTAACTGCGCCGTATGCACTTCGGACGACCCGAAAAACAACCGGACCCGCTC
>CALAHF010000103.1 GCA_937891465.1 uncultured Verrucomicrobiales bacterium | reverse complement strand
ATCTGTTTCAGTTGCAAGTTGGGTTCGAAGGGCTTCGATGTCGCCAGCGAGAGAATCTTCCTGGTTTGAAACCGGCGGAACCGCTTCCAATTCCTGAGCTTCTGCGCCGACATAACCGAGCTTTGCAATGCATGTGGCGGCCATCTTTTCAGTGGAAACGCGCTCCGCCTTCAAGTCGATATTTTCGGTTTCGAGTCGTTCTGTTTCAGCGAGAAAATCAGCGATTTGATTTTTCAGTTCGCCAACTTCCGAACGCAGCCCAACGATCTCGATGGAATCCGCTTTCTGAAGTCCTGCGACCTCAACCAATTCCTTCAATTCCGAGTCGGGATCCTCAGCTTCATCTTTTCCAGCGAGAAACGCGAAAAGCCGCGCCGCCAGATTTGATTTTGCTGGAGGAGTTTCAGATTCGCTTTCTTCCTCGACAGGTTCCAGGGCTCGCGCCGGATCAACTGGTTCGGTTTCCGCTTCCGCAGGTTCCGGAGTCACTGGATCAACTGCGGGCTCCGCAGGTTCCAAGGTTTCCGGCTCAACTGTGGCCGTGTCTTCTACTGTTGGCGTATCCGCCAGATTGAGCGGAAGCAAACCATACGACGGAATCGCCATCCGGTTTTCTGCCATAAAATTCAAATTGTCCATCGATAGTTTGTCGGCGGCTTCCTCGGCTTCGCCGGGTTCGATCACTTTATCGCACAACCCATTCTCGAGACACGACGCCGCGTTCATGTAGTTGTCTGTGGAAATCATCTCACGGACTTCAGCCTGAGATTTTCCGGTGCGCCGCTGGTAGATATCAACCAGCTCGTCTTCGTGCTGTTGAATCACTTTGGCTGTTGCCGCCACTTCGTCGGCTGTTCCCTGGGCTCCACCTTGAGCCCGGTGAACCATTTGGAAAGAATTTCGCGGCATTTCGCGAACGTCGCCCGCTTGAACAATCACCGATCCCATCGACGCAGCCATGCCCGCCACTCGAGTTGTGACCCGCGCCGGATGATTGACCAGAGAATTGTAAATCGCCAGCCCTGCCGAAATTGAACCGCCAGGGCTCTGAATGGTCACGTCGATATCATCGACCTGCGATTCGAGATTGTTGATTTGATTTACCAAATCACCCGCGCCCGCCAATTCGGTTCCGTATGATTCCCCATCATTGATCGGACCTGAAATGAAAATGTTGGCTGTTTGGCCGCCCCCTGCGAAATTATCGACAACGGCAACGGACCACGGTTTGGAATCGGGCTTACTCATTGCCCCCGACGCCTTGTCAAAAAAAACGAACCAACAGGGTTCATTCAATGAAGAGACCCTGTTGGTTCGTAAAAGTTAAAAAGCCGCGAACTATTCGGAAACCCCGAACCGTTTATTTTTTTTAATTCGATTTAGGATCAACCACCGGCTGCCCTTTCTTGTCGTGGACGGGCAAAAAGTCCCGCCACGTCACATCGTCAGCGGCGGAGGCTGCTGCGAGCTCAACCGCTTTGTCGATCTCGCGCCCACGTTGCTCGAGCTGCCGATCCCACTTGCGACCTTGCCGCCCGTAAATCGCCGCGAGGGTTTCCGCGCCTTTTTCATAACGCTTCATCTCGAGATTTCCATCCCGCCCTTCGTCGATCGTGATATCCGCGATTGGAATCCACTCGCACTTCCACCAGCGCGGGTCGGTCGGCATCGGATAACCGTTTGCAAATTCTTTGGCCCAAAAATAAGCCCAGTATTTCTTCACATCGCGGAGCCGCTTGTCCTGGCGTTTCTTGATCCATTTATTCAGATCTTTCATCACGAACCGAACGCCCGGACCCGTCAGGCCGGACATCATCCACAAGACCTCCGGAGCGACACCGATTCCCCACGCGATATCCCGCATCAGGTGATTTATAAAATCTAAATAATTTGAGCCGGGGCGATTGTCGGTGATCAGCTCGAGCCGCTTTCCGCCGTCGAACTGGAGCGCCGTGGCCCCGCTGGTGATGATTTCTTCCTGTTTGATTTTCTGAGATCCCGCCGGTCCCGCACCATCAGCAACAATCTCATTTCCCGCAGCATCGTATTCAACGGTAGTTCCCTGTTGAGCGAGCGGATGAAAAGGCATCGCGCCGGATTGCTGTTGGGTGATCTGGAAAACGTATTCACCCGCTGCCTTGATCGCAGATTTTACCGAAGCATTCGATTCCGCGATATCTTTGGAATGGTTGATCGCCCGCGCCAACGCCGTGACGCCGCGCACTCGACCATGCCGTTCAAAGTTCGCCGAGAAGATCGCATCGCGAGCGCGGATTTTCTTTCCGACTGCCTTCTGTCCGTAACCGGAAACGATCCCGTAGTATTTCGCCCGGCCCATTCGATCCGTGGTTACACCATCGGTTTCGAGTTCGGGGTTTTTGGATTTCGGAACTTTCGCCCGCATCGATCGCACATGATGAGCGCCGTAAAAAACAATTTGAGCGGATCCGGTTTCGCTTTCACTCAGCACCGTGAGGGAATCACCATCGCCGAGATCCGATTTCGTTTGTTCCACTTGCCAGGAAAAAAAATCGAGCACGCCCGTGCGATCGAACAAAGTCGGCTCGAGAGCCATCTCCATGAAATGCTCTTCCGCTTCCTGATTCCATTTTGAATCCGATGTCGCTGCCTGGGGCGTGAGATAGCCGACCAAATCCGCCATTCCCGTGACGCCACGATGAGCAAAACCGACGTTGGCCTGTAACCAGCGCGATTCTTTCAATAATTGCTCACGGGTAAATTGATCAAGTTCCTGCCGGGGGTCGATCGTGGCCCAGCGAGTCCAACCCCGCGCATCCGAAGGCCGTGAAGCATCGTAGCCACTCGCAAAATTCAACGGGTTGGTCTGATCATCGGCCAAACCGACACCGGGAACAAAACCAACCGAACCCACTCCATTCGGAACGGATGGCGCGGGTTTTGCAATGTTTTGGGGTTTGTTAGAGCGTTTGCGGCGATTTGCCATGAATTTAAAGGATTTGTAAAAGGTTTTCGCCGGTTATGTTCTGATTTCATTCCGCATGCGCGAAAAAAGCATCCCCGGCTTGTTCTCTCCAGAGTCCGCCACCCCATCCAATTCGTTTAAATAGACCTCGCACGTCGCCAAAATCAGAGCAGGATTTCCCGTCATTTCACCGGAAGCGGATCCGCCTTCCGCAAAGGATGAGGAAGTGATCGTCACCTCCGTTTCCTTTGCCATCTTCGCAGTAAACGCATCCTGATAAAACGTCTCCACATCCGAACGGGCCGGAGTAAAACGTCGGAAATATGCAAGGATGTCAGGATCGGCTGTGGATGCCATGGTTCCCCGCAACTGTCAATGACACGGGCACCGACTGCCGATAAGTAGAACCATTCGAATCATCAAACCGCTTCACGGTTGATGTTCTTGGCTGTTCTTTTCAATTCATACCCACAGCCATGGCCTTAAATCCAATTTCGGCGACCTTGATGCAGTCGCCGTAGTGGTCATCCGCGATTTTTTTCCAGAAAAAGATCTGTCCTCGATCGGTCGTTTTTTGGAGTTTTTTCTGCCCGCCCAATCCCCGACACAATTCCCGCCCGACGTTCTCCGGTAAATACAGCCGGGGAGATCCACGCTTGGCAATCCGATCCTCATACAATCCACATTTCGCGGTGTAATCGACATACGTGAGAAGAATCAATCCGGGATGACTTCTCACCACCGTTTGCGACCACGTCCCCACCGAAGCGGATGAACCTTTTGTCGGCCAGAAGAAACCGCCCGATGCCCGGCAAAAATCATACACACGGGTTGTGTTGTATCCCGAATCGACGAAGCCGCCCGTGGCAGCTCGCCGCCGCCCGGTGGTTCCGATCTCCCAGGTTCGTTTCTGCAATTCCACCAAATCACCAAGCTCCAAAACAGTACCGTGATCAATCAACCATATCTCGCCCGTAGCACTGTGAACCGTGACCGTCCAATGCGTAGTTTTCTCACCGGGATCCACCCCAATAAGAATCGCCGAAATTTGGGCATCTTTTGGAATTGTTTCGAGCCGGTAGTCAGAACGCAAAGCCAACACATCCGAATCAGAAACTTCAAGAATGGATTCGTGATAGGGTAGCCCGAGCCAGCCGTTTGTGTAATCTTGCAGCCCGAATAAATTTTTACCTTTCAGAAAATGCAGGGCCATTTGGCCGAACGTCACATCGGGAGAGTAGAATGAGGTAAGCTGGTAAGATCGTGTATTTTCCGCTCGACCTGCGAATAGCGGGTTCCATTCTCCAGACAGCAGCAAAGAAGGTTTTTCGTGGTCCGAAATCGGGTATTCGCAATTAACGCAACGAAAGTGCGCTGTTTCAGAGACGATTTTCTCATCCCACGTCCCATCTGTTTGACGGGCTTTTGCCTTGTCCCAATGCAAAGAAAAATCAGCATCTTCGGGAGCGGATCGAATCGCCTCGAGATCCTGTGGCGAATCCATGAGCACATGATTCAACGGCATCGACTGTTTACAAGAAGGGCAGGGGATCCAAAACTCGCGCATATCTCCACCGAGACAACCGAGCCAGAACTCATCCTCGGCGGTGGTCGGGGTTGATGTGGCAATCCTCATTCCCATTTCACGGAATGTCTTGGTTCGCTGGGCTCCGAGCTGCATCGCCGAGGCTTCCTCGGATGTGGCTTTGGCAAATTTACAACACTCATCAAAAACCACATAGCGAGCGGGGCGCGATGCCAGGTTAGCCGGAGAATTAGAACCAACGATGTTCATCGTCATTCGGTCGTAATGTTGCTCGAGGTGTTTCCAGTCGTCCGGGTTCGGTGGCTTGTGCCTTTCGAGAAGCGGATTCTGATCAATCAACGGCATCCACCGAGTAGAGGACCACGAACGCCCGAAGTTTTCCGAGGGCGTAACCCACAGCACCGGCCCCGGCTCGTATTCGATTTTGTAAGAGATCCCAAAGGTGGGAATAGTCGTCTTCCCTGTCTGAGCTCCCCAGGCGAGCCACAAATCCGTGATCCCTGACTTCGGGTGGAACGTCTCCAACGGTTCCCGCATGTAGGGCCGCTGCAACGTCGAAAATCTCCCCGGCTGATTCGGGGAAACCCTTTCGGGAATCTCCGTGTTCGCTTCATGGTAAGCGACCACACCGGGAGCCGGTTGGAAGTCGAAAAACGAGAGCGATTCTTTGAACGTAGAATCACTCATAATCACCAGCGAGCTTCACAAGTTCGACATCTGCCGCTTCCACTTCACGAATAAATCGGGTTTCGATCCACTCCCGAACCGCCAAAATGCCGAAGGCTTTATCCATTGGATTCGCCCGCGCCCCGAGCTCGCCTGGGGCTTTCTCGATCACCTGCCGGATCGATTGCAAGGCGCGGTGATATCCTTTCAGATCCGACCGCAAAATAATCCCGCCGCGAGCCACCTCCGCCGATTCCCAAGCCCGCTTTGCTTTCCGAAAAGACTCCTGCGACTCCATTTCCGCCTTGCACAGAGCAGGCAAAGAATCCGCCCGGCTTCGATTGATTGCCTCGCGCTTCTTCGTTTCGATGGCCTGCCACGTCTCAAAGGCGGCATCCATCATCGCCAGCTCTTTCGATTTACCATCCACCACAGCCGTCTCCGCGATCACTTGCACGATCAGATCCACGTCCGCGAGATTTCCCCCAATAAATTCGAGCCACCTCGGATCATTTTTCTGTCTATGATCCTGAGCCGTTCGAGGGGAGATTCCCGCTGCCGTGGCATACTGCTTCACGCGCGGGTCTTTTGGGAGACGCGCCATCCGCCGTTACGCAGATGTCAACGCCTGAACGCAATCAGCGCCGAAATATCACGCAATCGACCCCCAACCCATTGCGCTAAAGGAATTGCACAATTTCGCTCTAAAACGGCACCGGCGCGCAACAC
>CALAHF010000102.1 GCA_937891465.1 uncultured Verrucomicrobiales bacterium | reverse complement strand
CCGGCCGGACCGACGCCCCGATAAAAAATCCTTGAATAAGCAAATTCCTATCAGTCAGGCTTTGGAATGTGACGGAGTAGGCTTAGCTCAGCCCACATTTAGAAATTTTATGAAAACCAATCTCAACCGCCGCCACTTTCTCCGAGGAACCGGAGCCATTATCGCGCTGCCCGCGCTTGAATCCATCGGATTTCGCCGCTTCGCCTCGGCTGCGGCAACTACGCCATCGACACCGCCTAAACGTGCCGTTTTCATGAGCATGGGCTTTGGCGTCACGCAGCAAACCTGGTACCCGGACCAGGCTCAACAAGGAACCGACTACAAGCTTCCCACAGGTCTGGCACCTTTAGCCCCTCACAAGTCAGACTTCACGATCGTGCAGGGTTGCTACAATCAATTTAACAATAACGCGCACGGAGGAAGCACGTTTTGGCTTACCGGGGCGAATCGTTATGCCATCCCCGGACAAAACATGTCCAACAGCATCTCAGTCGATCAAGTCATCGCCCAACATCTTGGACACGCGACGCGCTTTTCTTCCCTACCGCTGGTAGGTGACGACCCATTTAACGGAGGTCACGGCCCAGGCCTTTCCCTCGCATGGGATAAAAAAGGCAAGCCGATTGGAGGGATCAAAGATCCGGTAAAGGTGTTTCATAAACTTTTCTCCGCTGATGACCTGCCACTGGAGCAACGCCAGGCAGCCATCGCTGACAATCGCAGTGTTTTGGATGTCGTTCTCAAGGATGCCAAACGCGTGCAACGGGGCCTATCCAAAACCGATAACGATAAGCTGGAGGAATATTTTCAAGGAATCCGGGATATCGAGACTCGTCTCGGCAAAGACGAAGACTGGCTGAATGTCCCCAAGGCCAAAGCTCCTATCGACGAGCCCAAACCAGGCTTGAAAGGCAAAGACGAAATCGAGATCATTTACAAGCTCATCGTTGCGGCGCTTCAGACTGACAGCACACGAGCAATGACTTATCGTATGCCGGTTGGAACGCTGTTGAGCAGTCTGGATACCGGGTTTAATCCACACACCGTAAGTCATTATTCTCCGGGCCCGCGAATGGAGGCATCGCAAAAGAGGGATAATGCAAATAGCGAATTGTTGGCGGGTTTCATTGACCAACTCAAGGCGACAAAAGAGGTCGATGGTTCGAGCCTGTTTGATCATACCACAGCGGTCTTTGGTGGAGGTGTCAGGAGTATTCATTATCTGGATAACCTGCCTACCTTGATAACAGGTGGAGGTTCCAATCTGGATCTCGGTCAAAACCTTGTCCTGCCGAAAGGCACGCCTCTCTGTAATGTCTGGCTCACCATACTCCACGGCATGGGAATCAAGCTGGACCGCCACGGTGACAGCACCGGCGTCGTGAAGCAATTGCAGGCATAATCAATAGATCGATCACATCCAACCGATCAGACAGATCCGACCAATGAAAAATCTACTTTTCGCCGCGATTTATTTTGCCTGCGCACTGGTGGCATTCGCCGAATCCCCCCCAGCCCTTCCGGAAAAACACTTCGGCTTCCTGGAAAAATACTGCCTCGACTGCCACGACGCAGCTACCGAAAAAGGTAACGTAAACCTCGAAGACCTACCCTTCCAAATCGCTAATCTTCCCTCTGCCGAGCTTTGGCAACAGGTGCTCACCACCATTAACTCGGGCGAAATGCCACCGGAGGATAAGAAGCAGCCGACCGGTGAAGAAAAGGCTGACTTTCTCGATGACCTCGCCAACACCATGGTTCTGGCTCGCAAAGCCTTGTCAGATTCCGGCGGCAAAATCACTATGCGCCGCCTCAACCGTCGTGAATACCAAAACACGATCAAAGAACTCACCGGCACGACGGTCGATGTTCAAATACTTCCGACGGACGAAAGTCAGGGTAGCTTTGATACCTTTGGCTCCTCGCAGTACATTTCCAGCGACCAGTTCGAAGAATACCTGAAATTGGGGCGCGTTGCGATCGATGAACTGTTTGCCCGCCAACTCCCGAAGGGCCAGGAATCCAAAACCTATCGAGTCGAACCGGAGAAGGTATTCAACCCCGAGATCGACAAATTTATCAAAGGCAAGGAAGCGACCTACGCTCAATTTAGGAAGTGGCAAAAGGTCGTTGATGAACTTGCCACGGCACCCGAGAACCAGGCGATCGTCAATGACATCTACAAAAACGGTATCAAGAAGAAGGGGTATCCACCTGAGTACACCTTATATCAGAATGCCCACAAACTGATAGGAGCCCCGAATCACAAGGATTTTGGCTTCCAGGAAGCTTGGCACCCGGCGACAACCTTCCGTTTCATTCTCACTCAAAAGGACTTTGCCCTCTACAAACATTTTGCCTCCTTACCCCAACGGGACCAGGGAGCCTACTTGATGGTCGGAAAAGGCTATGGTCGCGTTGACGGTGGGTCAGAGGATTTGGTACCCGGACACTACACGCTTCGGATCCGAGCGGCAGCCCTTGATGGTATACCGGCACATAGGCGCTTCATCGACATTGGCCATCCACAGATTGTTACGGGCTGGCAATATGGCCTGCTTCCTGGCCCACCCATCACGACCCGCCATGTCACGGGTACCATGGAGAGTCCACAGATCATCGACGTACCGCTTGAGATCGGGCTGAACACCACAAGGAAATTCGGCGTGCAGGAGAAGCAACACAACGATAATCTAAAGGCAGCCTGGGGAACAATAGGCCAATACGCCCAGACAAACGGCTACGGGATTCCTCCAGCCATCTGGATTGACTGGGTAGAGTTGGAAGGCCCGCACAGTGTCAGCAACTCCCCCTCTCCACAAATGGACTGGTGGATCGAAGAACGCGCTGAGTTGGAGGAAACCAGTAGAGCCCGTGAAATTCTTGAGCAATTTGCGCGCAAGGCATTTCGCGGCCAGGCACCAGCGGCAGACTATATGGATGGCCTGGTCACGATCTTCAAAAAAGCCCGGGCGGCAGGAGATGACTTTGAGACTGCCATCCGCAAACCCTTGAGTATCATCCTGGCTTCACCCGGCTTTCTCTATCTGAATGAACCTGCCAATGAAGAGCAGCGCCGAACGCTAACCGATCGCGAACTGGCCGTGCGCCTGGCCTACTTTCTCTGGAGTGCGCCGCCGGATAAGCAGCTGCTCACCCTGGCGGAAAAGAATCAACTTCACGAACCGGCTGTCCTTCGCCGGCAAGTCAACCGTTTGCTGGCCGATTCCCGGTCGAACGAATTAGTCTCCGGCTTTCTTCATCAGTGGCTGGATATGGAGCGCCTCGACTTTTTCCAGTTCGACACCACTTTGTACCGGGAATTTGACGATGCGACCCGTACCGCTTCCCGTCGTGAAGTCTACGAAAGTTTTGCTTACCTCATGCGCCATCCCTCGGAGGGGCAAATCGGTAAGCTCCTGAACAGTGACTATGTCATCATCAACAGCCTGCTAGCTTCCTACTACGGTATCGAGGGAGTCACCGGCGATGAGTTTCGAAAAGTCAGTCTTCCGAAGAATTCTCCCCGAGGAGGTTTGCTTGGCATGGCGGCGATTCATGCCATGGGCAGCGACGGTATCGAAAGTAGTCCGGTTGAACGCGGGGCGTGGGTATTACGCCACCTGCTGAATGATCCTCCACCACCTGCTCCGGCGAATGTTCCGCAGTTATCGCGCCTGGCTGATAAAAATCTGACGACTCGGGAGAAACTGGCCGCCCATGCGGAAGAGGCGCAATGTGCCAGTTGTCATCGAAAGATAGATCCCATCGGATTTGGCCTGGAGAACTTCGACCCCATTGGCAAGTGGCGCGAGCTTGAGCACACGGTTGTAACCAAAGGGAAACGCAAAGTCAATACTGGTCCTGGCCACAAGATCGATACTGCGGGAGCCTTTCACAAAGGCCCTGCTTTCGCTGACTACTTTGCCATGCGCGAACTCGTTGCCGATCGTGAAGAAGACTTCGCTGAGGGTTTCACCGAACATCTGGTTGGATATGCAATGGGTCGCCCTGTTGGCTTCACGGATCAGGACTTGATCACCAAAATTCTTGCCGCTGCCAGGGCAGAAGATTTCAAGGTCAGCGCTTTCATACGGGCCTTGGTAAACAGCGCTCAGTTTCAGCAGAAATGAGGCTCCAGACGATAGATGGAAAAATAGATACGATGATTCATTCACAAAAACTCACCCTCACCGCTTTAGCATCCTGTTTGATCGCCATGAGTGTCCCGGCCGCTGCTGCCGAGAAGAAAAGCAGTGCGTCGCAGGACTCCATGCTGATCGGCATCGTTGAGGAAGCTCACCCTGACCACCTGATGATTGCTACGACAATGCACAAGCGGCAGAAGAAAAGGCTCATTTTGAACAACCAAAGTGACGTCAAGTATGTGGGCTATGACGAAAAGAAACATGAAGTTGAAACCGGTTCTATGTTCCGGGCACAAGTCTCAGGGGATGTCATCACTTCAATGTATGTGACTCCAGCTATAGGTGATGGCTTGGTCGATCCGACCCCGGAGATGCTGAAGATGACGCCGGGAGAACTATTCCAACTGGCTGATAAAAATCAGAATGGCAAAATCTCTTATGCCGAACTGTCACAGGCGATCAAGCCACATAAGCCAAAACATGGGCCAGTCATGTTCTATAAAGCTGACACGGATAAAACCGGAGCGCTCAACCGAGCACAGTTCGATGAACTTTTGGTCACGGTGACCTGGTGGAAAATGTCGAGAAAAACACCGGATGAAATGTTCAAGGCATCAGACCAGGATGCCGATGGTGTTTTATCAGAAGAGGAGTTTGCGATTCTTCAAGGAACCGAAGCTCATGTCGATAAGATTTTCAGATCAGTTGACAAGAACAAATCCGGTGATCTCGACCCGGCAGAGGCTTCAGCTTTTATCAATGCGAAGATTTATCCAAGTCTCAAAGATAAAGCGGAATAGTGACAAAAGACTGAATTTGACACATGCCACTCCAGAAGGTGCCGGGCACGGAGTGGTCAGAAAATCAATCCTATGAAAAACATCCTCGTCACTCTGGCGATAACATTCACCCTCGCCCAGCTGGCCGAGGCCCAGCACACCGCTACCGATCCAGAAAAGATCCGTCTCCCCGATGGCTTCGAGATCGAACTACTCTACTCCGTTCCCCGCGATGAACAGGGGTCCTGGGTCGCCATGTGCCAGGATGATAAGGGGCGCTTGATCGTCAGCGATGAACACGGTGGGCTTTACCGTTTTTCGATTCCGAATTTGGGCGAGCCTCTCGATCCCGCAAGCATCGAGCAGATCACCTATTCCATCGTAGGGGCCAAGGAGCGAAAGATGATGAAAGGAACGGAGGCCAAGGCCCTCACAGAGGAACTCGCCAAACTTCCGAAGATCGGCCATGCCCAGGGCCTCTGCTACGCCTTTGACAGTCTCTACATGGTCGTCAGCTCGCGCAGCAGTAGCATGGGCTGTGGTGTCTGGCGCTTGATCGACACGGATGGCGACGACCAGTTCGACAATCTCGTCGAACTGAGGTCACTCGGAGACACCGCCGGAGAACACGGGCCGCATGCCATCCTGCCCGCCCCGGATGGAGAACACCTTTACGTTGTCATCGGGAACCAAACCAAAGTCCCCGCTGACTATACCCATTCCCGGGTCCCCGAAGTCTGGGGAGAAGATCAACTCCTGCCCTCGCTGCAGCATTTCATGAAAGGTGCGGAAGCTCCCTTGGGGCACATCGCCCAAATCGATCCTGAGGGTAAGACCTGGGAAATCGTCGCCAGCGGCTTTCGCAATCAGTACGATGCCGCCTTCAATCGCGACGGCGAGCTATTCACTTATGACGCCGACATGGAATGGGACCTCAACACGCCGTGGTACCGCCCGACGCGGATCAATCACGTGATTGACGGCGCCGACTACGGATGGCGAACCGGTTCCGGGAAATTCATGGACTTCTATTCGGACACCTTTGGAGCGGTGGTCGATGTCGGCGCCGGGTCGCCCACCGGCGTCTGTTTTGGGTATGGCGCTAAATTTCCGGCCAAGTATCAAAACGCCTTTTTTGCTTGTGATTGGTCCTATGGAAAACTCTACGCTGTCCACCTCGAGCCCAAGGGCTCGACCTATACCGCGCGTCTTGAGGAGTTCGCCGCCGCCCAGCCCTTGCCTCTCACGGATGTTCTCGTCAATCCTGGCGATGGAGCCATGTATTTCACCGTTGGTGGCCGACGCGTCCAGTCCGGTCTCTATCGGGTGACTTACACAGGCGACGAATCGACAGCACCTACCGGGTCCCTCGCTGGGGGCGAAGAGGCTCGCGCCGAACGCCAAGCGCTCGAAACCTTTCTCCAAGTGGACGCTAAAGAAGCCACCGAGGAAGATCTTGATACCATCTGGGCTGCTCTTGGCTCATCCGATCGCGGCATTCGACACGCCGCCCGCGCTGCCCTTGAAAAACAGCCCGCTGCCAATTGGAAGGACCGGGTGGCCGAAGAAGAAAACGCAGTCATCCTCACCGCGGCTCTCATTGCCCTGGCACGCATCGATGCCGAAAACTCAGCGGACGCCATCCTCGCCGCTGCCACCGGTCTCGACTACGGCTCAATCAAGTCACGCCAGACCCGATTTGACATCCTCCGGGCCATTACCCTGACCTTGACCCGAGGCGGCCAGCCAGAGGGCGACTCGAAGGCAAAACTCATTGACTGGTTAGACGGCGTCTATCCCGCAAAAACTTCCAAGGAAAATCGGGATCTCTCCGCCCTCGCTGCTTTTCTTGAAGCTCCTTTTGCCGTTGAGCGTGGTATGGAGCTACTCGTCAACGCGGCCGGTCAGGAAGAGCAGATTGCACCCCCTCAAACCCGGCCGGACCGACGCCCCGATAAAAAATCCTTGAATAAGCAAATTCCTATCAGTCAGTCGGCAATTCGTGGATTTATCCGAAACACGCCGTAGATAGCTAAACACCCGTCTTG
>CALAHF010000101.1 GCA_937891465.1 uncultured Verrucomicrobiales bacterium | reverse complement strand
AATTTATATAAATATAAGAATATTAGGATGTTTTCCTTATTTTTGGGTTCCTCTTTTCCAAATCGAGCGAAAATTGTCAGATTTGAATTGTCAGCCTAGGAAATTGCCGCCCACAATCCGTGTATTAGAGCCATGAAGCGACCCAATCCGAAAATATCGATGATAGCTGCAATGGCACGAAACCGTGTCATCGGAGGAAAAGACGGCGGAATCCCCTGGAGTCTTCCTCGTGATTCAGCCCATTTCAGAAATTATACGGCAGGAAAATTCATGCTTCTGGGTAGAACCACGTTTGAGGAAATGGACGGATGGTTCACGACGCAGACTCCTGTCGTGCTAACCCGAGATTTCAATTTTGATGTGAAGGAGGGATTTGTGGCCGATTCAGTGGAAAGGGCAGTTTCAATCGCTCGCGAGCAAAGCGCCTCCGAACTCGTTGTGAGCGGAGGGGCGTCTATTTATCAAGCGGCCCTGAGCTTTGCTGATGAACTCATCCTAACTTTTGTCGAAGCCGAAGTCGAAGGTGAGCATCACTTTCCTGGTTACGAGGCTGTGGCGAAATGGGAAATTGTGGATGAAGAACGGTTTGAGGCCGATGCGGAGAATGAATTCGCCATGACGTTTGCGACACTCAAGCGCGTGATTGGGTAACTTATTCCGCCACAACTTCGTCGACAAAGAACTCGAACGGCAATCCCTTGGCCTCGGTAATCAGATAAAACCCGGATTTGATTCGTCGGAGATTTTTTCCTTCGAGCGGGATTTCAAATTTCTCCCACTCGGACTTTAAGGTCACGGAAATCTCTTCCCGCGTGGTGTCGAAGTGCAATTTGTCTTCTTTAATGATACCGAACCCGAACTTCGCAGTTTCACCTCCTTTTCCCCCCCGAGCCCAGAAGGTAAGCTTTTTTGCGCCTGTAAAATCAAATCCGCCGGGTTGATCCCCCCAATCACCCGCCGGGCTTTGCCAGACAATTCCTCCCCAGCCAGCGGGTTCAGTGAATTCAAGTTTCAGACAGGTTTTTCCGATTTTTGGGTTTTCCTGAGAATCGAGGCTCAGCTTCATTTTGTCGGTATCTCCCATCCAACCACTTGAAAAGAAGAGCTGTTTAGCGTTGGGATCACCGCCAGTGATCGTGAGGGGAAGTTTAATTTTGGATCCCAAAGGTGCCTTGCGCTCTCCTTCTACCTTCAGGGATAGGTTTGCAGTAGCTGCTCCGCCGTTGCCATCTTTCAAATAAACATAGACGCGATAGGTTCCCCCGCCGTCCGGCATTTTAATTTTGGCTCCAGCGGCTGAGCTTTCTAAAATGGATTCAGGAAATTTCGGCGGGCTTGGACGGGAGTCGCCTCCTTCGGCGATCTCTTTCCAGTCTTCGGTCAAAATCCAATGAACATTCAGCTTGTCGTTTTCGGGATCGGATGCTTTGAGGGCGAATTTGATTTCTGCGCCCGGTTCGAGTACTTTATTTTCCCCAACCAGCGTGAGCAATTCAATTCGCGGACATTGGTTTTCGACTGGTTTTCCTGTCCACATCTCGCTCACTGCGTCGGCCGTGGCGAGCCTTTCACCACTGGGAAGTAGCATTCCCAACCACGTCGCCGAGGCCTCCTGCTTCGCCCCCCAGGTAAAAGCATAACTACCCAGGCAGAGCGGATCTTTGTCCGCTGCAGCATAGGCATCTTTGTAAAAAGTGGCTTTCGCCGTGCTGCTTAATTCTTCAGGCATTCCCCATTTCCCCGGCTCTGTTTCCCAGGTTCCAGCTATTCCGTATTCGGTAATCAGGTAAGGTTTCACCCCGCCAGCTTTCCGGTAGCGCTCAGCGACCGAAGTGATTCCGCCGTAGCTATTGATCCCATGAATATCGACACTGGGACAAAAATGGTTCATTGCTTCGACTTTCCGGCCGCCGATTTCCGCGGTGACTGTCATAATGGGATGATTTGGATCCAGCGATTTTACCATCTGCGCGCAATGCTCGATGTGCATCCAGATCGCAGGATTGTCGCCTTCATCAAAACCTTCCATTTCATTTCCGATGCTCCACATCAGTAATGCCGGATGATTTTTGTATTTCTCAACGGCGGCCCGAAGGTCGGAAATTTGTTTCGTTACCTGCTCAAAATTCTCATAGGAAAATCCATGGCGCTCATGGCCCAGCCAGAAACCGAGTGTCACCTTGAGACCATTTTTCTGAGCCTCATCAAGAAGCTTGCCCGTTTTTTCATCGATGCCCCAAGTTCGAATTGAATTTCCTCCCAACTCAGCAAGCAACGATAGAGAACCACTGCCTCCAGCGCCTTTCACTTTGAAAGCTTTCCCATTTACCGAGAGCGAAAATCCACCATCTTCAGCTTTGACAATTTTCGAACCAATAGGGTTCGATTGTTGAGCGGACCCTGTTGAATCGTTTTGTGCGTGGAGATTGGCGAGTGCGGAACCGATCAAGGAAATGAAGACAATAAAAAGTCGAGAACGCATGATCTCCAGTTGATCATCGCACGGCAAGAACGCGAGCTATTTGTAGTGCCTTCTTGTAATTCCGTCTCGGTTGCGCTGCTTAAAAAGCTGATAAAGACCTCCTTTAAGAGCCGCCGAATTTGAATGCATTATTTTTCCTAAGATGATAGGCTTTTATGATTATGAAAAGGTTGAGCAACCCCCATCCGAAATTTCGCGCCGCAATTGTGTCGCTTGTCATCTTCATTTCAACTCTGAGTTGGGCTGCTGAAATACGGATGTGGACGGATAAGAAGGGGCGGACCCTCGAAGGAAAGCTCGAAAAAATCGATGGGGAAGAGGCGATAATTACTCTGAAGAATGGGAAAGAAATTCGAATCAATCGTTCACTTCTCAGTTCGAATGATAACAACTACCTGACGGAATACGGGGGAGGAGAAGCTGTTGTATTGAGCGGCAAGGTCGGAACTCCGGAAAAAGACGCTCGAATTGATATCAAAACCTTCACGGAGCTGCCCGACCCATTCATTTTTCCGGATACCGAAATCACCTTTGATGCGATGGAGACGGAGCACTTTCTCATTTTGACGAAAGGTTCATTTCGTCCCAAAAACATTGCAGAAACCGCTGAACGGCTTTGGCACGGAATGGCGTTTCAGCATCCAACATTCCGTAATAAATGGGGGGAAAACCGTCGTGCGATTTTTGTGGTCGATGATGAAGATACCCACAAGATGCTTGGTGAATGGTATCGCGAGTGGCTCAGTAATAACGGAGGACATGAGCAGTCCTTAAAATTGGCCATCACGTGGCCCAAATCAACCGGTGGCCAAATCAATCTGCCACCTGAAATAGCTGAGCCGCGCGGCCTCTTGAGCACCGCTCGCGTTTTCAAAGTGACGAAAGAGAACGACAGTTCATTTAAGAAAGTGTTCACGCCATTTGTAACGCATTGTGTGGCGTCCGATATGCTTACCACTCAGATGGGCGGCACCTCGAGTTTTGGTGCAGCAGGTCGTTTTTCGATTGTGACTGGGCACTCTTATTACAAAGAAATTCAGCTCGCTGGCGAATCTGGGACTTCTCTAATCTCTGCAAAATATGACTCTAGTGATATTCAAAGTGCCCGCGGCTTTGCGAACGGGACCGACTGGGCCAAGGAATTGAAAAAACTCGTTCGTAAAGGAACGGTTAAGCCATCGATCGAAGCGTTGTATAAATACGAGGCAGATACGTTGACGCCGGAAGAATTGGTTCTGTTGTATTCTTTTAGCTATTTCATGCAGGGTGATATGGGGCGACTCGCGGCTTACACAAAAATGATTGAAAGAGCCGAGTCGTCACGGCAAATTCCCGAGGCGATCGAAATTGCTAAAATCTTCGGATTCGAAACCCCGGAAGCTTTGGAAATCGCATGGACCGAATTCATCAGCAGTTCAGCGTTCAAAGACTGATGCGTTTTAGAAGCCGGCAACTCTTAAATACACGATGAAAATTCCATTCACATTTCTCGCCATCACGGCACTGTTCGCATTCTCCCCGTCCGCTTTATCGCAAGGGAAAGGAGACCCTGAATTTCGCGATTTTGTAGGCTCCAATGGTAAAACGATCCAAGCGATTCTCGTTGATAAATCAGATGAGAAAGCCAAAGCGATCTTGAAGATGAAAAACGGACAGCGCGTCGTGATTGACTACGATAAACTCAGCGCAGGCGATCAGGATTTCGTGAAAAAATGGAGTAAAGAACGAGCCGTTTTCCTTGAGCAATGTGTCGGCCTGACCGTGCGTGAATTGCTGGAGTTGCGGGGTTACGAGTCCTTCACATTTCGACTCGACAACAACAGTATGATTGTTGAGGGGAAGTTGAATGGACATCCCGCCAAGTTTCTCATCGACACCGGTGCGCATGCGTCGGTGCTACACGTTCAGTCTGCTCGAAACATGGATTGCACAGTTGGAGAAATGGATCAAAAAATTCGAGGAATCGGTGGCGAAGCCCCGGCTGCTTGGACCGATGTCAGCGAGATTAGACTCGGGGAATCCGTCATTCGAAATCAAAGGCTGCTTTCCGCAGACCTGATGAAAGACCGTCCTGAAGGATCTCGTCAGATGGAAGACGCGATCTTTGGAGCTGAATTTCTTACCCAACTACGAGCCGTAATTTCTTATAAAGAAGGCCGAATTTTCCTTCGCCCTGATTTGGCCGGCGGTGACGGAGAAGTGGAGAAAGTCCCTGAATTTCGTCTTTTTAAAACATTGAACGGAAAAACTTATAAAGGGAACGTTTCGGAAAAATCCCGATCTGCCGTAAAAATCGTTACCGAAGATGGAAATGAATCTCAAATCTCGATTTCCAGTCTCTCTGAAGCTGATCAGGAATACATTGATGATTGGTCTCCGCAGCGCGCTACGTTTTTGAAGTATTGCCGCGGGCTTACCGTTGAAGATTTGCTTGAACTCCGCAGCTACGAATCGTTCGAATATGAGCGGCGGGGAAATCACATTTATGTCGATGGCCTTCTCAATGAAACCGATACCACTTTCATGATCGATACAGGGGCTCAAACCACTGTGCTTCATATCAACACCGCGAGGGAAACCGGATGTGAAGTCGGGCCTCTGGATCAGGTGATTTATGGAGTGGGTGGCGAAGCGCCAGCTGCAATTACCAAAGTAAAGCTCATTAAATTGGGGACCGCAGACATTACCAATCGTTCGTTGATCTCCGCTGACCTTTTTAAAGACCAGTCGGGAAAACCTGGTTTCGGGGCTATTTTTGGCGCCGATTTCATGCGCGAGCTCAACGGTGTGATCACCTATCGCGAAAGCCGAATTTTCCTTCGGCAGGACTAACAGCAAAACCGTTTTCACGGATGTTGACCTGAGCCTTGTTTTTCATGAACCTGTAAGAATGAAGAACAGGCTGGCGATCCGATATCTTGCGTTTTTTTTCTTTATCGTCGCGGCGGGTTCAATTCTTGCGGCGAACATTGATTTCGAGTCGGAGATCCGGCCGATCCTTGCAGAGAAATGCATGCTTTGTCACGGACCGGATGACAAAAAGGGAGGGCTGCGACTTACAGGAATTGACTTTGCTTCACAAAAACTGAAGTCAGGCGAAATCGCGATCGTTCCGGGAGATCCCGCAAAATCCAGCCTGATCGATAGAATCCATTCTGCCGATCCGGATGACATCATGCCGCCGCCGGATAAAGCGGAACCACTCACCGATTCGGAAAAATCAAAGCTGAAACAGTGGATCGCCGAAGGAGCTGACTGGCCCAAGCACTGGGCCTATGATGAACTTCAATTTTCGAAAATTGAACTGCCGACGTCAAACGGTTCGAATCATCCAATCGACTACTTTGTCCGAAAACAGATCGAAGACACCCGTTCGAAGCTCAATATTCCGAGTGCCCATGTCGAGCCCCGTGCTGCCGACAACATTACCTTGATCCGCCGGCTCTTCTATGACCTGATGGGCCGACAACCGACGATTGAACAGGTCGAAGATCATTTCCCACGTTTTGAAAAAGATCGCGCCGCGGCAGTGGAACGTCTCGTCGATGATTTGCTTGTAAGCCCACATTTCGGAGAACGTTGGGGACGCCATTGGCTCGACCATGCTCGCTACGCCGATTCCGATGGCTATGAGAAAGACAACAACCGGCTGAATGCGTGGCGCTATCGCGATTGGGTGATCGATGCCGTCAATGCCGACATGCCGTTTGATCAGTTCACCATCGAACAATTCGCCGGGGATCTTCTCGAAAATCCAACGGACCTCCAACTTCTCGCCACCGCGTTCAACCGCCAAACACTGACCAATACCGAAGGCGGAACCGACAAAGAACAATGGCGTGTCGCAGCCGTGATGGATCGTGTCGAAACGATGGGGGCGGTGTGGATGGGTCTCACCGTGGGATGTGCTCGATGCCATACCCACAAATATGACGAAATTACCCATGCCGAGTACTACCAATTCTTCGCTTATTTTAATAACGGCGATGAAACCTCCAGCCGAATCGATCACACGCCTGAGGCCATTTCAAAATGGAAAAAGCAACACGCCGCCGCGCAGAAAGACTTGGAAAAAGCGAAGTCGGAGCTCGCGGTCGTGACCAAAAAATTGAAGCCACAACTCCCTCGACTCATTGCTGAAACCAAGGCAACGATTTCTGCGGCACAGGCAAAGCAGACCTTCACTCCGCTCGTTCTCGAAAAATTTACTGGACCAAAAGGTGTCACGTTTTCTCACAATAAAAAGGATGGTGCTGTCCTTGTTGGCGGAACCAATGCGGCTGAAGGAACCTATGTTGTTGCAGGAAGAGTCCCTGCCGGAACCACAATTTCAGGGATAAAACTCGAAGTTCTCCCCGATAAGTCATTACCCCAAAACGGGCCCGGTCGCGTTGAGCACGGCAACTTCGTTCTCAATCACATCACCCTGAAAATCGACGGGAAGTCTCAGGTTTTTGGGGATGCAGAAGCTGATCATTCACAGGAGAAAACGTGGAATGTAACGGGTGCCCTCGATCCCAATGCAAAACCTAAAAATGAAGGAAACGGTTGGGCTATCGGGCCGGAATACGGAAAGCCGCATCACGCCGTTTTTGGATTGGTTCGTCCCGTTGAAATCAAGAAGGCCGCGACATTTTCAATTCAACTGATTCAAAATTACGGCAGCAGTCATATGATCGGAAAGTTCCGGATCACCGCGCTGACCTCGCCGACGCATCTCGCTGTTCCCAAAGCTCTGCGCGAGCATTTTGCGAAGCAGTCGGAAGATAGCCCAATTAAAATAAAGGGTAAGCTCGACGAACAGACCCTATTGGATCGTTTTTACGTAAAATGGGATTCCGAAGCAACAGGGCTGGTTCATCGAATTAACAGTATTGAATCGAAAATGCCAGAGCGTCCGGCGATGAACATTCGAGTCTTATCTGAACGAAAAGGGGACCGTCGGAAGACGAATATTTTTCGGCGTGGCGAATTCAAGCAGCCGATTGATGAGGTTCAAACCGGAACGCTGGCAACCCTTCCGCCAGTTGAGAATCGGAATGAGAATGGAGATCGACTGGACCTGGCTCGTTGGCTGGTTTCTGGTGATAATCCGCTTCCACCGCGGGTGGTTGTGAACCGTATTTGGGGGCACTTGTTTGGAAGCGGTCTCGTGACGACCGTAAATGATTTTGGGGTTCGGGGCGATCGTCCCAGCCATCCGAAATTGCTCGATTGGTTGGCAACTGAGTTTATCCAAAAGGGTTGGTCGCGGAAGAAAATGATCAAGACGATCGTGATGTCGAAGACGTATCAGCAATCATCGGATCACCGGCCTGAGCTTTTGGAGATTGATCCAAAAAATCGGCTACTCGTTCGACAAAACCGATTTCGTGTCGAGGCTGAAACCGTCCGTGATATTTCGCTCGCAGCGGCCGGATTGCTATCGGAAAAAATTGGAGGCCCTTCGGTCTTTCCACCCATTCCGCCCGGAGTCATCGATGCAAATTACAATTCGAGTTTCAAGTGGAAGGTCAGCCAAGGCGAAGATCGCTATCGTCGTGGAATGTATACGTTTTTTAAACGGACCGCCCCGCATCCGAATTTGATGAGTTTTGATTGTCCTGATTCAAACGTAACCAGTGTCGAGCGCACCCGGTCAAATACACCGCTGGCGGCGCTCATTACGTTGAATAACGAAACCTTCACCGAAGCTGCGCAGGCACTTGCCCGGCGCGTGTTGACCACGCAAGGCGAAGGAGATGATGCTTCAAAAATAGAGCACGCATTTCGCCTTTGCCTCAGCCGACCTCCCGAGGTTTCGGAGGTTGATCGGCTTTCGAGCCTTCTTGCCGGGACGCGCTCTTTTTACCGGGCGAATCCGGAGGAGGCTAAAAAAATGGCGGGAAATTATCTCCAGGAGAAAGGTGACCCGGTTGAAACTGCTAGCTGGATTGCAACCGTTCGGGTGATTCTGAATCTTGACGAATTTCTGGTTCGTTCGTAGCAAGAGTCGTTTTTTCTGATGCCTCGCGCTCTGCGTTGGCCGTGCTACATTCCAGCGAATGTCAGTCCCTTTCTCAACGCCCCACGGTCATCCTCTTGAACTCCTTTCCCCTGCGGGAAACTGGGAGTGCGCTCGCGCTGCCGTGGCCAACGGAGCCGATGCGATCTATTTCGGACTTCCCACATTTAATGCCCGGATTCGGGCTGACAATTTCTCAGAAGCAGATTTACCCGAGTTGATGGATTTCCTTCATGCTCATGGAGTTCGTGGATTTGTCGCATTCAACACCCTGATTTTCACGTCCGAGCTTGAGGCAGCAGAGCGCCAACTTCGCCTCATCAATGAAGCCGGAGTTGACGCGATTATTGTTCAGGATATTGGACTCGCCCGGATGGCGCGGGCGATTGCTCCCGAGCTTGAATTGCATGCGTCGACCCAGATGACGATCACGTCGCCGGAAGCTCTGGAGTTTGTGAACGAAGCGTTCAATCTCGATTGCGCAGTCATTGCCCGGGAGAATTCGCTCAAAGAAATGCGGTTTTTTAAAGCCAATGAACCTGGCGCAGTGAAGCTGGAGACGTTTGTTCACGGTGCCCTTTGTGTGGCTTATTCTGGGCAATGTCTCACCAGCGAATCACTTGGCCAGCGCAGCGCGAATCGCGGGGAGTGCGCTCAAGCCTGTCGCATGACATATGATCTGATCGTAGATGGGGAACTCCGCGATCTTGGCGATAAGCGTTATTTGTTATCGCCACAGGATTTGGCTGGGGTGAATGAAATTCCTGATTTGATCGCGGCTGGTGTATCAAGTTTCAAAGTCGAAGGGCGTCTCAAAACCCCTGAATATGTTGCTGCAGTGACGCGGGTTTATCGAAAGGCAATTGATGCGGTAGCAGGTGAAGCCGTTGATGCGCCGGACGAGTCCGATCATTATGAATTGGAGATGGCTTTTTCTCGAGGGCTTCACAGTGGTTGGCTGAACGGCATCAATAATCAGGAACTCGTTCACGCCCGATTTGGAAAAAAACGGGGAGCCTTTATTGGAAAGATATCTGAGGTCGGTCACGACTGGATTGAAGTGAACCCCGAGGTTCCCATCAAAAACGGAGATGGAATTGCCTTTGATACCGGCGGAAATACAGATCATGAACAGGGAGGACGGATCTACGAAATCCAGGGTCGAAAACTCAAATTTCAGCGCGGTAAGATTCAATTTGAAAATCTGAAAATTGGCGACCGTGTTTGGAAAACCGATGATCCGGCCTTGAATGCTGAACTTCAGAAGTCGTGGCACGAGTCGCGGCTTAAGCCAAAATCACGCGGCCTGGATTGGGCTGTTTCTGGGAGTGAGGGGGAGCTACTTGTGTTGATCGATTTGCAATCAGGGTTAAAAATTGAATCGACGATTCCGCTACAAAAAGCCGAGCAGCGCCCGCTGACTGAGGAGTTTTTGACGAAGCAACTCGGGCGTCTCGGAAACACGTCTTTCGAACTTGGAACATTGTATTTCGGAATCGAAGGCGAAGTGATGTTGCCCGTCAGTGAGGTCAACAAAATGCGCCGCAGTCTTGTTGAGCAGATTGAACAAACTCAACCTGAGGGAAAACCTGCTCGCGAATCCGCCGCAATCTCCGTAAGCAATTTACTTCCGGAAACGCCGGATGTTTTTGAAAAGACAGAGCCACAACTCCACGTGCTTTGTCGCAACTCAGATCAAATTGAAGCGGCTCTTGAACTCGGAGTAAAAACTATCTATGCCGATTTTGAAGATGTGAAACGGTATCGGTACGTGGTCTCAATGGTTCGGGATTCAGGAACGGAATCCCGGATTTTTCTGGCAACTCCCCGTATCCAAAAAGCCGGTGAAAGCGGGCTGTTCCGCGTTGTTGAAAAAGCCCAGCCTGACGGTGTGATTGTCCGAAATCTGGGCGGGGTGAATCATTTTCGGAAAAACGATGCGCTGGAGATGGTCGGCGATTTTTCGTTGAATGTCGCGAATCCCCTCAGCGCAGAGTTTTTTATGAAACAGGGATTTTTGAATCTCACGATTTCGTATGACCTTAACATCAAGCAGGTTTTGGATTTGTTAGAAAAGGCTCCGCCTTCATGGTTTGAAATCACGCTTCATCAGCACATGCCGATGTTTCACATGGAGCACTGCGTTTTCTGCGCGTTTATGTCTGAAGGGACCGACGTCACAAACTGCGGGCGCCCTTGTGATACGCATGAAGTTGAATTGCGGGACCGCGTTGGCCAGCATCACATTTTGACTGCTGACGTGGGCTGTCGAAATACCTTGTTCAATGGCCGAGCCCAAACCGGTGCTCGTTTCTTTGATGACCTCACGCGAGCAGGACTTCGCAAATTTCGCGTCGAGCTACTGAAGGAAAATCGCGAGGACGCAGAGACCACGATTCGTGCGTATCAAAACTTAATGGCTGGAAATTCCGACGGAGCCCAACTCTGGGAGCGGCTTCGAGTCGAGTCCAAGCTCGGTGTTGTTGAAGGAACCCTTGCGTGAAAGGCTTCTTACGCCACCAACTCCTTCACAACATGCGCGTGTTCGACGCCGGTCAGTTTCATATCCAATCCTTGATATTTGAACGTGAACCGATCGTGCTGGATTCCTAACAGATGCAGCATCGTCGCGTGTAGATCGCGAACGTGAACGATATTATCCACAGCGTTGTAACCGAAGTCATCGGTGGCGCCATGAGTGATGCCGCCTTTGACGCCGCCTCCAGCCATCCAGCAGGAGAAGCCTTTAATATGGTGATCGCGCCCCGGATTTGCTCCGCCGCCTTGCGACATTGGGGTGCGACCAAATTCGCCAGACCAAACGACGAGAGTGTCTTTCAGCATGTCGCGTTGTTTCAAATCTTCGAGCAGTGCGCCGGTTCCCTGATCAACGAGTTTTGCAACGTTTTCGACGCCGTTCTTCACGCCGCCATGGTGATCCCATCCGCGGTGGTAAAGATGGATAAAACGCACACCGCGTTCTGCCAATCGACGTGCCAGAAGGCAGTTGCTGGCGAAAGAGCCGTCGCCCGGTTTCGCGCCATACATGTCGAGAACGGACTGTGGCTCATCGGAAAGATCGACCAATTCAGGTACGCTCATTTGCATTTTGAACGCCATTTCGTATTGCGTGATTTTGGTCGAGATTTCAGGGTCGGCCACGACGTCGTTCCGCAATCGATTCAATGAATTCACTGCATCGACAACTTGTTTCTGATCGTTGCGAGTAACGCCTTTGGGATTGCCCACATACAACACAGGATCGCCGGTTGAGTGGAATTGAACTCCTTGATAGCGGCTTGGTAAAAATCCCGAATGCCACTGACGCGAAGCAATCGGTTGGCTTTGTCCGCCGCCGATTGATGTCAAAACGACAAAACCGGGAAGGTCTTTAGATTCGGTTCCGAGGCCGTAATTGATCCATGATCCCATGCAGGGGCGACCGGAAATCTGAGTTCCGGTATTCATGAAGGTGTGGGCCGGATCGTGATTGATTTGCTCGGTTACCAACGAGTTCACGATTGCGAGGTCATCGGCGTGTTTTCCGATGTGCGGGAAAACGTCGGCCATCATCTGTCCCGATTTTCCGTATTTAACAAACTCGCGCTGCGGGCCAAGGCAGGTCAAAACTTTGCCTTGAAGCTGGGCGATCGGCTGACCTTCGGTAATAGAAGGTGGCATTGGATTGCCATCCATTTTGGCAAGCTCGGGCTTGTAGTCGAGCGTCTCCAAATGGGATGGCCCGCCTGCCATACAAAGAAAAATGACGCGTTTCGCTTTAGCCATGTGGTGTGGCTTTACCGCACCTGCGAACGCCTGTTGAGCACCGCCTTCAGCCAAAAGTTGCGACGTAAGCGCCATCGATCCGATCCCGACGGCGGAGCGATTCAGGAACGCGCGGCGGTTGAGTTGTTGTGAAAAAAGGTTCATCGTTTTAGAAGCGGGATGTTGTTTCGTAAGCGTTCAAAATGGCGCGAGCAACGTTTGCAAAAGCAGCAGCTTCGGCAGCGGAAATATTGTCGGAGACCGGAGCCTCGCCAATGCTGAGGAAATCTTTGGCTGCAGCTGCGTCACTTTCGAAACGTGCTTTCTGACTTTCAAAAAGCTGACTGAGAACCGCTTTCTCTTCGGCGGTCGGATTTCGACTGGTTGCATATTTCCACGCTTGAGAAATTGCATCGCCACCCTCAAAGGTTGCAATGTGTTCGCCAAATTTCTTGGCTGCCTCGACAAAAACCGGATCGTTCAAGAGAACCAATGCTTGCTGCGGAATATTCGATCGAGGTCGCTCAGCGGTGCACTCTTCGCGACTTGGGGCATCGAACGCGACCATTGCCGGATGTGGGAACGTTCGGCACCAGAACGTATAAACGCCTCGGCGATAGAGATCTTCGCCTTTGCCTGCCTGCCAGGTTCGTTTTGGAAAATTTAAATGCTGCCAATATCCAGCGGGCTGATACGGCTTCACGCTTTTGCCGCCAAGTTTTTCATCGACGAGCAATCCGCTGAGCTGCAGTGCAGTGTCGCGAACGAATTCGGCTTCGATTCGCCATCGTCCCTGACGACTGAAAAGTTGGTTGCCGGGATCGGCTTCTCTGGCCTCTGCGGATACGGTTGAAACTTGCTTATAGGCATCGGACATCAAAATTGATTTCACCAGTTGCTTCATATCCCAACCGCTCTCGCGAAACTCAACCGACAGCAGATTCAGCACCTCTGGGTGAGAAGGGGGCTTACCTTGTCCTCCGAGATCTTTCAAATCGCGCGAGATACCGGCTCCGAAGAACAGCTTCCACATTCGGTTGGTAAACGTTCGTGCGGTGAGGGGATTGCTGTCCGCCATGATCCAATGAGCGAGATCGAGGCGGTTCGCACGCTCGCCTTTTGCAATCACGTTGTCTTTATCTTTTGGCAGGAAAGTGGGGAGAGCTGCCTGAACCACTTCGCCGTCTTTATCCAGCCAGTTTCCGCGTGCGAGGACGCGCGTCATGCGGGGTTCGGGAAGTGGCTCGGAAGCGAGCATAGTCTTTACATTTTTCTCAATAGCGACGAGATCTTTTTTCCAATCGGTCAGATTTTTTCGAGCGTCAGCGAGTAATTTTGTTTCGGTCAGGAAATGATCGGCGATCGCTTTCTTCTGTTCGGCGGACCGCTTTTCCGAGGTTAACTTCAACGCCTCAGATACAGCTGGGGGAAGATTCAATCCGCCGATGAGTTTCGGATCTTCCGCTGTGGTCAGCCCAAGGCGAAATCTTCCGAAGTGATGCTTTTGATGTGGAGAACGAAATTGAAACTCAAGTTCAAGCGTTCCATTTTTGCCAAGATCGATTCCTTCGGCCAAAACAAACATCGCGACATGATCTGCTGGATTGTTGTGTCCGTCGACTGCCCATCCCGTATTGGATTTGCCATCAAATGCGTTTGCAACCGGCCAGCCAGACTGCTCGAAGTCAGCTTTTCCGCTGGCGATTGTAACTTCGGTCCCATCGCTTTTTCGCACCTTCGTATTCGTGAGGACAAAGTTTCCATTCGCTCGCGACAGACCCTTTTTAACAAAGGATTCGTGCGTCAAAGTCTCCAATCGGATTGCCGTAATTTTTCCGCTGCCTTTGAGCGTAAGCACGTAATTCTCGCTGCCCGGGTTTTTCCCTTTGGTCAAAATGGATCCGTCCGGTAATTTTTCGAAAGTTTGACCGCCGGACGATTTAGTTTTCGGGGCTTCAGCGACAGTCCAGTCAGAGCGATCTTCTGTTAATTGCGAAGCAATTTCGGCTTCCCATTTTGTTTGCGCTTCACTGATCTTGGCACCCAAAGCAGAATCGGTCGCAGCTAGTTTCGCCGGAGTTTTTTCGGCCAGGTTTTTCTTCAACTCCGCAATCCGCTTTTCCTCATCAGGAGTCGGTAATTTCAAATTAGGTTGGCGCTTTCCAATTGGTTTTTCTTTCACGTCCGCAAAAAAAGCTGCCATCGAATAGAAATCGCGAGCGGTGAAAGGATCGTATTTGTGATCGTGACACTGGGCGCAGCCGATCGTTGATCCAAGCCATACTTCCGAAACATTGCGAACCCGGTCGGCCGCATGAATCACCATGTATTCGGCAGCTTGTGCACCGCCCTCCTCCGTGGTTTGCAGCAGACGATTGTAGCCCGACGCGACTTTTTGTTTCACCGTTGGATTTGGCAAAAGGTCACCCGCCAATTGTTCAATTGTAAACTGATCATAAGGCATGTTGTCGTTGAAGGCTTCGATCACATAATCTCGATAGGCAGACACCTCCATGTAAGTGTCTGAGTGATAACCGATCGTGTCTGCGTAGCGAACCAGGTCCAGCCAGTAAACTGCCATCCGCTCGCCAAAAGCAGGGTTTTCCAGCAGTTCATCGACAAGTTTTTCGTACGCATCCGGCGATTTGTCTTTTGCGAATTGATCAACGGCCTCAATGGTTGGTGGCAGCCCCAACAAATCCAAATGCAGGCGGCGCGCGAGGGTGATCTTGTCCGCAGCAGGAGACATTTTCAGGCTTTTCTGAGCAAGCCGTTTGTTGATCAAAGAATCAATCCCATCAATCTCGGGCTTTTGAATCGGCTTGTAGGACCAGTGCAGATCGTATTTCGCCCCCTCCGTGATCCATTGTTTGATCAGCGTCTTTTCCTCATTCGTCAGCTTTTTGTGAAATTTCTCCGGCGGCATCACATCTTCATCGTCCTCCGGTAAATCAATCCGCAGCCACGCCTCGCTCTCCTCAGGCTCTCCGGCCACCAATGCGAAATACCCATCCAAGTCGGTGAACGCCCCTTCCTTTGTGTCCAATCGCAAATCCGCTTTTCGTTCCGCCTCATCAAAGCCATGGCACGCGAAACATTTGTCCGATAAAATCGGCCGGATATCGCGATTGAAATCGACCGCAGATACCGCAGTCGAAAAAAGGAGAAAAATCGGGAAAAATTTAATCATGAGGGTACGGAAACTATGCCTCCACCAGCTAAAATCTTACTACTAAAAATGTCACGATTTGTTTTCGCGCTTCGGCAATGCCGATTTTGATTTGGAATACTTAAATATTGGCTGTGGCGGACTTACGGTTCGGAGGTTAATTTTGCGTTTCACAAAATGCGCGTTCTCTCTATCGACCCTGCCCTTCGCAACACCGGTTACGCCGTTGTGGAGCGAATCGCGCCTGATCCAAAAATCAGAGGTTCAAAACCTGACTTCAAAGCGCTGACATACGGGGTCATCAAAAATGCTCCCAAGCTTCGTCAATCCGGTTGCCTCGTTCAAATTCGCGAACAGATCAAAGATGTGATCGACGAGTTCTCTCCCGAAGTGTGTGCCGTTGAAGGCGTGATTTTCGTCCAGAGCTACAAAACAGCCATTACGATGGGAGCTGCCCGTGGAGCTGCGATTTTGGCCGCTGCCGAGCACGGTATGGAAGTTTTTGAATACGCTCCGAAACGAGTCAAACAAGCCGTTGTCGGTCGCGGATCCGCAGATAAACAACAAGTCGCTTTCATGATGCGAGCACTGCTGCATCTGACCGAAACTCCCCCGCACGATGCCGCCGATGCCCTCGCGATCGGTCTCGCGCACTTTTACGCGAACGATCCAACTCGCCCTGCTGTTTTGGACAAAGCGGTTCCGATTTGAGGAAACACAGTGGAGTTTACCAACTGAATTCAATTAATGTCTCTTCGACTCGAAATGCTCCAAGTCGCGCGACTCGCGCCTTCAATTCTCGGTGATGCCTGCGAGCTGGTCGAGAAATTTGTGCTCTCTCAGCAGCATGAAACCGGCGGCTTTCACGATCGTGATGGAGTCGCGGATTTGTATTACACCTGTTTCGCGATCGATACGCTGACGGCTCTGCAGTCCGAGTTACCGACTAAAAATTTACGGCGATTTTTCTCCGCAAAGGCAGAAAATCTTGCCGAACTCGATTTCGTTCATCTCTGCTGTCTCGCTCGCGGAATGTCGGCGATTTCGATGAGCGACGGACTGGAAGCTATTTTTAGCGGAATCGAATCCTACCGCACCGCAGACGGCGGCTACAATCAAGATGACGATTCCCAGACCGGCTCAGCCTATGCCTGTTTCCTCGCCTACGGCGCCTATTCCGATCACAACCGTCAGATGCCAAACACCGATGGCGTTCGTCAGTGCATTCAATCGCTCGCCGTTCCGGGAGGCGCGTGGGCAAATGATGTCGAGTTGCCCATCCCCAACATTCCTGCAACCGCGGCTGCCGTGACCCTTTGCCGCAATCTACGTCTTCCGATTCCCGCTGAGACCGGCCCGTGGATTTTGAATTGCATGCATGAATCCGGAGGTTTCCAGCCATTCCCGATGGCCCCGATGCCCGACCTATTGACGACCGCTGTGGCGCTTCACGCCCTTGACGGATTACAGCTGGAATTCTCAGCGCAAAAAGAGCACGTTCTCGATTTTGTCGATACGCTTTGGACTGCAGAAGGCGGGTTTCACGGAACGTGGGACGACGATGATCTCGATCTCGAATACACCTACTACGGGCTTCTAGCCTTGGGACATCTCGCTTTGTGATGGACGTTTCATCAGCACTCGAAAACGCGCGCACGGCACTCCTTGCTGAAAGGAATGCTGCGGGAGTTTGGGAAGGGGAGCTCTCCACATCCGCCCTTTCAACCGCGACAGCCATCGTTGCACTTGGGTGTGTTGATGCAGACAAAAACGCCGAGTTCATCAAACGAGGCTGCCAATGGCTTGTCGAAAACCAGAACAGCGACGGTGGCTGGGGCGATACCGTAAGAAGCAACTCTAACATTTCCACTAGCCTCCTCGCATGGAGCGCACTCTCAAAATTCGGAGACGGTCGATGTTCAGAGTTCGATGTTCGACGTTCGACGTTCATCGCCTCGTCCTGGATTCGCGACTATGTCGGTTCACTTTCGCCGAATGCGATTGCCGAAACGGTTTCAGCCCGCTATGGCAAAGACAACACGTTTTCAGTGCCGATTCTGATGCTATGCGCGATCTGCGGACGACTCGGCCCCAATGGTTGGAAACTAGTTCCCGCAATGCCTTTCGAGTTATCGATTTGCCCGCGGGAATGGTTCGCGATTTTAAAACTCCCAGTCGTCAGTTACGCCTTGCCCGCGTTGATTGCGATTGGCTACGCGCGTCACAAAAACGTATTTTCGCCAGTCACTCATCTTCTCAGAAAGTGGGCGTGGGAAAAACGTTCCTCCGATTTGCTAACTGAAATCCAGCCAACGACCGGAGGCTTTCTAGAAGCTGCACCGCTCACTAGCTTTGTCACAATGGCTCTGGCATCAGCTGGGCAAAAAGATCATCCCGTTGTTAAGAAGGGAGTCGAATTTCTCACCGAAAATGTTCGGGACGACGGCAGCTGGCCAATCGATACCAACCTCGCGACATGGGCAACGACCCTTGCCGTAAAAGCGCTTTCTACGAACCAACAGGGTGTGTTCGATGAACATACCCTATTGGATCGAAATGTTGTTTTGAACGAACAGTATGCGTTCGATGAACCAATAAGGTATGTTCGTGAAACCGTTTTGAAGTGGATTCTCGATCAGCAATATCAGACCGTTCATCCGTTTACGAATTCGCCACCCGGCGGCTGGGCGTGGACGGATCTTCCGGGCGGCGTTCCTGATGCCGACGACACTCCGGGAGCATTGCTTGCGCTGAAAATTCTTGATCCAACCCGGAAAACCGAGGCGGAGGCGGCCGTGATCTGGCTTCTCGATCTACAAAATCGGGATGGTGGAATGCCTACGTTTTGTCGCGGATGGGGAGCTTTGCCATTTGATCGCAGCAGTCCGGATCTCACTGCCCACGCTATTCGTGCATGGCTCGCGTGGAAAGATGACATGCCGCTGGAATTGCAAGATCGGATCGATCAGGGCATTTCAGAAGGCCGTCGGTTTCTTGTCGAAACTCAAAATCGCGACGGATCGTGGACGCCGTTGTGGTTTGGAAATCAGCACCTGAAACGCGATGAAGAAAATCCGACCTACGGAACCGCGATGGTTCTAAAGGCGCTGTTGGCGATGGGGGAAAGTGAATTATCGATGGATGCAATCCAATGGCTTCAGGAAAACCAAAACCCCGACGGCGGTTGGGGCGGCGGGTCAGCAACTCCAAGTTCGATTGAAGAAACTGCGCTGGCTGTCGGAGCCTTGGCAACCGCCGGATTCCGAAATGAGGAAGGAACTCGCTGGCTCATCGAAGCGACCGATAACGGAACAAAATTTCCCGCCAGTCCGATCGGGTTTTACTTCGCGAAGCTGTGGTATTTTGAGCGGATGTATCCTGTGGTTTGGACGGTTGAAGCGCTTGGTAATGTCCAAGCTGCAACATGAGTTATTCTGAATTCGACCAATGGAATTTCGAATTCATTTCCCCTGTTTCGAAGAACACTTTTCCGATCGGCAGAACCTTCTCTAATCCAACGGTTTCGTACCAGTCGAGTCCATTCTCAATCTAAACATGAAAAATCTGCGGACTACCATTAATTACCATCAAATTTGAATCTTGAGTGTCAACCTGCTTTAAAAGTCAGACGCTCGCTCGGCTGAAGTGGTGCATATTCTGAATTGCGGTATCGATATCTCCCCAGCTTGGCAAAATTATTTTTTCAGTGTGATTTTTCCATCCGTCTTCGTCATATATGACGGCATTTAATTCTGAAACGATTTTTGTCACTCGGACCGTGGTTCAAAGTTCAGAACTGTCATCCCGCCCTTTCAGCTGAATCAGCTTTTTCTTAATCACCTCCAGCTCAATCGTCAGCTTGTAACTCGCTTCGACCACCGCAGCAGTTGTGGCTTCATCATCAAGGTGTCGAGCGGTCGGGGTGACCTTCATCATCTCGAGCGAGATGACCTTGCAGGCTGCCTCGATTTTCGCGATAGCTTCGTTTTGAGTCATTTACAGGGGAAGGGATGAGGAACTGGGATTCAGGGATGAAGTCCGGAATCTCTTACAGTTCTCTGATTCGCAAGTTGCGGAAACGGTAAGTCGCGCCTTTTTCGCCGTGATGCTGAATGCCGATAAATCCTTTGGCATCGATGTCGTTTTCGATCTCAGTCGTGACGACGTCGTTCACCTCGATTTTGATTTTGTTGCCCTTGCAGGTTATCCTGTAGGTGTTCCAGCCGTTGCGCTTCAGAGCACCCTTGACCTCAGATGTTGCGAAATGAGCCTGCGATTCTTTGGCATACGCCAAGGCCGATTCGAGTTTGCTGTTGCCTTCTTTTCCAGGCCAAATCCATTTGTTGCGGCCTTCGTCATAGAGTCCGCCTGACCAGCAACGATCAGAACCATCGCATTCGGCTTGATACCCGAAAACCTTATTTGGCCCGACGTGGGCGCGGAACATGAAACCTGAATTGGCTTTGCCTTCGGGAAGGTGAACGTCGCCTTCAAAGACAAAATCTGAGTATTCTCTCTCCGTCACGAGAAAGAATTTTTTCTCTGCGGTGAGATGAAATTCACCATCTTTCACTTCCACTTTTCCCCACTCGAATGGATTCTTCCAGCCTGTCTGATCTTTACCGTTAAAGAGCTCAGTGAATCCGCCCTTCTCCTGCGCGAAGTGAATGACTGGGATGGTAACGAGTGCCACGAGGGCCAAAATCAGGGGCTTTTTTTGCATGGCCCAGTTTGCGCGGTTGAGACTCGCCTTGCAAGTGCTGAGTGATTGCAAATTGATTGTGTCAGGTGTCAGTTTCGGCGGATTCAATCGTCTTAAAATATAATGAGATCTCTTTTAAATACCACCGCAGTTGCTTCAATCGGAGTTTTTCTAGCCATGAATTCGGTCCGCGCTGACATTGTCGGCAAAGCGGTGGAATACAAATCAGGCAGACGTTGTCTGCGAAGGCTGGCACGCTTATGACGATTCGCTTGATGGTGAGCGCCCGACCGTATTGATTGTCCATCAATGGACCGGTCTGACCGACTACGAGAAAATGCGCGCTGAGATGCTTGCCAAACTTGGTTACAACGTTTTTGCCGTCGATATCTACGGAAAGGGAATTCGCCCCCAGCCTCCAGAAGCAGGAAAAATGGCGGGCAAATACAAGGGCGACCGCGGTTTGTATCGTAAGCGTCTTACCGACGGCTTGCAGAAAGCGAAGAAATTGGCGCAAACCGATCAGTCGAAAATTGCAGCGATCGGATATTGCATCGGCGGCACCGGCGTTCTCGAGCTGGCCCGCAGCGGTGCAAAAGTAGAAGGCTTTGTGAGTTTCCATGGAGGATTGAATACGCCAACTCCAAGTGATGCTAAAAATATTGAAGGCGAAGTGTTGGCGCTTCACGGAGCCGACGATCCGCATGTTCCAGTGGACGAAGTTGCTGCTTTTGAGAAGGAGATGAAAGACGCTACCGTCGAATACGAGTTGGTGAAATACCCCGGCGCAGTTCACGCATTCACCCAAAAATTCGCTGGCGATGATCCATCAAAAGGAGCGGCCTACAACGAAGAAGCCGACAAGAAATCATGGGAAGCGATGAAGGCGTTTTTTGAAGAGATCTTTGGATAATGGGCTGCGAACACACCCTATTGCTTCGTAAAATTCATTTTTCCTTCGCCGCAATTTCAGGAACGGCTTTATTCCATTCGCCAGCCTCAGGCATGTGGAACATCGAAAATGACGTCTGAATCGGATAATTGCAGATGCATCCGACGGAGAAGCATGGGGCATTCAGTAGGCCACCAGCCGCAATCAAACTCGCCGAACAGCCGGATCGAAGGTTACGTAAGTTGTGTTGCTCGCGCGTTTCAATTTCAACGTAGGCGGCGCAGTTATCCCGGAGAAAAACGAGGTTTTCACAGCCAACTGCGTAGTTACAACCGCCCCTCGTGAACAAACGTTCTGCATTCAAGACCTTGCCGGTGGCGGTTTCGTAGGTGTGGCCGACTTGATTGATAAACGTGTCACCGGTGATGATGAGCGGTTGTTGGCCTTTCGATTCTTTCACCCAAACTTGGTCACCTGTGTCGAGATTCAGAGCGACAGTTAGCGAATTTTTTCCGGCGAGCAGCAGATTTTTTTCCACTGCCGCCGCGAGCCAGTCATCCGAAGAACGAAGGCCGATGAAGTGAATGGCGCTCATTTCAGCAGGCGGATTATCGAGTGTGAATTTCCACTTTTCAGCTCCGGATTTTTGATCGAGCGCCAGCACAGTCGATTCCAATTTAGTGGTGTCTTCGCCGCGGCGACTCATTGCTTGGACTTCGATCGGGGAATGCGAATCGATGCAGAAAACGGTTTGTTTCGCGACAGCAACTGCCGAGGTGGAATAACGCTGGTCAGCTTTTCGCGACCACAATTGCTTTCCACTTGCGCGATCAATTGCAACGATCAACTCGCTTTCCCAACGCCCGCTATCAATTCGTTGTTCTTCGTTGAAGCGCAGCCCGAGCACGACAAGCTCGTGGGTTACGCGAATGTCCGTCGCGTTCACTGGCTGATCTTCGGGCAGATCAATTTTCAGCTTCCACGTCGCCGAGACTTCGCCCGTTTTCGGATCGAGCACATCGACGGTCCGTCCCTGCGCGACATAAATTGCATCGGCCCACGAAACGTAACGCGCTGAGTCATCGACCTTCGTCGTCCAGAGCAGCCGGCCCGTGTAGGAATCGACCGCATGCATCGTGTTGCTCGCGACTTGCAGTGCAAATATGCGCCCGCCCGCTGCCTGTGGTTTCACGCCGTGGCCGTAGTCTTTGCGTTTGTGAAAGCCGTGATCAACCCCGTCGCCATACCAGAGAACTGCGAGCGGAGCCTTCACCTGTTTATCCGCCGAAAAATAAGTGCGCGCCGCATCGCCTGTTTCGTGGGTCCAATCTGCCGTGTCAGGGAGAGGGCCGTCGCGGCGTTTCGTGGTGAACGTAGCATCCGACTTTGCGAAACACGCTACGCCTCCGTATGGACGAAGCATTTCGAATATTCGATCATCCGCCTCGAAGTCAGGTTTTTCGGAGGTGATTAAATTCGCGATGTACGGTGGAATTCGAATTGTGTTAGGATCTCCGACGATGGCTTGGAATTTCGAACTCAATTCCTTCGACTCACCAAACCCGCGTCGAATTTCGTTCAGCTTTGCGGGATCTGGATCGATCGCGATCACGCGGAATTTCGTTTGTGTCACCAAATCATGAACGACTTTGCCGTCTTCAACTCCGAGGATCAGCGCATAGCCTTCGCTTGCTTTGGATTCGGCTAAAATTTTGCCCGTTTGAGAATCGGTAGCTGGTGGGCTGGTATCGCGGTCGTCTTCAGGCAGTTCGTAAGCCAGTGCTTCGCGTTCTGTTTCTGAAAAACAAAACACCGATCCGTTTTTTGAAACCGCGAACAACTTTCCATCGGCTGCGAGAAATTCTGCGGGGATTTCCGGCAATTCGCGGGACCACGCCAGCTTCGGTTTCTCCCCGGATAGATCGAGTGCGATCAGCGTTTTATCGAAATGTGTGATGAGCAGATTGTCCGCTTTCAGAATCGCGTTCGGCGTAGCTTGTGTGTTTTTCTCGCCGATTCGCCCCTGAAATTCCCACAGCAACGGCGCTTCCCACTGGGCTGGTTTTACAACGTTCTCGCCTTCCTCCTTTTCGTAGCGAGTCGTTTTTGCCGCCTTCAAATCGTAGGCATAAACGACACCTGTCTCAGCCCCGTAGGCGATTCCATCCGCGATGACCGAGCGATGGTCGATTCCTTTCTGAAATTTGTATTGGTAGTAAGGCCCTTCAAATTCCTCCTTCTTTTTGCCATCCCAGCCTTTCGGGGCAGCCTCGCCCGCTTCGAGAAACGGCGCGGCTCCAACTTCGAGCCCTGTTTTCAAATCCATCACCCCACGCTCGCCGACCAGTGCGAGATCGCCAATGATCGAAACACGGCTGTCACCATTTCGATACCCCTGCACAAAATGCATCAGCTCGCCCGTCTCACGATTCAGCCTGGCCGGCATGGAGCGGCCATTCGCGACGATCAGTTTATCGCCCGCCAAACTCATATGACCTTGCGGAGAAATGCCGGATTCGTGGAGATAATTGTGATCGATCCGAGTGTCAGGCAAATAATGGCTATTCGAATTCGTCCATTTCAGCTCGCCGGTTTTCGCGTCTGCCGCAAAAACGAAAACGCCCATCGACGGCCAGATTCCAGAACCAAAATACAGCGTCTCGCCATCCTTAGAAATCACGGGTCCACCACGCACGGGCCAAAATGAAACAAGCCGCGCGTTCCCGAGATGCAGATGCTCGGGCCGATCTTTCGGGGCAGCGCGGATTTTCCAAAGCTCTTCGCCGGATTTCTCATCGAGGCAATAGAGGTAGCCGTCATCTGATCCCGCGTAGATTTTTCCACCGACTGCAACTGGCGCGACTCGAACAGGTCCATTCGTGAAATATCGCCATTTTTCCGATCCTGTTTCTGTATCAAATGCTGTGATCGATCCGTCGTTAGGCGAAGCAATCACGATTGTTTTTCCTGTGACGACCGGATGATACGATGCATCAAAATGAAGCCGATCTTCGTTTTCCCACGCCATTTTAGGTTTCAGCAATTCACGTGTCCACTGCAGGTGAAGCTTGTTCGGAAGTGTTTCGGCGGTCGCGCCTGATCGTTGCGCATCTCCGCGCCACATCGGCCAGTCTTCGGATAAGGCGAGGGGAGCGAGCAGGATTGAAATCAGCGCATAGGCGAAAATCTTCATGCCTCAATCCTGCCAGCGTGCTGATCGACTGTCCAATTCCTGAGTGGTCGGATTCGCGCCGAGAGACCGAAACGAACATCCCCTGTCGGTTCGTTTCACTGCGTTGCGATTGCCACGGGCTTCGTTTTTAACTTGGGCATTAGGAATGCTTCGATTTGTGCCATCAGCTTATCGACCTCAGTTTTATCCATGGTGTTTCCCCAATAAAAGCCGTGCTGCTTTCCCGGCTACACTTCGACAGCGATCTCTTTTTTTGCGGATTTCAGCGCGGGAATGATAAGTTCGTGATTGATCTTTTTGAGTGGATGAAGGTCGCCGTGAAGGATGAGTAGTGGGACTTGAATCTTAGCGATCTTGGCCTCCGTAAATGATTTGAGCTCGGCGGTGTAATGCTTCTCCGGCTCGCTCATGAACGTTCCTTTTTCCGAGATTTTTTGGAGTATCCCAGTGTAAATAATCTTGGCTGGTTCGCCTGCAATTCCGGCAGCAAAGGCCGTTTCTCCGGCTAATTCCTAGGTGATGTTGCCGCCTCCGCTCCCGGGATCGACTCCGGGTAATTTATTGACCGCTTCGATCACGGCTAGGTTATCCAAAATGGGGCCACGACTCTGCATCTCATTTCTGTAGGTTCGAAAAGTTGATGTGACGACGAGGTATCCTTCCGCAAGCAGTCGCGTTCGGATCGGGTTCTTCAAGGCTTCCCGTTTCAAGCCCTCAACCTTCTGCTGATTCGCCCCGCCATGGATGGTGATGACGGTCGGGAACGGGCCTACGCCCGGTGGTTTTCGCCAAACCACGCTCATTTCGTTGCCGTCTGAAGCTGTTACTTTGAGGGTTTCGACCGGTGAAACAACTTCGGAAATCGCGACGCCACCGGTGTGTCGCTCTCTCTCACTGTCGCCGCGGGTTGCGTCATCCCCGCGCGAGGCTTGCGCTTTCTTCTGGCGTTCCTTTTTGGCGTGGGCAAGATACGCCTGTTCTTCAGCATTGAGAGTTTCTCCTTTTTTAGATTGCTGGAACAATGAGGTCGCTTTTTTCCAATCAATCGGCTCAGACTCAGGCTCGGCGGCAAGAGCGATTCCACTCAGAACGATCAAAAGGAGAAGTGGGAGGGTTTGAATTCCGGATTTCATGATTGATTCGTTTGCTCGTGAAGAAAGCTCACTTCAATCATTTAACTCCGCATCGGTCCAGGGAGTTGCGCGATCCGCGTGTTTTTTCTTTGCGGCGACGATCTGTTCTTTCGTGATGATCTCACGAATTTCTGCACCCCAGGCGTAGCGGATGTAGCTCAGGATTTCGGCGGAACGGTCTTCGCGGGGAATTCCCAGTGCGGCGAATGACGGCATGAAACCTGCCTGATAAGCTTTTCCATCGATCGGTCCGATGAGGCCGTGCAGGGCAACGGGGATCAGCTTTTCGGGATCGCCGTGGACGCGTTTTGAATCCGCGAGCGATGGAGCGAGGGCGAAATCGGTCCCTGCAATCTTGATACCTTTTCCGTCGCCGCCGTGACAAGTCACGCAGCTTTTGAAATACAAGGTCTCGCCGTTTTGGATAAAGCGTTGGTCATCTTTCGGCATGTCATCGGAGAATTTCAGACCGCGATTCCAATTCGACAACGCGGCTTTCCACGTTGCTGCGACGGTGGGATCGAGATCGGATTTACCTTTAAAAATTGCTTTCACAAACGGCAGGTCTTTTTTGCCCCATAGGGAAATGCCTGTCGCGAGCATGACGCCTTTGTCAGCGGGATATTTTTTTGCTGCGGTGATGACGAGTTCATTTACGATTTCGTCACGCTCGGAGATTACGTTCGTCCCGAGTGAATGAATCACCTGCTCGGCGACTCGAGGGTCGGGATCGCTTGCGAGCGGCGTTAGTTTTCGAAGATCGAAATCACCAAAGTCGAGAATGTTGAACGAATGCTCCGCAATCTGGACTGCGGCGCGTCGGACTCGCGGATCGCGATCCGTGAAATGCTGTTCAGGTGCCGCTGCGCCCATCCCTTCGAGTGTCCACAGGGCATGAAGTCGGGTCAGCGGATTTTGCGCGAAGCGGGCCATGCCCCTTAACATTGGCACAACGGTTTCGCGATCTTCGCGAAGAATGATGAGCTTTTGGGCGGTGTCACGCCACCAGCCATTCGGATGTTCGAGATGACGAAGCAGCTCGACAGTCGATTCGTCCAACATTCGTGGGCGCTGGCCGGGCGTGTGGTCAGCGTGGCGAATGCGCCAAATGCGGCCGTGCTGGTTGTTGTCGTGCAGCCCGTTTTTCACGATGTTTTCGCGAGGCCCGGGCGAAAGCCATCCGGCATCCTGAATGATGCCACGATACATATCCGTCACGTAAAGGCAGCCGTCGGGGCCAGTCGCTGTGTTGATGAATCGGGAATTGATGTCGCTGCTGCGGAGAAATTCATCCTCATCCGGCTCGGTTTTTTCGAGACGATCGAGTCCGTCTTTTTTGAAAAGATTTGCCCGACGCACCACGTGAATGGTCGGGTCGCAGACGAAATAGCGGCCGTAGTCTTCGAACGGGAGTTTGTGCCCGCGAAAGACGGACTGGCCGCAGGCCGAAGTGAACGCGCGGGTTTCCGCTGCCGCACCACCCCGATCATCGAGCAGACAGAGGCTTTTCACCTGCATGAAGTCGACATCATACGGCGCTCCAAGATCGATTGGCTTACCGTTGATGCCTTTCCCAGCGCGGCGATTCGCCGTTTCGAGATAACGCGGATGAATGTAAGGCTCGGCGACGGGATCGGTATTCGTGCTCCAGAAAATATCGCCGACGTCGTTACTCGTCAGTCCCCACTGAGTCCAATGTCCGCGTTGTTTTTCCGGCGTCCACGTGCCGTCGGTAAAGCGATAGCGCTCGGAATTGTAGGTGATGTAAATGTTGTTATCGAGATTCCACATCAGCCCAGAATCCTGATGCTCGACCGACTTCTCGGGATTGTGGCGGCCATCCGTCCCTCCTTCGTAGAGCAATTTTTTCTCATCAGCCACGCCGTCGCCCGTTGTGTCGCGATAGGAAAAAACATCCAGCGTATCCGATTCCCGAATTGCGATGCGATCATCCAGCGGCAGAATCGCGCGCGGTAAATTCAGGTTATCGACAAAGATCGTGACCGTCTCATAAAGTCCATCGCCATCTTTGTCTTCGAGCCGTTTCACGCGGCCATTTTTGAGCGATTTCGTGCCGGTGCCTTTTTCATCCTGCATGTAGCTGCGCATTTCCGCGACATACATCGCGCCGTTTCCGTCCCAAACAGTGAGGACAGGCTCTTGAACATCGGGCTCGGCAGCAGCGAGATCAGCGCGGTAACCGGGTGCGAGATCGAAAGTGGCGCGTTCTTCTTCGGGCGTGAGCATTGCGTAGGGACCGGTGCTTTTTTTGTCGTGAGCAGATTTATAGAGTTTTCCCAGAGTTCCAATATTTGGGGAAGCGATTGGTTTCGATGTCCGCTGCAGCATCATTTTAACAATGGCTGGATCTGTAGCGCTTGGATTCACTGAGGATATTTCATCACTCGTTGGCAAAGGTGTCCGAAGGTTCCACTGAGTTACCTCACCGGTCGCAACATACTCACAACTCCGCGCGATGATTGTCTGGAACCCCACGCAATGCAGCCCTTCCAGAGTTGTGTCGCCCGGCCAGAAATGCCCCATCGAAGTGACAATTACACGGCCTTTTCCATATCCAACTTCCCACGTGATCGGTTCGTGCTGACCCGTCCCGCGCTCTTTCGGATCTGAAAATGCCGATGACAAAATCGTGAGGTTTTTCGCGGGACCACGCATGTGATGATACAGTTCGTCGCGCCCGTGCATCCAAACTGGAGGCAAGCCGCGCATGATCGGATGCTCTGGTTTCCGCACGGTCACTTGAAACGCGTGCTTCGATCCGTGCCCTGATTTTTTGTCCGGTCCTTCCACATAAAATACCTCGCCGGTTTCCGGATTGACCTTAGGGCATTTTCCAAAAATCGCCGGACGCCAGCCGAGGCCGATAATTTCATTAAACTCCTGCCAGTTTCCGAACGCATTGTTCGCCGCGTGAACTGCCAAAACACCACCGCCGTTTTTCACATAATCGACAAATGCGGTTCGCATCTCCTTCGGCCAATCGGGGCCGTTGTAGTTTAAGATAACCACATCATAGTTCGTAAAATTCGGATTCCACGGGGTCCACTTTTCAGGGAAAGCATTTTTCACCGGCTTGGTCAGCGCGTTATAGGATTTCCGAAACTCCTCAAACTCCGCCTGCACTGCAGCATCATCAGAATTTGGTTTTCGGGGACCGCGTGGAATTTTAAGCTCCGGGGCAGTCGAAACGGTCACTTCAAATCTCCCCGTTGATTCCAGAATCGCTCGCAACGCATCGGTCGTCGTTTGCCAATCGTGATTGTTTCGCCCGTCAACAATGAGTGCCGAGAGCTTGCCGTTTTCCGCTCCGAAAGCTGAAAATACCAAACCAAAAAACGAGAGGAGAAAAATGAAAGGCTTCATAGAAATCTGAGCCTTCACCAAACCTCCGTTTGTTCTAGGATTCAAACTAATCACCCCTCGAATGTGGGCGTAAATCCGTTTGCTAAGGATCATTCAGGCACGACATTCCCCGCTTTATGAAATCTACAATTCACACCATATCACATGGTCTTTTTGCGGCGATCGCCCTCGCTTTCGGAGCGTGTTCGCAAGACAATCAGGATACTCCTCCAGCGACACCGGCAGTCGAACCGCCGGTTCCGGAAGCAGCGCCGGCCGAACCTGCTGCACCGGCAGCTCCAGTTGCGCCCGTCGCTAAGGATACTCCTCCAGCTACACCCGC
>CALAHF010000100.1 GCA_937891465.1 uncultured Verrucomicrobiales bacterium | reverse complement strand
TTTTGAACGGCGTTTGCGTTTTGGTTTTTCGCAGTCACCACCCTCGCCCTCGTCGGAACCAGCACGATCGACATCTATCGCACCAATGTTTCGAGCATGAACGCCTGGGGAGTTCGCCACGTCGAAATCGAGATTTTGAAAACCGGTGATATTCGCCAAAGCCGCAAAATCCTCGGATCTCGCAAGAGTTGGAGTCATTGCAACGCGATGCATTCCGATATGACCCGAGGCTGATGCCCTAGGGTGAAATTACATTTTGTAGACTCTTTCAAGGTCACGCTCTTTTTCGAAAGGAGCGTGGCCTTTTTCTATTCCCTTCATTGCGATTCTGCTTATCAGAATTAGGTTTTGCGCCCCCTCACCTCCCCTTTTTTTCTGGTGGTGTTTTCAACATGGCGTTCCCCTGGCGACAACTCCTTTTGCGAATGAGCAAAACAACGATGGCATGGATCACCGTTTTAAATCTGCTCCTGCTCGTGAAGCTCTTTATCCTGCTGGATGGCGGGACCGAAGCTCGCGATGCGGTGATTGATCGATTGGCGCTCACAACCGAGCAAATCGACGCTAGCGGTGAGGTCTTTGAAGACCAAAAAGCGAAGGATCACAAAATTTTCCGCTCGGTAAGACTCCGGGAATTTGTCGCAAGCGGGATTTGGTATGGCGCGGCCGTGGGAATTTGCGTCGTCGGCGTGCTCCTTTCGACCATCCGTTGGTGGAATCGAGTGATCCCGCCCAAAAACGCCGGCATTCAATACCCTTCCAAGCAGGTGGTGGGCTGGATTTTTGCGATCGCCTTCGTAGGACTTTTTATTCGCCTGCCCCGAATGGATTTCAGCCTCTACAACGATGAGTCCTTCAATTTCACGCGATACATTCACGGGCAATTCAAGCCCGACAAAGAGACCGGGGAGCTTAAATTTCGGAAGGTCAGCTGGCAGCAAACCGCCTGGGGCAACCACTTTGGAAACAACGGCGAGCTCTACTCCATTGCCGCCCGCGCATCGCATGATTTCTGGCAAAAACAAAACAATACAGCCGATGGAGAAGTCAGCGAGGTAGCTTTACGTATCCCTTCACTCCTGGCTGGCGTTGGGAGCATTATCATCATCAGCCTGTGCGGAGTGCTCTGTTTTGGAACCCGAACCGGTATCATCGCCGCCATCCTAACGGCATTGCATCCGTGGCATATTCGGTATTCAACCGAAGCCCGATCGTATGGCATGGTTTTACTGTTCAGTGCGATCATTCTGCTATCGCTCGTGCTGGCTATTCGAGAAGGCCGATGGCGGTGGTGGCTGTTGTTTCTTTTAACAGAAGTGCTGTGCCTGTGGGCTTACATCGGGAGTGTCTATTTTCTCCTCGCGGTCAACCTCGTCGCACTGACTTGGATTTTATGGAGCCATCGTACCGTCTTCCCGCGGTGGCTGGCGGCAAATTCGCTCGCAGCAGCCCTTTTCCTTCAGATTACCGGTCCTTCGTTACCTCAAATTGCTTATGCCGGAGCAAACATGGGCTCCCTTCAGGGATGGACCGGGATTAGCTCTTCTCTGGAAATCCTCGGATACCTTGTTAGCGGAATGCCCCTCGTTAACGCTGCGCCGGAAAACCCGATCAGCCCTGCGTGGCTAAACTTCGGAGTGATTGGAACGGTTTTATTCACCCTCGGCATCGTCGGGCTCGTTTTCGGGTTGGTTCAATTGATTCGTAAACGCCAGGGAAGCGGCCTGTTCATCTCCGCAGCTGCAATCGGTTCCGTCGTCGTCGCTATTGCAATCAGCAACCTGACCAGCTCAGTCGTGCATCATTGGTATGTGATTTACGCCCTGCCCGGCTTTGTTTTGATGAAGGCCATAGCGGTTAAATTTGCGTGGGCCAGCAAACTTCGCTTCGCAGGACCGGCGCTGCTGGGGCTTTTTGTCCTCGGATTCATTCCCCCGGCACGGAACTATTTGACTCAAGGCAAAGAACCCCTCCGCGAGGTCATGGAATTCATGCGGGGCGACGTTTACCCGTTTGATGAAAAATCAGGTCACCCGCTGGTGGCCGCGTTTTGGTCGGACGTAGTCTACGACCCGACCATCATCTACACGCCGTCGATTGCGGATCTCGAAAAAGCCATGGAGCGCGCCCGGACCGAGAACCGTCCGCTCTATGTGGAATTCGGTTACCGGCCGCTCGCCTTGCAGCACAATCCCGATTTGGTGGCCTACATTGAAGATTCAGGGAAATTTGAGCACTTAAAAACCTTTCACGGACTCGAAGAGACTCAGTTCACACACTACGTCTTTCGACTGAAATTGCTGGGAAATCCCGTGGCAAAGTGAACTGAGTGCGTTCTTAATTGGAAGTTTCACCGTCCAGATTGGTGATCCGAATATCCTTCCAAAACACCCGCGCCCCATTCGGCCAGCCGTTCCCTTTGTGAACTTGTAAACCGATGTGACCGCTAACTCCCACGACCGCTTTCGTCTTTTCGGGATCAAAATCAGGATGCGTGCTCGTCGTTGCGTTGAATTTACAGATCCGCTCGTCATTAATCCAGATTTCAATAACCGGCAACGCCGTTTCTCCCGTGCAACGAATTCGGATGTCATTCCAATCATCTGGCCTCCATGTGCTTAGAAACGTTTTTGCACTGCAGGAAAATTCGTAAACACCCTCCGGCCATTTCGCGGTTCGCTCGTCCACTTCCGTTTTTAGGGCCGGTTTTCCTTCTTTGATTCGGGAAAACTTAAACGGACGAAACGGAACGGAGTAAGGCTTCGTTTCCAGCCTCACGTGGCCGACATTGCCATTGTCGTGATGATCCACATAAATTTGCCAGCCAAACCCACGCTCGTCAGTTCGCAGGAAAATTCCGCTACACGGCCCCCAATCCGGACGCATCGAAACCTCCAGTTCGAACTCACCGTATTTTTCTTTCGTCAGCAACAGCCCGCCGTTGCCTGATCCCGGAGGATCCTGCTCCCCAAAAAGCGAACCATCATCGGCAATCCCCCAATTTCCTCCCGTGCCATGAAGTCCCGGAACGGTTTGCTTTTGCCAGTGATCCATGGTGCTCCCATCGAACAGCGAGACGGATTGATCGTCGGAAAGCTGAGAGTTGGCGCCCTCCCATGCGGCCGGTGGATTCATTGGTCGAGCTGACGTCCCTCCTTTAGGTGAATTGTCACAACCAGTCAGCGAAATCGCTCCTCCTAAAATCAAAAGTGATGTTCTCATTTGTTCTCTCCTCTCGGGATTGGTTCAACAGTTCGATAAGCCTCAATCACAGCCATTTCACCCTCAATCTCTTTGATCGAATTTCCGTGCTCCATCCCCACGATTCCGAGGTAACCGGCATCATAAACATGATGAAAAACCTTCGCGTAGTTGATCCCTCCCGTTCCTAGTTCCTTTCGGCCAGGATTGCCCCCCACTTGCAGACACCTGATCTGATCGCGAATTGGAGTTCGTCGAGCGCTCCACCCGCGCCTTTTCCCAAAAACTTCCGACGAGTCGTTGTCATACCCGGATTCAACAGGAAGCCGACGAGACCGTCAATTCATTCGATAGGCCCTGTACGAACCAACAGAGGCAAAAGCTGGCCTGCCAGCGGTATGAAGCTGTCCGGGAACCGGCAGCGCAAGATGTCACTGTTTAAAAAATTACCTTGATCCAGTTTGAGTTTTTAGGCACAGCGTGCCGTTCCATGAATAGCCATGGTGCGGCCAGACGGGCCTACTTTCGGATAGGCTCATTTAAGGATTCATGCCTCAAGCCCATAAGGCTACCTATTTCAATGACTTAACCTGACGCCAATGGGACGCTTCGCCCCACCTCAAAACACTTTTTACGGCCATGTCTCGTGAATGCCGGAAAAAGCCCCTATCCCTTCCCAAGTTCGACCGATCTATCAAACGCGGCTTTCACGGCATCGCGAACCACTTGATCGCAGTTCGAAGCACCGGCGCCGAATCCTGATCCCTGAATCCTTCTTTCTTCCTACCACTCGTATCCGATCTTCGCGCTGCCGAAGTGGCCGCTGGCATTTTTCCGGCCGAACATGCCTTGATAACCAAGCTGAACATTGTAATCGGTGTTTTTGATGTCGAGACGGGATGTCGCTCCGAGTTCCAGCCAGTCCGTGCCGACATGAGGGCGTTCTTCACTCGCGGTGAAGCCGCCGAGGCTTTGGACGTTGTTTCCTTTGACGAAAGCAAATGGGCTTGTCTCGAAGCCTGCAGTCACGTTTCCGTTCTCGGGCATGAATACATGGGCCCAACCCGCGCTGACCTGTGTGGTCAATTTGCCTGCTGCAGTGGCTGTCTTGAAGGTCGCATATCCACCGAGGCGTCCGATCATCGATTTGAAATCGTGATCCGGATAAATCAGATTGGCGAGGCCGCCGTTGCGCTCGGTGTAGCCGTCGACTTCGCCCGTGGTGTAGTTCAGGCCTGCGGATGGACCGAAGCTGATGTTTTCCGTTGCGTGAATCGTGTACCCGAGATTGAGTGCCACATTGTGCGAGTGGCTTTCGGTATCGCCGTAAGCGGTGCGTCCGAGCAGCGTTTTCGTGAGATACCGTTTTCAAAATCACCGTAGCTGTAGAGAACATCGAGGTAGGCGTTGCCGTGGAACGCGGTGGCGTAAATGCTGTAAACCTGGCCGTCGAGATCGTTGGATCCGAGATTCGCGGTCGAGCGAGTGTCGCTTTCCAGATAGGTGAAAGCACCGCCGGCAACGAGCCAATCGGTCAGGCGGACTTCCAACCCGGTGGAGTTGGCGATGGCGAATTGGGTTCTGCATTCAAATTCCAAAATACAAAACTAATTCCCGCAATCGCAAAGAGGGGCGGCAGTAGGTTATCGATCTTTTTCATCCTATCGACATCGTCTCCCAAATTTGTACTCAAGACATTGCATCTTTTGGCGAGTCCTAGGCATTGATTGCGACCGGGGCCTAAATACGTGCCCTCTCCCCCGCTTTTGCTCTAGAGCATAACCGCCCTCGCCAACATTCAATAGGCTTAGTCGACTGAAGAGTCAGGCTTCATCTTCACTTGCTCTGGGGTGGCGCTTAAAAGCAAAACTCAAGGCATTTATTCATCCTCCTCTAAACCACTGCTAACAGGCAACGAAGTCGTAGTGCGGTCCGTCGTTGAATTAATTTGAGTGGTCGTTGACGATCCAGTTGCCTGCTCTTCCCGGCCGAAGGTAACGGCAGTATTTTTCCGGCGAACCAGCTCAAACAAACGCTCCGCAAGATGGCGACGTCGCGGTTTAAATGCTTCGCGAGCTGCGTTTTTATCCAAAGGAATTTCGAAGCGCACGCCAGCCAACCAGTTTTCTTCGTAGAGCCCTTTATCTTCAAACCAGGTGGCGTGAAGCACAACTGCGGGAACAGGGCGCGCTTCAAAACCAGCACGCCAGCCATCGATGTCTGAACTGAGACGATCTCCGGAATACGCATAGTGACCCCCGATCAATGTGAAATCCATAAACTGATCAATTCCCGGAACCAATAGCGAAACTTCAGCATCCCAGCCCTCGAGTGCTTCTTCAAACAATTCAAAGGTGGTCGATTGGGTCGTTGTCCGAGTTGTCGTGGTATTCAAGCGAGTCGTCGTTTGCGAACCGCCAGATGGTGGCGAAGTGAAGCTCTTTGAAGAAGTCGAGCTGCTGCGATGACTATTTGAAACCGTGCGAGTTCTTACGGTCTGCGCACTTTCATACGGACGGTAGTAATTACTCCGAAATTCGAGGTAGCGGGTTCCAACTTCAAACCCAACACCCGTCTGCCAAAAATCATTTCCGAAGGGACTTTCTGCATAATCGACAAACAGGTTCGCTCCGACAAAAACTCCTTCAGTCAAAAAGCCGGCATTCTGACCATTGCGCGCTTCAGAAACGCTTTGGTGGCTGAAAAGATGGCGAAATCCCAGCCCGAGAGAACCACCCCACTCACCTTCTTCAGCCCACGTTCCATAGGGCTCCAGAAAGAAAATCGATCCTTCCATGCTCCCGCCATCACCAATGGCATTTTTCCAGGGAATGAGTGAGAAGAAACTCGCTTCGGAAAAAGCATCGTTGCTTTTAAAGCCCCCTCCCAGAATAGGACCACCCCAACGGGTATCCAGCGGAGCTTTTGCTCCCGGATTTTTGTAATCCGATTCAAGTTCGCCTCCGACAATGACTGATGAAACGGCAAGAAACAGGACGGCAATTGAGAAGGTAGACTTCATTGGTTCAGTAAGGAAACTATGGTTACCCCTTCTAAATTGTCAAATTGTCAAATTGTCATAAATTTAAAGATTTCTTCAGTTTTTTGATAGCGAAGGTCTTCACGAGTGAAAAAGGAGTCAACGCAATCTGAAAAGCCAGCGTCCAATCATCCCCCAATCGTTCTTGGGAAAGTAGGTAACGTGCCAGTTATCCGCAGAGAGCGGATTCATTCACTCCTTAAAATAACCGCCGTCCGGATAAAAGGTCTTCCAGGCTTTTGCGAATGAGACAATCGCCGAAATTTCCTTGAGCTGCAGGTCTTTCAATCGGTCGGTCACGCAACGTCCGGTTTCAGGATTCCACATCGAACCGGTTTCTTCGTCTATAATTTCTCCGGCGTCCGTCCGCTCGAACTGCAGCGTTTTTCTTGATGGCGGCTTCTTTTGAGCCCCTTCCATTTAAGATGCAACGCGTGAGCGATCCAATGTGCCTCAATTCCCTCCCACAGGGCGACTCCCGGGTACGGCTTTTTTAAATTTCGCTACAGCTTCTTTTGTGACCCCTTTATTGTCCTGAAAACCGACGAAATCGAGTCCGTTAAGGCTATACAAGGCTGGCAACCCCTCATCAGCGGCATGCATCGAACTTACCCCAACGGTTGCGACAGCACCTCCAACCAGGGCGGGAATCCCCAACCCTATGACATCGCGTCGCGTCGTGCCTTTTGCTGAATCATCCATCCCCAAGTTTAGAAAAAATCCGACAGCCGCACAACCTACAGAAGCACGTAAAGAACATTTCGGTTATAGAGATCAGCTTTTTGGGCGCGGGGCGCCGTAACACTCTGCCACAAAGCCTCGGGCCGACGGGGACGTCAGCGGTCCCGGCATTGTTAAGAACCAACAGGGCCACAAGCTGGCTCGCCAGCGGTCTGAGGATTCTCGCGAAGCGGAACCGGAAGACAGCCCTGATACGAACCAACAGGGTTGGTTTATCGAACAGCCCCTATTGGTTCGTGAAATTTATCTTTTCGGAAACCATCGCTTTAGCAGGAAATGCCTATTAAAACGGAGGTAATTTGGGCTTTGCCGGTGGAGTCGGTCCGCCTTTAGGCGGCGGCGGTGGCTTCGGCAATTTTTCGATCAGCTTTTTCAATGGACCTAAAAGATCTTCCAATTTCGAAAATGACTCGGGCGCTGGGAGCAATGTTTTCCCGGTGTATCCGGTCCATTCAGGATCGAGCTTTTTCAGCTGTCTTTTACGAAGAAATCATATTATTGAGTAAAAAAATTGAAATACCATAATTTCCACTTAACTGTATGCGATAAATTTATGTTATTTATGAATAATATTAAAATTATCGACTTGAGTCAGATTGACTGGGAGGGATCCCGCATACAATCGGTCGGTCCTTCCGGCCGTTCGGCGCATCTCACCTTTTTTGTAGTAAAGTTGGGCCAGAGCCCTGGCTGTGGTCGATTCGAAATTTCTTGAAGATTAAATGTTCAGGTGATGACAAGTCAAATTAACCCTCTCGCGCCTTCCCACGATTTTGCGCCAACTGACCGTCCCATTCTATTGGTTGACGATGATCCGGCGCTGCTCATGCTTTTGCGGAAGTCGCTTGGTCTTCAGGGGCACTCTGCCCTTTCCGCCCAATCGGGGGAGGCTGCCATCGCTCTCGCGAAGAAGGTGAATCCTACTCTCATCATCCTGGATGTTTCAATGCCGGGACTAAATGGTTTTGAGATTTGCGAGCACCTCAAACAAAATGACGATACCTGTAAGATTCCTATTATGTTTCTGTCAGGAAGCCAGATTTTCGAGGATAAGCTCATGGGGCTTAAGTTGGGAGCCGTAGATTTCATAAGCAAACCTGTCGAGTTTCAGGAGCTTAATGCCAGAGTTGGTACGCAATTGAAGCTTCGCCGGATCCAGGTCCGTCTCGAGGCGCTTCACGAAAGAACTGAGTCACTGCTATTGAACGTTTTGCCCCGTTCAGTGGCGGATCGCCTCCGAAACGGTGAGTGCGAAATCGTTGATCGATTCCCTGAGGCCACGATTCTTTTTTGTGACTTGGTGGGCTTTACTCCTATGGCTGCCCAAATGGATCCAGTTCGTTTGGTTGCATTGCTCAATTCTGTATTCTCTGAAATCGACTGTCTGGTTGAAAAACACGGGTTGGAGAAAATCAAAACCATTGGCGATGCCTATATGGCCGCCTCCGGAGTTCCTGACTGGAATCCAGATCACGCCAGAGCCATGGCGAATTTTGCCCTCGAATTGCGGTACGAAATGGTTCGGGTGGAGAGGGAGATCCCAATCCGATTCCGAATTGGGATTCACAGCGGTGAAGTTGTGGCGGGGATCATCGGGACAAAACGATTCTCTTTTGACCTCTGGGGGGACACCGTGAATACAGCCAGCCGTATGGAGTCCAGTTGTGCCCCGATGCATATCCATGTCAGTTCGGAAACCCGTGCTCTTCTTGGCGACAACTATGAATTCACTCCGCGAGGTAAAATCTTCATTCGGGGCAAAGGAATGTTTGAAACCTATTACTTGAATCGAAAGGTAATAGGGCAGCCCAGATCCCTACCGCCCCATCACCAATGCCCGGGATTCCAGCAGAGACTTCCAGACAAGCAATTTTCAACAGATAGCTGACCTAAAATTGCTCAATTGCCTAAAAGGTTGATGATGTGGGGCTACCCATCAGTCCTGCCGGGAATGAGGGGGTGCAACTCCAGCGATGGAAAAAGCTTACGAAGCGAGTTAGCGGATTTACGAAGCGATCGCTCAATCGCTGGTTCACAAAAAATATATGAAATTGTTTTTTAGGCGAAATGGGGGTTGCATTTTATGCCTCCACAGGAGGCTACAATGAGCCAAGCGGAGGGGCTTCCAACGGAATTTAACACCATGAATCACTTTTAGTTAGGTATTCAAAATCTGCCTAAGGACGGGTAAATGAAAGGAATCCTATTCAACTGGCTTTGGAATGTCTTTTTCGGTCAGGAAATACCCATGCATCTGCAACTTCGCCGATCCATACCCCAACTCCACCAAGTTCGTGTAATGCACTTTCGCATCGCCGGCTTCGAGCGGCCCCAAGGTTGATTTCACATCTTCTTTTCCGCCGGTTAGCAAGCTCACGAGCACACAACCGGTGATTTCGTTTGGCTGGCGGTTGGCTAGGAATCTTAGGAAACCATTTTCCAATCCGTTTTCGGACGCCATTTCTTCGGCGTTTTCGGGGAGGTAAATGGTTTCTTCGATAATCTCGCCTTCTGGAAGGGCGAGCTCGCCGCCGGTGGTGAAGAGGATGTCTCCTTTTTCCGTGTAGCGCTTGATGGCTTCCGCGACGCGGAAAACGGGTGGGAAGCTGTAATCAACGACCACGGTTCCGGGATTCAGGGTGTTGATGTCGAGAATTCCGGGCAGGTTGGTCGAGGCGACGATGAAGCTGGCTTCGTAGACTTCCTTCGGCAGGGCTCCGCCGTTTGCGACGATAGCGATTTCGCCGGTGTAACCAGCTTCGCGGACTTCGTCGCGGATGCGGACCATTTGTTCGTCGTTCTGATACGGATCACACAAGATGAGACGTTTCGGATGCGGCAGGACGTCGAGCGTGAGCTTGAGGGTGCCGAATCCGATGGAACCGAGACCAACTGCGGCGAGGACTTCGCTGTCCATGGTGCGGCCGGATTTATCGAGGGCACCTTCGACGCTTTTCGCGATGGTTGCGGCACGGGTTGCATCACCTGTAGTGATGGCTGGCAGATCGGTGCGATCTTTGATCCAGCCTGCGATGTCACGGCCGTGGTTGGTAGCTGATGGAATCACGCCAGTCAGGGAAACGTTCTTCGCGCCGGTTTTGGCGGCGAGTTCGAGCGCTTCGATGATTGGAGTTTTGACGCCTTGAGGATCTTTGTAGAAATCGATCTCGAAGCAGGGGATTACGACCACGCCGATTGTTCCGGCGGGGCGCTTCGCGCCGATATTGGATATTGGATCTTGGATATCGGGGCCGGATGCTTCGCTTCCGGCTGGGATTTTGTAAACGTTTGTTAGTCGTGGTTTTCCATTGAACCATTTCTCGACGACGTCTTCGCGGGGAACGCCGGCGATGCTGGCGAGCCCTTCTGGAATGTAGGTCAGCGCAACGGCGTCGAGTTCTGGAAGATCGCCTCCGGAGAAGGCGACTTCGATGTGATCGAGATCGTCGATGTCTGGTTGGTCAGCGGAATCGGTGGATTCGCTGGCCGTTTGTGACTCGGCAGATTCGAGGTATTTCCCGAGTTGTTCGATGCTTGGGAAACGCAGGAAGGCGTCGACAGGGACTTCGCGATTGAAGGCCTCACTCGTCTCGACCACGATGCGAAGCGCGAGCAGGGAATCGCCGCCCATTTCGAAGAAGTTATCGGTGACGCCGAAGTCTTCCGTCTCGAAATGGTGGTGGAAAATGTCCCACAACTTCTGTTCGGTCGGGGTGCGTGGATCGATTTTCTCGCCGCTCGTGCCGCCGCCGATAGCGGGAGCTGGGAGACGTTTTCGGTCTATCTTCTTGTTTGGGGTCAGCGGAAATTCGTCGACACGCATGAAGTGCACCGGGATGTAGCTGGCCGGAAGTTTTTCGCCGAGGTAATTCCTAAGATCGGTGATGTCAGGAAGATCGCCGGTATTGGTGATCAAATAAGCAACGAGACCTTCGCCACTTGGGAGGTCTTCGCGCTTTGCGACAACGGCCTGGCTGATGAGCGGGTGGGCGGCGAGTTGGGCTTCGATGTCGCCTAGCTCGATCCGGACGCCTCTTACTTTTACTTGGTGGTCGATTCGGCCCAGGCATTCGAGAATGCCGTCGCGGTTGTAGCGGGCTAGGTCGCCGGTGCGGTAGAGACGTTGCGGTTGGGCTTTGGCGGCTGGGCTCTGCTTCTGCTTGCTCACGCTCGCTGCTACGTGATGGGCTTCACGAACAGACCCTGTTGATTCGTTGAACGTACCCTGTTGGATCGAAATTTCCTGAAATGCTTCGTTCGTGAGATCGGACTGGCCGCGGTAACCGCGAGCGAGGCCGTCGCCGCCGATCCAGAGTTCGCCGGTGAAACCGTCGGGGGCTGGATTGTGATTGGCATCGAGTATGTAAATTTGAGTGTTGTTGATCGGCTTTCCGATTGTTACGGTGCCTTCACCTTCCACCACGCGATCGACGGTTGACCACACGGTGGTCTCGGTCGGACCGTAGAGGTTCCAGACTTCTTTGGCGGAATTCACGAGCACGTTGGCGAGGTCGCGTTTGAGCGCTTCACCACCGCAGAAGATGCGGAGATCGGATTTCCCTTCCCAACCGGAATCGAGAAGCATCTGCCACGTCGCAGGAGTCGCCTGCATGACAGTGATGTCTTCTTCGTGCAGTAAGTTAGCCAAACGACGACCGTCTTTGACGTCTTGTTTGTCGGCAATGATGACTTTCGCACCGCTGATGAGCGGCAGGAACATTTCGAGCAGGGAGATATCGAACGAAAGGGTTGTGACTGCGAGCAGGCGATCTTCAGCGGTAAGGCCGGGGTTCGACTGCATTGAAGTGAGGAAGTTGACCGCTGCTTTGTGAGGAATTTCCACGCCTTTTGGAGTTCCGGTCGAACCGGAAGTGTAAATGATGTAGGCCAGTGAATCCGGCGTGACGCCTGAAACAATTGGTGGATCGGCCGTCGGCTCGAGGCTTGAAACTTCGAGCGTTTTCCAAGCTCCAGCCGGAGCGGATTCACCGCCGGTGAGCAGCACTTTCGGTGCGGCGTCTTCGAGCATCATGGTAAGACGCTCGACTGGGAATTCTGGATCGAGCGGCACGTAGGTCGCACCTGCTTTTAACACACCGAGTAATCCGGCGATCATCTCAGGTGAGCGATTCACGAGCACACCGACATTTTCACCAACACTCACGCCTTCGGCGATGAGCTTCTTGGCGATGCCGTTGGCATGACGATTGAGCTGGCCGTAAGTGATACGGTCGTCTCCGCAAATGAGAGCAGCGGTTTCGTCGTTCTTCGCAGCGCCGTCGGCCACGAGCTCGTGAAGCAACTTGTCGCTTGGGTAAGCGGCCGCAGTTGCGTTGCGATCGACGAGCAGAGTTTGCGCATCTTTTTCTGAAAGCAGATTGATCTCTGAAATTTTCACGGATGAATCAGCGACCATGCCGCGGAGGACTTGTTCGTAGAGATCGCTGAGTTCAGCGATGGTTTCCGCATCGAACAGATCGCGGTTGTATTGCCAGCAACCGAAGAGGTTTCCGCCAGCTTCTTCAACCACGAGGGTGATTTCGAACTGCGCCTGACGAGTTGTCAGGTCGATCGTTTCCATCGTCAAATCACCAACGTGGAACTTGTGTCCGCCCTGACCGATGAGGAAAACGGCGATACCCTGTTCGTCCATGCCCGGGATACGCTCCATCGAGAAGCTGACCTGGAACAATGGAGAACGACCTGGATCGCGAGGGACCTTGAGTCGGTCGACCATTTTCGAGAGCGGGTACTGCTGGTTTTCAATCGCACCGTTCACCTGATCGCGATTGCGTTCGAGGTAAGCAGCTACGGTTGGGTCGTCATCGACCGTCGAGCGAACTGGAACAGGGTTGATGAAGTAGCCAACTATATTCTGCAGATCGGGCTGCGAACGTCCGGCAAGCGGAACCCCAATAACGAGGTCATCCTGCTGACAGTAACGGTGCATGAGAATTTCGAACGCGCTGAGCGTCGTCGTGAAAAGCGTAGCGCTGTGAGCTTTTGAAAGCTCGGTGATCGCTTCGGTGAGATCTTCGTCGAGCTTGAATCCGTGGGTATCTCCGTTAAACGTCTGCACGGCTGGGCGCGGACGATCAGTCGGGAGATCGAGAGTCAACGGCGCACCGGCGAGACTTTCATTCCAGTAATCGAACATCGCTTCGCCAGCGGGACTTTCGAGGTGGGCTTTCTCCCAGTTCACGAAATCGTAGTAACTTGCCGGGATCGGCTCGACCTGCGGCGTGCGGCCGGCTTTCATCGAGAAGTAGTATTCGATGAGATCCTGCATGAGTCCTGCGATGGACCATGCATCGGAAATGATGTGGTGCATGCTGAGCAAAGCAACATGGGCTTCATCAGCAGTGCGGAAAAGCTCGAGCCGAACCACCGGTCCGCGTTCGAGATTGAACGGACGGTTGGCATGCTCGCTGATGAGATCTTTGAGCTGGGTGTCGTTCAGGCTGGTGCAATCGTGCTCCCGGAAATCGACGGAGCGACCGGTTTGCATGATTTGGAACGGCTCGCCATTCTCAGTTACAAACGTAACGTCGAGTTCGGGATGACGTTCGAAGAGAAGCGCGAAGGCTTTCTTCATCGCGTCGATATCGAGCAACGGCGTGAATTTCCCTGAGAAAATCAGATTGTAAGCTGAGGAATTCGGCGCAAAACGATTGAGGAACCATAGAGCGCGTTGACCTTCGGAAAGCGGGAACTTCGCAGGCATCTCGCCCGTGACTTCGAACTCAACCAGATCGGAGCTTCCAGCGGCTGAACCGACGGCTTCGTCGCCAGCGGCATCAATCAGCTGTTCCAAGACAGGACGCGACAGATCGCGAATGTTTGGACCGTTCAAAACAGACCCCATTGGCATAGACATGCCTATCTTGTCTTCGATACGGTTGACCAATTCGATCGCCATGAGCGAGTCGAGGCCAAGATTCGTAAGCGGTGTGTCTTTGTCGATCTTAGTCGAATCGGTTCCCAAAACGGCACCGACCTGAGCGGCGATGACATCTTCGACCATCGCCATCCGCTTGTCGGGAGCGGCTTCCATGATCCGAGCGGCCATGGAATCGCCACCAGATCCGGAACTGCGTGGAACAACGCTTTCAAACATCTTCGTCTGACCCACACTTGGGCTGAGTCGAGCGAGCAAGATCCAATCAACCCGGGCACAGCTGAGCTGAGTCGCGGCCGTTGGAATACCATCGGAGAAAAGCTTGAGCGTTTCATCCATGTCCGTCGAACCGAGTCCGACGAGCTTGAGGTAATCTTTGGTCTTCTCGTTTCGTTCAACAAAACCAGCTCCGGTAAGTGCACCCCAATTGAAGGTGAGCGCAGGAAGTCCCAGACCTCGACGGTAGTAAGCAATCTGATCGAGGAAACAGTTTCCTGCGTTATAGTTCGACTGCTTCACCGCACCAATAACGGCGGAGAACGAACTGAAAGAGATAAAGTGTTCAAGCGGAATGCCGAGCGTCGCCTGATGGAGATGCCAGGCACCGAGCATTTTCGGCAGAAGCACGTTGTCGAAACGCTCTTCGTCGAGTTCGACAATGAATTCGTCATCGAGAACCATGGCACCGTGAATCACACCGATGAGCTTGAAATCAGTAGCCTGAATTTCAGCAACGACTTTGTCAATCGCTTCGCGACTGGTGACATCACCCCGGGCATCGATAATGGTGCAACCCAGTTTTTGGAGTGCCGCAATCTTGTCGAGCACATCGTCTTTTGGACCACTTCGGCTCATCAGAGAAAAGTGACGCGCCCCGTTTTTCGCCATCCAACCAGCAAGTTCGAGACCAAAGCCCCCTGCCCCACCAGTGATAAGGTAAGTTCCGTTGGCATTGAACTTGTGACCTTCTTCGGTCGCAGGTCCGACCATGACTTCAGGAACATCAAAATCGAGGACGTTTTTACCAACGTGTTTGCCAGCCGCCATGTAGCGGAATGCGCCAATCACATCCGTGATTGGGAATATCTTGTTTGGAAGCGGCTTGTAAACTTCGTCGTAGAACATCTTCTCCAGATCGGAGAACATCTCGGCCACATACTCCGGCTTGTCCTGCAAGTGCTGGGCCAGATCGATGATGTGAAGCGAGATGTTGTTTCTGAGGGGCTCAAGACCGATCTTCGAGTTTCCGTAAACGTCGATCTTACCGATTTCGAGATAACGACCAAACGTCCGGAGAACGCTGAAGTTTTTCGGAATGAAATCACCCGCAAGCGAGTTCAAAACGACATCAACTCCTTCGCCGTTCGTGATCTCCATGATACGATCCGCGAAATCAAGCGAGCGCGAATCGAGAATGTGATCAACCCCTTGATCCGCCAACAACTGACGTTTCTCCGGCGAACCTGCACTTGAGAAAATTTCGAGACCGAGGTGCTTCGCAATCTGAATCGCAGCTTGACCCACACCACCCGTTCCGGCGTGAATGAGGATTCGCTCACCTTTACGCATCCGAGCAAGCTCGTTCATCGCGTAATGCGTCGTGAGGAAAACCGTTGGGAGCGTCGCGGCATCAGCATGCGACATCGTATCCGGCTTCCGGAACACCATATTGCGGTGAACCGTTACAAAACTGCGGAAACAATACGGCGCCATTCCGACGACGTTGTCGCCAGCTTTCAGATCCTTGACGTTTGAGCCAACACGAACGACTTCACCAGAGAAATCATCGCCAAACCATTTCACGTCGACTGGGTTACCCGGATACATTCCGAGCGCCTTCATGACATCGCGGAAGTTAATACCGCCCGCCTTGATCTTGATCTCAATCTCGTCTGGATCCGGCTCGCGGCGAGTCGTGAGATTCAGGCTGAGATTGGTGAGAATACCCGGTTTGTCGATTTGGAGACGATATGGAAGCACATCGCCATTTTCCAAAACAGCATTTTTGGTGAGCGGCTCGAGTTCCTCGGATTTGATCCGGTGAACGCGACGCGCGTAACGATGATCGCCACGGAAAGCAACTTCCGGCTCCCGATCAGACATGAGGATTTCATCCGCGAGATCCTGCAGTTCGTGCTCGGAACCGCTTGGATCGAGATCGATCTGAGTCCACTGGAAATCCTGAAATTCATTTACCGCAACACGAAGTAATCCAGTAATCGGAGAAGACGCCAAGCCTTCCATCTGATCATTTGCCACCACAGGCATTGCGCCACGGGTGAGGAAAAACAACTTGGGCTTCGAATCCCATTCGCGAGCGGTGATCATTTTCACCAAATTGTGAGCGGAACGCACTCCGGTATCCTGAGCACGGTTCAATGCCTCAGCATCAAGCTTGTCAGCACGAGGGTGATCAAGCGAAAGCGCATGAACAATTACCCGAGTGGTTTCGCCATCGGAATCCAGTTCGTTAATGCGTTCCTCAACTTCAGCAGTGTAACCACCGGTGAGAATGACTTTAACGCCACGTTCTTCGAGAGCGACTTCAAGGGCTTTGCCAACGCCGGAATAATCCGACATGACAAGATAGACTTCGAGTTTTTCTACATCTTCGTCACCGATGATTTCAGCAACTTCGGCATCTGCGTCTTCTTCGGCTGGTTCTTCAGGAACCTCAACCGGGTTGGGTGCACGAGCAATCAAGCACGCTTCCTGATCTTCTTCCGGTTTCGGAGAAGAAATGAAACTTGTGACATCACGGTAACCACACTCTGTGAGAAATGACTCCCAACGTGAACGCGACAACAATGCTGAACGCTCACGGAGATCGGTGTCGGTAAAACGCCACCAGCCTGGAAGCAGACCAAATACGTTGTCGAGCGGCGCACGACGCCAGGTCACTTCAACGAACATGAAGATTCCGTCCGGCGCCAAGCAGCGCTGAACCACATTCAGAGTTTGCTTCAAATCCGCCGTCGCGTGAATTACGTTCGACGCGAGGACGATATCGTAATTGTGAAGTTCGATTCCCTGATCCGCAGGATCCTTTTCACAATCGAACATCTTGTATTCAACAAACGGAAACTGCTCGCCCAGCTTGTCTTTTGCGTTCGCTACGAAAAGCGGACCGGTATCCGTAAAGAGATATTCGGTGCGGTCCGCCGGGAACGCTGGCAAAATCCGCTGGGTCAGCGAACCGGTGCCGGCTCCGATTTCCAAAACACGAATCGCACGGCGCTTCGGCAAATCAGCTACAGTTCGTTCGAGCGCTGCGAGAACCTGACCATTCAGCACAGGAAAGTCAGCACCTTCACGATAGAAGCGCTCCATCATTTCTGATGAACCGCCGGGGAAAAGAACCTCAACGGGATCGTAGGTTCCAGTCAAAACGCCTGCCAAGTTTGGTCCAGCCTGACGCTGAAGTTCAACCTCAGAGTCAAATCGCGGCAGCTCTGCAGAAAGATGGTCAAGCAACGCAACGGCGTCGATTAACTCAGGAACTTTTACAATCTCCCACGTCTCTTCGCCTGCTTTCTTCAGCCAACCGCCTTCTTCCAAAGCAGTAAGCTGACCATAAACCAAACGCTCATGCTGATCCGCTATATCGAGCGCACGCATGTGCTCGGGGATTTCGATCTTGTCGCCAACCTTCGGCTCCCAGCCGAGTTCGTAGTATGCGTTTACGATAAACTGACGCGATGCCTGATCGATCAACGGCATGAACTTATCGTAGTGCTCGTTCAGCTGGCGCTCTTCATAGAGCTCTGCCATGACTGAATTCGCAGCAGTCACGATTTCCTTGGGATCAGGTAACTTCGCGGAACCTTCCACGCGAGTCCCTTTCAAACGGGCAATTTCCCACGAAGGCTGATAAACGGCTTTGTCGATGTCATCTCCATCGCTTTGCTCCACGCGGTCAGCTCGGAAGCCAAAGACCTGGGCAACCATCATTCCGTCCTCGTCATAAATATCGATGTCCGCTTTGATGTATTCGCGGTCATTCGACGTATCGACTTTGGCGTGTCCAAACACACGCAACGGAGGATTATCCGAATACATCCGGATTGATCCAATCGCTGCTGGCAGGTAAAAGTAATCGGAACCTTTCGCTCCCGGAGGGGTGACTTGACCACCCTTCACAACGTGAAAATACGCGTCGAGAACAGCGGGGTGAACGTGATGATCCGGAATTGAATCGTGAAGCCCATCGGGTGCTACGATTTCCGCAAACGCCTCGTCGTTCGTCCGCCAAACTTCCTGAAGGTGCTTGAATAACGGCTGGAACTGGTAACCGGCATCTTCGTAGTCGGTGTAATATTCGTCGTGCGTGAAATGGTCTTCCATTCGCGCTTTGATTTTCTCGAAATCAACCGGCGCCGTTTGAATTGGAACGGGTTGCTTGCGGAGAACTCCTTGAGAATTTAGCTCCCAGTCCTTGCGGGTATCAGTCGATGACCAAATCTGGAACACGCGAGTGTCTGGATCAAAAACGACTTCAACCGTTGGCACTTTCGCTTCGGTCACGAAGAGCGCTTTCTTCATCTCCAACTCCTCAACGACATAGTTTTCGCCGGGGAACATCTTGCGAGCAACGGCCAAGCCGATTTCACCATAACCGGAGGCCGGGAATACAACAGAGTCCCAGAAACGGTGGTCGTCGAGCCATGTGTAATAACGCGGATCACACTCAAAGCGCCATGTCGGCTTCGGCGCAGTCTGACGCAACCCAAGTAACGGGTGCTCGTATGGAGCGCAACGCCAGTACTCACCTTCGTCGCTTTCGAGCCAAAATTTCTCATGCTGCCACGCGTAATTCGGCAGTTTCACAAACTTGTCGCTCGCCTGGTTTACGGCATTCCAATCAATCTCGTAACCATGCTGCTGCATCTTCGCGAGATTCGTCAGCATCTGAACGGACTCGTCCGTTTTCCGCATCAGACTTGAGAAATAAACCCCTTTGCGAGACTGCTCGGAGAGACATTCTGTGATCGGATTCTGCAACGCCGGGTGTGGTCCCAGCTCCAGAAATGAATCTTCACCTGAACGAATCAGACCAGTAATCGCGGGTGAAAACAGCACCGCTTCGCGAACGTTCTGCCACCAATAATCACCGTCGACTTTCGTTCCATCAAAAATTCCACCGGTTACTGTCGAGATATACGGAATCTTCGACGCCATCGGCTTGATGTCCTTCAGCGCCTCAAGCAACTCCGTCTTGATCGGATCCATCTGATGTGTGTGGAACGCGTAGTCAATCCGCAACCAGCGGACAAATTTCCCAGCCTCTTCGAGCGGCTCGATCACCTTTTTCAAAGGCTCGGTATCACCTGCTATCGTCACCATTCCTGGCGAGTTAATTACCGCAACTTGAACTTTATCAGCATACTCACCGATCGCTTTTTTCGCTTCAGCAGCAGACAAACCAACCGCAACCATTTTGCCGTTTCCGCCCGTCTGATCCTGCAACCGTGAACGATGATAAATCACCTTCACAGCGCCTTCCATCGTGTAAATCCCAGCGACATAGGCCGCAGCAACTTCACCAACGGAGTGACCGACAACCTTAGAAGGCTCAACGCCCCATGACTTCCACAGCTCCGCCAAAGCAATCTGCAAACCGAAGATCGCAGGCTGCGCAATGTTCGTCTTGTTGATCTGCGAAGACTCCTCGTCCTTCGTCATTTCATCAATCAACGACCATCCAGCCAATGGCTTCAGGTGAACGTCGATTTCTTCCAAAACTCCACGAAAAACCGGCTCCCGTTTGATCAAATCCTGACCCATTTTCCACCACTGGGCGCCCTGCCCTGTGAATACAAAAACGAGTGGATGAGCTTCTGCACCCGCTTTTCCTGTGATAATGTTGTCGCTTGGATTCAGCGCCAACCATTCCGTCAAATCATGACAAATCTCGTCACGAGTATTGCCCAAAACAGTCAACTTTGACTCCATTTGCTCGCGATGCTCGCCAGCCGCAACTGCGATATCACCCAAATCATCGGTATCATTCGCCCGCAAAAAGCGACGATAACGAGCAACCATCTGGCGCAACCCTTCGTCCGTCCGCGCCGAAATCGGCAACATAACCGGACGATCCGCCTTTTTAACGACTGGCGCTGTTGAAACCTCCTTCTTCGTAGGACCGTATTGATCAGGACTTCCCTCCAACACAATGTGTGAGTTCGTTCCACCAAAACCAAACGAGTTTACCGCCGTAACTGGCAGAAAGTCATCGAGGTGCGGAAGCGGTTGATTTTCCGTCGCGACTTCCAGTTTGAACTCATCAAACGGAATGTTCGGGTTCGGATTCTTGAAATTCAGGTTCTTTGGAACCGTATCGTGATACAGAACCAGCGCCGCTTTCAACAAACCAGCCACACCGGAAGCGGACTCGAGGTGACCGACATTCGTCTTCACTGAACCGATCAAACACGTGTCGCCTTCGTCACGTCCCTGCGAAAGAATCATTCCCAGCGCACGCGTCTCGATCGGGTCACCCACAGGCGTTCCCGTTCCGTGTGCTTCCATGTAACGCACTTGCTTAGGCACCATCCCTGCTTGCTTGTAGGCAATCCGAAGCATCTCCGCCTGCGTCTCGACACCGGGAACCGTCATCGAAGACGTGTGACCATCCTGGTTGATCACTGCTGCCTTAATCGTGCAATAAACCCGGTCTCCGTCCGCCTGCGCTTTCGAAAGCGGCTTGATTACGAACATTCCGGCCCCTTCTCCGCGCACATAACCGTTCGCACGGTCATCAAACGCAAAACACTGCCCCGTCGGCGAAAGCATCGTCGCTTTCGAGAAACCAATCGACGCATCAGGAGTCAACAGCGCGTTCACACCACCAGCCAACGCCATTTCCGACATTCCAGACCAGATGCTTTCACAAGCCAAATTGATCGCCACCAGCGCCGAAGAACAAGCCGTATCAACCGATACAGCCGGTCCTTTAAAATCCATCAAATACGAAATCCGGTTCGACGCGATCGAGAGCGTTGAACCCGAGTTCGTGTGCACATCGACATTTTTCGGATCTGATTGCGCCACATTTGCATAATCATTCGATGCGATGCCCACAAACACTCCCACATCATGACCACGAAGCGATGGCGCAGGAATTCCCGCATCTTCCAGCGACTCATACGCTGTTTCCAACAACCAACGTTGCTGTGGATCCATTCGCAGCGCCTCGCGCGGGGAAATACCGAAAAACTGAGCGTCAAATTGATCGTGGTCGTGGATAAAACCACCCCACTTTGTGATCATCTTGCCCGGAATCTCGACGTTGTTGTGATGCCAACGCTCTCGGTTCCAACGATCTTCAGGAACCGGAACGATTCCTGACTTCCCCTCCATCAGAAGATTCCAAAAGGAATCAGGACCCGAAACACCACCAGGAAGGCGGCATCCGATTCCAACGATAGCGAGTGGCTCACGAGTGGGCTGTTCAGCTTGAGACATGATATTTGTACGGGAAATAATACGAGGGGGACTGAAAAAACGCGCACCAAAGCGCAGCCTTTCCAATCCTTCAACTACTTTGCGAATGAGTCTTCTGACAGACCCATCCATTGAATCCCTACACGTTCCACGCCAAAAAGTCAGCCCCCAATTATGACCTAAATATGACCTAAATTTTAACCATTCCATGACTTTTGGAATAGTTAGAATTTTAGTGTTTCTTAATCAAAATTGAGGTAAATCGCATTTCGGGATTTTCCAATTTTAGGGTTCAAAAACCGAGGTTTGAACAGATTTTGATAAAAAGCCCTTTCGCTCCGGCTATCTTTTCGCCTAAGCTGAATCAGATCAATCAATGGGGTTCACGAACCAACAGGGTATGTTCATCGAACAGACCCTGTTGATTCAAAAAGGCGTTTCGAACGTACCTTTATTAATTCGCCAAACAGACCCTATCGATTCGAAAATGAGCCATCCCAACGCAAAAGTCGTCGAACACAAATTTGGACTCGGAGTCGTTGCGACGGGACCGATCAAAAAGGATGAGCTGATCGCCAGTTTCGATGGCGAAATTTACTGCGGCGAAACGAATGACGATTTCCCGGAAGAAATCTTGAATTACCCAATCACGTTTGGTCCCGACCGGGCTCGAAATTCCAAGAGCATCGCCAACAAGCTCAATCACGCGTGTTCACCGAATTGTGGAATTCATGGCGATTTCGACATTGTGGCCATGCGAGACATCAAAGAGGGCGAAGAACTCTGTTGGGATTATGATATGTCGGAAGATCATGACTGGTCAATGGAGTGCGGCTGCGGGTCTCCCGAGTGCCGAAAGCTGATCCATGGGTTCCGCCATCTTTCCCATGCCAAAAAAGCGGAATACAAAGGCTACATTTCGAACTGGATTGTGAAAGCTCACGGCCTCGAGTCCTAAAATCAACTCCGCGGCGCTCTTTGGGGAATCGTCTGAGTGAGGCAATGGATTCCGCCCTGCCCTTTGATGATTTCGTTTGCCGCAATCGGGGTGATGGTTCGATCCGGAAAGCACTTTGCCAGAATTGAGCATGCTTCATCGTCAGTCGATTGCTCAAAAACTGGAACTAGCACGGTTTCATTTCCGATGTAAAAATTTGCGTAAGTCGCTGGCGTTTCGATATCGCGATCATTGTGGGTTCCCGACTTGGCAACCGGCAGCTCGATAAGACGATATCCAATATCAGCCAACTGCTCTAGATACTCAGGAATTCTCGAAACCACGAGCGCTTCCAGACCAATCAACCGGGTTGTCACATCGATATGACCATCAGTGTCATCTCCTGGAACATGGGGGCACTGCAACCAATGAATCGTTTTGGCGCCCAGGTGCTTTTGCAAAATACGTTCCCCGTCGTCTTTCGTTAGTGTCGGATTCCGAGCTGAAAAACACGTTTCAGAAACCAAAATCGTTCCCGCACCATCGGACTCGATTGCTCCGCCTTCGAAAATAATCCCCGTTTTCTCGATCGGAAATCCGGCGGCTTCAGCCATCGCCAGTCCGGTTGTGTTGTCCAAATCATGGGGCGGGTATTTGCCGCCCCATCCATCAAACTCCCATTTCACACCGATTAAATCCTGATTTCCATTTTCTAAAACGAAGGTCGGGCCGTTGTCGCGGAGATACGGTTCACGAAATGCCACGTCTTCAAAACACCGAATTCGAGAGCGCTCGAACTCCGAAAGCTGCGCTTCCAACCACATCCGTTCTTCGGGCAATGTGAAATTGATCCACACTTCTTCGCCGGGAATGAGCGCGCGGACAATTTCCAGCATCGATTCCCGAATCACATCGAGCCCGAATTCGAAACTCTCGCCGTCCAGATTCGGCCAGCTCAACCAGGTCGCTTCGTGGCGCTCCCACTCTGCCGGCAAACGACGATCTGAAAATTCTGTTTTCAAAATGGGTTAGCTGGAAACTTCAGAACCATGAGTGGAAATTCTATCGTAACTGTCAATTCGACGATCCCGGAAAAATCCCCACATCCGACGACGCTCGGCAATCGAATCCAAATCAACTTCTGCAATCACAACTTCGTCTTCGTCGCCAGCCTCAGCCAGCAACGTCCCGGACGGATCAGCAATGAAGCTGTGCCCCCAAAATTGAATCGGCTTGTCATTTGGATCAGGGCTGCTTTCAGTTCCACACCGATTTGCCGCCGCCACAAAACAACTGTTGGCCACGGCGTGACCACGCTGCACGACTCGCCAGGCATCGAGCTGACTCTCGGCAAGCCCTTCAACTTCCAGATCATCGGGATGCCAGCCAATCGCGGTGGGATAGAAAATGATCTGCGCCCCGGTCAACGCAGTCAGACGCGCGGCTTCGGGGAACCACTGATCCCAACAAATGCAGACACCCACTTTTCCGTAGCGGGTTTGAAACGAATCGTATCCGGTATCGCCCGGTGTGAAATAGAACTTCTCGTAAAACTGCGGATCATTTGGGATGTGCATTTTCCGATAATGCCCCGCAATCGAACCGTCCGCGTCAATCACTGCCGCCGAATTGTGAAAGATCCCTTCCGCCCGCTTTTCGAAATATGGAAGCACCAACACGATTTCGAGCTCGGCCGCGAGATCCCGAAACTGCCGCACAAAACTGGATTCCAGCGTTTCGGCGAGTTGAAACGGACCTGATTCGCAGGTTTGGCAGAAATACTGCGACGCGAACAATTCCTGCAAACATATGATCTGCGCCCCCTTTTCTGCGGCTAACCGAATTAAAGTGATCGATTTCTCGATATTTGTATCGACCTTAACGGAAGCTGAATTTTGAATAAGGCCAACTTTCATGACTTTTAAAAGCGTTCGATCAAACGTGTGAACCGTGGCAGAAGACCAAAAATCTCCTAAAAAATCAAGAGAATTGGGATTATGGAAGCTCCAAATTCGGATTCTTCTCGGCGCGTCGTGGCCGAATGCGATCACCCTCATCCTGTTATCCCTCCGGTTTTCATCTGATACCTATTTTTTAGGACAAATCGGGTTTTTACATCAAGCCGCCTGGGCAACGGGATATGTGATGCTCCTTATGTTTCTCAGCTTTGGAATGGGAACCCTTTTTGCAGTGAATTCACTCGTCGCAAAGACGAACGGACGCCGCTGGTTTCCCGCGAGCGGCTGTTACACGTGGCAGGGAATTTGGTTTTCCGTGATCTGCGGCTCCGGCGTTTTGCTGATGTATTTCGCAACGCCCTTTTTAATGAGTCTGTTCGGCCACGACAATGAACTCAGAACGCTCGAAATCATCTATATCCGAATTGCGTTGGTTTCGACCATTTTTCAGTTGGTGGCCTGGGCGGTGCTCCATTTCTTCATCGCGATTCATAGGTCGTTTTTACCAATGTTGGTCGCTGCCCTCGCATTGGTGACACACGTCCTTTGTAATTACTCGCTCACCCTGGGAAACTTTGGGTTCTCTCAAATGGGGATTGAAGGCGCTGCTTGGTCGCTGGTCATAAGCTCGATCGTGATGGCCTTTTCAGCGCTGTTACTTTTCACCATCCCAAAATCGTTTCGAAAATACCATTCCCGCCTGGCAATTCCCCGATGGTCAAATTTCAAGACCGTGGTGAAGGAAGGCCATCCCATTGGTTGGCGTCAGACCATCGATGAATTCGTCTGGAATGTGGTTTTGATTTGGATCATCGGTCAATTTGGACCGGTTCATCTTGCCGCCGCCGCTGTATTGATCTCGATTCTAGATATTTTCATCCTCGCCTTCGACAGCGTCGGGACGACCAGCGTTCCGTTGATCGCCAAAGCCATCGGCACCAATAAAATCGCAAAGGCCGACCGCTGGAGATTTTCCGCTCTCCTCGTCACCATCACCTACGCTCTCATTGCAGGATTGGGGTTCTACATTTTCAAAGAACCCATCATCCACATGTTCGCAAAAGACCCCGAGCAAATCAGATTGTGCCTCGCGCTCGCCTTCATTATACCGATTTTTCTCCTTATTTACGCAACTTACAGCACCTACGATCATGCATTGTGCGCCACTGAAGACAATCGGTGGCCTTCAACCGTAAGTCTCATTTGCAGTATCGTAATTCTCGGAGGCGGAGGCGTGATTCTCGTCCTCTTCTTTTTCCAGACCAACTCTTACGGAGCCTGGACCTTGTTGCTGACAAACGTGTTCATCGTCGCCTTGCTATTTGCGATCCGATGGTCGCGCGGTCATTGGCGCAGCAAACCGGTTCCCCAAGATTGAGTTTTTTCGATCCAATAGGGTGTGTTCGATGAGCTAACCCTGTCTGTTCGTGAAATTCGAGTTCAAGAAAATCACCACTCGATCACTGCGCTGGCCCAGGTCAGGCCGGCACCGAAAGCGACGAGCAGAATCTTGTCGCCGGAATTGATTCGGCCCTGACGATTGGCTTCGTCGAGGGCGATAGCGACAGCGGCTGCTGAAGTGTTACCGTATTTATCAACGTTGATGAATACGTCTTTTGGATCGATATCAATTCGTTCGACGACGGCATCGATAATTCGAATATTGGCCTGATGCGGAATGACTAATGAAATGTCAGCAGCGGTCAAACCGGCAGATTCGATGGCCTGCTCGCTTGCACGGCGCATGGCGTTCACCGCGTGCTTAAAAACTTCACGGCCTTGCATTGACAAAACCGCGAGATTTTGATCAGCGTTTTCGATCGTGATCGGACAAGCGGCTCCTCCGCCGGGAATATTGAGCAGTTCAGCCTGGGCACCGTCAGTTCCGAGATGAGATGATAGAATTCTACCATCGCCGTTTTCCGATGGAACCAACACCGCTGCACCGGCTCCATCACCAAAAAGCACGCACGTATTGCGGTCTTTCCAATTCACGAAAGCACTGAGTTTTTCAGCACCAATGATAACGGCATTTTTGAAAGCCCCTGCGCCGACGCTGTGGCGGGCGAGTTCGAGGGCATATAAAAACCCAGAACAGGCCGCTGACACATCGAACGCAACCGATTTCAATGCTCCCAAATGTTGCTGAACATAACAGGCCGTTGCCGGAGTCAGCGTGTCGGGAGTAATCGTTGCGACAATGATCAGTTCAACATCAGCCGCTTCGATACCTGCCTGTTCGAGGGCTTTTTCGGCCGCTTTGGCAGCAAGGTGGCTGGTCAATTCACCTTCAGCAGCGATGCGCCGCTCTTTAATTCCCGTCCGGCTGGTGATCCAATCGTCTGAAGTTTCGACAAGGATTTCCAGTTCCGCATTCGTCAGAATTTTCTCCGGCAGATAACTTCCCGTTCCGGCGATGCGAACGTTGGATGGTAGTTTCGAGCCTTGGCTTGCTGGTGAATCGGCGGCAGACATGATATTTGGAAAATGGATCGTATCGCAATGTTCCGATTGGACAAGCCTTTGAAACGAAAATCTTTAAAACGACAAATCAGGACAAAAGGCCCGAATACTTGGCGATCTCCTCTTCGATATGGGGATTCACCTCGTGCCGAACAGATTCCGCGGCGACGCGAATGGCATTTTTCACCGCTCGCGGCGAACTGGAACCGTGTCCAATGATACAAATTCCGTTGACGCCCAAAAGCGGAGAACCTCCATACGTTTCGTAGTTCCCCCGCTCAAGAGTTGCTTTGAAAGCTCCTTTTACCATCAGTGCTCCTAGTTGCCGAAACGCCGATGATTTGATGTCCTTTTTGAGCCACTTAAACATGACCTTGGCGGTCGCTTCCATGCTTTTCAAAACGACATTTCCGGTAAAACCGTCGCAGACGATCACATCAAGCTCAGTCTCGAACAAATCGTGCCCTTCGATATTTCCCCTGAAGTTCAGATCGGTCTTTTTCAATAAATCGTAAACTTCACGGGTGAAATCGGTGCCTTTCCCCTCTTCTGAGCCCACTGACATCAGGCCGATAATCGGATCTTTCTTGCCCTGAACATGCTTGGCGTAGACCGCGCCCATGATTGCATATTGAACCAAGTGAGCCGGCTTGGCATCGACATTGGCGCCAGCATCAACGATATTGGCGATTCCATATTCGTTGGGAAGCGGAGAAGCAATTCCAGCCCGCTCAACTCCCGGGAGTGTTCGCAGCTTGATTGAGGTTGCAGCAACTGCAGCTCCGGTATTTCCGGCGCTGACCACTGCGTCACAAATACCCTCTTTCACTAAATTGACTGCCTGACTGATTGAAGAGTCTTTTTTCTGCCGCACAGATTTCACTGCTGACTCCTCCATTCCCACTACTTGCGTGCAGTGATGGATTTTCAGACGGGAATCTGCAAATTCGTGAGATTTAATCTCCCGCTCAATCGCTTCCTTATCACCAACGAGATAAAGCAGTTCAATGTAATCGAACTGCTGAAGCGCATGAATGACTCCTTCAACGATGGCTTCGGGAGCATTATCACCCCCCATGGCGTCTACGGCGATTTTCATAAAATGGAATACACGAAAACAAAAAAAGCCACCCTGCACAGGGTGGCTCATTCATTAAAGCAAAATCTTGCTTTTTTAGAGAAATTCTCAGATTAAAACTCGTCGACAACCAGTACCTGACGACCGGCATAGTAGCCACAGCTTGGGCATGCCTGGTGTGAGGGTACGGCACTGTCGCACTCAGGACAGGTCTTGAATTTTGCTGCGCGCCAGCGTTGGCCTGAACGGCGCAAACGCTTTTTCATTTTGGAGGTTCTTCTTTTTGGGACTGCCATTGATCCATGTGTTAAATTCTAATTGGAAGGCGGGATTAACGTCGTTGTTTAGGAAATGTCAACGTTCTAATCTTTTTTCTCGGGATTTAAGCCATCCAGGGCTGCCCAGGTATCGGCTTGCTGGGTTTCAGGGTTTTTCGTATGATCGGTGCTTTCGAAGTGGCCCGAAGTTTCTCCGGGACACTTTCGTTCGGCCAGAAACTCCTCGCAAACCAAGTAGGACGGCAGTTCCAGCAGCAAATCTTCTCGAATTCGCTCGCCGAGATTGATCAAGCCGGATTCTTCCTCATCTTCGAGCACAAAATCGACTTCCCATTCAGGAATCACCACATGAACTGGAAACGGAGCAAGGCAACGGGAGCACTTTGACTCAAAAAGGGCATACAGGGTGCCTTCAACCATGACCAGCGATTCCAGATTGCGCAGCTTCAAATCGTAGCGCACGCCCTGGGTCGGCGAGAAATCGTCTTCTTCCGACAACTCGAAGATGTCGGTTTCAAACTGGCCTTTGAGATGCAAGCCCTCTTCAGGGATATCTGCGACGATGATTTTCATAGTGTTTCGACTAAACCCTGTTCGAACGATGAATCAAGCCAGTTTCAGGAGCTGGGAGGCAGTATCCCAATCATTGGATTTAAACTTCTAATTTTGTCTTATAAGATTACCAACGCTGTGAAGTTCCCCCGAAACAGTAGACACGTTGCCCTTGGTCTGAGACCATGAAAAATCAGATCATCATGTCAAACACAGGAAAAACCTACACAGAAGAGTTCCGCAGGGATGCCGTTGAGTTACTTCAGAGCAGCGGACGAACTTGGAGTCAACGTCAACAGCTGGCGCACGTGACGTAATCGTATCCTCGGCCAGAGCGGAGGGGAGAGCTTTGGAGCCGCAGGCGACAAAGGTCGAGCCGGAGCGTCGACCGAGGACCTAATGGCGGAAATCAAGACGCTCGAACGGGAAAACGAGTATCTGCGGCGTCAGCGTGAAATCATAAAAAAAGTAGCCTGCATCCTCGGCGAGGACCCGCAGC
>CALAHF010000099.1 GCA_937891465.1 uncultured Verrucomicrobiales bacterium | reverse complement strand
GTAGACGTTTATTTAGACGGCCATTAGGACAGGGGTTCAACTCCCCTCGCCTCCACCTTATTGATTATCAATGGTTTATGACGTAAGAAAGAACAAAAGTAAGAACAAAAGTAAGAACAAGTCCGGCGAGGTCCACAGGCTTCCACAGTTGTCGCTCAGGTGCTTCCAATTTACCCTTTGAGTCCCTCGGGCCGATGCCCGGATCCGCATTCGGTGGCAATTCGCGCAGACAATCGCGAGATCGGATAGACGCGTCGCGCCTACTGCCAAGTCGACAAGCGGGCATCAGTGATGGTTTCCCAATCGCGGTCAAGCGGATCTCTCTCAAAGCGCGAGATTCAAGAGACGCACCCCCTCAATCCCGGCAGGACCGACGCGCCGATAAAAACCCTTGAAAAAGCAAATAGTATCGCGAGGAGCATCATCGAATTCGACTGCGTTTCACCGGTTGGGCCGCCCGAATGGTTGGAGAGCGGCGCTGGCACCTGAGTCAGGAAATCATCGCTAAAGACGAAGCTGCTGACGAGATCGAAATGTCTTTGGAGCTGAGTGGCTTCCAGGAAATATCACGCTGGATTCTGAGTTGGGGGGCTCAGGTTGAGGTATTGGAGCCGGTGGAATTGCGGGAGGCAGTGAAAAGCGCGTTGGCAGAGGCGGGTAAAATTTATGAATAAAGAAACACACAAAGGAGATGTTCGATTCATTCAGGAACTTTATCGGCTCATTTCTGAATCCGGAACCTCCTAACCGCTTTTCGAAAGTAGCCTGCGAGTTCCTTTGGAATTTCAACGGCGCAGTCTGATAATATCCAATGACCTTGAAGTCGAATATGATACCACCATTCCCAAATAGTTACTGGCTCAAAGACGGTCAAATCGTCTGCGGCGAATACCCACGGGATGTTGATGACCTCGAAGATCACGAGGGGATGACGGCGCTTCTTAAAGCTGGCGTCCGGGTCTTTGTTGACTTGACGGAGCCCGGTGAATTGAAACCCTATCGTGAAATCGCGATCGACACGGCGGAACAACTCGGCATTCATCCCTTCTGGGACTTGCGGAATGAAAATTTGGAAACGAAAGATTAAACAGCACGCCATGGGGCCGTTTACCCCTTGGACAAAAGTAAATGGCACTAAACTTTAAAAAATTGCTTCGACCTAAATCTACATCCGACAAGAGAATGAAAATCTACCAAAAAATAACGGTCGTCGCTTTGGCTCTAGTTCTTTTCCCCTATGCGGAAATAATTTCTCAGGACTCAACAAAGGGAGAGCGTATTTTGCTCTGGTCGGGTGGCGCGCCTGTCGATAGGAAAGGCGCTACTGAGGAGATAGAAGTTCCCATTACGATTCATCGACCTGCACCGGAAAAATCGACAGGTACAGCCATGATCATTTGTCCTGGTGGCGGATACGGCGGACTTGTCACGGGAGGAGAGGGGCATGGCATTGCGGCGTGGTTAGTGAATCATGGCATTACCGGGATCGTCCTCGAATATCGGCTTCCTAAGAAGCGCCCTTACGTTCCTCTCATTGATGCACAGCGCGCGATTCGTATGGTCCGTGCAAATGCGAAGGAATGGGGGATCACCCCCGGTCGAATCGGTATCGTTGGCTTCTCTGCCGGAGGTCATCTTGCCTCCACGGCTGTCACTCATTTCGACCCGGGTAACTCGAACGCGGACGATCCCATCGAACGCGTCAGCTCGCGCCCCGACTTTGGCGTTTTGATTTATCCGGTTATCAGCCTCGGTGAGATCGGGCATGGGGGAACGAGAGCTAATCTTCTCGGTCCCGATCCGTCTCCCGAAATGCTTGAATGGTTTTCCAATGAAAAACAGGTAACGAAGGAGACCCCGCCCGTTTATCTTGCTCATGCGCTTGACGATAAAGTCGTGGTTCCTGACAACAGTAAGCAGTTCCACGAAGCTCTCGAGTCGAAGGGAGTTCCGTCGACCTACCTTGAGCTTCCCTCCGGCGGCCACGGTTTGAACGGATACAAAGGTCCGATGTGGGATGCCTGGCAATCGGGTAGCTTACAATGGCTCAAAGAAATGAAGTTGTTGGCTTCGCCTGATACGGTGTCGGCGGGCCTTCGATCATCCTATTACAAAGACGGTGAACTTCATGTGAATGTGCTCGGCACGCCCGAGGGTGAGCCGCTCACGACAGGTCACTGGGATTTTAAGCCCTCCTGGTCAAAGACCGGCGACATGTTGGTCTTCTTTCGACGATTGAAGAGTGATCCAGATGTTAGCAAGTGGAAAACAGCGATTCACATTATCAACGTCGATGGCTGCGGGCTTCACCAGCTCACTGATGGAACTCATACCGATTTCAATCAGACCTGGACCCGCGATGGATCCAACACTCCGATCTGGAATCGAAAGCATCCGACGAAACGCGGCTATCAGGTGATGGCGGGAAAAGTAGGTGGTAAGCCCGGTGAAGAAGTGGCTCTGACCGGAAAGGAATATCATACCTGGGCATTTACCTGCTTGATGGATGGTCGAATTCTAGTTCGCTCCACGCCTCCTGGACGGAAGAACGGCTATTTCCTGATGACGCCGAACCCCGGGGGGATTCCTCGATTTGAAAAAGTAAAATGCGAACCGGGAGAGAAGGGAACGCTTGATCGAGTCAGCTTTTCGCCTGACGAAACCAAAGTTTGCTTTGAGTACACGAAAGGATTTAAGCATTCCGTGCCTGGTCGGACACTCTACGTTGCTGATTTCAACGCCGTCGACAGGACAATTACCAATGCGATTCCCTTTGCCAACGACGAGGGGACGCCGGTGTGGTTTGCCTATCCAAGATGGACGAAAGGCGCTGCGTCCATCGTCTATCATGCCGGTGGGAAGCTTTTTCTATACACCGTCGCAGATGGTTCGACGAAACAAGTATCGACGGACGGAGATGCTGATTATCGCTATCCTCACGGGGAGGCTTTGCCGAAATAGAACAGTCCCCAAATCTTGGTGGAGACCCCTTTTCTTTGTGCTTCTGCTGCTGCAGAAGAGAGTCGGGCTGCGTCGGTTACCGATGACTGGATTGACTTCGTTGCACTCCGTCTGTCTTCGCTCGCAAAGCCTCGCTTCGGCTCGAATGCACCCCCTCAATCCCGGCAGGACCGATGCGCCGATAAAAATCCTTGAAAAGGCAAATTCCTATCATTTTTACGATGCATAACAAG
>CALAHF010000098.1 GCA_937891465.1 uncultured Verrucomicrobiales bacterium | reverse complement strand
ATTGCGCCGACCGCTATTCGGAGATTTCTGTCACTTTCAGATTTTTCCAGTTCACTTTGATTCCGCCGCCGGAGTGAATTTGCAAAGCGATCGAGCCATTTGCTTTGCCGATTTTCTCATCTTTCAAATCAATCATCTGTTTCCCGTTCAACCACGTCGTGACGTGACCGCCAACCACTCGGATTTTCATCGTGTTCCACTCACCAAATTTGAGCGCTTTCTGCTCTTCGGCACCTGGCTTGATCAACCACCCGCGACCGTAAGATTCGTAAACGCCGCCAGAATTGCTACCTGGAGGCGCTACTTCCACCTGCCAGCCAGAGATTTTTGTGCCGTCGAGCGAAGAGCGAAAAAAGATGCCGCTGTTGCCGTCGGCTGATTGTTTGAAATCGACGGTCAGTTCGAAGTCCTTGTAGGTTTTCTCTGTGGAAAGATAACCATACTTACCTTCCGGACCGCTTTCACAGACGAGTTCGCCATTTTCGACAAACCATTTTTCGGTGCCGTGAACTTTCCAGCCGGTTAGGTCTTTGCCGTTGAAGATTGATTTGGCTTCGTCTGCCGATGCGGCTAGGCCAAGGAAAAGCGAGAGAACAAGAATCGTTGATTTGATCATACCGACACTTGAAGCCTACCCGCTGAAAACGTCAATCCACTCGATTGCCGGAGTCGCGTGAGGTGCGCGACGAGATTGCGCCAACGAATGATCTGGTCAAGAACTGGGAATCGCGAGTTAAATGATGATGCAAACGCTTTGAGTTATGAATTCTGATTCCACATCCCATTTTTCCCGTCGTCATTTCATTTCCACCACAGCTGCTGCGGTGGGTGCGGGGAGCATTGCGCTGCCGGGGTTGATCGATCTCAAAGCTGCGGCTGATGGAACCGGCGAGACAGATCATTTTTGGTATCGGCTCGCGCCAAAAGACGGGCCGTATATTGATTCCCACCACGAAAATAAAGCCTTCGCCCGTGGTGACGGAAAGATCATGCTCTCTGAAGACAATTGCAAAACGTGGGCGCACAGTCTGGATTTTCCGAATGCGGATGAAGTCAATTTCAGCTGCATTCTTGGGAACGGGAATGTCGTCTTTGCGACTGGTGCGAAGCTGTATCTCAGCACTGACAATCTGAAAGCGCATCGTCAGATCGTCGTGAAAGATCTGGACGGGAGCGATTACATTGAGCACACGCCGAAGGACCCGGAGAAGCCAGGGCACTACTATCATTCGCTCGACGGCGTTCACACATGGGAGATCGATGGTGAGGAAATATTGGTTTGGGGAAATTACACGAATGTCATCGGCGGCTCTGCACCGGTGAACATCTACTACTCCACCGACCACGGCGAGACGGTGAAGATTGCCTATTCCTTTGGGCAGAATCCGAAGTTTCAGGAAAAAGGAACGGATCTGGAAAAAGATCCTTTGCTTGGGGCGGAGGATAATCCGGTGATTTGTCGGCACCTTCACTGCGTGACCTACAATCCGGAAGAAAATGCGTTTTACGCCTGTTCAGGTGACATCGATCGCGGCTTCGGAAACGAGTGCCATTGGCTGCGCGGCACCTACGACAAGAAAGCTGACACGTGGGATTGGAAAGTAATCGTGTCGGTCAATTCCAATTCTCGCCACAAATCCGGCGGCATTCATTTCATTGATGGTGAAGTCTATTGGGCGGCAGACGCCAACGGGCCGAAGACCATTCGCGAGACGTATGATCGTGGGATTTTTCACTGCAAGCCGGAGGACATTCCCAATCTCGACAAGCACACTAACATGCATAATCCGGGCTACGAAATCGGCGTCATGATGATCGAAGACGATTTTATTATCGCCGCCCATTGTGCTCCGGCATCGCCTCACGACTGCGGATTTCTGGTGTCACCCGATCTCGGTAAAACGTGGAAGCAATACGATCTCAAGGAATTCGGCAAACGTTCCGGCGTGAGGTTTCACGAAAAGAACAGCGAAGGCTGGATTCGTGTCGATCTGCGCACCGGCTGGGTTGATCCGTGCGACGTGCTTTTTATCAAGCCAAAGCCGGTGGCGCAGATGATTCGAAGAAATAGAGGCGGTTAACGCAAAAATACGGGCGAACTCCAGGCCCATTGATCATTGGTTTGGCGAACCCGAACGTAGTAAAATTCATCTTCGATTTCTCCTTCATCGTCGAATGAGAAACTCCAGTTCAGTTCTTCTGGCTTCGGGGCGCGGTTGAAGCGCCAGCTTGGGGCGTCAGTGTGATCGAGGCTACCGCTGCGGGCGCCGTGCATCAAATCCGAAAGCGAATGTTCAGCGCGAATGCCATTCATCACCGCGAATACTTTTCCGCCACGCGGCATTTCGACTTCGATGCACATGCCTTGAGTGGCGCTTGTTGAGTTCGTCGCATTGCCATTGGAAACCGTTTCGAACTTCACAGAACGTTCCGTTTTCTCGTGAACTTTGGATCGGTAGAACGATTCGCCTGCCTCCGAATCACGTTCGGCAGGGGAGACGACTTCGAGTCCGCGAAATCGAGGTTCGACATTAATGATCCGTCCGCCTTCGACTCCAAATTCAACGTCCCATTCGGTGCTGCGATGCTTCGCGCCCCAGCCGAGTTCGAGATGAATTTTTGTCCGAACCGATTCTGACTGCTCTTCGATTGGTTCGATGTCGGTTTGTGAAAATCGTTTCAACAACGAGCCGTTTCGAATAAGGTCGACGCAATCGATCGCTCCACCGGCTCCCACATCAATTTCGATTTCTCGTTTTGCGGATGCAGGAATCACAGAGCCCATCGGTTCTCCATTGATCGAAAATTTGAGATCAATGCGATCACCCGTCAGCGCAACCATTCGCCGTGCATAAAGTGCTTCCCAAATCACCTCGCGAGTTCCGTTTTCCGCCCACACCGCCGTTCGGCCGTGACCGTAACTTCCTGGGTGTCCGCTGTGATGATCCGTCCCGCCGGAGAATCCAAAAATGTGCCCGTTTTCCAATCCACAGGCAATCGTGCTTTCCCAATCGGATGGCCCCATCGAGTGCAAAAACGGCCGCGTGTTCTCGCTCGCCTCCGAGCAGCCATGCATCGATAGCATTTCTACAAAAGGCGCGAATGCCGGATCGAAGGAATCCCAATCGATTCCCCGAGTCCCAGTTCGGTAGCCGACATGATGTGGCTGGGCAATACTGTCTCGTCCCGCTTTGCGAAGCTCACTGAGTTTTGCGTGTAGGTCCGCGAGATCGTTGGGATAGAGAATTTCTCCCTCGAGATCTTTGTAAAGCATGTTGCGATCACCCGTCGCGCAAAAATGGACTTCGAAACCCGGGAAGATCACAAATTCACCTTCGGAATTTTCTTCCCGAAGCGTCGCCATCATCTCCGCCCAAACGGTTTTCAGTCGCGCAAAACCTTCCTCGTGAAAATCGATGATGTATTGAATCCGCTCTTCTGGCTCTGGCATGTCCGGCCAATGCGCGTGCCCCGTGATCGATACAAAATCGAGCTGTTCGCGTGCATTTGAAATCGCGTCTTCAAGTGAACCATGGCCATACGAAATGCCGCAGTGATTGTGCATGTCACCGTAAAACGGCTTCAAGCCTGAAAATGGACCGTCGCTTGCGTTCATGTCGTTTATCCAAGGCCCTGAACGCTCCAGCCATCGCGGTACTTGCGACGCACCAGTTTGGTGGCCTCTGCATTGCCAGTGAACGCCATCGCCTCACGATCCCACTCGAGCCACTCTTCGGCATGTCGATCAGCCATTGCGCCGACGAGAACGGTTTCAGTCAGCGGACCTCCGTGGCTGAAATCAGCACAGGATTTCTCACCGGCAATCACGGCGTCCACCCACCCGTGGTAATGATTCAATGGCGCGATGTCCGTTGGATATTTTTTCTGAGGAAAATTCGCTTCGGGCAGAACATACGGTTTCCCGCCGCGGTAATTTTTGAAAATCGTTCCTGTCTCACCAATCCAGCACGTTCCCGAAGCTGGCAGCGTTTTCTCGTTCGCAGGTAGAGGAATTCTCGAAGCATCCGGAGGAATGTCACCGTCATGCCACGTGACTTTCACTTCGTCGCCAGCCGTCATGTCCGTGCCGGGAAAGATCAGCTCAACTTGGCGATGTTTGGCCCAGAGCGGGCCGGAGCTACCTTTGGTGGTTTGGCGAACTTTTTTCGGAGCCGTTAAATTCAGTGCATCGAATGTCGGATCGAAGTGATGGCAGCCCATGTCACCCATTTCGCCGACGCCAAAATCGAACCAGGCCCGCCAGGCCTTGGTGTGATAGGTGTCTTCCAACCAAGGTCGTGATTCGCGAACTCCGAGCCATAAATCCCAATTGAATCCCTCCCGCATTGGATCACTTTTTCCGCGAAGTTCAGTGTTTTTTGGCCACCAGCTCAGGGCTTTGTTTTCCCAAATGATCACTTCCTTAATTTTTCCAATTGCGCCGCTTTGAATCAACTCCACTGCCATGCGGCTTTCGACAGTTGATCGACCTTGATTTCCCAACTGCGTGGTGACGCCAGCTTTCTTTGCTTCTGCCGCAATCACGCGACATTCGTGAATCGTCGGCGCCATTGGCTTTTGTAAATAGAGATGTTTCTTCGCCCGCAGCGCGGTGACGGCAGGGCCAGCATGAGAGTGATCCGGGGTTCCCACCGTGACCGCATCGAATTTATCCCCATGATCGGAGAGCAATTCCCGCCAGTCTTCAACCGCAACGGCATCAGGAAAATTCCGCGCTGCGAAATCGAGCGTTTTTTTCTCAACATCGCAAAGCCCGGTAATCGCCACATTCGAGTGACT
>CALAHF010000097.1 GCA_937891465.1 uncultured Verrucomicrobiales bacterium | reverse complement strand
CGTCGCCCCGTGCTTCGAGTTTGGCCCGTCGTGCCGCAGCGGAGCGTTTCGAGATGCCATCCCCCTTTTTCCATAACCAAATTTGACCGGCGGGCGAATTTCCGTCCCATGCGGTGAAATTTAGGTCTTCAACTTTAGGTGATTTTTTCGAAGGCGCGGTGGCAGATTTTTCACCGGTTAAAGAAAAACAGGCGAGTTCGCCGTCGGTCGTTTTACAAAAAATCCGGCGATCAGCGAGAACGACGTGGGGCCATGCCATTTCGTTAAAAATGCCCCGCTTTTCGGCAAGAATGGTAATTTTTTCAGGGGAGCGTTTTGCGGTTTCGACAAGGGATAAATCGCCGCCGTTTCCCCACACAAGGAGTCGATTATCACCCGTGACGAGACACGATCCGGCATCGCCGACTTTGCCACCTTCCCAAATTAGTTTACCGGTTTTGAACTCGACGCAGTGAATTCCTTTGTTCGCAAAATAAACGTGATCCCCATGAATAACTGGAGTGCAGACGCCGCTGGGCAATTTATTTTTCCAAATTTCACGAGCTCCATTTTCCAATGAAACTTGGACTTTGGCCATCGCCATATGATTGTATCGCGAGCCGATCAAGAGTTCGTTTCCGCGCGCGGCGATCCCGGCGATGGTGTTGGAGAAATCGGTCGGCCACGGAAATTCAGCGACGGTTTTGCCTGCGTTTTTTCCATCGAGCCGCACGACCAACGCGTGATACGAAGTCGCAATTGCGACGCACGGAACGCCATCAATCGTCATTGGAGTGAGGGCTCCGGCATGGCCGGCGACGTCCCGGTTTTCTGAAGCCCAGACTTGTTTACCGGTCTTTTTATCAAATGCGTGAAGGTTCCCGGATTTAGGATCGCCAACCTCAACAATGATCCAATTTTCGAAAACGAACGGGGCCGTGGTGTATCCGTAGTCTCGCAGGGTGTTTTTTCGTTTGGTGATTTGAGGGCGTTTCGGGACGTTGAATTGCTCGTAAAGATTCAGGTTCCAACCGGGCGCGCCACTTTTCGTCGCATCCCAGGCTCGCAAATCACCGTCGCAGGAAAGAGTGTAGAGTAATCCGGTCGTGGGATCGAATTCCGGAGTGGCCGTCGCGCCTCGATACATCCGCTGATCACCCACGGCGTGTCTTCCGTATTTTGGTGCAGGGTAATATTGTTCCCAAACCGTCGCGCCGCTTTTCGGATTGATTGCGCGGACGGTATCAGAGTCGTTTTTCCAACCGATGGTGTAGACCGTGCCTGAAGCGATAATTGGACTGGAAGCGCCTTCACCGACGTTAATTTTCCAAAGCGCAGGAGCGGGCGGCCAGGGCTTTCCGTTTTCATAACCGGAAGATTCGGTGGTGATGTCTACGCGATTTTGACCGCGCCAGTGAGGCCAGTCTTCGGCGATAGTTTGGGTTTGCGGAAACAGACAAAGCGCGAGGATTCCTGCACAAAAAGAAAGTCGTGGCATAAAATAACCATGGATGATGCAGGAGGATATGCCAATGGCCACAACGAGCCTCAGGCTATGGCGGTTGTTTGGTATTCGAGAATATCGGGTCGCTAAGTCAGCAAATTTTCAAAAACGCAACCAACAGCACTCCAACTCGAGCAGTTCAGATAAAGACGCGAATCCAGTTTACTTTGATGATCTCACGCACCGTCGTTTCGTTCCAGCCGGATTCGGCGAGAGACGCATGTTGCGGAACCTGAACGAAAAACGTGACCATCCAGACAGCGGGGACGAGCAGGCCGGCAGTAACGATGTGCCAATGAATTTCGGAATCCCAAAAATACCAGACTCCAAGAATCGCGAAAATGAGCTCGGCGACCATGACTGGCCCGACGACCCATGACATCCGCTTCATGTAGCGGTCGTGATACTTGAGGAATCCGGATTGAGGAACTTCTAGAAATTGCGGATAGGTAACAATTTGAACCATCCAGATGATGCCCGCCATGGCGCAGGTGGCCAGAAGCTGGCCGAGCATGAGCAGCATCGATTTATCTACGGGAGTGAGTTCCATTTGCTTATTTTCGCCGCATTTCCTGTTTTCGCATTGGCGTGGTGTCGATGAGTGAAAAAACGCTGCTTAAACGGCGGAAAAGGGCGCGCCACGTAATATCAGATCTCTCATTTCTAAAGGTAACGCTAACAGTGAAAAATCGGACAGCTTTGGTGATTTGAGTCTTTTTTTAGGAAACTGGCATTTTTTTCACAAATCACCTTGTCTAACCCAAAACCACGTGTGACCGATCCATGGTTAGGGCGGTTCCTTTTTCTGCCATTCCAATGATCTCCTACGAAATCTCTGATCGATTTATTGACGCTGGCGACGCCAGTGCGCTCCTTTACGCGCCGCTGGAATTTGACCTCACTTTCCGCAAGACCAGGCGTTACCTCTTTGAACTTGAAGACATCGGGGGAGATTCGACGGCTGCGTTAGCGCGTTTCGTGAAGCGCACTCTGCTCGATGAGGCGTCGCAAGAGCTGTTCATTGACCAGAACGCCTGTGATGATTGGCTTTTTATGATCGAATACGGCATGAAGCCGGGTGGTCTCGATTTGGAAAAAGAAGCGATCCGCGCCCGATTTCAGGGACGGTCTCAGGAGTTGGGCTTCCATCCCAACCGCTTTGATTTGCACCAGCGGGTTTACGTTTTTGGTGATCTTGCCGAAGACGTCAGTGTTGAAGAGGTTGCGAAAACGTTTGTGAAAGACGTCTGCAACCCGGCTATTCACAAATCTACGATTCATTATCCGAGTTCGCAGGCTTTGACGGGAAATGCGCTGATGGATCGGATCACGACGCATCCTACCGATTTTTATCGCCGCTTTAAGATTTCTGATCTCAATGAAGACGAGCTGTTTGAAATCAGTCAGTTCCTCAAGCTGTCGCTTTCTAAAGTGGACATGCTGGCAGTTCAAAAAATCTACGCTGATTGGAACCGCGAGCCGACTGATGTTGAGCTTGAGGTCATCGCGCAGACTTGGAGTGAGCACTGCAAGCACCGGATTTTCGGGGCGACGATAGCCCACGACGGACCTGACGGTGCCGAGGCGATCAATTCGCTTTTCAAGACTTACATTTACGATGTGACGAATCGCATCATGGAACGGAAGCCGGGCTTCGTGCTTTCGTGTTTCCATGACAACGCGGGTTTCATCAAGCTCGATGACAAACAGGCCGTTTGTTTGAAAGCCGAGACGCACAATCACCCGTCGGCGCTTGAGCCGTATGCGGGTGCAAATACCGGTCTTGGTGGCGTGATTCGTGATATTTTGGGGGCGGGTAAAGGCGCCAAGCCGATTGCCTCGCTCGATGTTTTTTGCTTTGGCCCGCCAGATACTCCTGCTGAAAAAATCGGTGCGGAAGACGTGATTCACCCACTTGGCGTGATGCGCGGCGTGGTTCGTGGCGTTCGCGATTACGGAAACCGGATGGGAATTCCCACGGTGAGCGGCGCGATTCAGTTCGACGACGCCTATATCTATAACCCGTTGGTTTACTGCGGAACAGCCGGTGTGATTCCAAATGGCGACATCGACAAAGAAATGTCCGCCGGCCTGAAAATTGTTGCCGTTGGTGGCAAAACGGGCCGTGACGGGATCAAAGGTGCGACGTTCTCATCAGCCGCGCTCGATACCGATTCACACGAAGAAGATCAGACTGCGGTTCAGATTGGAAATCCGATCGAAGAGAAAAAGGCAGCTGATTTTGTCCTCGCTGCTCGCGATGCGGGGCTGATCGAATTTGTGACCGACTGCGGTGCGGGTGGATTTTCCAGCGCCTGCGGTGAAATGCTCGAAGACGTTGGTGGTGAAATCAATCTCGATACGATGCCGCTGAAAGAGCAGGGCATGGTTTCGTGGGAGCTGTTTATCTCTGAAAGTCAGGAGCGCATGGTTTTGGCCGTGAAAGAAGAGTCGCTTCCGCAGCTTCAAGAAATTGCTGATCGATGTGAAACCGAAATGGCGGTGCTAGGTGATTCCGATGGCTCGGGAATTTTGAAAGTAAAGCATCACGGCGAGACCGTGTGTGAACTTGATTGTTCCGCGCTTCACGATGCGCCGATTCGTCAGATGAAGTCGAAGTGGACTTCAAAGCCTGATGCGGCAGCTGCTCCGACGATTTCTAATTTGGGCGAAGCCCTTCGCGATGTCCTGTCTGACTTCGCAGTCGTTTCGCGCGAGCCAATCATTCGTGAATACGATCACGAAGTTCAAGGCAACACCGTTCAGAAACCACTCGCAGGTGCCTCCGGCGATGCTCCGCAAGATGCGGCGGTCATGCGGATTGATGGATCGGATAAACTCATGGCGATGGGGCTTTCTGTCCTGCCGGAGTGGGGAAAAACCGATCCATACGCGATGGGAACGGCTTGTGTCGATGAGTGTTATCGTCAGCTCGTTGGTGCCGGCTCAAATCCTGAGCGTATTGCAATTCTCGATAACTTTTGCGGCGGAAACCCCGACAATCACGAAGAACTTGGTGCACTGGTCGAAACGGTGAAAGGCATTGCGGTTGCTGCGGATGCTTATTCTGCACCGTTTGTTTCCGGTAAAGATTCGTTCTACAACTATTTCGAAACAAAGGACGGTCCTGTTTCAATTCCGGTAACCATTCTGATTTCCGGAATGGGAATCGTCGAAGATAAATCACATGTCGTTGGCGCATCGCTTCGTCGTTCGAATAGCGTGGTCGCCGTTCTCGGAACCACTGGTAACGAACTTGGTGGCAGCGTTTTGGCTCGCCAGCTTGAGCACATTGATGCGGTTCCTCAGACTGATCTCGAAACGAATCTTGCTCTGTATAACGCCTATTACGAAGCGCTTAAAAATGGCTGGATTCTTTCCGCTCACGACGTTTCTGAAGGTGGACTCGCTGGAGCGCTCGCTGAATTTGCTTTCTCTGGAAAAGGCGGGCTTGAATTGAATCTCGATCAATTGCCAACCGACGGCGACGTTTCAAAAGTGGCTCTGCTTTTCGCGGAAACTCCCGGCCGATTCGTAATCGAGATTGCACCGGAAAATCGCGAAGCGGTTGCTGCGCATTTTGCAGATCACGCCTACGGTGAAATTGGAACTGCCACTGATTCGCACACGAATTTGAATATTGAATGGGGCAAAGAAACCCTGATCAACGAACCGCTTTCTGAACTGAAATCGTTATGGAAAAACGGCCTCGCGCCCTACTACTAAAATTCCCTGGCACGAACTGCGACGCTGAAACGGCGCGCGCACTTACGTCTGTAGGATTTGAAGCGGAAATCGCTCCCAGCTCAACGCTCACGCGGGAAATGCTCGATGGCGTCAGCCTCGTGGTGCTCGTCGGTGGCTTTAGCTACGGGGATTATGTCATGTCCGGCCGAATTGCGAAGCTAGTGACCGAAAATAAAATCGGCGACGCACTGAAGGGATTTCGCGATGGCGGCGGCTATCTACTCGGTATTTGCAATGGCTTCCAGATCCTGACGCAGCTCGGCTTGTTACCTGATTGCAGCCTCGTTCACAACACCAGCGGTCGTTATCAGTGCAAATGGTCGATGCTGAAAAATCACGCGCCGAACAGCCCGTATCTTTCGAAATTACCTGAAGAATTCGAATTTCCGTACGCTCATGCAGAGGGACGCCTTGTCACTGCTGATCCAGCCGATGCCAAAAAACTCGTCGCCGATGGATTCGCCGCGCTGACCTACTCAACTGATGAAAACGGCAGCTTCGAGCAGATCGCCGGGCTTCAGGATGAAACGGGCCGCGTGCTTGGATTGATGCCGCACCCCGAACGTTTCATGGAGCGCGAAGATCATTACGATCCCGATTGGGACAAACAGGAGCGCGGCAACGGCCATTACCTTTTTGCATCCCTTTTTGAAGCCGTATCAAAATGATGTTTTTCGAAACAACAGGGTCTGTTTGCCAAACCAACCCTATTGGTTCGTGGAGGTGGGTAGGGACGATTGTCCCCAATCGTCCGCGAAGCCTATCGGATCGAAGCAACCTGACCGAAGTAGACCCGCCGTTGCATTGCGGACGATTGGGGACAATCGTCCCTACCTGCCTTTCATTTTAAATTTGCCGATTTTCTAAAACACCCGCCATGTCCGAAAACGAATCATTCACTTACAAAAACGCCGGAGTCGATATCCACGAAGCGGCTGCGCTGGTTGGCGATATCAATGACCTCCGCCAACGAACTGAGGGCGGGCGCCAGCTGATGCAGGCGTTTGGTCTTTTCGCAGCGAGCTACGATTTGTCCGACTACAAACAACCGGTCATTGTGACAGGTTGTGATGGAGTCGGCACGAAGCTGGAGCTTTTACTCGAATACGATCTGCTCGAAATCGCCGGAAAAGATCTGGTGGCGATGAATGTGAACGACATTCTCACGACCGGCGGCGATCCACTGATGTTTCTCGATTACGTCGGTGTTGGCGCGATCGATAAAACGAAGATCAAACGACTGATCTCCGGAATGGCCGAGCATTTGGAGAGCTGCGACTGCATTCTCGCGGGCGGCGAAACGGCTGAGATGCCGGGAATCGTGCCGGATAACATGGTCGAGCTGAGCGGATTTTGCGTCGGTGCGGTGGAGAAGCCTGAAATGATCGATCCGACTCGAGTTGAAGTCGGTGATGTCCTGGTTGGCTATCCATCCGATGGATTTCACGCGAACGGCTGGAGTTTGATTCGCAAAATCATCGCGGCATTTCCCGACGAAGTGACTCGCGAAGAAATGGCTGAAATGCTGGCTCCGACTCGTTTGTATCACGATGCGTGCGCGGGCCTTAAGGCGGCTGGCGCGGATGTTCGAGCCTACGCTCACATTACCGGCGGCGGACTTCCTGAAAACCTCGAGCGTTTGCTCGGTGAAAAAGGAGCCGCGATTACCATTCCGAAATGGGAGCTCGGAGCGGTTCAGAAAATTTTGCAACACGTAGACACCGAGAAGGACGCGATCGACACCTTCAACATGGGTTGGGGCTGGGTCGCGATTATTCCTGCAGCAGATGCTGAAAAAGCGACATTATTTCACGAAGGAGCGAAAGTTCTTGGCGAAGTGACCGACGGAGGTGGTGTGAACGTCCAAATAGGATAACCGACCAGCTTCATTAACAAATGAGCGACTCAATCAATCACGAATGCGGCTTGGCCTTTATCCGGCTGAAGAAACCGCTCGGCTATTACAACGACAAATACGGCACGCCGTTGTGGGGATTTCAGCGGCTCTATTTGTTGATGGAGAAGCAGCACAACCGTGGTCAGGACGGCATCGGGATTGGTTGCTGCAAGTTGAACCCTCCTCTCGGGAAGCCTTATATTTTCCGTGAACGAAACGCGAAACGGGATTCACTAATAAAAGTGATGGAGGACCAGTTGTCGACTTTTGCGAAGCTGGAACGACGTGGGAAAATCACTTCAGATGAAGTCGGCAAGAATGGAAAGCCGCTGATCGATCCTGACAAATTCAAAGATCAATTCGATTTTGGCGGCGAACTGCTGTTGGGGCATTTACGATATGGAACATCAGGTCGGCTGGGTTCTGGGGGGTGCCATCCCTACCTGAAGCGCACTAGCTGGCCTACGAAAACGCTGATGGTGGCCGGCAATTTCAACATGACCAACGCGCGTGATTTGAATCACCATCTGATCGAGCGTGGTCAGCATCCGATTTTCGATACCGATACGCAGACGGTGCTGGAAGAGATCGGCTTCAATCTCGAAGAAGCCCACGATGCGGTTTATCACCGTGAACGAGATAAAGGAACGCCAGGACAGGAAATTCCGGGGATCATTTCAAAAGAAATCGATATCCGCCGAATTTTGGAAAAATGTGGGAACGTTTGGGATGGCGGTTATGCGATTGCCGGAGCCATCGGAAATGGTGATGGCTTTGTCCTTCGTGATCCCAGCGGAATTCGCCCCTGCCATTATTACGAAGATGACGAGGTGATCGCTTTTGCAAGTGAGCGGGTGCCGTTGATGACGGTTTTTGCCTGCGAAAAAGGTGATGTTCGCGAACTTGAACCCGGGCATGTTGCGGTGATGAAGCGGCAACAGGGAACGATCGCGACGGAGCTTCAGATCGAGAAATTTGCTGAACCACTTGAATTCAAACCATGTTCGTTCGAGCGCATTTATTTTTCACGCGGAAATGATCCAACGATTTATCAGGAACGCCTTGCTCTAGGTCATGCACTGGTACCGCAAATTCAAAAAGCGATTAACAACGATTTTGGGAAAGCGGTCTTCAGTTTTGTGCCGAATACGGCGGAGATTGGTTACCACGGAATGATGGACGGATTGCGTCGCGCGCGTCGTGAGGAAGTCCGCGATCAACTGTTGGCGGCGGTCGCTGACGGATCGATCAATGCGGATTTGATCGATGATTTGATTATGGGGAATTGGCCGAAGGGCGAAAAAATTACCCATAAAGACATCAAGCTGCGGACCTTTATCAATCAGGAAAAAGGCCGTGACCAGATGGTGTCTCACGTTTACGACATCACTTATGGCATCGTGAAAGAAGACGATACCTTGGTGGTAATTGATGATTCAATTGTGCGCGGAACCACTCTGCAAAAGTCGATTCTAAAAATTCTGACGCGGACCAATCCGAAGAAAATCGTGATTGTCTCAACCGCGCCTCAGATCCGCTATCCCGATTGTTACGGCATCGATATGTCCGAGCTTGGGAAATTTATCGCCTTTCGCGCCGCTGCGAATTTGCTGGAAAAACGCGGCCTTCACAATGTGAAGATCGACGTATACGCCGCCTGCAAAGCGGAGTTGGAAAAGCCGGTCGAAGAGCAGGTGAATTGCATGAAGGCCTTTTACGAGCCGTTTACAGCGGAAGAAATTTCAGCTGAAATTGCCGAGATCGTTTATCCAACGGACGTTCAGTGGAGTGGTGAAATTGAAGTAATTTATCAGACAATCGAAAGCCTTCACGGAGCGATTCCGGTTCACAATGGCGATTGGTATTTCACCGGAAATTTCCCTACGCCTGGAGGCACCAAGATTGCGAATCAGGCCTATATTTCCTATATCGACGGAGATGAAGAGCGGCCTTACGACATGCTGCCGCTCAATTCTTGAACTGATAATTTTGGTTTAAAACGTGGCTGATTGGTCCGACCATTCCCTTAACGAATGATCGAAGAACTCGAAGCGCGAAAACGAATTTTAGAGAGCACCTCCAGTGGCCCCGTGATGTGGGTTCCGATTTCGATGGCGGTTGATGGAGTCGCGGCCGAAACACTTGGTGCTCGATTGGATTGCCCGGTTTTCGATAATTCGTCGATGGACGGTTATGCGGTTCGCGCTTCGGAATGTCGAACCGGAGATACACTGAACGTCGCCGGTCAAGTCCAAGCTGCAGGGCCAGATCTTGATCTGATTCTTAAGCCCGGCGAAGCCCTGCGAATTTTTACAGGAGCCGCCATTCCGCGCGGTGCGGATGCCGTTATCATGCAGGAGGATGTCGAATTTGTGGATGATGAGCGGACGGCGATTCGAATTGTCGAAGGGGTTGAGCTTGCCGAGAACATTCGGCGGCGGGGTTCTGATGTCTGTGAAGGTCAGCGAATTCTCTCAAAAGGGGAGCGTATCAAGCCTACGACGATTGGTTTGCTTGCCTCGCAAGGACTTCCCAACGTGCCGATTTTTTCGCGACCAATGGTGAATATTGTGACAACGGGAGACGAGCTGGTTGAGACTGGTGAATGGCTTGGCGAAGGCGAAATTTACAATAGCAATGGACCCATGCTTACAGCGGCAGTTGAAAGACTGGGAGGCATTGCTGCGCGATTTCACGCGATGGATGATCGTGGGCATCTTCGCTCGGTATTGGAAAATGCGCTTCACACGGGGGACTTTGTGATCATTGCGGGCGGCGTTTCGGTGGGCGATCGCGATTTTGTAAAAGAAACCCTGACCGATCTGGGGGTGACCACTGAATTTTGGCGAGTGAATGTAAAGCCCGGTAAACCCTTTGTTTTTGGGCGATTCGAAGATCGGGTGTCTGTTGTTGGTCTGCCGGGAAATCCAGTTTCTGCGTTCGTGACCTTTTCGATGTTTGCCGGTCCGGCGATTCAAAAATGGCTAGGCAAAAAAGATGTTTCCGCAGATCAACCTGCCCTGGAATCGTTTTCGGGAGTGCTTGGCACGGACCTCGAAAATCGGGGTGACCGCCCCCATTACCTTCGAGTGAAAGTGGATCGTGAAAACGGAAATCGGATCACTCCATTCGGAGTTCAGCAAAGTCACGCCGTTCACGGGCTTGCGCAGGCTGATGCATTGGTGCGGTTGGCTGCATCTGAAAGTCTGCAGTCCGGTCAAAGCGTTACTGGTTGGTGGATTTGATTTTTTCGATCGAACAGGGTCTGTACGATGAACACACCCCGTTGTTTTGTGAAATCTGAAACACACATTTGCGGCGCGAAAGCCGTTGATTGCCAAGACTGTGTTTGTAGTATTTGGATATGAACTTTCGAAAAGCGCTTCCTATTTTGCTGGCCGTGGCTGCGGCTCCGGTCTTTGGCCAGAACAAGGTCAATTTTGAAAAAGAAATCTGGCCTTTCATCGAAAAAAGCTGTGTGGAATGCCACAAGGCTCCTTACGAGGAAAATGGACGCACGAAAAAACCGAAGGCAGGTCTCCGGCTTGATGGGGCATGGGGCTGGGTGGCAGGAAGTGAAAACGGTGCCGTTTTTACGGCAGGGGAAGCGGACGATAGTGAAATGGTCGTGCGGGTGACGCTGCCGGCGGATGACGACGATTTTATGCCGCCAACGGATAAGGCTGATCCGCTCACGCCAGAGCAAATTGAGCTGTTTAAAAAGTGGATCAATGAAGGTGCTGATTTTGGTGGTTGGGCTGGAAATTTGGAAGGAAAGCCGAAGGAAGTTTCAAATACAGGTGCAAAAATTCCGGTCTCTGAGATTCAGGAAACCTACAAAAAATTGAGCGAAGGCCTCAAGCCATTCGAAGAAAAAGCGTGGGAAGGAATTACCGCTGCGGGAGGTCGGGTGATGCCACTTTCGGATTCAAGCCCTCTTGTTTCGGTCGATTTCCGCCTCACGGGTGAAGAGGCAACGGATGAGAAAGTGGGTTCGATTGCAAAAATTGGCGATCATGTGGCACATTTGGACCTTTCGAAAACAGCGATCACGGACGCTTCACTGGCGCAGGTTGCTGAGTTGAAACGGCTCGTCCGGCTGGATTTACACCAGACGAAAATTGGTGATGCCAGCATTTCGCAGTTGAAGGGGTTGTCGAATCTGCGGTATCTTAATCTTTATGGCACGGAAGTTTCCGATGCTGGTTTGAAACAGCTGGAAGGGCTGAAAAATCTAAAAAATGTCTATCTATGGAATTCAAAAGCGACAGAGAAGGGTGCCAAAGCATTGGAAAAGGCGTTGCCCGGCGCAAAGGTGAATTTCAAGTGAAGCGATCGGTTACTGCCGCCTTCATTTGTCTAGTTTCAGTGGCTCTCGGAATTTCTCAGGAAACTGCGAAACCGGCGTTATTGCCTCCAGTGAATGACAACGCCATCCGGGTCACGTTTGAAAAAAAGGTGACGGCTTTGATGGAGGAGGGCGAAACGGCGGATGTAGAGGCGTTGCTAGCAGGGTTGAAAACGGCACGAACGGATACAAAACTTACGGCATTGCCACAGTCTTATCCGAAACTTTCGGATGCTGAATTTTATCGAAAGGCTCGGAAGGCGACGCTGGTTTTCGGCCGGGTATACCAGTGTGATAAATGTGACAAGTGGCATGGTAGTAATGCCGGAGCGGTGATCATTGACCCTTCAGGTATCGCCGTGACAAATTATCATGTGATGGATCATCTCGATTCCGGAGCATTCGGAGCGATGAATTCGGATGGGGAGGCATTTGCTGTTGAGGAGGTATTAGCCGCCTCAAAAAAGGATGATTTGGCTGTAGTGCGGTTGAAGAAAAATGCAGATGGCGCAGATTTTCCTTTCGTTCCACTTTCGAAAGGCGATCCAGTTGGAACTGAAATCCGTGTTGTGAGTCATCCTGATGGACGGTTTTATACTCTCTCTGAGGGAATTATTGCCCGCTATTTTGTAGACAAGAAAACGAAGACCAACCGAGTTCAAATCACTGCAGATTACGCTCGAGGATCGAGTGGCTCGGGTGTTTTCAATATGCGAGGCGAATTGATCGGCGTGGTCGCTGCGACAACATCGATTTATTATAGTCGGGAAAAAGGGCGCAGTGAGAATCTTCAGATGGTTGTAAAAAGCTGCATTCCGGTGGCCAGCGTTCATGCGCTTTTTGAAAAATGAAGCGGCTGGCGAAAAGCATGCGCCACGGCTTTCGGGGAATCGCGACAACGTTTCGTTCTGAGCCTAATTTTCGAATCCATTGCGTTCTCAGTGTAGCGGCGGTCATTTTTGGAATCGCCCTTCACATTTCGTTGGGCGAGTGGGTCGCGGTGGTTTTTGCGATCGGTTTTGTCATGGCTGCGGAAGCTTTGAACACAGCGATCGAAAAACTTGCAGATCGAGTCGAGCCGGAAATTGATCCAGCGATTGGAGTGGCGAAAGACGCTTCGGCAGCTGGTGTTTTGATCACAGCCATTGCAGCCGGCGTGGTCGGCGCTATCATATTCCTACCGAAATTATGGAATTGGCTGAATCTGCTTCTGGAAGCGCTGAATTGAAGGACTGGATCCCCGATTTGGTGGATTTGTTGGGCGAAAGTGTGGTCTCTGTGCGAGACGATGATCTGGCGACCCACAGTGTCGACAAATGGTATGCATCAAATCCGCCGGAAGCCGTTGTTCTGGCAAAGTGCCGTGAAGACGTTGTAAAAACGATGCGGTTTGCGAACGAGCGCAATATTCCCGTGACGACGCGTGGAGCCGGGGTGGGTTACGTTGGTGGCGCCGTTCCGATGTCGGACGGCATTGTACTCTCCGTTCGAGGAATGGATGCGATCCGCGAAATCAATCCGGCGGATGGTGTTGCGGTGGTCGAACCGGGCGTGATTTTAGATGATTTGCAAACCGCTGCTCGCGAGCTTGGCTGGTATTACCCACCTGATCCAGCGAGTTTGAAAGAGTGCTCCATCGGCGGAAATGTCGCGACGAATGCAGGTGGACCGCGTTGTCTGAAATACGGAGTGACGCGGCATTATATCCTTGGATTGGAAGTGGTTCTCGCCAACGGAGAGGTGCTGCAAACGGGTGGTCGTTGCCACAAGAACAAAACCGGATTTGATCTCATTGGTATGTTTGTGGGTTCAGAAGGGCTTCTCGGAGTTGTTACCGAAATCACTCTGCGGCTCATTCCGCATCCCGAAGCGCGAGCGATGTTGACCGTGACGTTCCCTGAATTTTCTGACGCAGCAGCGGCAGTTCAGGCAATTTTAAATTCACGTTGGCAACCTTCAGCGCTGGAAATCACGGATGGCTTCACCTTGGCGGCAGCTCGTAAACGCCTGGGCCCCGAAGCATTGCCGGATGGGAATGCGCACCTGATTGTCGAAATCGATGGCCGTGAAAAATCGTTGCCAGGTGAACTTGCCGAGCTGCGGGCTTTTCTGGAATCGCTCAAGGCCATCGAAATTGGCGAGGCAACGGATGATAAAAGCTGCGAAGCGATCTGGAAATTGCGCCGTGAATTTTCCTATTCGCTGCGGGACACGGGGCTGATTAAATTGAATGAAGACATCGTCGTGCCGCGTTCTAAGTTGGTGGAGTTGGTGAATTTTGCTCGAAAATTACAAGATGAAACGGGGATTCCCGTGGCTTGTTTTGGTCATGCGGGTGACGGAAATATCCACACAAATTTAATGGTCAAAGATTACGATATTGATCCCGTGGCTCGCGAAAAAGCGGATGCCGCGCTCGATGTGCTCTTCAAATGGGTGCTGGCCCAGGGCGGTGCGATCACAGGTGAACACGGCGTTGGCTTGGCGAAAAAACGTTGGTTCGGCGATGCTGTTTCGGACGTGAGTCGCGCGGTCCATCGTGATTTGAAAGCAACGCTCGATCCGAAGGGCATTTTGAATCCCGGGAAATTTGTGGAGTGAATTCAAATAAGTTCTTAGCCGTTTCAAATTGCATCCACGATCTGATTCGATACGTTTCAACATCATGAAGATTTCCATCGAATACTGCGGCCAGTGAAACTACGAGCCTTCGTCTGCCAGTTTGGCAGCAAAGATTCTCGAGAAAATTCCTTCAGCTGAAATCGACCAAATTCGTGGAGGAGGCGGTGACTTTATCGTCATCGCTGACGGGCAAAAATTGTGGGACAAAAATGGTCCGGATGACGGATTCCCCAACGATGAGGTATTGGCTGGCAAAATCGCGGCGCTTGCCTGATTTCCGTTTGCCAAAATTGTCAGGTCGTCGTCTCTGACACGATGCCTGATTCTGCCACAGTTTATCCTCAACCGCTCGACGTCGAAACGATTGTCGAAGTGCTGGAGAGTGATGACGAAGCGAGAATCGTCGACGTCTGTAAAAGGGCGCATCCAGGCGATGTCGAGGAAGCGCTGGAACGACTCGATGATGGGGAGCGTGAAGCAATTCTTCACATGCTTCCGTCCGACCTTTTCATGAGTGATTTGATCAATTATCTCGATGCGGGTGACGTCGAGAAGAAGCTGCAAACGCTGCCCGAAACCGAGCAAGCGGAAGTGCTTGATGCGATGGATGACGATGAACTCGTCGACTTGTTGCAAGAGGTTTCGGATGAGCAGCGGCCTCAGCTGATCGAGCTTCTGCCGGAGAAAAAGCAGGCGGTATCCGAGGAGCTTTTGCAGTTTGAGGAAGAAACTGCCGGTGGCCGGATGACCACCGCGATGGGGAAGATTCATGAGTCGTGCACTGTTGCTGAAGCTCTGGCGATTCTTGAAAAGATGAAGGAGGAAACCGAAGTTCTCAGTCGTATTTTTGTGGTGGGAGACAATGATCAATTGATCGGGAAAATTCGCCTTCGTGATCTCGCTTTCGGTGAAAAAACGGCCTTGGTCGGCAATTTGGCTGATGACGACCAAATGTCGATTCAGGTGGGCGCAGACCAGGAGGAGGCGGCAAACATGATCGCTCGTTATGATTTGGTCGCGCTTCCTGTCGTTGATGCTGAGGGGCGATTGCTTGGGGTTATTACCCACGACGACGCGATGGAGATTTTCGAGGAAGAGGCCACTGAGGATATGGAGATGATCTCCGGTATTGGCGGTGAACGTGGCGAGCTTTCCTACCTTCAGACTTCGGTTTTTGGACATGTGAAACGTCGCTTCGGCTGGGTTCTGGTTCTCGCATTTCTCGCGTTGGCGTCGGGCGTGGTTATGCACATGTACGAGAATGTTTTAAAAGCCTACTACGTGCTGGTTATTTATCTTCCCATGGTCGTTGCCGCGGGTGGAAATACCGGTGGGCAAGCGGCGACGATGATTATCCGCGCGATGTCGCTGGGGGAATTAGGCCCTGGAGAATTTACTAGAGTTGTCTTTAAAGAGATGCGTGTTGGCATGATCTTGGGGGCGTTGCTCGGAGTTTGCGTCGCCGTTCAGATTCAATTTCTGCTTCCTCAGAGCGTTCTCGGTGAGGGCGATTCGCTCATTCGAATTGCTGCCGTGGTTGGGATTTCATTGCTCGCGCAAGTGACGACGTCGACTTTGATCGGTGCTGCTTTGCCTCTCATTGCGCGAGCGGCAAAACTCGATCCAGCCGTGGTCGCTTCACCTGCGATCACCACGTTAGTCGATGTCAGCGGCTCGATCATATACTTCGCGCTTGCGAGTGCATTGATGGCGTCTGGGTGATTTCACGAACGTACCCTATTGATTCATTGAAAGTACTCTATTGGTTCGTGGAGCCTTTTCCAACGTACCCCGTTGGTTCGTTGAACATACCCTACCAAATCGCATCAGGGTGAAGTCGTTCATAATCAGTGAAAATGTTATCGCGATCTGGTGGGGTTTTTACAGGCGGTATCGCCGGTCAATTATTGCTGTTGGATTGTGCGATTGCTTTGAGTGGTGATTTCCTTTTAAATCGCGGCATGAAAAGATTTCTTCTGATCGCGTTGACGCTGATTTTTTCCTCGGGCCTGATGTCGGCTGATGAACGTCCGAATATCCTATTTATTTTTACGGATGATCAGACGCATCGCAGTGTCAGTTGCTATCCTGAGGCGTATCCGTGGGTGAAGACTCCGAATATCGATGCGCTGGCTGAGAAAGGCGTGCGGTTTGCCCATTCTTACACGGGTTCGTGGTGTATGGCGGCGCGCGCGACCTTTCTGACGGGGCATTTAACGTATGGAATCAAATCGATGCGAATGGAGGGGGAATATCCGGGCAGTGAGTATGATCCTGAGCAGTGCAAATTTTGGCCGTCGGTATTTCGCGAAAATGGTTACCAAACGGCGCAATTCGGAAAATGGCATACGGGAACGGATAATGGGTTCGGCCGTGATTGGGATGTTCAGAAGGTGTGGAATCGACCGGCGTTCCCGGAGAATTCGGGGAATTATTTTTATGATCAACTGATCCAAATGAACGGCGAGGAGGCGGTCGAGGTGGAGGGATATTCGACGGATAATTACACGAGGTGGGCGGTGGATTACATTCGTGGAGAAGAAGGGCGTGCGGAAGATAAGCCATGGTTCTTATGGCTATGTTATGGAGCGGTTCACGGACCGTTCACGCCGGCGGAACGGCATTTGAAGGATTACCCGGATGCTAAAATCGAGATTCCGAAAGACATTTATCCGCCGCGTGAAGGTAAACCGAAATACTCGCGCGAGAAGGAGCAGTGGATCCCTGGACCCGATGGGTTGCCGGTTTTGAAGTCGGGAAAATTTGCCGGTCGAACGGTGGATGGTAAGGCGATTCACGGGAATGATATTCACTCGCTGGTTCGCCAATATCACCAAGGCGTGTTGGCGATTGATGAGGGTGTCGGGCAGCTGGTGGAGTCGCTGAAGGCGACGGGGCAGTATGAAAATACGCTGATTATTTTTGCGACGGACCAAGGAATCGCTTGGGGACAAAAAGGGTTTCAGGTGAAATTAGCGCCGTACGACGGAACGATTCGCGGGCCGATGATAGTGAGCATGCCCTCTCGTTTTGAAGGCGGAAAAGTGTGTGAAAAACCGGTCGGTGGCGCGGATTTGGTGCCGACGATTTTCACCGCCGCGGGTATGGATTTGCCGTGGAAAATGCACGGACGTGATCTCACGCCGCTATTGAAAAATCCTGCCGGCGATGACTGGAGGACCGATCTGTTGTCGGCTCATACTGGCATGAGCTATGGCTCAGAATCGGTTCCCGACATGTCGACCGACCCAATTTATCAAAAGCAGCAAGTTCCTTGGTGGCTGTCTTTACGGACGGATCGTTTTAAATACATTCGCAATTTGATCCCCGGAGAGATCGAGGAACTCTACGACATGAAAAATGATCCTGAGGAGCTGGTGAATTTAGCTCTAAAAGATGAGCGTTTGCCACAGGTCCGTGAACTTCGGGCACGGATGATTGCCGAATTGAAGCGAACGGATTGTGCTTTTGTGGATACGCTGCCGCCAGTGGCACGTCCGTGATGTTACTTGCGGGTGTCGACGATGTCCGAATACGTTTTTAGACTGATTCCTTTGATCAAAACGATGTGTGCAGATGATTCGAGTGGTCGGGCAGCGATGATTCGGTCGGCGGTAGCGCTGCCGATTCCGGGTAATGCTTCGAGGGTTGTTTTTTTGCTGGAATTCAAAAGTCGCGTGAACAGCCCTTTTTTGTAAGTGTCGAGTTGCTTCAGGATTTCCTGCGCCTTTTTGAGTTCTACTTTTTGCTCGTCCGTCAGTTTTTTCGACTTGGATTCTACTTTTTTCGGAGCGGCTTTTTTGGATTGCGCAGAAGCGGGGCTCGTCAGAAAAACGAAAATAGTAAGACTGGCTACTGCGATGCACAGAGAAATAGGAATGTGTTTCATCGCGGTAACCCTAGCCAATTTGGTGATGTCTGGACAGTAAATTTTTAGGGCAATTCGCCTTCAGAAATAGGGCGCTCCTCTTCAAGTTTTGAGGCATTTTGTCGTCTCCATCTTTTGACCATCTCCATTCCTTTCTTGCGTTGTTCTTCGCTCAGGAAGGCGGAAATTCTGGGGAAATATTCATCTTCAATCATTTGCTGATCTTGCTCGATGTAATCCCGCCGCATATCCCAGCGTCGCTCGAGAATTTCGTTCACAATCGGCTGAAATTGCTTCATTTGATCTTCATCGAGTTCCATTTGTTTTCCAACATGACAAGCGATGAACTCTTTCGATTCCGGAGTTTTCCAGTTCTCCGATTTCTGGACGATTCCGATGATGATCACAAAAGTGGCCACCAGTCCGGCAACAAACCCGAGTCCGAACACGAATATAACACCGCAACCGGCTTTGGCTTTTGGATTGAGTTTTTTCACGAATTAATAGGGTTGGATCATCGATCAGACAGGGGTTGATGGAGAAAATCGATGGCATAGGCGACGACGCCAGAGGTGCCGTTGGGAATATCAATTCCGTTCATAATGATCGCCAATGTGATGAGAATCGCGACAACAGGGGCAAGTCCAAGGCTGCTTTTCCAAAGCCAGCTGCCGAAGACGTCGAGGAATCCAGTCTCGGTCTGACCCAGTTCACGGATGGAGGCCAGCAGGCGCGTTTCAAACCCAAACTCGGCAGCCGAAGTGTCGATCTGGTGGTTTTTGGCGGAATCTATCAATTCCTCGAAGGTTGGTTTCTTCATCGTTCTGATTGAGTTTCGTAAAGGTGTTTCATTTTCTTCCGTGCCCGATGGGCCCGGACTTTGACGTTGGATTCGCTCCATCCGGTAAGCTGAGCGATTTCTTTAACGCTGCGTTCTTCAAGGTCCAGCAAGGTGACAACGGTGCGGTCTTTTTCGTTAAGTTGGCTAAGCAAATGGTGAACGACCTCCCAGGCTTCTTTTCGGCGACTGTCGGGAAAGTCGGCTTTTTTCGTTTCAAGGAGGCTTGTGGACTCTCCAGCCAGGACTTCGTTTTCGCGTCGTTTTCGGTTTTTCCTGAGAAAATCGTAGCAGGTTCGAACGATGATTTTCATACACCAATGCTCGAAGGGGGCGTCTTCGCGAAAAGTGGGCAGTCCTTTCCAGATTTTTAGAAAGATATCTTGGGTTAAATCTTCAAGTTCTTGTTTTCCGCGGGCAAACCGTGATGCGGTGGAAAATGCACGACTACGATATCGTCCCGCCAAAACGGCAAAGGCCGATTCATCACCTGCTGTAGTCTGGAGAACCAGTTCAGCATCGGTAGGTTGTTCGGTCGACACGATTCGTTTCTTATCGAAATAGAGAATGGCTGGTAAGAGCCTCACGTTTTGAAAGACGGTTTGTTTCCGTTGAAGGTTACACTTGAAACACAAAAAATCCCGAGATCGGAAAAGGAGGAGCCGACCTCGGGATTTATCTTATTGCAGGGGAACTTAACTTAGATTGTTTCTGAGGCGGGCGGTGTGACATCTTTTCGAAGGCTTTTTCGATTTTCGAGTCTACATAAAAAAAGCTCCTCAATTTGAGGAGCTTTTTTGAAAGTTACTACTGACGCCGGGTTTGGAGGAACCGTGGAGCATGACCACGACGCCAGTAGCGGTGATCTTGCGAGCAAATTTTAAACTTATCTGACTGTTACCAGTTATGGTTTAGGTGACAAGATAGACTCAATTGAGGGGTCTTAAAGTCACATTATCCTTGTTTTTTTTCTAATTTCGTAGAGTTCTTCAAAGCTCCTTTTAGTAATTGGTTCACCATAACGAAGTTAGGTATTACGAGGTATTCACTGTATTCGTTCTCAAGGCGAGTCGAAACGGGGCGAACTTCAACCACAGTGGCGGTGGTGTCTCTGATTTCGAGGAGGGAACCGGGAGGAAATGAATCGCGAGCATAGACGCCGGAAACCACATTTCGGGCGATCGGGCGAAGTCCGAGGCCCATTGCAAGGGTAATGGCAAGGGATCCAGCTGCTAGAAAGATTATCACTGCGGAATTGAGGAGATCGGTTTGAATTTCGACTTGGCTGAGCACGACGGTCAGGATCATTACGGCAAGAAGTCCGTAGACAAAGTTCGCAATTAACCCGCTGTATTCGATGCCGACCCTGTCGAGGCTTCGATTGATCATTTTGCGCACAATATCTGCGGCAAGAAGGCCAGCCATCAAAATAAGGAAGGCAACGATAAGCTTTGGAATGAAGGCGATCAGGTTATCGATGAAGCTCGACAGATCTGAAATCCCCAAGAAATCTGCAGACACTTTGATGAAGAAGAAGATCAAAATGTAAAAGAGGATCTTCGAGAGGAACTTTGAAAGCGGATCGCGAACGCCAATCTTGCTGAGGAGCTCGGAGACGCTTCAAGAAGTTGCCTCCGGAGAGTTGTATGGTTTTGTGCTTTCGCGTCAGAGTTTTAGTAAGGCTAATCCCACGGCAGACGCAGGTGTTTACACCGCGACTTTGCCAATGAATGAGTCATTGGGAGCAAACTTCCCCGGAGATGGCACGGGGTCAGTTTCTGTCAAAACAACAGGCTCAGTGAAAGGCAGGTTCTATCTCGGGGATGGAAGTGCCGTAAGTTTTTCCAATGTTCTAACCAATGCTTCTCGCGCCTCGGTTTACTATTCACGCAGAGGTTCCTCACTGGCGGGTTATATAGATTTCCGCGATGACCCAACGGTCAGCGACTTTGATAGAAAACTCTTGTGGGATAAGCCTGGGAATTCCAAGACCGTCGATGAAGGATTCACGACCGAGGTCTCCTGATTGGAAGTCGGTTTGCCTATGTTAAAGGTGAAGCTGCTATGGAAGGATTAGCTCCGGATGGAGTCAATACCACAGGAACTCTGGTTTCCGGTTTGGATCCAGCAACTGGCATTGCCGACATTGAAATTGATCCGTTCGAGTTTAATTGGAGCACCGCAAATCGGCTGACTTATTTCGTCGATAACGCTGAGAAAGTTGCTCTCAAATTTAGCACTAAAAATGGTCTGATGAGCGGCACTTATCGTGACGTCGATGGAACATTTCTTCTAATTCGGGGAGCGATTTTTCAAAAACAGAACCGTGTTGGTGGACACTTCTATTCGAAGAAGAAAGATGCCTTCGGTTATTTCTATCTCCTGCCTTACGAAAACTGAGATTCTAGTTCTTCTCGAAACTGGGCGGCGGCTACCCCGTCGTCTTCGCTTGGCGCCCAGCTGGCGAAGACTTTGTCCTCCTCAGTATCAAAAGGGCCTCGTTTTATTTCGAGAATGACCGTGTCCGATTCGAGGCATACCAGTCCGTGTTGAATATTTGGCTCAATGTCAATAAGAGCGCCCGCTTTCAAATCGTGAGTAGAGAGAAGATTTTCAACGTCGTCGTAAACGGCGAAACCAATCCGACCTTGCATCACGAAAATCGTTTCGGAAGCAAATGACCGCGGATGCCAATGCGGTTGAACGTAGGTTCCCGGTTGAAGAAAATTAAGCATTCGCTGAACGAGCGCTTCTTGCTGGCGGTGAATGGGCAGGATGATCCGACCACGCGGGCTCTGGCGGGATGCTTCGATGCCATGGGCCATCAATTTATCATCGAGTTCAAATATGGGGCCGGTGGGACTGGGAAGAGCAGTTTTCATATTGGATAGCGCAATTTGGGAGTTTTTTATGATTCGGAATTCGGATACACTTCCACCGAAACAGATGACCCCGCTCGAATCCATCGCAAATAAAACTCGCCGTGAATTTCTCACGACCTCGGCGTCTGGACTCGGAGGAATGGCCCTGGGTTCGATGTTGGCGCAGGAAGGAGTCCTGAATGCCGCGACTGCGGTCGATGGAGATCAATTTCGAGAACTCAATTCGCATAAGAATCCCAAGGCGAAGGCCTGTATTTTTATTTACATGGCTGGAGCACCGTCTCAGCTCGATCTGTTTGAAAATAAACCGAAGCTGAACGAGCTCGATGGCTCCAGCTTGCCGAAAGAAATTCTCGATAAAGCGCGATTCGCCTTCATCAAGCCTGAAACGGCGAAGCTGATGGGGTCGCCTCGAACGTGGAAAAAACACGGTAAAAGTGGCATGGAATTCTCCGATTTTCTGCCTCATATCGGTTCGTGTGCCGATGATATTTTAAAAGTCAGCTCCCTCCACAGCGAGGAGTTCAATCATCATCCAGGGCAATTGATGATGCAGTGCGGTGTCTCGCGTTTCGGAATGCCGGCAATGGGGTCGTGGGTCAATTACGGGCTCGGTTCTCCTTCCCAAAATCTACCAGGTTACGTTGTCCTGACGGCTGGAAGGGGGGCTTCGGGTGGTTCTACCTTGTGGCAGTCCGGGTTTCTTCCGTCAAAATACGCAGGGGTTCAGTTTCGAAATCAGGGCGACCCCGTTTTGAATTTAAAGAATCCAGATGGCCTTCCGCCTGAGTTGCAACGTGCCGGTTTGGATGCGCTGAAGGATCTAAATCAGCAGCGCTATCAGGAAGTGCATGATCCTGAAATCGCCAGCCGGATCGCGAATTTCGAACTCGCCAATCGAATGCAATCCGCTGCGCCCGATCTTGTCGATCTATCAGGAGAAACTCAGGAAACCCTCGATTTATATGGCGTTGGTCGCCCCGAGCCTGAAGGAATCGGCTTTCGTGGAAGTCTTCCCGGCGTTGCGACGTACGATACGTTTTCGCGAAATTGTCTGCTCGCGCGGCGCATGGTTGAGCGTGGCGTTCGTTTCATTAACATTGTTCACGCGAGTTGGGACCAGCATTCTCAGTTGGATAAACATTTGGCCTATAATGCTGGCGCAGCCGACCAGCCGATCGCTGCGCTCATCAAAGATTTGAAACGCCGGGGGATGCTCGATTCCACAATGGTTGTGTGGGGTTCCGAATTTGGTCGTACTCCACTTGGCGAAAATCGCAACGGCCGTCCAGATGTGACGGGTCGTGATCACCACCCGTCTGCCTATACGATGCTGATGGCTGGCGGCGGTTTAAAAGGCGGCCTCAGCTACGGAAAGAGCGATGATATAGGCTGGGACATCGCTGAAAATCCCGTTCACATCAATGACCTCCACGCGACGATGCTTCGTCAGTTCGGACTCGATCACCTCAAGTTAACCTATCGATTCCAAGGTCGCGATTTCCGCCTCACTGATGTTGGTGGGAAGGTTATTCAGGATTGGATTGCTTAGAGACGAAAAAAACGAACCAACCCTATTGGTTCATCGAACATACCCTGTTGGTTCGATTTTAGCCGAACCAAATGAATCGCCGACACCGGCAGTTTTATCAGTGCCCTTCGGAACGTTACGGGGACGACTAACAATTTTGTCAGTGCCTTCCGGAACGATGCGGAAACTAACTGGCAGAGTTACAACGAAACTGTCTGCGCACCCTGAATTCCCTCGATTTCTTCGAGTTTCTTCAAGGTCGCTTCGCACACGGTTGAGTCGAGGTTCAACACGACTAATGCTTGTCCGCCAACCTTATTCCGGCTGAGTGACATGTGAGCGATGTTGATATTGTTCTCTCCCAAAACGTGCCCGACATTGCCGACAACGCCGGGTGTGTCGGTGTTTTCGAGGAGCAGCAGATTGCCCTTTGGCTCAGCTTCCACCGAACGTCCTTTGATTTTTACAATGCGTGGAAGGCTTCCGAAAAAGGATCCTGCTGCACTGGTCGTATCGTCAGAGTTTCCTATCTCGATTTCGATGAGTTCGGTGTATTCACCAGGCTCGGCCGGGCGCGACTCGGTCACGCTGATTCCGCGATCTTCCGCCATGGTTGGAGCGTTCAGATAATTTGCAGAACCTTCGCCAGCACTGATTTCGAAGAACCCTTTCAGCGCTGAACGAGTCACCAATTTGGTGTCAATATCACTGACTTTTCCGCTGTAACTAATCGTGAACGTATCCGGATTTGCCGGAGCGATTTGTGCCGCGATCTTTCCAATCGTTTCAGCCAATTCGAGATACGGTCCGATTTCTGCCAGCGTCGTTTCATCAACATTCGGCATGTTTACTGCATTTACGACGGTTCCATTGAGAACGGTGTCGCGGATTGCCCGGGCGATATCGATACCCACATTTTCCTGAGCTTCTTCGGTGGAAGCCCCAAGGTGCGGTGTCAAAACAACTTCTTCACGAGCCAGAAGCGGATTGTCCTTGGTTGGAGGCTCTTCTTCGTAAACATCGAGCGCGAGACCGGCAAGCTTGCCACTTTCGATCGCTGCGAGGGCTGCTTTTTCATCTACCAAACCACCACGAGCGCAGTTTACGATGCGCACGCCGTCTTTCATATTGGCGAGGCGCTCCGCATTAATCATATGCGTCGTCTCTGGCGTTTTCGGCATGTGAAGCGTAATGAAATCAGCTTGCTCGGTCGCTTCATCAACCGTTTCGCAAAGCTCAACCCGCATTGCTTTCGCGCGGCTTGCGGACAAATACGGATCAAAAGCCACGACTTTCATTCCAAATCCCATCGCACGACGAGCGAACTCGCCTCCGATTCGGCCCATGCCAAGAATCGCGAGGGTTTTGTTGTAAAGCTCAACGCCTTTGTAGGCTTTGCGGCCTTCTTTGAAGTTGCCTTCCATCACTGAATTGTGAGCCTGTGGGATGTGCCGAGCCATCGACATCATCAGAGCGAAGGCATGTTCGGCCGTGGAAATTGTGTTCCCTGTTGGCGTGTTCATCACGACGACGCCATTTTTGGTAGCTTCAGGGATGTCGATGTTATCAACACCAACTCCGGCCCGACCAATCGCTTTGAGCGTTCCTGCTCCAGCTTCGATGACTGATTTCCGCACTTTACACTCAGATCGTACGATCAATCCTGAATATTCAGAAATCATGCCCGCGAGCACTTTTTCCTGTTCGTCCTTATCGGGCATCGCACCGATTTCAGGTTTGAAATCGATCTCAAGGTCCGGTTCCGCTTCCAGTTCAGCAACTCCGGTCGCTGAAATCTGGTCTGCAATGAGCACTTTGTATTTGGCCATCGTTTTGGGGTTTGTGAGTGTTGGTTTCGGTTTTTACGAAACGCGCAAAGTTAGGGGAGAGGCGCTACGGTGCAAGCGATTAGACTGCAAATCGTGGCTGATTTCATGTCTTTTGCGGAAGGGCAAACTGCGATCATGAGATCGCGAAATGGAACGGGCTGTGGTAGCGTTTCTGTATGGAAAGACTTCGGCCTCACTATTTTGTTTTAGCGTTACTGGCATTGACCGTTGCGGCATTCGCGGGAGAAAAGCGCTCCTGGACTTCGGCTGACGGATCAAAAACATTCGAAGGCGAAATGCTGGAGTTTTCTGAAACAGAAGTTCGAATCAAGCGTTCGACCGACTTTAAAACCTTCCGAATGCCATTGGATAAGCTGTCGGAGGTTGATCAAGCCTTCATCAACGGGCTTTTGCGGGACCTAAAACGTAATACCGCGGTGAAGGATGGGAAATTCGCCGAGAAAATAAACGGTCAGTTCGAGAAATCAGCGGACGATGCCCCATTGAAATATCAGATCTTCGGAAACCCAAAATGGAAGGGCGAGGAGCGGTATCCGCTACTGATTTGGCTTCACGGATCAGGGCAAAGCGGCACCGATAACGAAGCGCAGATGGGCGGCGCGACGCGGGTTTTTAGCAAAGAAGAAAGTCAGGAAGCGCATCCGTGTTTCATTTTGTCACCCCAATGCCCTGATAGCGATATTGGTTGGAAAAACGAAGTGGAAACGAATTTGATGACCGTCATTGCTGATTTGGTCGAAAACCTGCCGATCGACGAAAACCGGATCTATCTGACCGGTTCATCAATGGGCGGTTTTGGATCGTGGCGCATCTCCGCAAATCATCCTGAGACCTTCGCCGCAGTGGTTCCAATTTGCGGCGGTGGAAATACCGGTGACGCAGAAAAACTCAAAAATATCCCACTCTGGGCGTTTCATGGCGATAAAGACGATCAGGTCAATGTCGAGAAATCACGTGAGATGTTCAAAGCCGTTCAGGCAGCCGGCGGCGAGGTCATCAAATACGATGAACTTGCAGGCGAAGGCCACAACATCGCGGGTGGTGTTTACGCCCGCGATGATTTAGCGCCGTGGATTTTTGAGCAAAAGCGAGCCGAAAAGACTACGCATTCTCCCGAATGATCTGTGCGAGAACGTAAGGGAGGATTCCACCGGAACGGAAGTAATCGATCTCAACGGGCGTGTCCAAACGGACGACGACAGTGGCTTCATCGGTTGATCCGTCAGCGCGGTGAACGATCATTTTCGCCTCACCCATTGGCTTCAGATCATTGCTGATTCCGACGATGTCGAAAGTTTCAGAGCCATTGAGTGCAAGACGCTCGTAATCTGCAGCATCTTTGAAGTTCAGTGGCAAGACACCCATTCCGATGAGGTTACTGCGGTGAATCCGCTCAAAACTCTTTGTCACCACGGCTTTCACACCGAGGAGATTGGTGCCTTTCGCAGCCCAGTCGCGGGAACTTCCCATTCCGTAATCAGAGCCACCAACGCACACGAGCGGAGTGTTGGTTTCAGCATATTTCTGAGCCGCGTCGTAAATATCCATCACTTCGCCTTCGGCAGCGCCGTCCGCGTAGTATTTAGTAACGCCACCCTCGGTTCCGGGAACCATCAGGTTCTTAATGCGAACGTTCGCGAATGTTCCGCGAGTCATGACGCGATCGTTTCCGCGACGGCTGCCGTAGCTGTTGAACTGCGCTTTCTCGACACCGTTTTCTTTCAAATAACGACCCGCTGGAGAATCTTCTTTGATCGCTCCGGCTGGTGAAATGTGGTCTGTCGTTACAGAATCTCCAAAAACACCGAGTGGACGTGCGCCTTTGATTTCAACGATGTCAGCTGGGTCCATCGAGAAATTCTCGAAGAACGGAGGATCTTGGACGTAAGTCGAACTTTCGTCCCATGCGTAGACTTCGCCGGTTGAGCTGGCGATTTCATTCCACTGGGGATTCTGCTCAGCAAAATCAGAGTAAAGCTTCTGGAAGACTTCAGGTTTCAGCGCGGCTGAAAGCTCGGCCTTGATCTCAGCCTGGCTCGGCCAAATATCCGCAAGGAAAACAGGATTGCCGTTGGTGTCGGTTCCGAGTGGCTCAGTGGTGAGATCTAAATCAACCCGGCCTGCCAGCGCATATGCGACAACGAGCGGCGGGCTCATAAGAAAATTCGAACGGATATTCTGGTGAACGCGCGCTTCGAAATTCCGGTTTCCGGAAAGAACAGATGCACAAACCAAATCACCTTCCGCAATGGCCGCTTCGATCACAGGATTCAAGGGACCGGAGTTTCCGATACACGTTGTGCAACCGTATCCCACTGTCTGAAATCCGAGATGATCGAGCTCTTTCTGCAGGTCCGTAGCATTTAAATAATCGGTCACCACCCGTGAGCCGGGGGCGAGCGACGTTTTTACATAGCCGGGAACAGTCAGCCCTTTTGTATTCGCTTTTTTGGCCAAAAGGCCAGCTGCAAGCATCACGCTCGGGTTCGAAGTATTCGTGCAACTGGTTATCGCAGCGATCAAAACCGAACCGTGGCCGATTTCTGTTTCGAACGCATTAAAAGTCTCTTCCACCACTGCCGCGCTCGTTTCCGCAGGGCGGTTCGTGGTCATTTCAGCCACGTTGCGTTCCGTTCCGATTTTGTCGCCTTCGTCAGTAGAAAGCATGTTGTTCTCGGAAAATCCCGCCGGTGTTGGCATGTGAACCGCTGCTCTGAAATCGCGTGTCGATGCATCGCGACCAAAGCCACCTTCAGCAACAGGCGCTTCAAAAAGCGTGTTAAAGCTCTCGCGTAAAGCGGGAACGTCGATTCGATCTTGCGGGCGTTTTGGACCAGCTACCGAAGGGACAATCGTCGCGAGATCAAGTTCCAACGTGTCGGTGTAATCGCACTCGCCGGCGGCAGGGATGCCGAACATATCCTGTGCCTTAAAATAATTCTCTACCGTGACACAAGTTTCTTCAGTCCGACCGGTTCCACGCATGTAATCCATCGTTTCTTCGTCGATTGGGAAGAATCCCATCGTCGCGCCGTATTCAGGAGCCATGTTTGCGATGGTCGCACGGTCAGGCAGTGAAAGGGCGTTTGCGCCTTCGCCGTGGAATTCAACAAATTTTCCAACCACACCGTGAGCGCGGAGCAATTCGGTGACGCGCAAGGCCAAATCAGTTGCCGTAACGCCTTCGCTTAGTGTACCGGTCAGGTTCACTCCAACCACTTCGGGGACCAAAAATGTTACCGGCTGACCAAGCATTCCCGCTTCGGCCTCGATGCCGCCGACTCCCCAACCAACCACGCCGAGACCGTTGATCATGGTAGTGTGCGAATCAGTTCCGACGAGGGTATCGGGATAAAAGGTGTTGTCTTTAGAAAGCACGCCCTGCGCCAAATATTCTAAATTCACCTGATGAACAATGCCGATTCCAGGAGGAACCACGTTGAAGGTTTCAAACGCTTGCTGGCCCCATTTCAAAAACTCGTAACGCTCGCGGTTACGGATGAATTCGACGGCGAGGTTGCGATTTAACGCATTTTCTGAACCCGAAAAGTCAACTTGGACAGAGTGATCTACCACGAGATCAACTGGAACCAATGGCTCGATCATCGTCGCGTCTTTGCCCATCCGGTCCGCCTGTGAGCGCATCGCTGCAAGGTCGACCAAAAGAGGAACTCCGGTAAAATCCTGCAAAACGATTCGAGCAACCGTGAAAGGAATTTCGTAATCGCCGGGTGAAGCGGCATTGTAATTTGCGAGATTTTTTACATCCGCCTCTGTTATTTTCTTGCCATCGCAGTTCCGCAAAACAGATTCCAAAACGATCCGAACGCTGACTGGAAGCCGCTTCAAATTGGGTGCGATTCCCGCTTCAGCAAGGGCTGGCAGAGAGTGAAAATTACCCTCGGCTCCTGAGCCGGTTGGGAAGGTGCGGATGACGTCAAAACTCATAATTCGGTTCTAAAAAAGCGGACTAAATTTCAACCGGGAAGCCGGTTTTCGAATCAATAGGGTCTGTTCGATGAATCAACCCTGTTGGTTCGTAAAAGAGGGGGGGGACTTTAGGGCCAAAAATAGCGGTTTTCAAAGGGAATTGGCCTATCCTTCGCTTAGATTTACAATCCATACCTTGAAACTACCAATTCGCATTTTTTCCGACCTCCATTTGGCGCACCCATCGTGCCGAATGGAGGTCGTGGAAGCCATGCGGCCATTGATTGAAGGGGCTAAGACGGTCGTATTCAACGGTGATACTTATGAGCAACGAAATCCCAGTCTACGCGAGGAAGGGGAGGCGATGTTTCAGGATTTAAAAGCACTTTGTGAGGACTGTGGTGCTGAATCTATTTTTCTGTGTGGAAACCATGATGCTGAAATTTCGGAACTCGAATGGCTCAATCTTGTCGAAGGAAAAGTATTTCTTACTCATGGCGATGTGCTTTTTCCTCTGATTTCGGCGTGGAATCCGAAAATGTGGAAGGTTGAACCCGAAGTGTGGGCAATCCGAAGGGGAGTTGGTGAGTCTGCGATTCAGGAAAACTTGGACTCGGCATTGCTCGCAACATCGAAGACTCGGTTGCTCACCTCGGGCGACGAAGCCAAATTTAAGAGCAAGCGGTTCAAGGCGATTCGGGCGGTTGCAAGACTATTGTGGCCTCCGCGTCGACCGTGGGAGATTCTGAAATGTTGGATTCAAACCCCATCGTTGGCGGCTGATTTTGCAAAGCGTCATCGCCCAAAAGCAAAGGTGTTTACGTTTGGTCATACACATCGCCCGTTTGTAAAAATCCGTGATGGTCAGGTTTTAATCAATACAGGCGGCTTTTTGACGCCAGGGAAGGCACAATTTGTGGAGATCTCTGAGGGCGCGGTTTCTGTCCATGAAATCAATGAATCCGGCACTGAAATTCGAATCGGAAGAGAGCGGTTTCGGCAGGATTTATAATTTCTCCCCCTAACTCACAAATCAGATTGTCGAATGGTTTCCATATTCAGAAAATCTATAATCTAAAAAGAAATTACAAGGTCGGCAGTCGCAGTCGCGATGTCATCTACCATGTTCTCGTGCGGACCGAATTCGAAAAGTGGAACCGTTGTCGACGGTGTGATCGAGGCCGGAGCGGTCGCTGGCTTGAAGGCGTCGCGATTGGAGTAGCGTTTGGTGACACGGCATTTGCTGATGACTTGATTTCATTAGGGTGGAAAAGTTCTATTTTTCTTTGAAAGGTTTGTCAGTATGTTAGGTAGTCTAAACTGGAAAGTTCACTTTCATTTTTATGAAGACCAGTCAACTCCCTGTTCTAATCGAGAAAGCGGCAGAAAATGCGGCGGTAGTTCTTACTGATGTTTTTGAAAATCCGGCGAAACATTAACATTCGTTGAAAGAAGGCTTCAGCAAGCCGCGCCATTTTCTAAATTTGGTAATGGGCGAGGAGGCAGAAGAAGTCTGCCTTTGCGAAAAAAGCGTGGAGGTAATCACTGCGTTTTTTTCCAAAATCATCAATTCGACGATCGATTCTGCTCGTGCTATCGAGAAGGTCGACACAGAGACACTTCGGCACGCCCAATTGAATCGGATTGAATTGGCTGAAGAAGTGATCGAAGCCGTTTTTGCCGCGAACGATTCCGGTACGGCAAAGGAGTCTCTTGTCCGCGAGCTGATCTCCGATCTCGGGGACGTGGTGGTTAAAAGGGACGAACGGGTGCTTGCTGGAAAAGAGTTTATTGCTGCTCAAAGGCAGGTCGATGAGTTTTCCGGGGCCATTTGTGAAGTCGGCTCGCTCAGCGCGTTGTTTTGATTTCGAAGGAAAATCCGCGAGGTTAAGGAATGTGGTTAATCCTGCTTGTTTTCATATTTGCTGTTCAGCGCGGGAGACTTGTTATCCAACCTGGACGGGCATCTACAGGGATGGACCATGACGTTTTCTGATGAATTTTAATGAAGCAAACTCGATCTAAAAAAGTGGAATCCCTATGATCCGTGGGAAGTCGAAATTAACGGAGAGCTTCAAGCTTACGTCAGAAATTCATTTTTCGTGAAAGACGGGATCTTACGAATCCGGGCCGAAAAGCGTCAGGCCGAATACGATGGCAAAATGCGGGAATATTCGTCCGGGAAAATGACGACGACTTCAAAACTTGCGCAGAGATACGGTCGGTTTGAAATTCGCTGCAAAGTCCCGAAAGGGAGGGGCCTGTGGCCGGCGTTTTGGATGTTGTCGGATCCGCCCTCGTGGCCGCCTGAAATCGATATCCTGGAATTTCTGGGACATGAAACGGACAGGGTTTATTTTTCGAATCACTGGCCGAAGCCTAACAATCCCGATGATTCAGAATCAGTGACTAAAGAGCAGAAGGTGAGGGGAATTGATTTTTCGGCAGATTTCCACACGTTTGCAGCTGAGTGGGAGTCCGGTGAGATTCGCTGGTCTTAGGATGGAGTTGAAAAATATCGAGTCACGAAAGACATTCCTGATGTTCCGATGTTCCTGCTCGTCAATTTGGCCGTGGGAGGAGGGTGGTCTGGTGATCCTGACAAAAGCACCGTTTTTCCGGCTTATTTCGAAATCGATTATGTGCAGGCATGGAAGAAAGAGTAATGAGTTTCAATATTTTTTAAAATTTTAGTTAATGGTTCTTGATTTTTCATAAGCATTTAGTTTGTTGAGGTTGTTCATACTGAATGAGCCGTCAACAAAATGAAATTCGCTGCTCTCTTTCTTTTCACCGCATTTTTGATTGGGAATTCCAGTGTATCCCAAGCGGCAGATTATCGGCTTCATTCAGATGCAAAGCCTGTGGTAGCGCCGCCCTTACCGATCTCCGGATCGAATCTGCATGGAATCATCGAGCCTGGTCTTCCCGAAGAGCCCTGCTTTTCTTATCGCTACGTCGAGGCGGGCTATGTTTATCGAAATTCTGATCCGTCGTGGGGAGGCAACGGAAATGGTGGTGGCGTGAAGTTTTCTTATGACTTTCTGGGCCCCATCTACGCTTTGGGGTCATACAGCACTGGAAGCGGCGATTACGATTCGAAGTTCTCCGATGCTGATTTCGGTTTGGGCATGTATCACCAACTTTTTGAGTGCTTCCAGCTGACTTTCGAAGCGGGCGGGGCATGGCAAAAACGCGAAATCGACGGTTATTCTGAAAGCGACTTTGGCTATTTTGTCGGGCCAGGATTGCGGACGCGTTTAAAAAAAGGCGTCGAAGTTTTCGGCAATGCTTACTATTCCGAGGTCGGTGAAACGGACGGGCTGGTCTACGGCGGCGGATTCGTCATCGATTTAATGCCAAACTTATTTTTGAATCTTTCAGCCCAAATTGACGATAACTCGGAAACTTTCCTTGCAGGGATTCGTTACGTTTACTGAAAAGTTGTGTGTTCTTGAATGTGGTAATTCAACATCAAAACCGGTGGCCTGCCAGCCCGGTTTTTTTGTGTTTGAAAAAAATACGATCCAACAGCGTTGGTTTATCGAGCGCACCCTGTTGGATCGTAAAAGAATCGTTTTTCGAGTCTTGAAAATCTCGATCAATCGGCTCCACCGCCGGAGTTGCCGAGCTCGGCATGTTCGGGTGGAAGGGCTGCGGTGAACCGTGATTTATCGATCGCTTTCATGTATGCCTCGAGTGGAGAAACTTTGCCGGAAAGCATCGTATCCCAAATCGCATCGTCCATGAATTGCATCCCGTATTCCTTACCACCGGTGATGATGTCGTGGAGTTTTTGGGTGGAGCCTTCACGAATAACCGCGCCTACCGCCGGGGTCGAAACGAGAATTTCGTTCACCGCGACTCGGCCGGGTTTGTCGTCCCGTTTCAAAAGCAATTGAGCAACAACGCCGCGGAGTGACCCGGCAAGCATGGTACGAACCTGTGACTGCTGGTCGGATGGGAACACGTCAACGAGACGGTCGACGGTCTTACGAGCGTTGTTCGTGTGGAGGGTTCCAAAAACGAGCAGGCCGGTTTCCGCAGCGGTGAGTGCGAGCGAGATGGTTTCCAAATCCCGCATCTCACCAACCAGTACAATATCAGCATCCTGACGAAGCGACGCGCGAAGTCCGTCCGCAAACGAAGGGCAGTGAATCGGCACCTCTCGCTGAGTGATTGTCGACATTTTGTTCCGATGAACAAATTCAATCGGCTCTTCCACGGTAATCATGTGGCGCGCGTAGGTCCGGTTGATGTAGTCAAGCAGGGCTGCGAGCGTGGTCGATTTACCGGAACCCGTAGGACCAGTCACAAGAACGAGTCCGCTCCGCATATCGCCAAAACGCTCGATTACATCGGGAATTCCGAGTTCTTGAATCGTGGCAATTTTAGTCGGGATGAGACGGAAGACGGCTCCAAGTCCATTCTTTTGTTTGAAGTAGTTGCAACGAAAACGGGACTCTTCATCCATCGCGTAAGCGAAGTCGAGGTCGCCTTTTTCGAGAAACAATTCGAAGGCTTTTGGATCGCAGATTTCAGAAAGCATTTGCTTGAGCGTCTCATGATCGAGGATGCCGTCTGAAATTGGAGCTACCGCTCCGTGTGCTCGAACTTTGGGAGGTTGCCCTTCAGAAAGGTGAAGGTCTGAACCGCCTCCGGTTACAAGGTACGCAAAATATTGGTCTATGACTGCCATAACGTAAAAATGAGCTGAATTTTAAAAAGGTGACTGACTTTAAATGCCAAGGGTTTTGCGAAGAGTGTTGGGGTCAATCGCCCGGCCGATGGCTTCTTCGCCGGAGATGTCCCCGTCGTAGTAGAGCTTTGCCAGTGCGTCATCCATCATAATCATGCCGACTCTTTTACCCGTCTGCATGGCACCGGGAAGCATGAACGTCTTGCCTTTTCGAATGAGAGAAGCAACAGCCGGAGTATTGACGAGAAGCTCGAGAGCCAACTTTCGGCCTTTTCCGTCCTTTGTTGGCACGAGTTGTTGCGAAATAATTCCGCGAAGCGATTCCGCAACCATAACTCGGATCTGCTCACGTTGCTCAGTTGGGAACACGTCGAGAACCCGGTCGAGCGTTCGTGCCGCACTGCCCGTGTGGAGTGTAGCCAGAACGAGGTGACCCGTTTCCGCCGCCGTAATTGCGAGTGAAATCGTTTCCAAATCCCGCATCTCACCAACCATGATGATATCCGGATCTTCTCGAAGTGCCGCTCGAAGTGCATGCGAGAAACTGTCCGTGTGAAGGTGAATTTCACGCTGGTTCACGTGGCAATTGTCGGACTCGATCACATACTCAATTGGGTCCTCCAATGTGATGATGTGGTCTTGTCGGTCATGATTGATCTCGTTGATCAAAGATGCCAGAGTCGTCGATTTTCCGGAACCAACGGCACCGGTTACAAGCACCAAACCGTTCTGATACCGAAGCAGCGGTTTGATGGCTTCGGGAAGTTCCAGCTCAGCCATCGACCTTAAATTGGTCGAAATAACCCGAAAGACCATTTCCCAGCCGAGGCGCTGCTTCACAACTGACGCACGAAATCGACCAAATCCGGGATCGTAAGCAAAGTCGACATCACCTTTTTCTTCAAGACGGTGTAATTCAGCTTCCGGCAGATAATTTCGCGCAAGAACCTCAGTTTGTTCTTGAGTTAAAAATTCCGAGTTTTCCCAAATGGGTTGGAGAAGGCCAAAACGCCGCCACTTGGGCTGACAGGTTGGGGAAAGGTGCACATCAGAAACGTCGTATTCCTGAGCTAATTTGAGATACTCATCCACGTGGGTGAGAACTTTTACCAAATCTTCTGACATAATTTAAATTCGTTCGGTTGGAGCTTAATCTTCGATGTTCATTTCTGGAGGCTGAGCATTCTCCGGCATGTCTCCGAATCGGGTGACATACCATTGCTGCAGCCCGTCTTGCGCCACTTTTTGGATTGATGGCAAAGAAGCTCTGAGTATTTGCTTTCCGGCAATTCCTATCAAGCCTAAAAACGCGGTTCCCATTATTCCACGTTTCGTTTTTTCGGCCTTGCTTGGCCTTCGGCGGAAAAAAGCAGGAGAAACGATTGCCATGGCAACTCCCACTGCGATACATCCACCAATCCACTTAAATGAATTTTCGCTGACCGATTGACGAAAACGTTCCGGCACATTCAGCCGATGTCCCACTTCACCTACATCACCCGAGATTTGACGGCGAGATGTTTCCAGTGACCTGAGCAGAGCTTCTTTTTCCGGATTTGGTTTCATGAAATATCCTGCTCATTGTTTTGCTGCTCTCGATGGCTGTTCAACCACGAGCGCTCGCGTTGAAACTCACGGACGGATTCCTCAAAAACCGGATTCGCGAATTTTTGTTTAGCCAGCAGCAGTAAAATACCGCCAACCAGCAAATGAGCGCCTCCCACGGCGACGGCAGCCCACGGCCACGGCCATTCCAATTTGATCGTGATGAATCCGAAAATTCCAACTGCGAATCCCAACCACGCGAGAAGAAGAAAAAAACCGCCCGCTACGAAGAGCGCTAATTTTAGCAAAAGCCCGTTTCGAGCTTCTTTTGCCTCAATGACGAAAAGCTGTGATCGCGCCCCGAGATAATCTAAAATTGACCCCAGCGTCGCTGCAGCCTTTGATCCCAAGCCCGAAGCACTCACGCGAGTAGATTTAGCGGATGATTCGACCAATGATGAACCCGAGTCCGAGAGCTATAAGCACGGACTTAGCTGGATTCTGGCGAACGTAGCGCTCACCTTCCTCACGGATTTCATCGACACGAACCTTAACATCGCCGAGCTGCTCTTCAGCCGCTCCGCGGAAATGTTCAGCCCGCTCCGTCGCAACGTCGCGATACTGTTGGCCTTTTTCGACCGCAGCTCCTTTAAGTTGAGCCGCTTTTTCCTGAGCAACCGATTTGATTTCCGACGCCTTTTGAGTCGCCGCCGTTCGCAGTTCCTCAGCCGCCTTCAGCGCGTGAGATTTACTGGATTCAAGGTTTTCGGCAGGAGTGGCCTCCAGGTCCGAGTTTGTCTGGGCAGATTCGTCACTCATGATTGCGGAACGTGGCACACGTGACCCGAATTTTCCAGTAGCAAATAGGGGTTTAAAAAATCACTCATCGCCCTCCCAAACGAACTCTTTCAAGCGCAATTGATTCGCCCGCTCGCTGGCTTCAATGGCACGCGGACCACCAGTTTCAGCTAGCAATTCGGCCAACAACACCGCTCCCTTCCAGTTCTCTTGTTGCTCTAAAATTTCAATCGCCGAAAACCCGGCCCGGTACAGCCAATCAAATTGAGCAATTGGGGTGGTCGCTGTCAGATTCAACTCTGAAGCCTTGCTATCACGGACGATTGAGAAATATAAAGCGAGGGCATCGTCAGTTTTGTCGAGCGCTTCCAAACACTTTCCTCGACGGACTTTTGCCTGATATTTCCAGGCTTTCGTTGCCGCCGGATGTGCCTCAGCTTTCTGAAATGATTCGATCGCTGACATAAAAAGTGTCTCGTCACCGTCTGTTGCCAGCGCCTTTAAAAACAAGGTATGACCACTATCACACAGCGTTGCAATTTGAAGCTCATCGCTGGTTTCATGTTCTCCACTCAGAATTTTCTCAAACATCGCCAACGCATCATCCAGTTTATTTTGCCCAAGTTTTAAAAGCCCCTGCTCATGCCGGGCGTTAGAGGCGAGTTGTCCCCCACGTTCAGCCACTGTCTCCCACATCGTGAGCGCCTTCTCATGATTCTCAAAAGTCAGTGTCAGGCTGGCGGCTTTCGCCGCGAAAAACAGCGCAATTTCGATCAACTCCGAATCGCCTTGAAGGGCCGACAACTGCTCAAATTGCTCGATCGCCTTGGGGTAATGCCCTTGTTCGAAATGAGCTCTGCCCAGCATCATCAACACCTCCGGTCGGCGTTCGGACCGCGGCCATCGTGGCAGAAATCTGGCAGCTTTTTCAACGACCGCAGGAAGATCTGCACCAATTAGCTCCGTCCAGATCGATGAATAATCAAGTCGCTCGCTTTGTTTCAGGGTGAGGGCTCGCCGTTGGGCGCTGGCCTGACGATCCCGTGCCGCCTGAGGCTGAGGAGGCACCTGATTCAAATGTTTTTCAGCCAATGCGATTTCCGCATCCGCCGATCGAGAATGGTCCGGATAGTCCCGTAAAAAAGTGGCCAGTTTTTCAAAGGCAGCTGAATCCGATCGATCGGCGAGCAGCATTCCTTCTTCGAAAGCGAGTTCCCCGAGTCTGGATTCCAATTTCCTCGCTTCCAGCTCTTTTCGAAACCAGACCAAGCGCGTTTCGTCGTCCGCATGAAGTGCTGCAAGTCCCGCGTGGAACAAGTCTTCATTCCCAAAGTCGCCAGATGCTATGCCGTCGAACATTGCCAGAGCGCGTTTAGGGTCCGCCTTCCGAAGCCAAAACCGAACTTCCAATCCTCGAAGGTAAGCCAGAATATCCGCGTCAGGATTTGTCGCCGTTATTTCCGTGATCGCCTTTTTCGCATCCGGAAATCGGTTGGCCGCGAGATACGTCTCCACAAGTTGGACGCGCGATGGCTCGACGAGCTTTTCGCTTTCAATCAGCGTCAGGAAATCGGCAATCGCTTCGTCAATCTCCCCCAGTTTGCGTTTTACGATCGCCCCGTAATAGAGCGACAATTCCCCCCGGACATTGGGCTCAACCGCCCATTCTTCGATTCGGGTTGGCCAGCGACGGCTCGCCAATAATCCTTCAATTTCCAAAAGATGAAAACCCTCGCGGATCCTTTCATCATCCGGATTGTCCCTCATCCATTCGGAAAGAATTTTATCACCGATCGTAAACTGCCCCCGTTCAAAGCTGGCACGCGCCTCCTCAACCGGCCCTGCAAAAACTGCAGTTGCCGCGAGAAGAAAAGTTACGAAGCAACAGGGTTGGTTCATCGAATAGACGTTATACGATCGTTTCGGTGTTTCAAAGCAACAGGGTTGATTCATCGAACCAGCCCTATTCGATCGAAATTATCGGTTTTTCACGTAAGCGAGGATTTTTGAATCATCCCCGTTTGCTGCCCAGACGGTTCGCAAAAAGTCCGCAGGTGCGATGTCGTAAGTCCGCAAAAAATTTCGGTCGCCGCCGCAGCAAAACATGCTGTTTGGATCCAGTTCACCGCGGAGTTTCGCCCGCGCTTTCACGATGATTCGTGGCAGCCAAACAATTCCGTCCAGGGCCTCGGCTTTTCCAGGCAATGTGGATGGATCGATTACGTTGTCGCTCAATTCACCCTTCATAATGATGGAGAGGTAGTCGCGCCGCACGCTGGCGATCATGACAGCGGTCGGAAGTGAAGGTTCACCGCCGTCGCCAAAATCTTCCACGAAGTCAAATAACTCGCGCGGTCGGTAGCCAATTGACGTCAAAAATGCCAAGTCTTCATCGGTGTAGTAGCCGGTGAAGTCTTCATCGCCGGATTTGTATTTCGCGAGACAGCGCTCAAACAGCTCTGTAAACGTAGTATCCCAAGTGTAATTACTCATAAAATGTCCGACGTAAAAATCCGTCGGGGATTACGTTTGGTCAACTGCAATTCAAAATGACCACCATCGCGGGTTCAGCCTTCAAAAACGTGAGCCCGCTCAACCTCTGCGCCGCACCAGACGCAGCATTCGCGGCGCGAATTGGTGTTTCGTTTGCAGGATTTGCATTCGATAACGGCTGACCCGAGTTTTCCATCGAGGGCACCATCCCGAAGATCGACTTCGGCGATTTTTGATTTCAGCTCGTCCTCGGAAAAATTGCCCGTGTCGCGAATCAGCTCCTACATGGACTGGCAGGCGAGCGTGAGACGGTCGACTTGTCCGCGAAGGGCGCGGATTTCCGAATCTTGTTCGTTCGATTTATTCTTGAGGGGATCTATTTTTTGGTGAACTTGAGATTGGGTGCCCCACGTGTAGTAATTCATTCCCAACAGTGGTGCTTTCGCTGAAAAATCTCGATTACAAAATCGCATCAATTTAAGAGTGCTGTTGTTTCGCAGGTCTTGAGTTTTTCAAAATTCCGCCGACGTTCGATTCAGTGCAGCAGATTCCCACTCCAGAAATTCAAGAAGCGATCGTTGCGGAGGAGGCATCGAAAGCGCTTCCTATTCCGGAAGGTCCGATCAATCCAGATGCTGAGCCGGAGACGCTTTTCCGGGTTTTGCGGGATGTCATTGAAACCAAAAATTTCGAGGAGTTTGGCCCCTGGTTTGAGGGCGTTATCAAAACGCGGGAATTGTGGCTCGATTTAGGTTTACTGGCTGGCTCGATCCTTTTTGCGTGGGTCACCGCGCATCTCCTGAAGAAGGCATACGGGGCAGGTAAGTTGCCAACGTTTCAAAAATTAACGGCAAAATTTCAGGCACAGCAGAAGATTTTTCTTTTTCGTCTGATTCTCGTCCCGACCATATGGATTGTTTTGGCCGTGGCGAACGCGATGGGGCTCGATTGCCCTGTTCTTCGTACCTTTGGTCTAATTGCGACACTTTTTGTTTTTATTCATCTACCGACCCGTTTTTTCAAATGGCGGCTGTGGATGCGGATTATTACCACGACGCTTTTTGTTTTCGCGGCGCTTCATATCCTCGGTCTGCTGGACGACGTGTCCATATTTCTGGATGCGCAATCCGTGAAATTGGGTTCGGTCCGAATTTCAATTTTAGACATCATTAAAGGCTTTTTTGCCATGGTGCTGTGTTTTTGGCTGGCCGGTATTTTCGCCAAGATCGCTGGGAAAAGGATCGCTGGAGTCACTGAGATTGCTCCGCGGATGCAGGTCCTGTTGTCTAAGTTGATGAGTGTGGGGCTCTACGTTCTTGCTGTGATGTTGACGTTGGGTGTGATGGGAATCGACCTCGCTGCGCTCACGGTTTTTGGTGGTGCGCTTGCGTTGGGCCTCGGTTTTGGTCTGCAAAAGGTGGTTTCAAACCTCGTCAGCGGCATCATCCTTTTGCTCGATAAATCGATCGAGCCCGGCGATGTGGTTGAAATTGGCGACACCTACGGATGGGTGAATGCGCTGAATTTGCGATACGCATCGGTCATCACCCGCGACAACAAAGAGCACCTGATTCCGAATGAGGATTTGATCACCCAGCCGGTGATCAACTGGTCGTTTTCGAGCGAACTGGTTCGGGTTCGGGCACCAATTGGAATTTCCTACGATAGCGACGTGCGGCTTGCCATTAAACTGGCGAAAGAGGCGGCAGCAAAAATCGATCGCGTAGTGGAACAGCCCGCGCCGGTTTGTAATTTGTTGGGTTTTGGTGACAGCACGGTGGATCTGGAACTGCGTTTCTGGATCAATGACCCCACGAATGGAGTCGGCAATATTCGCAGTCAGGTGCTGCTGGAAGTCTGGGACAGTTTCAAAGATTCCGGCGTTCAGTTCCCATTCCCGCAGCGCGACATCAATTTCAACGAGCAGCAGCTGGAGAAGATTGAGCGGCTGTTGGGAGGCCGGAAATCGGAATCAAAGCAAGACGTTTAAACCTCGTTTAAAACTCCAAACGCATCCAATTTCCCAGCGGTTTTGAAGAAATTGAGTTCGTCCATTCCTGCGGCTTCCAATTGGGATTTTGTCGCATCCGCGGCCAAATTTCCGAGCATATATTCGCGAATTGCATCCATTTTCCGGGTTTGAATATCGATGAAATCCGGATCAACCACCGGCGGTGAGACTTCGAGCAATTCAGTGAAGGCAACACCTTTGGTCGCGGCTTCGGCTTTGGCTGCATTGATGGCATCGATCCAGTCCGTGTGCATCACAGTGAAATAATCGCGCATCGCCTGCTTGTTAAAATGCGTTACGAATTTCCGGCCATCGAGTTCGAGAAATAGCGTCGCCCGCATCGAATCGGTATCGATCGTGTCGACAAAAACGATATCGTCACCGTCTTTGGCAAATTCCCATTTGATGTCCCACATCAGGAGTCCGATTTGCTCGACAAGCTGACGCACCACCCAGGCACCAAGCACTGCCATTTTGCCGGATTTCACGAACAAATCGCCGTTCAGTCCGCACATCGCGAGCGCTTCCTGCTTGCTGACCATGCGGTCTTCCGGTTCAAATTTACTCGTGCAATCATTGATCGGCCGGTTCAAATACTGCCACGCTTCGAGCGAGCCGGACGCAACTCCGAGTTCCTGAGCGAACGACTTTTGCGCACGCACATCCATCTTCAGGAACTTTTTGTAAACCGAACTCGCGCTGGTGATTCCAAATCGCACGATGTATTCCAACGGAACAACAAAGCCGTCCTCAGTAGGATATTTTGAATAATCAAAAAGATGAGCCCCGAGAAATTCAGTGCGTTCCGGTTTCAGAATCTGATATCGTCGAACCACATTATAAGCACTTGGATTTTCCGGCAGACCGTCTCGTGAAATCTCACCCGAAACCGCATCGAGCATTCCTTCGTGATGCGTCCGCGAACCGACCTTGCAGCATTCTCCCAGTGTTCCGCTGAGCAATTCCGCCCGATAGGCTTCATCCAGCTCCGGCGCATTCTTGATTGAATCCGCAACTGCTTTCCACGTTTCCGGATCTCCCATTTTGGAATACAGCACGTGACGAAAAACCGCGCGGTTCACGTCGTGGCCGGGAATTTCAAATAGCGCTCCGACATCAAAAACCGAACCGCGGGCCGTCGTTTGCGTGACCATGATCGAATCTTCGCCGGGCACGGGAAAGAGACGCTGAACAGAGCCTTCATAAAACGGCTCACCAAGTTGATCGGGCGGGATAGGATTCACGACCTGACAAAAGCGAAAATCACCGCTTCGACAACTGGCAATTTTTCAAGATTGAACAATCTGCTCAGGAAAATGCGTTGAGCTGAAAGTTACTTTGGTAAATTTCTTCGTTTGGTTAAAGGTGGCATTCACGACATGCTCGATTTTTACCCACTTGCGAAAAAAATTCTGTTCGCCCTCGATCCCGAGAAAGCCCATCACCTTACGCTTTCAGGCATGCGGATGGCGCATCAACTGCGTCTGCTTTCCGTTCAGACAGGGGTGGATCGTCGAACGAACCCTATCGAAGCGATGGGGCTGAATTTCCCGAACCGAGTCGGACTCGCGGCGGGAATGGATAAAGGCGGTTTGGCGGTGGATGCGTTTGGCGCGGTCGGATTCGGCCATGTTGAAGTCGGGACGGTGACACCAGTGCCTCAGGCGGGAAATCCGCAGCCGCGATTGTTTCGCCTCGTCGAGCATCAGGGGATCATCAATCGGATGGGTTTTAACAATCCCGGAGTCGAGCAAATGATGCGCAATCTCGATAAGTCGGCCAAAAATTTCGAAGGCGTTCTGGGGGTCAATATCGGAAAAAATGCAGTGACTCCCATTGAAAACGCGCTGGATGACTATTTGAAATGTTTCCGCGGCGTTTATTCGCGCGCGGATTACGTGACAGCGAACCTGTCATCGCCAAATACCAAAGGGCTGCGTGATTTGCAAACCGTCGAGACTTGTCGCGAGCTGATCACGCTGCTGCAAAACGAGCGGGATTCGCTCTCGACGACCCATGGAAAATACGTGCCGATCACGATTAAAATCGCCCCTGATTTGCAAAAGGAAGCGATCGAAGGATTGGCCGGGGTTTTCAGTGAAACGAAGATCGATGGAGTCATCGCAACGAATACGACGATTTCGCGTGAGGCTGTAAAATCGCATCCACTGGGAAATGAAACCGGCGGACTCAGTGGTGCGCCATTGACCGATCATTCGACCGAAGTCATCAAGATTTTGCGCGCTGCGCTGGATGATTCGATCCCGATTATTGGTGCCGGCGGAATCATGAATGGCGATCACGCGAAGGCGAAAGTCGAGGCGGGCGCGGATTTGGTGCAGATCTATTCCGGGCTTGTCTATCGCGGTCCCGCTCTGGTAAAAGAATGTGCTGGTGTTTGAAATTTCGACTAGTTCGCAGTGATGTTATGAAGATTGATGACGTAAAGATTGCGAATTCCGGAATTGAATTGAACGAACGAATTGAACGAACGAATTGTTGAAGAATTTGAGAGCAGAATCTCATTAAAACTACCAAGCGATTATCGTAAATTTTTACTTTCTTCCAACGGAGGCACGCCCAGTCCATCTTCATTCAATTTACCCTCAGGCGTTGAAACCCGAGTTAATCAGTTTTTCAGTTTAAAAGAGGGCAATACTGGACATTGGCAGGAATTGGAATTCAAGTTCAATGTCCGTGACGAAATATTGAAGCCGGATAAAATCCCGATAGGCCGCGATGATTATGGCAATCAAGTTTGCATTCAATCAGACCCAACTGGAACTATATTTTTTGAAGATCAAGAATTTGCATCAGTAACCAAAATTGCTGATTCTTTTTCTTCCTTTCTTTCAAGCTTGAGGGATAGCCGGTATTAGCACGAAACTATTGATTTCTGTTTTCCCCTCATTTCGTGGGAAAAAAGTGAAAGTTTTGGTTTGGATACTTCGCAAAACTCAAACTCACGCCACCTCAGCAAACGAAGCGATCTGTTCCTTATCGCCGTCGAAAACCTCGCTGAGGAAAAGGAGGACTTCATCTTTAGGAACGCGAGCGAAGCAGGCTTTTGCACCTTCATTATTTCCAAGTGCCTGTTGAGTTGCACCGAGATTTTTCAACGACTGCTGCACATCAGGGTGAGCGTCGTTTTTGAAAAAGCGATCGCGAATTCGAAGACTGCGCTTGAACATTCGTTCGGCCGATCTGAGTCGATCGCGACGAGTGTAAAAAGTGCCGATGTTGTTATAAATCGCGGCCACCTTGTCGTTGTTGGAACCAGCGATGGCTTCAAGAATCACCAGCGCCATTTTGTAATGATGCTCGGATTCGTCCCATTTTTCGGCACGTTTGAAAAGGATCGCAAGATTGTTGTGAATCACGGCACGGGTCTCGCACCAGGTGATGTCATTTTCCTCTGCAATCTTCAATCCGTTTTCGTAACAAAGAATCGCTTTGTCGGTGTTGTCATCGCATTCACACAAATAGCCGCGCTGCGATTTCAGTTTTACCCGAATTTCAGGCGAAACGTGTTTCCACTCTTCATCCGCGTGCATTTCCGCTTCGCGATAAAGGCGGTCTGATCGTCCAAATTCCTTCAACTTCAGCAAATAGCCGGCAAACGATGTCAGCGCATGAATCAAATCACCACGATGCTGAGAGGAGTTGAGGTGGGCGCGGCGCCTCTCGACCTCGAGATTGCGCATAGCCTCCCGGAACCCCTTTGCAAACGAAGGGTCATTTTTGAGATTGGACATGGCGGAACAATGGCGACAACGGAATCACCACTAACCACCTTGCAGAATCTCAAAGAGTTCTCAACAATTAATATTAAGATATCTTAAATATCTTTTTTTAATTAATTTTCAGGAGATTCTAACCGATTGCCGCTTCGAGCGCCAACGCCGTAATTTCTATCGTCTTATCAATGTCATCCGAGGTATGAGCCAGCGACATAAATCCAGTTTCGTAAGGCGATGGCGCAAAATACACGCCTTCATCCAGTGCTTTCCAAAAGAAGCGGCGGAATTGATCAAAATTCGACTCTTTCACATCATCCACATTGAGGATTTCTCCGCTGCGGAAGTAGAGGCAAAACATCGAGCCTACGCGATTGAAAGTGTAATCGAGCCCATGTTTTTTCAGCGCATCGCGAACTCCCTCTTCGAATTGAGCTCCGTTTTCTTCGAGCATTTCCCACCCGTTTTTGCGCTCCATTTCGCGCAGTTGAGCGATGCCTGCGGCCATTGCCAGTGGATTTCCCGAAAGCGTTCCGGCCTGATAAACCGGACCGTTCGGTGCTAGGTAATCCATGATATCTGCGCGGCCACCGAATGCACCGACGGGTAAACCGCCTCCGATCACTTTTCCGAGAGCAGTGAGATCCGGAGTCACGCCTGACAATTCCTGGACGCCGCCTTTGGCTACGCGGAAGCCGGTCATCACTTCGTCAAAGATGAGAAGAGCTCCATATTTCGTGGTGATGTCGCGGAGCTTTTGAAGATAGCCATCCTGAGGGAAAACGAGTCCAGCGTTTGCAGGATATGGTTCGACGATGATTGCCGCGATATTTTCTCCGTCTTCTGCAAATGCTTGATCGAGCGCTTCCGGTTTGTTGAAAGGAAGCACCGTTGTCAGGCTGGCGAATTCTTCAGGAACGCCGGCACTGTCGGGCTCGCCATGAGTGAGAGCTCCGCTGCCGGCAGCAACGAGCAAAGAATCGGCATGTCCGTGATAACACCCATCAAACTTCACAATTTGCTTTCGCCCCGTAAATCCGCGTGCCAATCGAATGGCCGACATTGTGGCCTCGGTTCCACTGTTCACCATCCGCACTTTTTCGACCGAGGGAACCCAGTCGACGATTATTTGAGCCATTTCAATTTCGCCCGGATGAGGCGCTCCGAAGCTCACGCCTTCTTTCGCCGCGTGGGTTACCGCATCGATTACGACTTGAGGAGCATGTCCGAGAATAGCCGGTCCCCACGTCCCGATGTAATCGATCAGTTCGTTGCCATCGACATCGCGAATGTGGCAACCGCGAGCGCGTCGGACAAAAAACGGATCGCCATCGACATTTTTAAACGCCCGCACTGGAGAATTGACACCTCCGGGGATGATTGATTTGGCTTTCGAAAAAAGTTTCTTTGAGAGGCTGCGATCTGGCATGATAGGGCTGAATGAATCTTACGAGCCGCCATTCGTCAATAGATGCGTCATGGCGCGGTATTGTTATCGGAGATAGATTGCGAAAGGAAAAGAATGCCGCCCCGTCCTACTCGCAAAATTGAAATGACTTCACCCATGAGAACCCACTTCTTCCCCACCACATTTTTTGCTTTGATTGCACTCGTTTTTGGAGCTTCGGCAAATGCTTTTGATCACACCCACTCTGCGCTAACTGCCATTTTGAGAACCTATGTGAACAATGTGGGGATGGTGAATTACAAAGCTCTGAAAGAAAATCGAGCCGATCTGGAAGCGTATCTGAAAACTACCGCGGCCGTATCTGAAAAGGATTTCAAAAGCTGGGCTGAAAACGATCAAATCGCGTTTCTCACCAACGTTTACAACGCCGAGACGCTCCAATACATCGTTGATAACTACCCGGTGAAATCGATCAAAAAGCTGGGACCGCTTCTTGGGTCGCCGTGGGATGAAAAAAATGTCGATTTGTTTGGAGGAAAAACCACGCTGAACAAAGTCGAGCACAGCAAGCTTCGTGAAGACTACAATGAGCCACGGCTTCACTTCGCTCTCGTTTGCGCCGCCAAAAGCTGCCCGCCGCTTCGGGCTGAGGCATACACTGGTGCTAAACTCGATGATCAGCTTACGGATCAAGCGAAAGTCTTTCTCGCTGAATCAGCTAAGAATCGGGTAGAGGGAGACACCCTGCATCTTTCGATGATTTTCAAATGGTATGGCGATGATTTCAACAAAGACGGCAAGACCCACATCGATTACATCAATCCGTTTTACGAAGCTGACACGACCAAGCTGAGCGTGAAATACACCGATTACGATTGGGATTTGAACAAGCAGTAGGCCTTGCGCCGAATCGTCCATTTTTTACTTTCTCTCTTCAAACGCCGCGACCGCTATGTCAAAAAACGACGACACTGACCAATCAAAATCGATTCCCTGGAAACTCATTCTAGGGTTTCTCTTCTTAGCCGGATTATTTGCCTCCTATTTCATTTTTGATGGAAAGGCCCTTCTCGAACAATTTATCGAATGGATTAAATCGCTCGGCGTCTGGGGACCAATCGTGTTTGTTGTCGCCTACATTATTTTGACGGTTTTCATGATTCCCGGATCAGTGCTCACGCTGGGAGCCGGATTTGCATTTGGGCTTGGATGGGGATCCCTCTGGGCTGCGATCGGAGCGAATTTGGGTGCAAACCTCGCCTTTTTGATCGGTCGATATTTTGCCCGCGAAAAAATCAAAGCGAAAGTCACTGGAAACGAAAAATTCGAAGCGGTCGACAGTTCCGTGGAATCAGAAGGTTGGAAAATTGTAGCACTAACCCGATTGGTGCCCATTTTCCCATTTGCCCCGCTTAACTACCTCTACAGCGTTACGGGGATCAAATGGCTGCCATACGCAATGGCGACTTTAATCGCAATGCTACCAGGGACCGTCATGTATGTTTATCTTGGCTCGATTGGACGTTTTGCTGCTGAATCGGGCGGCGCCGAGAAAACCACCGGCGAGAAAATTTTCTTCGTCGTCGGCTTGGTTGCAATCATTGCGGTGACGGTCTACGTCACCAAATTGGCAAAAAAAATCCTGAGCCAAAAAACGAATATCGACACCGGAGGCGAATCGGACGGCTCTTCCGATTCGGAGTGAGTAAAATGATCAGACCCTATCCGTTCATCGAACGAACCCTATTCGATCGTGGAAAATCGGATCCGACTTCAAGCGGCAGCGAGGCGGCTGTTGTGAATCCCACAGGCGGTTACGCGGCTTTGAGTTAGCGCGGCAACTTGGTCGATGTAATTCTGCCACTGCATGGGCCGAAGTGCCAGTAGGTCGGAATTTCCGCCGGTGTTCACATCGCAAATTTCCCAGCCGAATTCAGAATTCCGTCGACCGTAATTAAGGCGATGGATCCACGCGCCGAATTCGTCTTTGCGCCAGAGCTCAGGGTCGTTCCCAGGGACTACTTCGGCGCATTCCCAAACGGAACGAACCAGGTCGGCGTCATAACCTCCCGAGTTTGCTGACGAAAACTTGGTTTCTTCTGTGATTCGTGAATTCTCTTCCGACGGAGCCGGTTTCAGCGAAGTGAAGTCTTCAGAATCAAAATAAAGCGGAAAAGGCATGATCAGGGCAGGCATCGTGAAGTGTTTTTCTATTCGTTTGAATAGTGTTCATAATAACCTTAAAACGGATTTTTGAAACTGTTTTTTTGAAACTGTTTTTTTGAACTGATTTGCCCTTTTTGTAACCGTCCTTGGAGGTGGAAGCTCGCGAAGATTAGGCATCCGCTTTCGCGGCGTCTTCTTCCAAAGCCTCTTCAAGCGGATCAGGGCTGCTGAACTGGAGGCGGTAGAGTTCTTGATAGTTTTCACAGCGACCGAGCAATTCCTCGTGAGTACCTTGATCGACGATGTTCCCTCCGGGGGACATGACGATGATTTGATCGGCATTTAGAATCGTCGAAAGCCGGTGGGCAATCGCGATGACGGTTTTACCCTGAATCAATTTCTCGAGAGCGAGGTGAATTTTCTTTTCGGACTCGGCATCGAGCGAGGAGTAGGCCTCGTCGAGCAACAAAATAGGGGCGTCGCGTAAAATCGCCCGTGCGATTGAAATTCGCTGCTGTTGGCCGCCTGATAGTGTGCAACCTTTGTCCCCAAGCTCGGTCTCGTAGCCGTTTTCTTGCTCGGTGATGAATTCGTGGGCGTAAGCCAATTCAGCTGCGGCCTCGATTTCAGCCTGCGTCGCGTCGAGCTTTCCATACCTGATGTTATTGTAAATCGTGTCGTGAAAAAGGAAAGTTTCCTGGTTCACAATTCCGATTTGATCTCGCAACGAGGATTGGCAGTAGTCGCGAAGGTCGTTTCCATCGAGAACGATTCGCCCTTCATCTACGTCATAGAATCGCATGAGCATCGACATGATAGTCGATTTTCCGGAACCACTTTCGCCAACGAGAGCGTAGTATTTGCCTGGCTCGAACTCGAGGTTCACCCTTTTCAGGACTGGATTCCATTTCTGGTAACCGAATGTGACGTCTTCGAGCTGAATGGAGCCTTTCGCGTCTTTCAAAATGATGGCGTCTTCTTTGTCAGGCACGTCTTTTTCAGCATCGATGAAACTGAACACCTTCGACGTCGCCATCAGGCATTTTTGCAGCATTATTTGCGTGCGTCCGAGGGCTTTGGCGTGGGGGTAGATTGACATCAGGCCCATGTTCAAAATCAAAAATTTTCCGGCATCGATTTGTTGGAAAAAGGCATACATCAAACCGAGAGCCATTCCGAACGAAGCCACTGTTTCAACGAGTGGGCCGGTGATTTCCACTGCCTTGCGCCATCGCATGATGAATTCGCTCATACGCTGGCTCGCTTTATTAAATTTTTTGCGCTCGAACTCTTCCCGCCCGTGACTTTTCACGACCCGAATGCCGGAAAAACTTTCCTGCATAATCACCATGATGGCACCCGCTTCCTCTTCTTCTTGAGCTCCGGCTTTGCGGACTTTCCGCGAAATGTAACTCACAGGGAGAATGCAAAGTGGAAAAACGACCATCGCACCGAGCGTGTAAACCCAGTCAAAGCAGAGAAGAACTCCAAAAATCATCACGATTGAAATCGGGTGCTTGATGAAAGCGCTTAAAAGATCCGTTCCTGCTGATGCAGCCATTCGGGTTTGGTTGAAAACTCCCTGCAGCAATTCGCCTTGTTTCGCCTTGTTGTAAAAGGTCAGCGATTGATTGATTAGGCTGGAATAGGCTTCGTCGCGCAGATTGTAGAGCACGCGAGTGTTGATCCACAGCATGCAATATTGGTGGAAATAGGTGAAAAGGCCGCGAACCAGCAGCAATAGAGGCACGCTGAGGCAAACGATCCCAACGAAAATCCACTGTTTATCTGCCGCAACATCAGGGCGTTCAATCACTATATCCTGCCAAAATGGGAAGTCTTCGAAGGGTTTGATATCACCAACGACTTCGCTCATATCAGCGATTTCTGTCCGCATTTTGACAATTTCAGACTCTTCGACCACGTGCTCCTGGACCATTTGGTCGAGAGTATCCGTCAATTGATCGGTTTTGCTGGGAGCCGCGGGCAAAACAACCGTAAAAACGGTTCTCAACACCACCAACAGCAATCCGTTAAACGTGCCTGCTAAAACACCGAAAATAATCCCGAGGATAAACCGCGTCTTATACGGCTTCACATAGCCCATCAAGCGCCGGTAGGGCGCTTTTGCCTCCTTCATGAAATCGCCCGACGACATCGTTGCTATTTCTTTTCCGGTGATCTTTCGTTGCCGTTGGGCCTGATCTTCTGGGGCGTCTTTTGCCATGAGATATTGTGACGGATCGAGATCCGAAATCTTAGGATTCGTTATCCAAAAAATAGCGGTCCCACTCGTCTGGCAGCGGGCAATTTTCCGCATCGCTGTGAAGTCGGCCTTCAAATGGGGGATTGAATGTCGTACTTGTTCCGTAAACCATGATCACATCTTCGGAACTCGCACAACGTAAGGCATGAGCGACTCCCGATGGAATGACGAGTCCGATGTTGTTTTTGCCGGGATAATTGTCGCCATCAATTATGAAACGCATCGCTTTCCGCGGCATTCCGGCCCGTTCGTCGAGCAGGAGAAATTCGATCATGCCTTGCACAAAAAACATCGCGTCCCACTGCTCTTCACCGTAAGGGCGATCTTCGTAGTTGGTTGATTCAGTTGCACTCGGGAACAGTTTCTGATGCCATTCAGCTGGATCCTGATCGGCAGGAATCGACGGTGGGTGAATGTGGAATCCCTTCGCCGTTCCGGCAAACATGGTTGCCGTCGCCCATTGCTGTGGAGTAAAACCGATGTCGTTGAGGCGGCCTTCGGTGAGACGTGCGAATTCAGCAAACCAGCCGCGATGACGCTGCTGATAAACATTACGCGGAAAAATCTCCACACCGGGAATCCACGCGTCTTCGAGTCCGGCTTTTGGTCCGGGAGCATCAGTCACGATTTCCCCTGCATCCACGCCAGTCGTCGCTAAACGTGTCGCTACGTCTTTTTTTGCGTAGTTTCGGGTATCCAATGCCGCGCGAGCCTTGTCATTCAGGCCTCGCCACAGTTCGTTTTCAGTCGATTGAGAGTCGTCGCTGCTCATAAAATAGGGCCAACGCTTACGTCAGGAACCTCTCCGATGCAAGAGTCGCGGTTCTTGCTTTCAAAAGCGGGATCTTTCCGTAAATTCACGTAATCCATGTCAGAAAAAGAACCCTCCAGCGCCGAACCCTTTTGGTATTGCGTCCGAGCGAAGCCAAAAGCCGAGCATCTCGCTGCCGCGCATTTGGATCGCATCGATGGAGCCTCTGTTTTTTGTCCGCGGATTCGTTACGAAAAAGCCACCCGACGAGGCCCTGTCTGGTTTTTTGAGGCCCTATTCCCCAGCTACGTTTTTGCTAAATTTGATTTCGAAAATCAGCTTCGGCACATCAACGGAACGCCGAATGTCAGCGGAGTCCTTCATTTCGGAGACATTTATCCAACGATTGAAGAAAGCTATCTCACTGAGCTGCGGGCCGAATTCCCTGCCGAAGAAAAAGAAATTCGCGTGATCGAGCCCCAAATTGAGGTCGGAGACACCATCGAGGTGGTGCAGGGGCCGATGAAAGGTCTGCAAACCGTCGTTACCCAAGTCCTTCCGTCTCAGGAGCGCGTGAATACTTTACTCGAATGGCTTGGCGAGGAACGCGAAGCCGAAGTTTCCCTGAAAATAGTGCGAAAGCCGGGGGATGTGAGACATTATTGAGTTTTTTAGTTCCCGGCCACAATGCCCAATATCGTTACTCCAGAATCGACTGCGGTCGAAGATTACCTCGAGATCATACACACGTTGATCGACGAGAAAGGCTACGCCCGAGTGGCTGATGTCGCCTCGGGGCTTGGGATTGCGCCGCCCAGCGTTTCCAACATGGTGCGCCGCCTCGACGAAAAAGGCCTCGTGAAACACGAAAAATACCGTGGGATGACCCTAACGCGAGAAGGTGAAGAACTCGCTCGACGAATCATCAAAAGGCATAGTATATTGGAAGAATTTTTAAAACTTCTCGGAATCGATGATGAAACCGCCTATCGCGACGTTGAGGGCATGGAACATCACGTCAGTTCCCAGACTTTAAAAGGCATACAGCAAATAGTTACCGAATTAAAGAAAGACGACGACCTTTGTGACCGTATTCGGTCAGCAACCGCTAACTGAATTTTTTCCGCCATCAGTTCATCCGCCGACATGACAAAACTGCTTCAACAAATCGCGCTCGCGATTGCTATTTTTCCCGCTCTCTTATTCACTTCCTGCCAAACCACTGGCGGTGGCTCTGGTGGAGGTGGCTTCAATTCAAATCATCCTGCAGTGAAAGCTCGCAATGCGGAGATCGCTCTGGAACCTCGTGGCGATTATTACATCGGACGTCGTTGGTGGACGGAAGGCACTCGATTTTGGGGGTATTTGCGTAAGCCCGGCCAGCCGTGGTCACAGGCGAAATTGGTCATCATAAATGAGGCCATTGCTCACACTCCTGATCGTCTTGCTGAAACTCCCGTGAGTGGCCCTAAACACGGGTTCGATCACAACTACGAGTATCGGATCTACGGAAACTTCACTGGTGCGGAGGTTTACGATCCTAATTCAAATTTAAAGCTGCCTGAGTTCCAATTAACTCGTTATGAGCAGCTTAGCCAAAACCCCGGATTCTTGTTTCAGCCAGGCGAGCAATACAGCAAAAAGCGTCTCCCGCCTAAAATTCCAGCGATCCCCCGCTAAATCGCGCTTCTGCGAAGCAATAGGGTTGGTTCATCGAACATACCCTGTTGGATCGAAAAATTGACTTTTTCTAAGCCATGTTCAATCGAATCCCTGCGCTCGTTTCCTTTGTGGGATACGCCCTTTTATCGATGTCTGCTGCATTCGCGGACGAGTCGGTGGAAAAAGTGGCGCTCTCGACGTTTAAGATTTTTCACAAAGACTCGACAGCGACTGGTTTGCTGGTGAAAAACGGTGAAGCGACCTATTTGGTGACGGCCAACCATGTTTTCGATAAAATTAAAGACCCGACCATCCTTTTGGTGGGGCGAAAGAAAAACCCCGACCAGGCTCAGTTTCAGCGGAAAGATCTGTCGGTGACGATCCGAAGCGTGGATGGCAAACCGCTTTGGAAAAAGCACCCGAAGTTGGATTTAGCGGTCTTGTTGTTGCCGAAGGAATTGACCGCGAAAGAAGAACTCACCGCTCTGCCTGTAAGTGCATTGGCAACAGCTGAAGATGCGAAAGGTATCCACACCGGCGACGTCGTTTTTGCGGCGGTTTTTCCGGAGCGTGATGAAGCGAACGGAGCCGGCTTTCCGATTATCCGAAAGGGAGCAATAGCAAGCTATCCGATTGTTCCGATCGCATCTCATACCCAATTTTTAATCGATATGACCGCTTTCGGTGGAGATAGCGGCGGCCCAGTCATTCATTCCGAAATGAAGAGGGGGGACGGGGGACCTGTTGTGATGGGTTTTGTTTTGGGCCAGCGTTGGACCAAAGAAACCATTCAGGAATCAAAGAACGTTCAGCGGATCATTCGGCATCCGCTCGGAATTGCTTACGCGGTGCATTCCGCGTTTGTTCTTGAAGTGATCGCTGAAATGGAAAAGTGAAATTGGCGCTTAGAAATAGCGTTTCAAATATTTTCCCGTCATCGATTTTTTATCACGAGCCACAAATTCAGGTGTGCCTTCGGCAATGATTTTTCCGCCGCTTTCGCCGCCACCAGGACCGAGATCGATCACCCAATCAGCGCATTTGATGACGTCTAAATTGTGCTCGATGACGATCAGTGTATTGCCCGCGTCGCGAAGTCGGTAAAAGACTTCGAGCAGCGTCGCGATGTCCGCGAAGTGTAATCCCGTGGTCGGTTCATCGAGGAGATACAGCGTTTGGCCGGTTGATGTTTTGCCGAGTTCGGCCGCCAGTTTGATACGCTGGGCTTCGCCGCCGGAAAGCGTCGTCGCGCTTTGACCGAGGCGAACGTAGCCCAAGCCAACATCGCAGAGCGCTTTCAAAAGCTGATGGATTTTCGGAACTTTTTGGAAAAACTCGCGCGCTTCGTTCGCGGTCATTTCGAGAACGTCGGCGATGTTTTTCCCGCGAAAAGTAGCGTCGAGCGTTTCACGATTGTAACGCCGTCCGCCGCACGCTTCGCACGTCACGTAGACATCGCTGAGAAAGTGCATGTCGATTTTGATCAAACCATCGCCTTGGCAGGCTTCGCAACGACCGCCGGCAACGTTGAAACTGAATCGGCCGGCTTCGTATCCGCGCGTTCGTGAAAGCGGAAGCTGGGTGAACAAATCTCGGATCGGACCGAAGACGCCGATGTAGGTTGCAGGGTTGGAGCGCGGGCTGCGCCCAATCGGTGCCTGATCGATCACGATAACTTTGTCGATCAAATCGAGCCCTTCGATCGAATCGTGCTCGCCGGGTTTATCTCGGGATTGATGAAAGTGTTTGAACAACGCGCGGCGCAAAATGGTGTCGACCAACGTGGATTTTCCACTGCCGGAAACGCCCGTCACCGCAGTCATCGCGCCGAGAGGAAACTTCGCGTCGACGTTTTTTAAATTGTGTTCGCGCGCTCCGTAAACCGTCAAAAATGTATCCGCGCTGAGCAGTTCATTTAGTGCGGGAAGCTGAATTGATTTTTCACCAGTCAAATAGGCACCGGTGATGGAATTTGGATTTGCTTCAACTTCGCGGGGTGTTCCAATGGCAAGCAGCTCACCGCCAAGCTCACCCGCGCCGGGACCGAGATCGAGCAGGCAATCTGCTTGGCGAATCGTGTCTTCGTCGTGCTCCACCACAATCACTGAATTGCCTTTATCGCGAAGATTTTTCAGCGTTCCGATCAGCTTTTCGTTATCGCTTTGATGCAGGCCTATACTGGGTTCATCCAGAACGTAGAGCACTCCCGCCAACCCCGCGCCGAGCTGGGTCGCGAGACGAATACGTTGGCTTTCGCCGCCAGACAATGTGCCGCTTTTTCGGTCGAGTGAAAGATAACCCAGACCAACTTCATTCAGAAATGAAAGCCGCTTTCGAATCTCATTGAGCACTTCGACGGCGTAGGTTTTCTGTTGATCCGTCAGAGTGATTGCGTTGAGCCATTCAATCGAATCGCCAATGCTGAGTCGCGTAAATTCTTCGATCGAACGCGGGTCACTTTCATGCGGCATCGTGATCGACAGGATCGAATCCTTGAGCCGTTTGCCTTCGCAGTTTTTACAAGGCCGCGCCGACATGAAGCGTTTCACGTTTCGTTTTGTCATCTCGCTCTTGCTCGATTCCAGCAAGCGGATCGCCTGATCGGAAAGGCCTTCCCACACTTTATTCCAGGGCGCGCCGATTTTCTCCGTGCCCGTTCCGTAGAAAAGTGCGCGTTTAAAATCTGTCGACATCGATCGAATCGGATCGTTCAAGTCCTGCCCAAAATGCGTTGCGAGCGCTTCGATTCCGCGCTGGTGGTAGCCCTTTTTCGACTTCGAACCCGTCCACCAGGTTTTCATTCCGCCCTGCGCAATCGACTTGTCGGGATTCGGGACGAACAGCTCAGGATCGGGCGAGAGGTTTGTGCCGAGTCCATGACATTCGGGACACGCGCCGAGGTGGCTGTTGAACGAAAAATGTTTCGGCGTCAGCACTGGCAGCGAAAATCCCGTCGCCGGATTTGTGAACGTCGTTGTGAAATCGTGTTGCTCGAATTCCTCGCGGCTGGGTTCTTGGATCAGCGTCGAAACCCGAGTTTCGGAAAGCTTCAGCGTTGTTTCCAACGAATCTGCGAGCCGGCTGCGGATGTCTTCTCGAATCACAAGACGGTCGATTACGATCTCCACCTTTTTCAGGTTTTTGAATTTCGCGGGATCGAGATCATCGATTTCCAGAATCTCGCCTTTGATCCGCAGTCGCAAATAGCCCTGCTTTTTCAGCCGGTCAAAAAAATCGGCCGTTTCTTCATCTGCTGCAACACTGACCGGGGCGAGAATCACCACCTTGGTTCGTTCAGGAAAAGCCGTCAGTAATTCTACGATGTCATGAATCGAGTGCCGAACCAGCGGCGCTCCCGTTTTCGGATCATGCGGCTGACCAAGTGCCGCGTAGAGAATCCGCAGGTAATCGTAAATCTCCGTTGTCGTCGAAATGGTTGAACGCGGGTTCAGGCCCGAGCCACGCTGCTCGATCGCAATTGCAGGGGTGAGCCCTTCGATGAAATCCACCTCTGGTTTTTCCAATTGATCCAAAAACTGCCGCGCATAGGCCGAGAGCGATTCCACATAACGCCGCTGGCCCTCTGCATACAGCGTATCAAACGCGAGCGACGATTTCCCCGAACCCGAAACGCCTGTGATGACCACGAGTTGATTCCGCGGAATCGTAACATTGATGTTCTTCAAATTATGCTGGCGCGCGCCAACGATTTTGATCTGGGGGTTGTCAGGCATTTTTGCGAAAGTCACCCGTCGCGGAAAATGTGAAACGAATCAACCCTGTTTGATTGCCGAATCGATAGGGTTGGTTCGAAAATTCGTTCTGGTCGAATTGAATTTATCTTGAGACGGTTCGGCATGAAATCCCGCCGATCGTTTCTTCAAAAAACCACTTTCACCGCAGGCGCTGCCTTCCTCGCTACTCAGACAAATGCCCAGTCTGAAAATCCTTCCGGAGTCGGCGGCTACAACTATCGGCTTCCACAGTTCGCAACCGGTTCCAGGCTGCTCTTTCAGGGTGATTCGATCACGGATATGAAATGGGGGCGGAATGAAAAAGACCGCAATCATTACCTTGGCCACAGTTATGTTTATCTCATCGCGTCGCGGTTGGGTGTTGATATGCCGGAGGCAAAGTTGGACGTCTTCAATCGTGGGATCAGTGGGAATAAAGTTGGTGATTTGCGGGCGCGCTGGCAGAAGGATGCGATTGATATGAAGCCTGATCTCCTCAGTATTCTGATCGGTGTCAATGACATCGGAAAAAGTCTCGATGGTGTTGATCTCAAAAAATGGGAGGAGGATTACCGATTTATTCTCGATGCTAGTCGCAAGGCAAATCCAGAGCTGAGATTGGTTTTGCTGGATCCGTTTGTGGTTGCTTCAGGCAAACTCGCGGATGCCGCCGCTTATAAAAAATGGCGTGGCCAGGTCGATCGACTGCTCCCGATCGTGGATCAGCTGGCCAAGGACTACGACGCGGTTCATGTGAAAACACAGGAGTTGTTCGATGCGGCATCAAAAGCAGTTTCGCCGGAACAATGGATTTGGGATGGCGTTCATCCGCTGCCGCAAGGGCACGAAATCATTGCGCGGAATTGGATCGAAGCGGTCAGTATGCGGCGGTCATAGCCCTAGGAGGACATCTGAAGCTCTGATTGACAAAACCGCTCCGATAACCGACTTAACGACGCCAAACCGCAATAAGAGGACCCCTTTGGGGTTGCTCATTGTACTGAAGCCTCGGCGTTCTCCCGCCGGGGCTTCTACTTTTCCTGGAATGGCGGTTTCCGCTTGGTTAGGATTTTCGTAACGATCTTGATTTAAGGCGTTTTTTCGAGGACATTACTTTTGCGCCATTGTCGCGCGAAATGTCTATGGCACGCAGAATCCCCAGTCGGAAAAAAAAGAAAACCTTTACCAGCGTTCGTAAAGTCGCGTTCGAGGAACGCGTGGAGCCTGATGATTTGCTTCCAAAAGAGGTGATCAGCGATGATCTTGAACTTGAAGCAGAGAGTGCTGATTTGGACCGTGACGAAGATACGACCCCGATTCCAGTTGCTGAATCGCAGGCTCTTGATGCCGCGGAAGTTCAAGCTGCGTTGCCCGCTGAGGACAAAAATTGCAGTTCGGAGGAGACCGAGGTCGAAACTTTCCAGGGAGAGGAGGAAGATGAAATCCCAGCCGATGACTTAGAGATCGATCATGAGAAAAGCGAGATTGAGACAGAGGTTCCGCTGCTGCCAAACAACGATGGGAAATCAGAAGTTGATGAGGTCGCGGAAGATGAAATTTCTTCGGAAGATCTGGAGGAGGATTCATCTGGAGAAATCGAGACTGAATCGAAAGACGCTGAGGCTGAGAGTAAATCGGCGGACGAAGAAACTGTTGAAGATGCAGATGACACTTCTGAAGAAGTCGTTCCTGCTGTTGAGGTCGCGCCAATTTTGGACGACAAAACTGGGGGTACTGATCCAGAAGTTGAAACTGCGGCATCACCTTTCGACTTGGTTTTTGAAGAAACGGCTGAAGAAACTGAGGGCGGAGATGATTCCCCTGAGTTAGAAGAAATCGATAAAATCAACGAACCAGAAGTCGAAACTGAAAAGCCAGAGCCAGAGCCAGTCGATTTTAATGACGATGAAGAAGTGATCGTTGAGACGAAACACGAAATTCCCTTCGATACCGCCCCAAGAGCTATCGTTGCCCCGATGGCGGATGCTGCCAAAGATGGTGACGATCCGGTTAAGGAGGAGCCTGCCGAAGCTTCTCCACCGCCAGCGGTGCCTGTTCCTGAACCGAAACCTGAAATATTACCGCGGATTCTTGTCGTTAACAGCGCTGGGTCTACGGGGCGGTTGGTTCGCGAAACGTTGGAGAATTTTGGGGTCGCTGACGTCGATACCTGTCCGGATGCAGTTTACGGCTTCGAACTGGCCCTCAAACAGGAGTATCAGCTTTACATTTTTGCCCTGCACCTGCCCCTGATCGAAGGGCCACTGCTTTACGAATTGATCAGTAAATCGATGCGGTTCGCTGGAGGAATTGAAGACGCGACAAAGCAAGCTCCTGGCATCGTTTATATTCGCGAAACCGGAGACCCCGTTCCGTCAGATGATTTGAATCGAGATGCGCGGGTGAAGGGATTCCTCAAAAAACCGCTGAAGATCGAGCGCATGCTTCAAGTCGTTCGAAGTGCGTTGCCTAAAAAAGGAAAAGCAAAAAAGTCGTTTTTTGCGTGATTGAGATCTCTCAACTTCGAATGCCATTCGAAGCTACGACTCGGAATTTCTGCAAAATCCGCTACACTGCCATCGATGACTTTTTTCGAAAATGACGGCGATCGAGTGAAGGCCAAGATTTGTGGGATTACCACGGCCGAACAAGCACACGCCATCACCGAATTGGGGGCCGATGCGCTGGGCTTTAATTTCTACGCAAAATCAAAACGCTATCTGTTACCTGACACGGAAGCGACTTCGTGGATGCGTGAGCTGGCGGGAACGATCACTCGAATCGGAGTTTTTGTGAACCCAACACGCGAAGAAATCGAAGAGGCGTTCGCGTCAGAGATCATTGATTTCGCCCAACTCCACGGAACCGAGTCTCCCGAATTTCTGGCCGACCTGTCAGCCGCAGGGTTTCCCGTTTTTAAAGCGCTTGGCGTAAAAAGTCGGGAAACACTTGAATTGGCCGACGGTTTTTCTAATTGTGCCGAAAATGCACTATTGCTCGACGCCTATGCTCCGGTTGAGTTCGGCGGCACCGGTGAAACGATGGATTGGACGCTCGGTCGTGATGCCGTCGAGAAATGGCCAGGTCGCCGTGTCATTCTCGCCGGAGGAATTGTCGCGGAAAACGTGGCTGATGCGATCGCTCAGGTAAAGCCATTCGCCGTCGATACCGCCAGCGGCGTGGAATCCGGAGTTCCCGGCGTGAAGGACATGGAGAAGGTGCGGGCGTTTTTGGCGGCGGTGTGTTAAAAAGTTGCGATGGAAGATCCCGTAATCCTCTCGTTGAGAATTCGATTGTCGAAGCTACAGCGAATGTTTGTGGTCGTTGGAGTTTTGCTCATCACCTTCTTCGCTTTAGTCAGCACCAGAATTGGTTTAATTATTCCAAAGTTTGAACGGATTTTCTCGGATTTGTTGGGCGATACACCTCTGCCCGGGATGACTCAAATGGTAATTAGACTCCCGTATATTTTTTACGGTTTAGGATATCCAATGGTGACTGCCGCTCTGCCTGCCGGAGCAATTATTTTTCTTCTGAGAAATCGTGAAAAGCCGATCGCGTGGGGAATTACGGTTTCGATGATCGTTTTCTTGATGGTTTTGATCTTCGTTATTCCCACTGCTTTGTTTATGCCAATGATCACTATTATTACGGAAATGAACGGTTCAATCTGATCGGAAGAATTGGGCGGTTAATCCTACGGCTCATCCTTTGACCAACAGCAGAAACAAAATCGATGCAATGGCCGGGAGAGTAAAAATGGTTCCCAACAACGCAGGCACCAACATGCCGTTGATTTTGCTATGATTTCTCTAGGCTCCGATGGTGTGAATTAATCCGACGATCGCAAAAATGGGCGGCAGGAAAATAATAAATCCTGCAATAATTGCCGGAAGCCATGTGGCGCCGGCGAGTCCGAAAACGGCACCCCAAGCCACCACGAGCGACCCAATCGAAAATATCCATCTTCTGTTGGCTTCGCTGACGGTTTCGGGACTTGTGATTTTTTCGACGGGTTGGTCTTCGGAAATAGGCGGCATGTGGCGAGATTAAATTTTTGAGCACTTCGGTTCAAGGTCGGGTTTCCGCTTGCACCGCACCGATTCCCGCGTTTCATCGGTTCACGCAAATTTTCACGAAAATCAGACATGAGCGAATCCCAGACTTATTATAAAATCGCCGTCCTCGCGGGTGACGGAATCGGCCCTGAATGCATGGCGGAGGGCTTGAAAGTTCTCGATGCGATTTCAAAAAAATTCGGAATTAGTTTCGAAACCGAATACAAATTGGTTGGCGGTGCTGCGATCGATGATTCAGGATCTCCGCTGCCGCAAGATACGATCGATGCCTGCGAAAAAGCAGATGCGATTCTGTTCGGCTCTGTTGGCGGACCCAAGTGGGAGAATTTGCCACCAGATCAGCAGCCTGAGCGCGGTGCGTTGCTGCCATTGCGAAAGCATTTTGGTTTGTTTGCGAATTTGCGTCCTGCAGTTTGTCTTCCGGCGCTGACCCACGCGTCTCCCGTGAAAGAAGAGCGCATCGCAGGTGGTTTTGATGTGCTTTGTGTTCGTGAATTGACGGGCGGAATTTACTTCGGTGCTCCGAAATCGATCGAAGAAAAAGATGGCGAGAAAGTCGCGATCGACACGATGATTTATCACGAGAGCGAGATTGAGCGCATCGCGCGGGTCGCGTTTTCGTCGGCTCAAAAGCGGAACAAGAAACTGACTTCAATCGACAAAGCGAACGTACTCCAGAACGGAATTCTCTGGCGCGAAGTTGTCGAGCGCGTTGCTAAAGATTTCTCGGATGTGGAACTCAGCCACCTTTACGTCGACAATGCAGCGATGCAGCTGATCGCTCGTCCAAAAGATTTCGACGTGGTATTGGCCCCGAATTTGTTCGGCGATATTTTGAGCGACGAAATGGCGATGATCGCCGGTTCACTCGGAATGCTTTCCAGCGCGAGCCTCGGCAAATCCAAAGGCGACGGACTTTACTACGGAATGTATGAGCCAAGTGGCGGCACCGCTCCTGATATTGCGGGGAAGGGGATTGCTAATCCGATTGCTCAGATTTTGTCCGCGGCAATGATGCTGCGCTTCTCATTCGGTCTCGGCGATGCTGCGGATGCGATCGATTCCGCCGTGAAAGCCGTGATCGATGATGGTTTGCGAACCGGCGATATTTATACCGGCACCGAAGGCCAGACGAAAGTCGGCACGAAAGAAATCGGCGACGCGATTTGCGCAAAAATCTAATTTTTACGAACCAACAGGCCGACAAGCTGGCTTTGCCAGCGGTCCGAGGATTCTCGCGAAGCGGAACCGGAAGATAGCCCTGATACGAACCAACAGGGTATGTTCATCGAACGCACCCTATGGGATCGAAAATGGGTTTTTGAGTCTTTCGAACAGACCCTGTTGGTTCGTGGTGACGCGTTTTGAGATAGTGAGGATTTTTTCACTTCCAACCCTCGTTTCGAGGCGTAACTAATTCTAAATGAAACGTCCACACCTCGTGGTGCTTGGGGGCGGGTTCGCGGGAATCGAGCTTGGCCTGGCACTCAAAAAAGCGGAGATCGATATCACGATTATCGATCGGCAAAACCACCATCTGTTCCAGCCTTTGCTTTACCAAGTGGCTTCAGCAGGGCTGGCCGCGCCGGAAATTGCACATCCGATTCGGAGTATCTTTGCGGATTACGACAACGTTACGGTCATCATGGATGAAGTCCGCGATATCGACGTCGAAGGCAAAAAGGTGACGACGGCGGATGATGCGTTTGATTTCGATTATCTCGCGATTGGTTTGGGGGTGAAAACGGGCTATTTTGGCAATGACGAATGGGCGAAGAAATCACTCGGTCTCAAAACCTTGAATGATGCCACGGAAATGCGCCGCAACGTGCTGATGGCTTTCGAGAAGGCGGAAATGAGCGATGATCCCGAAGAACGGAAGCGGCTCATGACGATCGCGATTGTCGGTGGCGGCCCAACCGGGGTAGAGCTGGCGGGGGCTTTTGCCGAGCTGGCGTGTCACGTGTTGATCGATGATTTTCGAAACATCAATACTGATGAAGCCAAGATTGTTCTTGTTGAGGCCGCGCCGCGATTGTTGACGATGTATGACGAGGATCTTTCTGCTTACACGAAAACGAAGCTCGAAAAAATGGGTGTGGAAGTCCGTCTCGATGCTCCGGTTCAGGAAGTGGGCGATAAATTTCTAAAACTCGGAAACGAAACGATCTCGGCGGAGAACATCGTCTGGGCGGCCGGAGTTGAGGCTTCGAAATTGACTGAACGACTGGGAGTGCCGCTTGATAAGGGAGGCCGGATTATCGTCGAAAAAGATCTCAGTTTGCCTGGCCACTCCCACATTTTTGCGATGGGCGACATCGCTCATTGTATCGATCAGGCAGAGAAACGCGTTCCCGGCTTGTGCCCTGCCGCGATGCAAATGGGTAAACATGTGGCGAAGGTAATCGAATACGACTTGAAGAAACTCGCGGCTGGAAAAGCTCCCGAGTATGATGTGCGGCCGCAGTTTCGCTATTTTAACAAAGGCAGCATGGCGACGATTGGGCGTTCAGCTGCGGTGGCTTCAAGCATGGGGTTGAAATTCACTGGTTTCGTCGCCTGGCTGATGTGGCTTTTCATTCACTTGCTCTTCCTGGTCGGGTTTCGCAATAAAATCGCTGTACTGATCCAGTGGTTCTATGCTTATGTCCGCTACCGCCGCGGAGCGAGAATCATCACCGGGGTGAATATTTTCCGCGAAAACTGAATTTCCGTGGAGGCAGTGCACAAAAACAGGATTGATTCATCGAAGCAATCCTGTTTGATCGTGAAAATTGATTTTCTAAAAAATTATTTTCGGAAGATGTAATGATTATCGCTCGTGACAGCGATGAATGTGTAACCCTGCTTCTCGACTTCTTCGATTGAGCGGGGAACCATGTTCGGACGATAAGCACGTGGGTCTTTCGCGATATCTTCGCGCTTGAGTGTGACGGCTCCATTCTCGTCGGGCTTCATGCCGTCTTCTTCAGCGATCGAAGCAAAGCCTAGCTCATCCATTTTTTGCGGAGAAAGAACAAGATAGTCGCCACCGGCGTTAGCTCCACCACCTCCGCCAATAACATCGAGGGTTGCAAGTAAATTAATGATGCCGACAAGCACGGCTACGATGAGAAGAGATATTACTGTTGATTTCATGTATTTTAAAAAGATCGGGGGTTTTTATTCAATGATCCTTGTCGGAACATACAAATTTGTGACGCCGTTGTAAAGATTCAATCGCCTAACCGATCAATTTGAGCACGTAATTTTCGGCAATAACTCCACATCAAGTGATCAACGATGCACGCAGGCGGCGTCGACTGGCGAAACGCGTCTCTAAGATGGGAGATAGCGTTGGTATTTCCTGCTGGATCGTCTTCAGGAACGGCATTACCGCTTTCGGTGAGAAAAATCCGCTGTCCGCTGTGAATAAACTCGCGATTTTTCATTCCGGGATCAGCCGGCGGGACGTGAGGAACCAAGTCGAGACTGTTGATTAATCGAAAGTGAGGCGTGTCTCCTATCAGGCTGGAAAACAAAGGGTTACCTACTTTAGGGGCCCCAAAAGTGAGCAATAAATCGGGCTTTTCTTCAACCGCTGCGAGAGTGGCCAGAGCTCCGCCAAGGCTGTGCCCGGTGAAAATAAACGGGCGAGGCAGGGACATCAGTTTTTCGTGAAGCTGAGGCCAGATTCGTTTTGCCAAAATATCGAATCCGGCGTGCACATAGGCGCCGGAATGGCCGCACGTGCCATTCGCGAAAGCCCATTCCTGCGGCATTGCCGTAAAATTCATGATCCACTGACGCAATCGGCTTGAACCTCGAAAGCAAAGCACGGTGAAACGTTTTCCAGCTTCGGTTTCACCCAGATAAATCGAAGCGTGATTCCCGGTTTTGTGAATGGAATGGACCTCTCGGAAGGTTGTTTGAGGCTCCAGCCAGGACGCTCGAACGGGCTGTTTTCGATTTTTGAAATAACCTGACTCTTTGGCGTCGGGCGTGTAGGCGAGGCGGCACAGCTCACCGAGCCACCATGCATTGGTCGGAGAAAATTCAGTCAGCGATTCGAGATCAAACGGCGGAATTTTGTCTGCGTTTTCAAAAAACGTGAATCGATCCGGCGGATTGAGAACGCCGTCCCAATCGGCAATCAGCTGCCGGGTTTTGAATTTGAATTCGTCACGATCCACAATGGGATAGCTTAAATCCAAACTCGGGAAACGGCAATGTCCCCGCCAAAACAGACGGCGACATCCGATCCGCCTGAGGCAGGGCGTTCGTGATAGCGACCAGTGTAGAGAAAGGAATCCGGGTCGCCTTCAATCGCTTTAAAGGCAAGCTCTAGCGGCTGGTCTTCCTGATGCGCCATTTTGATCTTGGGTGGATCCGGAGCACCGGGTTTAAGATGTGGCATGTTAACGATCCAAAATTCGCCGGGATGAGTTGCCTTTTCCCCGCCGATAAAATCCAGCGCTGAAACGGTCATTTCGGCAGATTTCTCCCATGAAAAATCGACGCCCGATCGATGAAAATTCGAAAACGCTATTGATTCAATTCCATGAAAAGCCGCTTCGCGCGCCGCCGCTACCGTTCCCGAGATTACGAAATCGTGCCGACCGAGATTGCCTCCGAAATTGATTCCGGAAATTACGAGGTCCGGTTGTTGGGGGAGCAACTGACTTAGTGCCAGTCGAGTGCAGTCTGCCGGAGTTCCATGCACAGCGATTCTTTGGTGGCCGAGACGTTGAATTTTTAGTGATTCCCCCGTGGTGACTCGATGACCAACTTGTGAATTTTCAGCTGCCGGAGCTACGATCCAGACATTTTCAGCACCATACCGGACTTCCGCCAATCTCGCTAAAGCAGCGAGTCCAGGAGCATCAATGCCGTCATCATTTGTCAAAAGAACCATGGGTGTTCATCGTTTCATGCAGCGGAAAATCCATCGAAAACTGGTTTTACCAGTGCTTTTTGAAGCGACTGGACATTCGGTTCAGATTTTATAAAGTGAGTCATGCCCTTTCTGAAAAACAGTGTGATTTTTGGACTTATCCTAGCCGCAGGGACTCTTTTTTCGAGCGCGCAGGAATCTACTGAACCCGCTCCGGAAACTGTTCAGGACGTCCGGGGCGTCATGAAAACAGCCAAAGGAGACCTGCATTTTACGATTTTTGCTTCGAAAGTTCCTATTTCAGCTGCGAATTTCCTGAATCTCGCCAAGCGCGGTTTTTACGTCAAAGTTGGTTTCCATCTGAAAGACGAATTTTACCTGCAAGGCGGCGACCCCACGGGAACGGGCCGCGGAATGGTCGGTTACTATGTGGAGAATGAAATTGTTGATGAGTTGATTCACGATGGAGCCGGCATTTTGGCAATGGCGCGGAAGAAAAAGCCGGACACAAACGGCGGTCAGTTTTTTATCACGCTCGCACCATGTCCTCACTTGGATGGGCTTTACACCATTTTTGGAAAAATCACGAAAGGTGCCGAATTACTCCCAACTCTTGAAGTTGGCGATGCGATTACTTCGATCGAAATTCTCGATTCCACCGAGCTTTTGTTTGAGGAAAACAAAGGCCGGATTGCGGAGTGGAATCGCATTTTAGACTTGCGGAAAGACTTGAAGTAAAAATTCATGTCTACGCAAACGGAGCCGGATTCTGACATCGAATTCTACAATCGGACGACCGGTGCGGTCGAGACCGAGAAAATTTTTGGCGGCGGCGTTCTGTGCTGGGCTTACGAAACTGGCATCGGCCGAATTCTCGTCGAAGGGGTTATCAAACGCGCTTTCTTTTCCGGGCTCTATGGCTGGTGGGCGAAGTGGCCGTCGACGAAAAAAACAGTCGTGAATTTCATCGAAGATTTCGATCTCGATCCCAACGACTTTCAGGATGACGTCGCGTCCTTCGGGTGTTTCAACGACTTCTTTATTCGAAAGCTAAAACCGGAGGTTCGCCCGATTGATCCCGCTCCCGAGTCCGTTGTTTTTCCTGCTGATGGTCGCCATCTGGGATTTCAAGATTTGTCGGAAGTGGATCAGATTTACGCAAAAGAGCAGTCATTTTCACTGTTCGAATTGTTTGGGGACGCGGGTTTAGCGGCTCAATTTAAAAACGGATCGGCTGTGATTTCGCGACTTTGCCCTGTCGATTATCATCGCTTTCATTTTCCGGCCTCAGGAATGTGTGGTGATCCGAAGCTCATAAACGGCGTGCTTTATTCGGTAAATCCGATCGCACTGCGCCGGAACATTGGAATTCTCGCCGAAAACAAAAGGGTGCTCACGAAGCTGGAATCAGAAACCGTGGGGACGATTTTGATTCTTGAAGTCGGCGCAACCAATGTCGGCAGCATCATTCAAACCAGTGCAGCAGGGACTGTCGGGAAAGGCGATGAGAAAGGGTATTTCGAATTCGGCGGTTCGATGACGATCACATTTTTCGAACCTGGTCGTGTGGAATTGGAGGCGGATTTAGTCGAAAACACCAAAGCGGGCCGCGAGATTTATGCTCGAATGGGCGACCGCGTTGGGATTGTTCGGGGGCACTGAGGAGGTCGCACAGAGGCACCGAGCACACAGAGCTGGACTTGATCAGTTTTTTAGGACCGGACAGGCAACTAGCCAAAAAAGAATTCAACAACCTCGGCTCTGCGTGCTCCTCGGCTCTGCGTGACAATCTTATCAACACTCGTCGCTAACAATCCCCGCCTCTTCACCAAATTCCTCATCGGAAATATTTGGCGCGGGACCAAATCTATCGCCCCAGTCGGTTTCCATCCGCTCACGGATTCGCTGGGCGACGGCACGTTCCTCGCGCAGCTTTGCGATGGCGCGATCCAACTCCGGATGCGAGGCGTCTTCTTTTTCTAAAATTCCGATTGGGTCCAGGATATCAGCCAAGTTTTCCCATGTCGATTCGATGATATCAAACGCCACGTGAACCCGTTTCCCGATTTCGCGGCGGGCTTCATTGATTTTTTCCCGCTGGATTTCAGAAATCGGGATCGCATCCGGTTTTGGTTTCGTCAGGCGATCGTCAAAATTTGCGAGCCGCACCAGTTGATCGCAGACGCCAAAGGTGACGGCATCGACGAGATTTTCGATTTCCCGTTTTTCCCGCGTCAGTTTTCCTTCACCGTGAATGGCTTTCTCGATTTGCTGTTTTCGTTCGAGAAAACTTCCTAACGTGCTGGCGTAATCTGGATAGCCCCGTCGCAGCAAATTTCTAGCCTGAAGCACGAGTTCGCGGTCCTGGACCTGATTGCTTTCTTCAATCAAATCTCCCAAAAGTGCTGACGAGAGCTTCTTCCGTTTCAGCCGCCAAAAACCGGTAACTCCAGCTGCGACCATTAGAAAAATGCTACCGATCACCAGCGGGCTGGCGTCGATAAATGGAACTGCAGTCACTGTCGCTGCGAACGGAGCCCACGTATAAGGAGACCACGCCGCCGTAGCCAATTTCCGAAGGCGTAATTTACCTTCGGGAATCGGGAACGTCGATCGGACAGGATCTCTATTTTTTCCAACAGGCATCGGTTCAGTTTTCAGGACATAACCAGTAACGAAGACTTCGACACTGCGGACATATCCAAAATCCGCACCATTTTATAATCGAGTCGTTCGCTCAAAAGCGTATGATCACGATGTTATGTCAGACGACGCCCAACAAAAGCAAGAAGGAACCACGCCGAAGGAGCAGGAAACGACCACGACCGAACCTGAGATGTCGACGTCACTCGAGTTAGTGCCGTCAGCTCAGGTAGATGAAACAGCAGACCGCATCGTCCGCAGCCACGTGTTGTGGGCGATGGGGGCGGGATTGATCCCGATTCCGTTGGCCGATATCGCCGGAGTTACCGCCATTCAAATGGATGCGCTGAAACAGCTCGCGGCGGTTTACGATATTGATTATGCCGAGGCTAAAGGCAAAGGCTTCGTCACGGGATTAGCCGGAGGTGCTGCCGCTCGTATCGGAGCCAGCGCGATTAAACTGATCCCCGGAATCGGCTCGATCATTGGCGGCTTGAGCATGTCGGCGCTTTCTGGAGCATCGACTTATGCGGTGTGTCACGTCGCGATCAATCATTTCAAACTCCACGGAAATTTCCTCAATCTGGATTTGGCCGACGCCAAAGCTGGATATGAGGCCGCGTTGGAAAAAGGAAAATCAATCGTTCAATCGCTTGCCCCAAAAGCGGGTGAAGCCCGGAAAATTCATGAACAGCTCGATAGCCTCGAGGTTCTGAAAAATGATGGCGTGCTGAGCGATTTGGAATTTCAGGCCAAGAAAGCCGCGCTGCTTGAGAAGTTGGAGACGCTTGAGAAGGGGAAGAGCTCAGATGATTGAAAGTTCGAAAGGTAAGCAAGCTCCCACGAAACAACCCTGTTGATTCGTCGAACATACCCTATCGGATCGAAAAGCCTCCACGAACGAACCCTATTGGATCGTGCCGAGGAGCATGGATATTTCTGTTCACTCGAAGTGGTTTCCGACTCGTGGTTTCGTCGGCGCTTGGGAAGACGCCGCTCCTTGGGTTTTTTTTCCTGAAATTGGAAATTTCTGCACGAAGATCCAACCGTGATCGAAATTACCGAACAGATGCTCGCCGATGCTGGTGGGTGGAAAGAAATGAAGCAGGCGCGCACGGTCTGCAAGGCTGGGAGCGTGCTTTCGGCGTCGTTTAAAGACGGGCTGCTCGAGGGAACGGTGAAAATTGGCGGGCGCGATTCGAAGGTGCGCCTCAAAATCATTTCACCAACGAACATGGAAAATTTCTGTTCGTGTCCGCGCGCACGTCGCGAGGGAATTATTTGCGGTCATGCGCTTGCGGTTGGTTTGGAATACATCAAGCCCACGGTGACAGCTCCGAAGTCGGATTCAGCTCTAAAGAAAACTCCCCTGAGCCCTGATTGGCCGAAATTTACGGAAGTCGCAAATGAGAAATCTGTTCCGGCGGAGTTGTTTGTCATCTTGCCGCCGAACGTTCCCAGCATGTGGGGAAAGGGCCGATTGATGGCGGGGATTGAGATTGAAGCGGATGGCGAGCGTAGTTTGTTGGTGGCCGAAAAATCGGGACGGCAGTTTTATGTGGGATCGCGGGACTTTGCCTTGGTTCGCTCTTTGAAAGAAATCACCCCGACAACGGTTCCGGGAATGATGCAATTGGGAAAAGCTGATTTCCTTTCGCTGATCGAGAATCTGGCGGGTCATCCTCGCGTGACCTTCGGCAAGAAAGATCCCGCCAAGGTTGCGTTTCAGCCAATGCGTCCTGCTGCAAAGGTTGGGAAATCCATTTGGGTTTCGTGGCCGGATGATGTTTTTCCTCTGGTCGAAGATGGGAAATCGATTTGGGCATTTTTAAAATCGAGTCGGACGTTTCAACCGGTGGCCGCAGGTTTACCGAGTTTGCTTCGTCCCATTTTTCACGATCTTGGCCTGCCGATTTCATCGCTGAAGGCGGCGATGATTCCACAGATTCGGCAGATTTTTGAAGTCGACGATTTAGAAATGCCGGAGGTGTTGCGGCCGAAAGTGAGGCTGGAGATTGAGGGATCGCTCAATCATCTCGACGCGAATTTCTCATTTCTCTACACATCTCCCAAAGCTTATTTGCCAGATGTCTTTGCGGAAAAAGCGGCTGAAGAACGGTTGATGGAATGGGGCTTTGATGATCCCCGACAGACTGGGAAGCTCGTTTTAAAAGACAAAGCACGAATCCTGCAATTTTTCGCCCATGGGTATCCGAAGTTGCCGGCGGACTGGAAAATCACGACAGGCGAGCGATTTCAGCATGCGGAAAATCAGGTGGAGCCGGTGGTTCCCGAGTTTGAATTTTCGCAGATGCCATCGAGCGGCGAGAACTGGTTTGCGATGTCGATGGAGTTCGCAACGCCATCCGGGGACACAGTTTCCAATGCTGATATCCGACGCCTCCTGCAAATGGGGCAGTCATCGCAGAAAACCACTGGCGGCAAAATTGCGGTGATCGATGAAGGATTGATCGATGAATTGAACAACGTGATTTCGGATTGCGATCCCGATCAGACGGCCGGGAAATACAAGATCGGAATTGAGCACGCTGATTATCTTCGCGATACGGCCAGCGATGCGGGCGTGTCGATTTCAGGAAAAGCTCCGTGGACGTTGGAACCTGCCGCAGATGCCACGTCTGAGATTTCTGATGACTTGAGGGACATATTGCGGCCGTATCAGGAAACTGGTGTGGAGTGGATGCGGACGCTGGCGTCGCGCGGAATGGGCGGCGTTTTGGCTGATGATATGGGTCTTGGTAAAACGTTGCAGACCCTGACGTTTATCCACTGTGCCGGTGGTCAGGCACTGGTGGTATGTCCGTCGTCGTTGGTTTCGAACTGGGCGGCGGAGGCTGAAAGATTCGTGCCGGATCTCACGGTGGTGACGCTCGAAGGGCTGAAGCGGTTTGAACGAATGGAAGAGGCCGGGGACCTTTTCATCACGAGTTACGCGCTGATTCGTCGAGATGAGGAATATTATCGGGACTGGGGATTTACCACGGTGGTTCTCGATGAAGCTCAGAATATCAAAAACCCAGAGGCGAAGGTGACCAAGGCGGTTCATCGGTTGTCGGGCGATTTTCGGTTCGCGCTGACGGGAACTCCGATCGAGAACTCGGTTCAGGATTTGTGGTCGATTATGAATTTTTCGATGCCTGGATATCTCGGTAGCCGGAAAGAATTCATGGATCGTTTTGGCTCGACGGGATCTCAGGCGCGACTTCGTCGACGGATTCGCCCGATCATTCTGCGTCGCTTGAAATCAGAAGTCGCCAAAGATTTGCCGGACAAAATCGAGCAGGTTGTTTACTGCGATTTGAAACCGGCTCAGCAGGAAGTGTACGAAAAAATTCTCCGCGAAAGCCGCGAAACGATTCTCGATGCCGAAGGCGGCCGGAAGCGAATGCTAGCGCTAACGGCGTTGCTGCGCCTCCGCCAAACGTGTTGTGATTTGCGATTGCTTGGTTTGAAAAATGTCGAAGAAGCGGACGCCTCGATCAAACTCGATACGCTGGAAGAATTGCTGACAGAAGCGGTCGAGGGAAATCACCGCGTGCTGGTCTTCAGTCAATTCGTCGAAATGTTGCAAGTTCTCGTGCCAATGCTGGCGAGCCGTGGACTGGGCTATTGCTACCTTGATGGCTCGACGAAAAATCGAGGTGATGTCGTCGCAAAATTTCAGTCAGACGAAAATATTCCCGTTTTTCTGATCAGTTTGAAAGCCGGTGGTGTTGGCCTGAACCTGACTGCTGCGGACACCGTGATTCACGTCGATCCATGGTGGAACCCAGCGGTTGAGGCGCAGGCGACCGACCGTGCGCACCGAATTGGCCAGTCGCGGGTTGTGACGAGTTACAAGCTGATCACCCGAAATACCGTTGAAGAGAAAATTCTCGCGCTGCAGAATAAAAAGCGGGAAACGATCAAATCGCTGCTGGATTCTCCCGATGCCGATCTCGGTGAATCGGGCATGAGTGAATCGGAGTTGATGGCGCTCTTTGAGTGAGTGGAATTACGATTTGAAAATGGTGTCCAAAAACTCTCTGCAATCCTCAACTTTTGATTCAACTAGAAGTCGCTTTGGCAGGATAATCGGCATCAGAGGTGAAACGTAGATCAGAAAAAGTGACGTGGTTTCCCGATAGGAAATGTAGTTCTCCCAATTCTGAACAATGAAATTTCCGTCGTCTCCCCGAACGGAGATTCCTTCTTTTTTCAGGGTGGATTCTCGAGATTTTTGCGCTGCTGGGTAGCTTTCCCAATTTTTGCGGACTCGAGATTTGAAATGAATGGGTGAGATGAGAAGTCCATAGGCTAACGCAAAAACGCCAAGCGCTCCGAAGATGATAGAAGCGGTTTGGATCCCGTAAAACGTCGCTCCTGCTCCGTAAATGATGAGAAAAGATCGCAACAATAACCGTCGCTTTGAGGCTATGACTTTGTGGCATTCGAGATATTCCTCGAATGTGGTTTTACCGCTGAACTTGAATTCAGGCGACATCGTCAGTCACAGCTGCACACGCCGGAACAACTCATCTAGTGGTAATTGCAAGCCGATGTAGAAATCGCCGAACTCACCATATTTCACGGTCACTTCATCGAAACGCATCGTATAGACGATCTCTTTGATATCCTGGGTGTTGTGCGCAAAAAGCGTGACGCCCCACTCAAATTCTTCGAGGCCGGTTGAACCGGTGATGAGCTGGCGGATTTTTCCAGCCCACTGTCGGCCAACCCGTGCGTGGCCAGCCATCATCTTGCGCCGCACCTCAAATTCTTCGCCATACCAGTTGTTGACTTCACCGCGCTTCTTCGACATGGGATAAAAGCAGAAGACCGGCCAATCAGGCATGTTCGGGTAAAGCCGGTCCTGATTGTATTTTTCGATCCGGCGGTTGTATTCGGTGATTTTCTCGTTGAACTCGTCACTGTCTTTTTCGACGCCTTCTTCGACTAAAGTCTCGCCATATTGCTCTTCGGACGTGGTGTATTCGCTCAATTCCGTCATCGAGAGATAGCTATAAACCGGAGTCAAAACGTCAGCCCCGAGTGAAAGCGTCAGTTTTTTCTCGAACTCATTCGCTTTGTGCAAATCGTCTGTCAACAACATGAAACCGAGATCCGCTTTTGGTGTGACCATGCTGAAGGTCAGTAGCTGAGTGTTCTCCGATGCCCGAATTTCCTGAATCAGCTTGGTCAGGTCGGTCTTGGCTTCAAGCTGTTCTTCGTCGGAAAGAATCGACCATTGGGAGTGCTCAATCGAATACAGAATGTGCAGAATATGCCGGCCCTGATAAGGGATGACCTGGTCTGAGGAGTCCTCTGCGTTGGTATCTGTTTCAGTATTCATAGCTGCAATCTTTGAGGAAAAACGAATCCCACGGAATCAAGGTTTGTCCACAAATTGATCAATGATGGTCCCATCGGCGATCTTCGCTTGATACGTCCGGGTTCCGTCCGGGGTGACGGTGACCCGAATCAGGTGATTTGAGCTGCTCCATTTCGCGAGGTAATTCTTTGCCCCAACTCGATTGAGCTGAGAATCGCTGATCGATCGCACCGTCGCCCCCCATGCTCCATCGCCGAGGTACAAAATTCCGCGTTCATCGTCACGACGGCCTCCGGTGATTTTGTAAGTGCGTTTGTAAACGTGGTGATCGTTTTCGAAAACACAGGCGACCTGATACTTCTCGAAAAGCGGTGACCAATCTTCCTGAATTTCTTTGATATTGCCTTTCACTCCGGTTCCCCAGGCGGGACGGTGATAGTTGGGGAATACGTGAAGAATATTCTTTCGGCCTTCCAATTTCTTCGCCAGCCAATTTGTTTGCGCCTTCACTTTCTGCGCGTGATTGGAGTCTAGAATGATCAAACTCATGTATTTCCCAAAATCGACTGTGAAATTTGAGTCGCCTAAATTCGGCAAATCAAAGAGCGTAAAATAATAGGGGGCGCGCTCTTTTTTCTTGATCAACGAATCGCCTTTTTTCACCAGCGGCTTCATCTCGTGGTTTCCAATTACAGCGACCAGTGGCACGTAGCGGCCTTCTTTTGTGGTCACAAGATTTACCCAGTTATCAATCCAATCATACCATTTCCACGGCTCTTTCCCGTTAGCGTAGGCCAAATCGCCGCCGAGATAGCCGAACATGGGATCTTCCCGACCCGCTAATTTACAGACCGGCTCGGCTGCCGCAGTGCCCATGTCACCGCCAGCGACGAAGGTGAGCGGCTTTGTTAAAAAGGCCGGGGCCGTCCGAAACCATCCCGTGCGAATCGCTTTGCCGTTCGCCGCCAGAGTAAATGAATACGGAGTATCAGGGGTTAAACCATCGACTTTCGATGTGAAAACCGAGTTGTCCGTGTCGCCGAAATCTTCCGACGTGTTGTTAAATTCCTTCGCCTCACCACCATCTCGCGGGGCAAGCACCAGTTGAAACTCGGCTTTTTCGCTGGTGTAAGGCGCTCCGATTTCTCGAACATCGGGGCGAACGAGATACCATTTGGGATCTGGATCGCGACCTGCGAGGTAAAGCCATTTCGTAGCTCGCTCGATCAGCACCTCATCATTGAAGAGAAGACGAGGCTCCAACGAAAAGTCTGAACTTATTTTTCTCCGGTTGTGGCCTTCAATGCTGATCATGTTCGGACCAGCCTTTAAAATTTTTTCCGGCACCGCGATCGCAAAACGCTCCGGCCCTTCATTTTCGTGAGTGTCTTCAACGTCCGCTTTGGCGCCTGAACCTTCAATGTTTTTCGAACACGCGACCTGCACTCCATTGATGTAGCAAATGAAGGCGTCGTCATACATAATGTCCAGATTCAACTGCGTGCCAGCGGCTGGACGCCCTTTCAAATTGAACTGTTTGGTGATGTAAACGCGCTCGTATTCGCCCTTCATCGAATCGAGAACTGTTGCGTCGTCTCCGTCGCCGTATCCGAAGCCACTCGTTCCTTCCAGCCATTTGCTGAACTTAGTCTCCTCCGCGGAAAGCCGCTGAACCCAGCTAAATGTCGCCTCTGTCGTGGGATCGCGATGCCATTGAATGATCGGGCCGTGAATTCGCACATCGTCCGCCGCTTTCAGCGAAAATACTGCGATCAACATTGCGATTACTCCCAGAGGCCACCTTCTTAATCTGAACATAAACGGCATCGTAAATCAGGATAAGGAAAAGGGAAAAAAAGTTACTGTGCGATGCCTTTAAATTTCCTGAACAAAAATTCTTTGCACCCACCACAAAAGCTTCTATTTTCGCCGTAATAAAGGGCCGCAAAACACCCTCAAAAAAATGGCAGAATACGAAGATAGATACGACGACAACGTAAAGGGCGAATATTTCGTCGATGATCAGTGCATTGACTGCGACCTTTGTCGTGAAACTGCGCCGGACAACTTTACGCGGAACGAAGACGGTGGTTACTCATACCTCTACAAGCAACCTGAGTCCGACGATGAGCGAGCGCTCTGCGAAGAGGCCATGGAAGGCTGCCCGGTTGAAGCCATTGGCGACGACGGCAACGATCAGTAAAAGACTGATTTTTTCGAATCAATAGGGTTGGTTCATCGAACTGGCCCTATTCGATCGAAAAACCTCAAATTTTGAAGAAGCCGTTCTGAAAAGGACGGCTTTTTTGCGTCTATGAATAAATCTCTGAGACGAGCGGTTGATTCGATTCGGGAATCCAACCGTTGTCTGCACCGCCCTCGCGGATGGCTGTCGATGACGCTGGATGCTCAAAGCGAATCGAAATTTCCTGCCATTTTGGGCGATCTTGAACCAGCGTATCGTTTCGGGTAACCACAATGAATTTCAGCAAATTGCGCAGCTTTTCGGGTTCGGCCCAGCGCTCAATCGAATCCCACTGATCTGTTCCGAGAATCCAAAACAGCTCTGCATCGGGAAAAAAGTTGCGATAATGCTCCGCGGTTTCCCATGAAAAGCTTGGTGGCGGCCGGTCGATTTCAAGCCGTGAAGCTTCAGCCCAATCTTCCCACCCGCGTTCAGCGATGGCATTTTTGAGCATCTGAAATCGCTCTTCGGCATCGGCGGTGGTCTTGCTGCCCGTTTTAAAAGGTGATTGAGCGCAAGGGATCAAGATGACGCGGTCGAGGTCACATTCGACCTTCGCTTTTTCGACGAGATCGAGATGGCCGTTGTGGACGGGATCGAAGGTTCCGCCGAAAAGCGCGATTTTTTCTCTCATGGTTGGCTAGGCGGCATCCCAGGGACCGGTGATCGCAAGCGTGAGTCCTTCGGCTTGAAGATTAACGAACAGGACGCTGCCGTCCGCGTTCATGCAGGCTCCGGCGAACTCGCCATTTTTCTGCGCGTTTCGGGCAAGCGTGTAAAGTTGGCCTTCTGGAGTCACCCCGCGGAGGTGATTGAAGCCTTTGGTGTCTTCGCAGATAAAAAGATCACCCCACGGCGCGATCGTAATGTTATCGGCGTTTTTTAATAGACTGTCGTCATTGGGTTCGATGAAAAGTTCGACTTCATCGGTGTCAGGGAAATAGCGGAAAATCTGGCCGAATCGTTTTGCGCCGCCGTCAGTGCATGCCCAGAAAATCGACGCCCGCCCGACGGATTCAGCGCTGCCATACCACATGCCTTCGCCGCGTGTGAAACGGGCCGCCCCCGCTTTCTGAGCCAGCAATCGGAGATCATCTTTGGGTGATTCTACTTCGTCCAAGTCGATCCAATCGCACTTGAAACGCGTGTGGATGGGGAATTTTTTCGAAGTCATTTCCGGCCAGTTCGACGTATCTGCACTTTTTTGGCCTCGAATTGCCAGTGCCTGTAATTTTCCTCCGTCGGCTAGTTTCCCCTTTGTTGTTGGTAGAAATCGATAAATGCAGCCGTCGTTTCGATCTTCCGTCAGGAAAACTGCGCCGCTGGCTTCATCGACCGCGATGGCTTCGTGTCGCATCCGGCCCATTGCTTTCAGTGGAACGGGTTTCGTCATCCCAACCGTCGTCGTTGCAGGAACTTCGAAACACCAGCCGTGGTTCAGACCCCACTCGCTCGTTGTATCAGCAGGCTCCTCGCACGTGACCCATGTTCCCCATGGTGTAGGGCCGCCCGCGCAATTCCGGTCGGTCCCCAAAAGGCTAATGAACTCAGAATCGATTTTTCCTGTTTTCGTGTTGTAGACGACGTTCGTGGTGCCGCCGACAAAGGGTTGATAATCTTTAGTGCCCGGATCAAAAACCAACGATTTATCGATTGAGTCGGGCAATTTAGTATTGTCTTCGAAAGGGCCTAATTTGAAATGATTGTGGCCTAATTCGTGATTCCGAACAAGAACGACGCGGTCTTCGTCGTGCTGAAAAACGGCCATGCCATCATGTTTACCCGGAACTTTAAATCCATCGGACATTGGGTCGCCCATTTTTGAAACCACCCGATAACTGAACCCTTTTGGTAGATCGAGGATCTTATCAGGATCGATAACGAGCTTGCCGTATTTCGCGATATCCTGAGCTCGTGCGGAGCCTGACAACAATGCGTTCAATCCAGAAAACCCAGCAGCAATAGCCGCAGTTTGTTTCAGGAAATGGCGACGTGGAGCGTTTTTCATGTCGAAAAAGATACGTCAGCTGGGAAAAAAGGAACCCTGAAATTAGTGGCGCGATTGGTGAGAAAAACGTCGAATTCAGCTCGATTTTTTCTTCGGCGATTTATTTCGGGAAGCTTTTGCCAGCGGATTAAAATCGAGACAGAGCTGAATAAATCGACCCGGCGATTTTCCCGTGTTGAATCCGGTTTCGCCGACAAAAAGGTAACCTTTCATGGGACGCCCTGTGAAATCCATTGGCTCGACGTCGGGGTCGCCGCTTTCGAGAAGTTCTTCCGCGACCTTCTCGCCAACCCGAATCATCAGCAGGCTGGCTTCGGATTTTTTATCGATGTGAACGCCACAGCACATCTTTTCATCGACCATGAAACAGAGCCCGCCCATCATCTTTTTCTCTGTAAAATCCGTATTTCGATCTGCAAATGCGATTCGTATGCGGTCTGCTATGATTTCGCTGTAAGCCATGGAGATTTCAATTTGAAATAGAATTCGGCATCTTGCGAGTCGTTTTACCTGTTGAATCGCCGCCTCAAAACCGCTACCAATTCCGCATGTCACTTTATATCGGAATCGATAGCGGAACTCAAAGCACGAAAGCAATTGTGCTCGATCTTGCCACGGGCCAGATCATTGCAGAGGCTGCTCAGAAATATGAGCTGATCGATGGTCTACCAGCTGGGCATCTTGAACAGAATCCGCAGGATTGGATTGATGCGGTCGAAGGCTCGATCTCAAATTGCATGTCGCAACTTGGTGACCGAAAAGGCGACATTCGCGGAATCGGAGTCAGCGGTCAGCAACACGGATTGGTTGTGTTGGATGAAAACGAAGAAGTGATTCGTCCCGCGAAATTATGGTGTGATACCTCGACGACCGACCAATGCGATCAGTATGTTGCTGAATTTGGTGGAGCCAGCGGTTTGATTTCGAAAGCAGGAAACACGATGCTGCCCGGATATACGATCCCGAAACTGCTGTGGCTGAAACAAAACGAGCCGGAGAATTTTGCGAAGGTAAAAACGATCCTGTTGCCACACGATTACATCAATTTTTGGCTGACCGGCGTAAAGCGCATGGAATTTGGCGACGCTTCGGGCATGGGGATTTTGAATGTTCGCACGCGCGAATGGGAAACGGATTTGGTGGATTTTATTGACCCGTCTGTTCGCGAAATGCTGCCTGAATTGGGTTCATCGAACGTTCCACATGGCACAGTTTGTAGGAATGTTGCCGAGAAGCTCGGATTTTCCGGCGAAGTCATCGTATCTGCCGGCGGCGGCGATAATATGATGGGCGCGATCGGTACGGGCAACATCACGCCCGGGGTGATCACCGCCAGTTTTGGAACTTCGGGCACACTTTACGGCTGCGCGGGAGAACCTGTGATTGATCCCGATGGTGAAATCGCTGCTTTTTGCGATAGCACAGACCGTTGGCTGCCATTGGCTTGCACCATGAACGTCACTGTCGTGACCGAGCAGGTCCGCAGTTGGTTTGGCTGGGAGTTGGATCAAATGGGAGCTGAAATCGCGAAGACTGCACCCGGAGCCGGTGGAATCAGTTTCCTTCCCTATCTGAATGGAGAGCGAACTCCGAATTTGCCGAATGGAAAAGGCGTCATTCACGGGTTGGATGGAACAAACGCAATTCCGGGAAATATGGCTCGCGCGGCGATGGAAGGTGCGACGCTCGGTTTAGCATACGGATTGCGTCGCTTCTCTCAGTTGGGGCTTGCGCCGACTGAAATTAGACTGACCGGCGGCGGAACTAAAAGCCCCGTGTGGCGTCAGATTTCGGCAGATGTCTTCGGAGTTCCTGTAGTTGGCTTGGCCACGGCAGAGGGTGCCAGTCTGGGCGGAGCGATTCAAGTTGCACAAGCGTCAGGAGAGGGCACTTACGAGGAATTGTGTGGAAGATTCGTTGAGTTGGATGAAACGTCTCGTTGCCTTCCGAATCCCGAATTTACCGAGTTGTATCAGGAAAAGCTGGATCAACAGATAGCACTCACGAGTCAGTTGAAAGACGGCGGGATGCTGTGATAGTTCTTAACCTCCCCGAATGATTTATTTCTTCCAAAGCCGAAATTTACTTCTGGTTATTCCGGTGCTTTTTGTACTGGCCAGTTGCCAAATTCCCGTCGAATTGACGATGCCAGCGGCAACGAAAGTTCCTGCGGTTCCGGAAGCAACAAATAAACAGCCAACTCCCGCGAAACCAATTGCTGTTGGTTTTGAGAGTAGTGGTTGGGAAGAGCGGAAGAAGGAGATCACTGCAGCTGGATCGATTTCAGGTAAGACGAATAGATACACCCAGATTAAGACCGATCAGAAAGTCATCGCGATCACATTCGACGATGGCCCGCACCCGAAGAACACACCTCGTTTGCTGAAGATGTTGAAGGACCGAAATATCAAAGCCACGTTTTACGTCGTCGGCGATATGGTCAGTTCGTATCCCGATGTTCTAAAACAAACGGCGGAAGCAGGCCACGAGATTGGGAATCATACGGTGACCCACGCGACGCTCTCGCGTCTTTCAACTTCTGGTTTGCGGAAGGAATTGGCCGACGCTCATCGTCAAATTGTTGAGATTACGGGAATCGCCCCTCGCACGATGCGACCTCCGGGTGGAGCGATTAAAAGTTCGCAGAGAGAATATATGATGGAGGAATTTGGCTACCCGACGATTTTGTGGTCTGTCGATCCTGAGGATTGGAAAAAGCCGGGTGTATCGCTCGTAGCAAGTCGTCTTGTAAAAGGCGCAGCTCCCGGTGGAATTCTTCTCGTGCACGATTTGCACAGCTCCACAGTCGACGCGATGCCTTCAGCCCTCGATCAATTGCTGGCTCAAGGGTATCGTTTTGTGACGCTCACTGAGCTGATTGCGATGGACGAGTCCAAGTGAGAATTCAGTTTTCACGATCGAATAGGGTTGATTCATCGAACGGACCCTGTTGGTTCGAAAGACGATTTTAATTAGATAGGGTAAGTTCATCGAATGAACCCTATTCGATCGTGGAGGACAAAATTGACCACTTGATTTAAAACCGCGCTGTTCCTACATTTCCCGCAACGTGAAACTGAAACAGATCTCAACTACCCTGACAGTGGCCGCCTCTTCTGTGGCGGCTCTTTTTCTCTCCAGCTGCCTGAACAAGGACGCTCCGATTGTGCTTCAAGCGGCATCTGCAACGACGGTAGCCACAGAACCGGCTGGACCTGCTATTCCCGCTGCGGTAGTTGGCCAAACGTACACGACGGCTTCAGGATTGCAGTATCGCCCAATGCGAATCGGAAAGGGGAAGCGACCGCGCAGTTTTGATAAGGTGAAAGTTCACTATCATGGGACGCTTCCAGATGGGACTGTTTTCGACAGCAGCGTTCAGCGTGGTGAGCCGAGTTCGTTTCCTTTGAACGGCGTGATTTCAGGTTGGACTGAAGGCCTGCAGCTGATGCAGGAAGGATCGAAGTATTATTTTACGATCCCTCACTACCTGGCCTACGGGCTGGAAGGCTTTCCTCCGAAAATCGGGCCGAAACAAACGCTCAATTTTGAAGTGGAATTGATCGAGGTCTTGTAAAAGACGGTCGGAATCAGAGATTGGGAAGGCCGGGAGGACGTTCAGAGATATTCCTGAACTCGCGGCTTTCGTAGGTTTCGCGACTCTCTTCGAGAGTCATGCCGCCGATCACAGCAATGTCGCCGGCGGCATTGGTTACCATAGATGGTGTGCTGGAACCTTTGACGACGTAGACCTGTTGCTCGATGGGGACGCCATCGACTCCAATAATGCTGTAGACGAATGACTTTGGCCCACTCATGTGAAAGACGTGCAGTTTGTTTTCGCGATTGACGATCTTTTCGGGTGGCCGAATGCCCATGTAGTCGCCAATGGGATAGACTTTTCGAACGAGCCCGCTGGAAACGTCCGTAAGCTTTAAATACAGGGACTTTTGACGATTTCCCTGATGCTGAGTGACGAGTGCGTATTCACGAAATGTTCCCTCGCCATCGTAGCCTCGCGGAACGCCAAAGGTTTGCTCCCACATTTTTTGGCCCTCAACGATGGTCGCGGTGACGTTTTTCGCGGTGGTAAAAACACGATTGATCTGGGATAAATTGACCGTGGGTTTGACGCGGTAGAGTCCAATCCGCCCCATTGGATAGGTCTGATTGATGACGACTTTTTTTTTGTATAGCTGACCTGCTTTTAAAATAATGGGCTTCGGCGGAAGGGCGTTTGCGGAGGGGGTAACCATGCGGCCCTGACCATCAACGACTCGAAAATCGAGCCAACTTTGTCCGTTTTTTCCCGAGAGAACGAGGTCGCGACCGGCCCGATTGACGATCGAAAGGACTCCGACAACGGGTTCGTGAGCAATGTATGTCGACTTTGCGAGTTTGAAATCGACATCAATTTGAGCATGAAGCCGCGCAGAGGTGCTCGCCGCGATCGCCACAATCATTCCCCAAAAAAGTCCCTGCCAATGTCGTTTCCACTGATAACCGCTCATACCGTTTAAAAAATCTTTCCTGTTCCGCAGACAAACTTAGCGTTTTTGGCCGCCGTTGGCGAATGCTTTCGTTACTGCGAATCCGGGGCTGGTTTTTCCTCTGGTTTCGGAGCGGCTGGTTCAGCAGTCACTGCTACGCCTTCTATGGCCGGTGTTGCGTCGGCAGCTGCACCAGTTGGCTTCGGTTCCATGGTTTCTCCATCAGCTGCGGCAGGCTCTCCAGCAGGCTTTTCTTCTCCATCAGCCGCTGGAGCGGGAGTAGCTGCGGGAGCTGCAACTCCGGCGGCTCCGCTTGGGATTTCGGTATGCGGCGGAGGTGACGGTGTTCCCGTTTCAGGGTCCGCATCATGAACGATTCGAAAACCGGTCCACAAGTTTGTGTCTTCAGGGCCTTCGGTAGATCGCCGGGTTTTTAGCTCAAACCCTTCGGTATATTTGAAACAAGCTCCCCGTTTGAGTGGGACTTTTGTGTCAGGTTTATTGGCGTGAATATCCCATGAAGAGGTCCATTCGGTGACATTACCCGCGAGATTTTTAATGTCGTACCGGCTGGAATCCTGAGGATGAGCATCAACGGGAGCCCAGTATTTAAACCCATCGATTTCGCCGGGGTTTTTCTTTTCCTCGCCCTCTCCGGAGGCTTCTAAATCAGCGCCGGAGTTGAAAATTGTAAGATCAACTTCCTCTCCCCACGGATAGGCTTGTCCAGTCCGGCCACGTGATGCTTTTTCCCATTCTTGAACGGTAGGTAGGCGTCCGCCTTTCCATCGGGCATAAGCGTAGGCATCCCACCATTCCACATTCAGAACAGGGCAATTGATGTCGATATGGACGGACTTGAATTTCTTGCCTTTCGCTGCCTTGCCATAGATTTCAGCCCAGTCTTTTGGCGAGAATGACTTCTTATCAACCGGCTGAGAAGGGTGTTTTACCTCATCAAATTTTGCAGGATTGTCTGCGATATCGGTCAAAAATTCGGCGTATTGAGCAATGGTCACCTCGTGCTGAGACATCCAGAAATCTCCCACCTCCACTTTTTCCGAATCTTGATAAATCGATGGGCCGGCTGAGACGCGTTGACTAATCGAGAAATCACGTGCGACGGGACGATCTCCAAACAGGAAATAGCTAACGAGTGCCCCAATAACAATGAGTCCGCCGACCAGCCCGCCGACGATGACGGCCGTTTTATCGGAGTTTTGTTCATTGATTCGAGCTTTTTCAGCCGCTGTGAAAACAGGGGCCGCTTCAGTCGTGTGGAGGGCTTCTTTGAGGGTCTCGGAAGTTTTGATGGAATCGATTCGGTCCTGTGTCAGGCGGTCATGAATCGTAAAAATGGCTGCATCTGTTTTTCCCTGGCGTAGGAACGGGCGAATGGCCTCACCGATCAAGCGCATTTGCTGACGTTCTTCTTCGACAGTCACCATCGCCCTCGAACTTTTGACGGGGTTGGCGATGCGGACTTGATCATCATTCACCACAAAAATGGTGTCGCTCCCCACGAGGCGATGCCGCATTTGGTTGGCTTTCAGATAGCAGAGCGCGCTACTGACGGATTCGAGGATATTCCACAGTGCGTCGTCATCCAACATGACGCGGCGATTTGAAAGGTCGACGAGGCTGGGGGCATCAATCAGTTCCAGTGTGTAAAAATTGACGCCGTGCTCCTGAGCGGCTTCGTAAACGAGCGAGATCGACGGGTGATTGATGAGCGCCCGGGCCCGTGCTTCTTCAACAAAAGCGCCGACCCACACGGGATCTTTCCGGTGCTTGCGGTAGAGCAATTTAATCGCCACATCACGTTTGATCGACGTTTGCTCCGCTTCATAAAGGGCGAAATCGTTGTCGCTTTGAATCACCTGTTTCAGAATATAATCGCCTAAAACAGTTCCAACTGGAAGCGAGCCTTCAGGGAGTGGTTCCGGTGCCGCCTCTGCCTGCGGGCCTGTTTCTGAGGAGGGAGCATTAGGGATTGAGATGGTGTCATCGGTAACCGGAGGAGCTTCCGCTGCATTTTTGCCCGTGACTTCTCCGAGCCAATTTCGCATTACTTGCTGATCGATCGGCTTGTAGAACAACATTTCGTCCTTCGAAACGCTGCTGTAATAGGCGCTCATGTCGTTCCGACTACAAAACGCAGCTGGGAGATCGCCAAATTTTCCTCGCAAACGGTCTCTAAATTCGAAGATCGACTGGCCGTTTTCGTCAGGGATCCCCGCAACCACAAGGTGCAGGTGATCTAGGGTTTCAGCCTTTGCCCACGCTTCTTCAGGTGAAGCCGCCTCGTGGATTTGTCCAACGGAATCGCCGACAGCAGCTTTTAAAGCTTCGCGATCAGTCGGTGAGCCGTCAACGATTAGCAGGGTCGTGGTCGATCCATCCATGATGATTTATTAGAAAGAAAAGAAAAAAGTGTAGTGAAGATTGGGAAATGAAGCGTCCGCAAGAGTTGCAGAATCACTCATTTATTCCAGCTGGAAACAATGACCCATCAGGGCCAAGTGGTCTGTCGTTACTTGCGGGTTCTGCGTGCATTTCGAGCAGTTCCTGAGGTTCAGCAACGGTATCCTGCAATTGTTCGCGGTAGTAAAGCTCAATCACATACCCGTAGTAAACTCTTTTTCCAAGCTCCCGTTTTTGTTCAACGGTAAAAACCGGCTGATTGTAAACGACGTCGACCGATTCTGATGAGCCACCCTGCCAATCGTAGGGCGCCGTTGGGTAATCCTGTTTCGTGTCCGCCGTTGTCGAATCGATCAGTTTTCCGTCCACTTTATCGAAAAAATAGACCGACATCTCCATTTCTTCTCCGGAAGGCCGGACCTTGGAGTCGCCATCAACAGTCACTCGTAGTGTCACTTTTTCTCCTGTTTTTGGATCGATGGGAGATCTCTTCACCTCGACATTTTTGATGCTCAAAACCGCGGCCGTTGTTCCAGCTGCGGAAGTCATCATGTTTCCTTTCAATGCCATTTCAGCAAGCGCGTAGTAACCGCCCGCATTGGATTCACCGAGTTTGTAAATTTGCTTCCAATAATCGAGCGCTTTCTCTTCCAGCCCCATTTGGCTGAAGGTCCCTGCAAGTTCAGCGAGGATGCGTGGATGATTCGGCAGGGCCTCTTCTGCGTCCCGCAAGGATTTTAAAGCACTCTGCATATTTCCGGTTCCGCGAAGCTCTTCTCCGGCAACAACCATGGCTGAAACCAATCGATCTTCGATTTTGTGAGCCGGGTGACTTTCCAATGCGGTTGAAGCGAGAGCCGTGCCAAGCGGTTGAGGGGCATTGGGATCAGATTGTCGTGGAGCCGGCGGAATATCCGGCATTTGAAAAGCTGGGCCGGGCAACACACTGGCAGGTTGAGTTGGTGGCTTCAAATCTGGCGTTCCAAGATTGATCGGCGGAATCACAGATGTCTGTTGATTCACTGGATTTTGAGCAACTGCGATTGCCGGCGTCTCAGGTTCAACAGCTGGTGGAGTTAATCGTTGCGACGCAATGGGTTGGCGGGGTTTTTTCGTCAACACAGCCCAACTTACCGCAGCAACTTGCAGTCCTGCGATTGCTCCCAGAACCCACATTGCGGTTATAAAAGTCCGACCATAGTCAGACCGGGGTGATAACATGTCCTCAGCCATTGAAATAAGCGTTACTCTCCTCCAATTCGAAGCATGCAAGTTACGGACTTCGCCCCTGTCTGTCAACGAAGGACAAAACAAGAGCGTCACGAACCAATAAGGTTTGTTCATCGATCAGCCCGGCGATGGCGTTAATTTTCTGAAACGGACGCTCAATCACGTTTCCGTCGCCGAGTATTTGCCCGCTTTTTACAATGCGTTGGCTCGCGGAACCGATATCGAAAAAGGAGACAATCTACTCGATGCCGCAAACGCTCCAAATCTCGGCGGACAAAATTCAGGCATCCAAAACACCGGTTTTTCTGGTGGGGCCGGAGCTGGTTGGAGTTCGCAAATAACCGCACCCGATCAGACTTTCTGAGACAGAAGAACGCGGCCAGCCTCAAAGTTACGTCGTCAGAAATACGCTTTTAATCGCCGATCCGCAGGCCAATTCGCTGATCGTATCAGGTTCGCCGGAGCACCTCGAAATCGTCGAAAAACTCATCGATGAAATCGATATCCAGCCACGCCAGGTTTACATCTCGACCGTGATTGGCCAGCTCAATTTGGGCGACGATTTCGGCTACGCGTTGAATGCGTTGCAGACGCTGGATAGCTTTAAGGTTTCCGATAATCGCAGCGTTGCCGGTGCCGGATCGTTTTTGAAAGGCGGCGCTGACGGAACGGCGAACCCGATTGCTGACATTGCGAGTTTGGCTTCCTCTTCAGCCTTTTCAGGAGCAACTGGCGGATTGTCTGTCTATGGGCAAATGATGTTTGGCAGCGACGACGCGTTGGTGAATGGAATGATCAATTTGTTCACCCGCGACACCCGCTTCCGTATCCTCTCGCGGCCCAGAATTTATGCGCAAAAAAACGTGAAGGCTACCATTTGAAGCGGTCAGCGAATTGCCGTGCCGCTCTCGACGCTGACCAGCACCGGCGGCAATGGGCTGGGAAACAATCAATTCCCCGGATCGATCGCTTCGAACATCGAGTGTCGCGATGTCGTCCTGAAATTGCAGGTCATCCCGCTGATCAATTCGGATGATCAGGTCACCCTGAAAATTGCTCAGTTGAACGACAATATCACCGGTAGCCAGAATATTTCGGAAACGAAATCCCGACGCTTTCGACTCAGGAATTGATCACCACCGTTTCGGTAAACAACGGTTCAACCATCGTTCTCGGAGGACTCATTACCGAGCGCGAGGAAGAAGAATCGACCGGCCTTCCCGTGATTCGGCGCATTCCAATTCTGGGAAAAATGCTGGGTTCAACCGACAAACGGACGCGCCGCGAGGAGCTGCTCATTTTCATTCAGCCGCACATCATACCGAGCCATCCTGGCGCTGAAATGCCGCGCGATACCGTCGATTTGGAAATCAATCGATCCGAAATCGTTGAAGAAACCATGGAATTTGCTGACCCCGGAATTTTTCAGGAAACCGGCTTGGAGCCAGTTCATGTTAACGAGCCTCAAATCGACAAAACCTCCCGACGCTACCTTCTTTTTAATCGTTCAAACAAACGCACCCGATGAAAAATCGAATTTTTGCACTCATCACAGCTCTTTTCATCAGCGCCGGAATTTCCCGGGCTGATGTGATTGATTGGGGCTTCGAAATTATCCAAACCCCCACGTCCAGCTTCGACAGTGCTGGAGTTGCGTTGGATTCAAGTTACACATTTTATTTAGGTGGATTCGATGATTTTCTCCCCTCGGCAACCCGTGCGAATTATTCCGATTGGATTTCTCACTGGTCGACGCTGGACAGCACCACCTTCGACGACGGCGCCAACAATTGGTTCACCGGCAGCTCTAATATCACCGACAATTTAACGTTCGATGCTGGAGACCATGCTTACATTTGGGGAACCAACGGAGCATTGGGCGATGCCAATGCCGAAGTGATTTTACTTACAAGTGTGAATTGGCTCTATCCATCTGCCCAACCGACCGATCCCGACGTGTCCGAATTTTTGCTGAGCGATGTCAATCTCACCGCCGTGATCGGTGCTGTGAATTCCAATTACACCGGTCAGGAGTCCGGCATTTCGAACAACCTCGGTTCGTTCGACATCCAAACTGAAGCCGTTCCCGAGCCCGGCGGTGTGATCCTTCTTGGATTTGGCCTCACGTGCCTACTTTTCCGTCGCAAAACTCGCCAGCCTGCATGAACACCGGGCATCCGGTGACCAAAACCGAAGGCATTATTCGCTTCATTTGCGGATCAGGATTCGGCGTCCTTCTTTGTTTAGGCTTGGGACTTTCGACAGGCCTGTTTGTCTTAATTTCTCTGTTATTCGGCTACCTCGCCTACAAGCACGGCGACCGTTTCTGGTTTAAAATCTCCGACTGGTGGGGAATGTATCGCTGATCAGATTTCACGAACGAACAGGGTCTGTTCATCGAATGGATACTGTTGCTTCGTGAAATCTAAAAATCACTTCAGCTGTCCAGTGCCGAATGCGAGATATTTGTAGCTCGTCAATTCTTCGAGCGCCATGGGCCCGCGAGCGTGCAGTTTGTCGGTGGAAATTCCGATCTCGGCTCCGAATCCAAATTCGGCACCATCGTTAAATCGGGTCGAGGCATTCCAGAAAACGACGGACGAATCGATTTCGTTCATGAACTGAACCGCCGCGACTTCGTCTTCGGTGATGATGCAATCGGAGTGTTTCGAACCGTAGGTATTGATGTGATTGATCGCGGCATCGATGTCATCGACGACTTTCACCGCTAGGATGTAATCAAGGTACTCGGTCTTCCAATCTTCTTCAGTTGCGGGCACGACACCGTCGATTCCTGCGAGTTTTTGAAACGTTTCGTCGCCGCGTAGCTCGACATTTTTTGCCATGAGCACTTCAGCAATTCGCGGCGAAAATTCTTCGGCGACATCGCGATGAATCAGTAGCGTTTCGAGTGCGTTGCAAACGCTCGGCTTTTGAATTTTTGAATTCATGGCCACGTTCACCCCCATTTCGAGGTCCGCGTTTTTGTCGATAAACACGTGGCAAATTCCATCATAATGTTTGATCACCGGCATTCGCGCCATCGAGACGACGGCTTCGATCAAACCGGCTCCGCCGCGTGGGATGATGAGATCGAGATACTTGTCCATCTCCGCCATGTGCTGAACGCTTTCGCGCTCGGTGAAAGGGATCAGCTGCACGCTGGCGTCGGGCAAACCGGCTTTCGCGCCTCCGGCCTGCAAGGCGTCGGCGATTGCTCGGTTGGAGTGGATCGCTTCTTTTCCGCCTCGCAAAATCGTCGCGTTTCCGGTTTTGAAACACAGCACTGCAGCGTCGGCTGTGACATTCGGACGGCTTTCGAAAATGATGCCGATCACACCGATGGGAACACGTCTTTTCTGAATGCGAAGTCCGTTAGGGCGACTCCATTCCTTGAGCAATTCGCCCACGGGATCATGCAGATTCGCAACGTCGCGAATTCCAGTGGCCACAGCTGCGAGGCTCTCCGGATCGAGCTTCAGACGATCGATCATCGCTGAGGTGAGGCCATTTTCCTCCGCTGCGGCGATGTCTTTCGCGTTCTCTTCGAGAATCGTTGCTTCCGCTGCCATCAGGCCATCGGCCATCGCGTGAAGAATCGCGTTCTTTTCGTCAGTCGACAATTTTGCGAGGCCATGAGAAGCCGCACGGGCTTTTTTACCCATTTCGAGGACTTCGATTTTGATTTCTTCGGACGTCATGTGAATTCGTTATTTTTTAGAAGGAGCAAACCGCGTTGCGATACCACGACCTTCGACGAGGTCGAGCAATTGCTCGGGATTGTGGCCGGAAGCGATCAGCGTTTCGATCTCGGCATTGACGGTCTTTTTGATGGCTTCGAGTTTCGTTTTCATGCCACCCACAGAGAGCTTCCCTGAGTTGTCGCTGGCAAAATTCATCACAGATTCGACATCGTCGACAACGGGAACGATGTCGTTTGGTCCCGTGGAATCAGGCGCGAGCAGGCCATTTACAGAGGTGAGTAAAATCAACTGATCAGCTCCGATGAGTTGAGCGACTTCCGAGGAAAGGTGGTCATTGTCGCCGAATTTGAGCTCAAAGACCGCAACCGAATCGTTTTCGTTCACGATCGGAATGACTTTAGGAAATCGAAGTAGATGAGACATCATCGCAACGACATTTTCCCGACGGCGGTTATCGCCAAAATCCTCTAACGTCAGTAAAATCTGGGCGATTTTCAGGTCATAATTCGAGAACTGATTTTCATAAACCTGCATCAGCCGAGCTTGTCCCGCCGCCGCGCAAGCCTGAAGCATCCCGGTATCTTCGGGGCGTGATTTGAGGTCAAACGAGGACAATCCCGCAGCTACAGCTCCCGAAGAAACAACGATCACCTGATGCCCCGCCGCATTGATTCTTGCGATGCCTTCAGTCAATCGGGCAATCATTGCGAAGTTGAGCCGCGCTCCTTCTTCATGCGCAAGCACGCCGCTGCCGATCTTGATAACGACCTTACTTTTTTGGTTCTGTTGGGATTCTGACATCGGGCAAAAGTTCTCTGTCGCAAAAATCGACAGCGCAGGACGATATTGCTTGCGAATCAGGGTGTAAAGGAACAGTTTACCGCCCGTAAAAAACGCGCCCGTAGTAAAATGGATATTACATCGGTTTCCGGAGCCGAAAGTGCAGGTTCGATTCCTGCCGGGCGTATTTTCGCTGATTATCGGAATAAGCCGCTCAATCTGCAATCAGCGACTTCACTTTGGCCATGATTTCTTTGGACCAAATTTCGTATCCGCCCGCATTTGGATGAAGCAAGTCCGGCATGATTTTTTTCGACAGCGTGCCGTCTTCCTCAAGAAACGCTTGATTAATGTCCATGAAATAGACCGTCTTTTCATCGGCCAATTTGGAGATCAGTTGGTTAGCAGTTTCGTTCTGCTTCCGTTTTGGGTCTTCGTTATTCGCGCCTCGTGGGAAAATCGCGAGGATCAGAACTTTCATCTGCGGCTGCTTTTTTTGGAGCAACTTGACGATTTCGGTGACCCCTTCTGCGGTTTCTTGCGGCGTGCTGTTGTAGATCGCTCCGGCGTGTTCTTTCATGGCTCGTCCCTGATGCCCGGTGTTATTCGTCCCGATCATGAGGACTGTCAGTTTGGGGGAAAGGCCGTCGTAATTTCCGTTTTGGAGACGCCAGAGAACGTGTTCGGTACGATCGCCGCCGATGCCGAAGTTTGCCGCACCCAATGGCACCCAATATTTTTCCCAGGCTGCCTTCCCTTTGCCATTCCAGCCTTGAGTGATGGAATCCCCAAGAAAAACAAGCGGCGCTTCGCCGAGTTTCGAAATTTCATTAAAAGACTCATGCCGCTTTTCTGTTCCGGGGTGCAACGCCGGTGAAATTGCCAAACTTTTGCCCTTATCCTGAGCAAACGATGTAGAATTCAGAGCTAGAATTAGGAGCGCAAAAAGGGTCGAAAGATTCTTCATAGAGGAAATGCATTCTGCCGAACCTCCTAAATAGCGCAATGGCAGGTTTGCGGTGGAAACCCCGATCAGATAGTCACCTTTGGGAATTTTTGCATCGGACGAGAGTTTCCAGATGTATGCGCTGAGGCGCGATGCAGTATTGGCCGAGATAACTTGTTTCCGCCGACTACTGGCATCGTCGGCGGACATCCAGCCGCGCTTATCGGTGTGACCAATGGCCATGAAAAACTGGAAAAAACTGTTGGTGAATTTTTGAAGGAGTCTCGGTGACCTACGCAATGAGACACCTTTCTTAATTGGCACAATTTCGTAAGTTTGGCTTCCATGAAATCATTCCCGGGCTTTCTACTCTGCTTCTTATTTGGATCCGCCTTCGGGCAGGAGGCCGACGTCGCTTTCTTTGAGTCGAAGATCCGGCCTGTGTTGGCGGAGAATTGTTACAAATGCCATTCCGCGAGCGCGGCTGCTGATGGAAAGCTAAAAGGCGGATTACAGCTCGATACCCGCGCCGGAATTCGGAAAGGCGGTGAGACGGGTCCCGCAGTTGAGCCTGGGAATTCGGCTGAATCATTGATCCTGGGAGCGTTGCGCCATGAGTCAGATCTCAAAATGCCGCCGAAGAGCAAGCTCAGTCCCGACATCGCGGCGGACTTTCAGAAGTGGATTGAAATGGGCGCTCCCGATCCGCGAGATGGAGAAATTGCAGAGATCAAAGCCGATGGTGTCGATATTGCGGCAGGTCAGAAGCACTGGGCCTTCAGACCGCTTGCTAAACTATCAACTCCCCAAGCCACCGATCAAAAGTGGATCAGAACTGATATCGACCGCTTCATCCGCGCCCGTCAGGAAGCATCCGGTATCGGGGCCAATCCGATCGCGGATCACCGCTCCCTGGTTCGCCGGGCGTATTTTGATCTCATTGGCCTTCCCCCGACTCCGGAACAGGTTTCATTATTTGTCGCTGCCGCGGACAAGGATTTCGATTCCGCTTGGGGCGGTCTGATTGATGAACTTCTGGCCAGCCCTCACTACGGAGAACGATGGGGCCGTCACTGGCTGGATTTGGTTCGCTTTGCCGAGAGTAATGGTTATGCCTTTGATAAAGATCGGCCCAATGCGTGGCGTTACCGCGACTGGGTGATTCAGAGCCTCAATGCCGACATGCCTTATAGCGAGTTTGTCCGTAAGCAAGTCGCCGGAGATATTTATGCAGGGAAGGACTGGGACACTCCGGACAAAGCGGCCCGCGCCCTCGAGTTGGTTTCCGCCACGGGGTTCATCGTTTCAGGCCCGTTCACAACTCAGCAAACTCAGAAAGAGCGCGAACGGAGTCGCTACGAGCAGCTCGACGATGTGATTCATACGCTCGGCACTTCGATGCTCGGACTTACCGTGGGCTGTGCCCGTTGCCACGATCACAAATACGATCCGATTGGCGCCCACGACTATTATGAGCTGGCTGCTATGTTTGGAGATGTCGGATTCTCGGATGTCGGGGTCGATCTTCAGCCCCAAATCTATCGCGCCGCGAAAGCGAAATATGATGAAGCTCACAAACCACTTGTTCAAAACAAGAGCACCCGGGAAGCTGAACTGAAGCCTCAACTGGATGCCTTCCTTACGGATCATGCAAAGGCGGAGGCGATCACAGCCGGACCGTGGCAATCGATCGGACCGTTCAAGGCCAAAGATTTCAACGTGGGGTTCGCCGACCCGTTTGGGCCGGAAATCGAACTCGACTTTGATCCCGCGAAAACGTTTGAAGAGGGCAATAAGAAAGAGAAACGGGCCTGGACTGCTCAGCCGAAATGGCAAGATGGCGAAGCTCACAATGCAATTCTAAAGGGAGCCAACAGCGTTTTCTATCTGCAGCGCGAGATCGTTTCCCCGAAGGCGCAATCAGTGGGTTTATCAGTTAGCGGCAACGACGGCATTAAGATTTGGGTCAATGGATACAAAGTGGGCGAGGAAAAACGCGGTGGTGATGCCAAAGCCGATGAGCTGAAAGTCCACTTGCCGCTGGTGAAGGGCAAAAACCTTCTGGTGATGAAACTGGCGAACGGAGGAGGCGATGCCGGATTCTATTTTCAGACTTCACTGGAAAAGGATCGTGAACCAAAAAACGTGACGCCAATTCTCAAGGTGGCACCGGAAAAACGGAATGATGCCCAGCGCAAGATATTGCTGACCTGGTTTCAAACCCACGACCAGCGCTGGACGGAATTAAATGCCATCGTCACCAAGCATGCCCGCGAGGAACCGAAGCCTGATTTGACAATGACCTATGCCGCGAAGCCACGGGGAACGACCTACCAGTTCGGCGAAAATACCTACAAGGTTTTCCACCTTCACCGCGGGAACTCAGACAACAAGGATGACGAGGCGCGAGCGGGTTTTCTCCGTGTTCTCAGTCGGACCAGCGAAGCCCATTGGCTCGGAGAAGAAGATCCTCAACCTGATTCTCGATGGAGCCTCGTGAAGCCAGCTTCTGCCACCGCGAAAGCGACAACATTGAAGGTTGGAAAAAACGGAGGAGTCACGGTGAGCGGTGAAAAGCCCCTGACTGACATTTACACAATCGGACTGCCTCTACCTGTTGAGCCCACCGAGATTACCGCCCTGCGAATCGAAGTCTCCTCGGCGCAGGCGGCTAATTTTGTCCTTTCCCAACTCACGGCAACGCTGAATGGCACACCGATTGAAATCGAGTCGGCGCTCGCCAGTTTTAGCCAGGCCGGTTTTGCTCCTGCCGACATTCTCGCGAAAACCCCGGCCCCAAGTAAGGGCTGGGCGATTTCCGGCGGGGTCGGCAAAACCAATGAGCTGTTCCTCATTTTTAAATCCCCCCTCTCAACGGGCGGCGGGAACCTCGAAATAACGATGGTTCAGGAATCCCAGTGGCCTCAGCATCTCATCACTAATTTTTCCTTCTTTTCGACAGCTGAATCGGATGTTCGATCTTGGGCGGCCAAACCAGATGTTCCGGAGAAGCAGGATCCCGAAAAACCGCAGTCTCGGGAAGCCCTCGCTGAATGGCTCACTGACATCGATACCGGAGCAGGTCCTCTCCTTTCCCGCGTCATGGCCAACCGGCTTTGGCAGCACCACTTCGGTCGCGGGATCGTCTCCACCCCGAGCGATTTCGGGACCCGGGGAGAGCGTCCCACCCATCCTGAATTACTCGAGTGGCTTGCCGTTGAGTTTTCCAAAGATTGGAAATTGAAGCCTATCCACCGCCTCATCATGACCAGTTCGGTTTACCTTCAGGGAGGCGCCCCCGCAGTTGGTGGCCCGGAAAATGACCCGGAAAACATGCTCTACTGGCGGAAGTCGTCACGCCGTCTCGAGGCCGAGGCCATTCGCGACAATCTGCTCGCGGTGAGTGGCCGGCTTGATCCCAAATCGCTGGGAAAAGGAACGCTGGATCCAAAATCGCCCCGCCGCAGTGTCTATCTGACTGTGAAGCGCGGCTCGCTCATCGAATTGCTCCAACTCTTCGATGCTCCCGATGCCATGCAAAGCATCGGGCGGCGCGAAACCTCGACGGTGGCTCCACAAGCGCTTGCGATGTTAAATTCGGAAGCGGTAAGAAACTGGTCGATTGACCTGTCGAAACGGGCTCGCCCAACGCCGGAAACGAAGCTGGAAGACGCCATCATCGCAGCCTACGAGATCGCCTACGGCCGCACTCCATCGACGGGCGAGCTGTCCGAAATGGTCGCCTTCGTCGAAAAACAGAGCAAAGGACGAACCGGCAATTTGGAAACGGCCTTTCAGGATTTCTGCCACCTCTTGCTCTGTGCCAACGAATTTCTCTACATTGATTAACCCCTCAAAAAATGTCTGAACGATTATTCCAATCCCGCCGCAATTTTCTTGAGAAAGCCGGTCTCGGCTGCGGCTCGCTCGCGCTGACCAGCCTGCTCCATCAGGAAGGAGTAATCGCGTCTGAAAATCCGCTCTCGAGTGGGGTTCCCGAATTCCTTCCCAAGGCAAAGTCGGTGATCTGGCTCCACCAAACAGGAAGTCCATCGCAAGTCGATACCTTTGACTACAAGCCGGTGCTGCAAAAGCGGAACGGAGAAACGCTCGAAGGGGCCGATCCGAAAACCGGTTTTTTTACGACCTCGGGAAAATGCCTCGGTTCCCCATTTGTCTTCAAGCAGCATGGTGAGTCAGGATCCTGGGTATCGGAAATTTTACCGAACATGGCCCGTCACGTTGATGACATGGCCTTTATCTACTCGTGTTATTCGAAATCGAACAACCACACTCCTGCGATGCTCGAAGCCAATTCGGGAATGATCCGGCAGGGCCATCCCAGCATCGGCAGCTGGCTGACCTATGGCCTAGGAAGTGAAAACGGCAACCTGCCGGCCTACGTGGTGATGCACGGGACGAAACCCCGGGGCGGCGATCCGATTTGGTCCTCCGGATTTTTACCTTCAGTTTACCAGGCGACCTCCCTCGACCCGCGCAAACCGAAACCGATCGACAACCTCGCGCGTCACGCCCAATTTGATGACAAGCAGCAGAGATCTCTTCTCGACGCTCTGCGCCAGACGAATCAACATCACGCCGAGGAACGCCCGCTCGACCGCGATCTCTCCGCGCGCCTCGAATCCTTCGAACTGGCCTACCGAATGCAAACCGCCGCTCCCGAAGTCTTCGATGTCACAGCAGAACCAGAATCGGTTCGAAAGATGTACGGCCTCGATCGAAAAGAATCGAAAGACTACGGAAAGCAATGTCTCACTGCGAGACGTCTCGTTGAGAGCGGAGTGCGTTTCGTTCAGGTGTTTGCGAGTTCAACCAGCACACCTGGAGGCGGAGTTGCTGACGTTCCATGGGATGGCCACAGTGATATTAAGGCAAACCACACCGCCTGCGCCGCCAGCATGGATCAGCCAGTCGGCGCTTTGTTGGATGATCTGAAATCGCGCGGCTTGCTTGACTCAACCCTCGTAATCTGGGGCGGCGAGTTCGGTCGGACTTCCGATTCGCAGGGAGGCAAAGGCAGGGATCATAATCCTCACGCCTACACCACCTGGATGGCCGGCGGGGGAATCAAGGGCGGCGTCCACTACGGCGCGTCCGATGAATTCGGCTACAAGGCGGTTGAAAACCGGACTAGCGTTCATGATATCCACGCCACGGTGCTACACCTTTTCGGACTCAATCACGAGAAGCTGACCTACCGCTTCAACGGCCGCGACTTCCGACTCACCGATGTGGCTGGCAAGGTCATCCAGGAAATCATTTCGTAGTCGGGCCTCTCACGGCTTGATCATGATACAGGCGGGCATCGGGATTTCGATCGGGTCGCCGATTGCGCTTAGCTCTCCAGTTTCAGGATCGATTTTGAAAACGACGACGTTGTTGCCCGGCATGTTGGCGCATAGCAGGTGCTTTCCATCGGGCAGGATCGCAAGATTTTGTGGGCCTTTCCCCAGGCTGGGTTGAATGTTGAGCAGCGTTAGTTTCCCGTCATCGCCAATCCGGTAGCTCGCGATGCTGTCGTGACCTCGATTTGTGCCGTAGAGAAATTTCCCATCGGGTGTGATTTTGAGATCAGCCGTGTGGGTTCGCACTTCAGACCCTTCGGGCAGGGTCGAGATGATTTGCAGGTCAGTGAGGGAACCGGTTGCTGAATCGTATCCGAAAACAGAAACGGTGTTCGTCATTTCGTTGATGACGTAGAAGAACTTTCCGTTTGGATGAAACGTGGAATGGCGAGGGCCTGACCCCGGCGGGAGTTTAGCAAAAGCGGGGTCGTTCGGCGTTAGCGTTGCTTTCTCCGCGCCGAGTTTATAAATCATCACCTTGTCAATTCCAAGGTCAGCGGCAAAAACGTATTTGTTGTCGGGACTTACGACGATGCTGTGAGCGTTGGGGCTTTTCTGGCGCTTGGGATCGACGCTGGAGCCCTCGTGTTTGAAATACGAAACGGGTTTGCTCAGCTTGCCGCCTTCCGCGATCGAATAGGAAGCAACATCGCCGGTTGAATAATTGGCGACCACCACGGCGTTGCCGGTCGAATCGATATCGAGATAACATGAAGCGGTTCCTTTCGACGATTGACGATTTAGGAGGCTTAATTTTCCGCTGCGTCCTTCGACTTTGTAGGCGGCGACTCCCTCGTTTTCCTCGCCGCCAAAAGCGAGGGCGTGAATCGCGTAGAGAAAATTGCCGTCATCAGAGAGCGTCATGAAAAACGGGTTTTCAACATCCGTGGTTCGATGCGCCAGGGTGAGGGTGCCGCTTTCAGAATCGAACGTGTAGGCATGAATGGCTCCTTCCTCTCTCGATTTGAAGGCGGATACGAAAACGAGAGGATCGTCTGCTTTGGCAATCGAAAGGGCAGTCATCAATACAAGAAGGGCGGCGAAAATTTTGGTGAAAGGCTTCATTTCTGGAACGTATTTCATCATTGGTCCACGACAAAGTCGAGCGCTTGAAAATCCGCTTTGCGCCAATCTATCGGATTGCTCTTGCGGACGTGAACTTATATTTTTGATGAATGAAACGTCGATCTTTTTTCCAAACCGTAGCAGGAGGGCTCGCGTTTGCGGCGGCTCCGAATTTTCAAGCCGCTGAGTTCTCCGGGATGAAGCTGGGGCTTGTGACCTACAACTGGGGCAAGGGATTGGAACTTCCCGAGCTCCTAAAGCAATGCGAAAAAGCGAAGTTCTCCGGCATCGAGTTGCGTTCGACGCACGCACACAAAGTCGAACCAAACTTGTCGGCTGAGCAGCGAAAAGAAGTCGCCAGGATGTTCGCTGATTCGCCGGTTGAATGCGTGGGGCCGGGCACGGCTTGCGAATATCATTCCGCTGATCCCGCCGTCTTAAAAAAGAACATCGAAGAGACCAAGGCGTTCATTTTGCTCTGCAAAGATATTGGTGGCACGGGAATCAAGGTGCGTCCGAATGGATTGCCCAAAGACGTGCCTGTCGAAAAAACGCTCGAGCAGATTGGGAAATCGCTCGACGAAGTCGCTGCGTTCGGGGCCGATCACGGGGTTGAGATCCGCACAGAAGTTCACGGGAAGGGGACTAAGGAAATTCCGAACATAATCACCATCTTCAAACATTCCGAGCATCCCAACTCGAAGGTTTGCTGGAATTGTAACCCGGCTGATCTCGAGGGCGATGGCCTGCGGAAGAATTACCTGGCGTTGAAAGATCGCGTTTCGACAATTCATATTCACGACTTGCGACACGAGGAAAAGTATCCGTGGGCCGAGTTTTTTGCGCTTTTGAAAGAGACGGGCTTCAACGGCTGGACTCTGGTCGAGGAAGGCAAAGTGCCTGATGATATTCCCGCTGCGATGGCAGAAGTGCGAACTGTATGGGAGGAGCTGGCGAGCTAAGGACACAGATTGAAACCAGACGGATCGTATCGCGGTGTTCCCGTGCACGCGTTATGGGGTAGGGATTTGGGATGTTCGTTACCCAGCCCGAAACCCCGGGGCATCAACGCCGAGATGAAATGGCACCCCTCAATTTCAGCCGGACCGACGAGCTGATAGAAACCCGAGAAATAGAAATTCAATCCTCTTGAACGTCACGAGCAGCGGATCTTGATGAAGGCTTGCTAAATCCGGAAAGGGGCAGATTTTAGTCATCATGCTTTGACTCATTTGCAATGCAACGAAGAGCAAATCCGGTCGGATTATTCTTGTTCTCATTTCTCTCGCCATCATCGGTGTTGTCCTGTGGTCGCGGAAGTAGATGTCCGTATCCACGCCGCGGTAGCGATGGTTTTCTATGGTTATATTCCAACCTCCGTGGAGAGTCGAACGGCGGAACCCTGACGGCAATCAATCATCTCTTCTGCGATACTCCTTTCGCAAACCCCGATCACTCGTCACGCAAGATCAAAAAGCCGCCGCTTCAACTCGTCATCGAGCGGCCGAGCATATTCACTGATCTCATACACCTCCGCTAGCTGGACCTTGCTTCCCGCAGCTTCTCCATATTCAGCAATGAGCTCGGCGCGATAAGCATCCGCGACTTTTTCGTAAAGCCGCGTCATGAAATGCTTCCGCATCCAGGCATGACGCTCATCCGCGCCGTCAGGAACCGGATCGGTGATTCCCATATTGTGCGGCAGCCATTCAAACACCTGTGACGCATGGCAGGAAAACAAATCGATTATCGTGTCGGTGTAAGGATCAACATTGTGGATAATGTCAGACCGCAATCGATTTGGCCGCGTAAAAAGATCGGCCATGGATGCGATCACCGGATCTTTTTCTAACGCGGGAGTATCCGGCACCAGCGCAGGAACCGTCACCGAAAACGAAGCGTCCTGCACCAGCTGACCAACTGCACGATGATCAGGATGATAATCACACGTTCGATGCGTCACGACCAAGTCCGGTTGGAAAGCACGTATCGCGCGAATGACCCCCCAGCGAAGCTCCAGAGACGGCTCGAGGTGGCCATCAGGCGTATCCCAGATCTCGCATTCCGCCCCGATCACCGCCACCGCGTTTTCCGATTCCGTTTTCCGAATCGCTGCCAGCTCAGCCCCCTTTATCTTGTGATGACCGGCGTCGCCATTCGTCATCGAGATCCATTTCACGGCGTGCCCCGCTTTCCGGTAGCGAGTCATCAGCCCACCGCATCGGGCCTCAGCATCGTCGGGGTGGGCCACAATCAACAGCAGCCGGAGCGGTGTTTCATCTGTCATAAGAATCAAATTAGTTCGCAACAGGCATCCAGTCCGCGCCGACAGGATTCTCGACCGTCAGCCGCTCCTTGCCGATCACTTCACGCAGCATTGGGAGATCGTAGTCGCGCAGCGCACCGAACACCAAGTTCGGTTGCTGATTCCTGACCTGCCGCGTATTCACCACATCCTTCCACGAATCAATGGCGTGAGAAATCCTCACCGTACCAAATAAATCCGGTTCCAGAGCCACCGCATGCAGCGCCGGAATCGCCGCTTCACGAATCGCAACGACGTTCACCTTCAGATCATCAGTCCCCGTCTTGGCACGAAGCGCCCGCACCACTTGCCAGATATCCTCCGTCCGCATTCCGACATACGATTTCCCCAGCAGGCTGGCCGTCGATGTATCCTTCCAATCCCGGCCGAAAGCCTTATCAAAACCCGATGGCTTGCCGGCAACACTCGTTTCACCCAGCCCGCGAAGATCAACCGCCATTACCGAATTCCCCGTGTCTTCCGCGAGCGCTTCGACATCACCCGCCGCGATCGCTGCCGCACTTCCCGCGCCGTTTAGGTAAATTGTGTATTCCGTTTTCGAATTCCGAACGAGATGAACCGGCAACGAAATCCCCGGCTCCGATTCGAGGATAAATTGATCATCCCCCAGCTCCTCGCCTGCTATATCCGGCAAATCCTCCAACTCCCGCGCCCCGATCAGCGCCCGCACTTTCTTAAGAAGTCCCTCGCGATTTGCCGGCTTCGCATTTTCTTTTCGGGAAGCCTCAAACGTCTCACACCACGCTTGCGTGATTTCAAAAGCCGAGCGCGCCCCTTCCAAATCGAGAACCTTTCCGTTCGGCGTCGCAAACATTTCCTCAGGAGCGAGCGGGTTCAATTCGCCCTCCTCCCGGATCGGCTCATCCAGATCCAGAAGCCAGCGACGCATCCAGTTCGCCGCCGCAAGTCGCATCTCCGGCGGGAACCCGTGTTCCGTATCCGGCTCCACCAGGTTCACCCGTTCCGGAAAACCCTGTCGCGTCGCAAACCGTTTCCCCTGGCGGAAAAGATCCCACGCCCCCTCAATCCCGAAATAATCCTCCGTCGCCGCCATGATCAGCGTCGGCTTCGGCAAACGCATCAGCACATAGTCCGCCTGATCCATCCCGAACCCGATCTGCCCGTGCACATTCTGTTCCGCGTCCTGCGGCCCCAGCGTCGACAGCAAACTCCGAAACCCCGTCAGATAACACCCCGGCGCAGCCGCCACAATCCGATCATCCAGCGCCATCAGATAACTCGTATTCGTTCCCCCGCCGGAAATTCCCGTGCACCCGATCTTACCCTTCATGATGTCCGGTCGGCTCTGCAGATAATCGATCGCCCGCATCCCATCCCAGATCATGATCCGCGACGTGTTACTCCCTAGCAAAACCAGCCCTTGATTAATCAGCGAATGCTGAGACGTGCTTGCGAAAAGCTTCCCCTCCGGCCCCGGGATTTGCTGACGCTCCCCCTGCGCAATCGGATCGTAACACAGCGCCGCGCAGCCACCGCGCGCGATCGTTATCGACGCCATCTGGTATAAATCCCGCCCTTTCCCCGTATTACTATGCCCCGTGGGATGAATCACCGCCGGGAACGGTCCCTTGCCCAGCGGCAGGTACAAATTCGCCGTGACATGCAGCCCCGGCTGCGATTCAAAATACAACTTCTCCACCCGATACCCATCGCCCTCCATCGTGCCCGTCACCTTCGCATTCAGCGGCGTCCGCTCCGGCAGCCCTCCGATTTGTTTCAGGAAAAACGCCTTCCGCTCCTCCTGCCATTTCTCCATTTCCTCCGGAGACTTCACCATCTCCAACGCTTCCGTCCGACGATCCAGCGCCGCAAAAGCCTCCGCTTTCAGCCATCGCGCCATCATTTCTGACGGCGGCCCGCCCGACGGCAGCGTCGTCGGAAGAATAGCGTCGTCCTCACAGACGCCGGATTGGAAAGGAAAAAGCAGCGCGAGAGCAGCGCCACGAAGCAGAGATTTCATAGATGAAAGGGTAAACACCCGTCCGCGTCACCGCGATGATTTTCGAGCCGCAAGAACGCCAGTGTCGCAGATCCAGAAAAAAACGAACCAATAGGGTCTGTTCATCGAACCTACCCTATTCGATCGAAAATATCAGCGAGCGGGCTCAACATCGCGGACTCAACACAGCGGAATTAGATTTTTCCGAAAGGCGCAGTCGTGGCAACAACGGACATTCGAATGGCGAAATAAAGGTCCGCGATCCTCTGCAAAAGCTCCGCAACGCGTTGCAAAGGCATCGCAATGCGTTGCAAAATATCTACTATCAACCGTTTATGAAAAATCGGGAGGTTTTGTCATACCTTTCATCAATCCACGAACTCTCTCTTCTCACGGCTCCACCGCATGACCCATCCGCACACGGCATAGCCGAAGGCAAATCCGCATGGCCGGTGGTGTGGGGGGAGCGGGTTCAATCCCCGTTCCTACCCGATTCTCTCTGTTTAGTCCTTTCGAGCCGACAGCGGGTTCCGTTTGGCCACGGAATCTGTGCCATCGGGCAAGTCGAGACGAGATAAAAGGCGACCTTCAGCATCCAGCGATAGGAGCACGAGATCGCTCTCCACTTTCTCGGAATTAAAGACCGTCGCCTCCGCTCGTCATGTGCCCTGTCTTCCGATGGGACGACAGTGGGAAATGCGTGAGCATGTGACGGAGTTCATGCACATGGTTCGCACGATGCTACTGGAGGTCGCGCAGCAGAGAAGCCGACCGTTTCTGCTGGCGGCGCGTGTGCCGCAGACTGTCGAGGGTTGTCGGGCGGACGGGTTCGACCTCCAGGCATGGGCGGAGCAACAACTGGTGGATGTGCTGACGCTTGGATCGCGATCGATGGACGTTGATGTCGAAGGCGTGCGTGCCATCGTGGGCGACGACGTGCAGCTTCAGCCCTGCTTTGATGATCACCATGCGACGGACGGTTATCGCTATGCGTCGATAGAAGTCTTGCGCGGTGTGTTTGCGAATCACTTCCAGCGCGGCGCAAACAGTGTAGTCACCTTCAACTGGTCCATGGTCATGCCGGAGCTGGCGAAGAGTGTGGGTGGAGAAGTTGCGCCGCTCACGCATCAAGTCGCCTTCCAGGAGATCGGGGATCCGGCGACAATGGCGGGCAAGGACAAGGTCTTCGCCGTCGCTGCCGCTGCAACTGAATGCCGAAAATAAATCTGTGAAGTTCACGCTGCACATCAGTGATACCCGGCCCGCCGACGACAAAGCGGCGACGCTGACCCTGCGCATTGTTATGTTTGAAGCTGCTGCTGAGGAGACTTTCGAGATTCGCTTTAACGGAACGGTCTTGTCTGTTTCCGCCACGGATGCCGAGTGGAAGGATTCGCAGATCTTTTCACCCGCGAAACAACCCGCCTCGGGAGGCAAGGGGATCTACAAGACCCATCCGAAACAGAAACTGCTGCGGCTCGACCACGATGTGCCTCTCGATGCGTGGAAGTCAGGTCCCAACGAAGTTGCGATTCGAGTGGCATCTGACCGGACCGTGGCGCAGATTGAAAAGATCGAGGCTCATTTGAAATATGCGCAGGGTGAAAAAGAAACTTCAAATCAATCAGGTGAGAAATGAGTGAATCCATTTGGTTCGTTTACATCATCCGTTGTGCTGACGGTTCGCTTTACTGTGGCATCGCTACCGACGTTGCCCGTCGTTTCGGCGAGCATGAGGAAGGTGCGCCCAAAGGTGCCAAATACACGCGCGGTAAAGGTCCACTCGAACTCGTTTTTCAAAAAGAAATCGGCTCCCGTTCCGAAGCCTGCAAAGAAGAACTGAGAATAAAAAAGCTGAGTAAAAAGGCGAAGCTACTCATGCTGGAGGCTTAAAACCGTATCGGAAAAGGGCTTCATCTCTTATCCAGCTGATCCAGATTCACTCATCTTTCATCAGACCCTCGCTCTTGAGGGGCAAGACGTTCGCATCAGTTTGAAACGTGCGCATTAGTTCGAACGATCCCTTCAACTCGGATCTCGATACTCCAACCGATGGCACGGATGGCTGTGTTGGAGTCGACTAGCAGAATCACCGAACTTCCCACGCTGGTGGCAACGACTTCGATTCCTCCCCGTAGGTTTGGGAAACGACGAAGCCGCTGGCTTGTGACGTGTAGAAAATCCGACCGTTGGAAACCACTGCCCCGAGACATTCGCGGGAGTCAATGGCCGGACCGGTCGACACCAGTTTACCGCCGTCGGAAAGGTCAATCATGTCCATGTTCGCCCCGAGAACAAAGGGTTCAGACAGCGTGAAGCGACAACAAGCATAGTTGTGACCGATGCTGTTGACGACCTTGCCGGTTTCCCGATCGAACACATTTCCCTTCCCACGCAGGGCGTTCGAGAAAACGTAATTCTCCCCGACGGTTACGACATTCAGAGCCGACGTCACCGGATCCGATTTCCAGACAAGCGAACCATCTTCCGCATTGAGACACCAGACAAACCGATCATCGGTTCCCTCCTGCGCCCGGTTGAAGCCGCCGATAAAGATCCGACTATCGCGAGCACTGAGGGTGCATTTCGAAGTGACGTAATAATCGTTCGTCTTCCAAATGACATCTCCTGTCTTGGGATCCATGCAGGCGGTCAGCCCGTTGTTCTCGATCGGCAGACCACGCCGTTTTCGCTGGCTCGCTGCGTAGCCAAAAAAGACGGAGTAATATAATTTCCCATCCAGTAGACAGATTCCGTTGTCGTTGCCTCCTCTGCCTTCTTCGGAAAAATCTTTTTCCCAAACGACTTTCCCCGTCTCCAAATCCCAGGCCCAAATCCTTGGTTTGTGATCTTTCGGGTAGTAAGGATTGTCGTTTGAATAAATCCAGCTCATCACTTCGCGGCCGTCTTCACGCGGTTCAGGCTCGCCACCGAACGTGAAATATTTCTCGGTTCCATGAGCGACGTAGTCGCCCGACCCCGACGCATAAATCGCAATTCCATCCTGAACGACGGGCGGAAACTGCCGGCTCCAACTCGGTGTTCCCGTGAACGGCGCTTCCCAAATCAATTCTCCCGTAGCGGCATCGAGACAACGCATCACCGACTTTTTGATCCCTGCCTGAGGCACGAGAATTTTTCCATCGATGTAGAGGGGTGACGTGAAAGAAAGATAGACATCCGGCCAATACTTTCGCCACAAAAGCCGCCCCGTATCCTGCTCGACTGCGATGACCTGCCCTTCAGCAGTGTGGGTGTAAAGCCGGCCACCCCCGCAAACCGGCAGGTGTTTCACGGTGCCTTCGAGCCGTCGCGCCCAGCGCATTCGCAGCGGTGCCGCCAGGCCCTGATCGTTCGCGTTCGTTCCCGCGAAATCACCGTAGTTCGTATACCAATCGTATTCAGGCCCCGCCAGCTTCCCCGTCAGAGGACTCCTGCCTTTCGAAATCTCAAGATTCTTTTCCGGTAGCGATGCCTTTCCACTGGGACCATACGCGTAGAGAAACCCATCTTCACACGTCGCGAAAATCTTTCCATCAGCCACCGCGACCGGTGTGGTGATCGCCGCCCCAAATCCGGTTTCAAGCGCGATCCCTTTTCCTTTATCAAGAGGAACGACATTCACAGTTCCATCGAGTCCGCCGAAAATTGCATGATCCCGAGTCAACACCGCCGAAGCGATCGAAGGCACTTCACTCAGTACATCAGGCTCCACATTTTCTCCGTCATGACGACAGAGCCCGACGCCGTTTTCGGGCCGAACGCGGTAGACGTCACCATCACGAATACTCACCGGTGCAAAACTCAGCAGGCCATGCAGTCGAATCGATGTCTCGCTGCCTTTGACAAAATCAAAGGTCAACTCATCGCCCTCCAACCCGATTTTTTCGACTCGCCCAGCGTTGTCCCGACGGTGCCACTGCACGTAAATATTTCCTTCCGCATCCGCACTTTGTCCAAACGTCGCCGGAAACTCGCTTCCGGCATATTTGGGGATTTCACCGGTGTGCCGGAGCTTTGGAGCCGTTCCGGTGTCTTCGATGAAAACCGTTCGTCCACCTGCAGGAAGCACCACCATCTTTCCCGTCACGCAGATATCACGCGAGCAAACGAAGTGATCTTTCCATGTCACTCGATCGCCGCGGAAGGCCACCCAATCAGCGCCTTTCCAGCGATCTCCCGTAAATCCAATCACTTCTTTCACAAAATCCCACGTCCAGATCGTGGTTCCATCAGGCTCCAGCGCAAACACACGCGAGCCGAGTGTTGCGAAGTAAACCCTGCCTCCACTCACCACCGCCGCGCTGAAAACTGGATCGCCGCAGTCGATTGTGTTGACCACGTCACCCGTCTTCCGGTTAAGCACATAGAAAATCCCCGCAGTCGTCCCAAAGTGCAGATAGTCGCCGATCACCGCCGGGGAACTCACATTATTGCAGTTCTGCGCTCCGCCCGCGGTTTCAAACTTCCAGTCCACCTTCAAGCTCCCGGCATCAATCGCGAAAGCCGTTCCCGAACCATCCACCACGTAGACTTTTCCATCAGCCACCACGGGAGCCGTATAAATTCCGTCTGTCGTCGGGACCGCACCAATGAGTCCCAACCCTTCAGGTTCAATCACGCGGTCTGGCGCGTTTCCGGAATGCCCCGCATCAAATTGAAATTGCTTCCAGTCTTCGGCCTGAAGCGAAAATCCGGCCAGAATGAGAACACACCATTTCCCTAATTTCATAGGCTGAGGATCACGAATTCAGCTCTCAACCTCAAGCCAAATCGCACCGGCAATGCGCTGTGATTTTTTACGGAGCTACCAGGATTGAAAAATTGATGTCCCCACAATCTCAGCCGGACCGACGTACTGATAAGACCTCCTTGAAAAAGCATATTCCTATCAGTTATCAGTTCATGGAAAATACGGCGGTTTTTCTGACTGCAGCTTTCCCGAAATGATATCCTCCACCATCAATGAAATCCGATCCACGATCCGTTCCAAATATTCTGCGCCTTTTACTGATAGGAATTTGCTTTTTCAAGGATTCTTATTGGGGCGTCGGTCCTGCCGGGACTGAGGGGGTGCAATCCCCGTTCCTACCCGATTCGCTGTTGGTGTTGGTGTTTTCTTTGCGTAGACCCCTGCCCAAATGCCTCCCGCTATGAGTCCGATGACTGCAAAAAACAGCGGTGCGGGCGGCCCCCACCCACCGATGGCTAACCAGAGAAAGAAGCAAGCGAGGGCGGAAGCTATCAGTCCAGCTCCAACCCGTGCAAAGACTCCCAAGGCTCGTTCTCTGCGGAAGATAATGAATGCCAAAGGTGCAATCAACAACGATCCAATCAGCCAGATCATGAACACGTCGAGAGCCCACCAATCCCACTTGTGGTAGACCGTAATCGCTCCCGCATTTGGCAACGAACTGCCTGAAAAGTGCTGCGTGAAATCGGCAATGCTTGGTGCACTGGGCTGATCCCAAAGCGGCCGAGAGGTCAAATCCATCAGGTAGCTCGCCGAACCATGATCCTCCTGCACAATGTATGCGCTCTCCCATCGACCATGGAACGCCATCCAGATCACGGTTCCAGTGAAGAAAAGGGCGACGGCGATGGGCAATATGCGTCTCATTTCTTCAGCGAACAACAAGGGATCACCAGCCGACGCCCTAGCGTCGGTTTGAGTGCATCCCCCTATCATCCCCCGTTGGGATTGCTCGTTTTAACCAATGCGCTGGGATTGCGTCAAGAAAATACGTCCTAATCTCTCCGTCTGATCGCGATGAACCTCCAACTTGGCTTCTCAACGAATTGCGTTGAAAGTGCTTTTTTAACAGTATTCAATAGAGTGCGCGAAACCTACCAAACCTGTCGATTTTGGACTCAGCCTGATAGCTTCAATCAAATCGGCGCGAAGACATTAAGCGAATGCCCGAGGAGCTGGAGAGCAATGCCATTCAGGTAACGTCCGTTGGCACCTAATAATAAATGAACCCACCGTCACTGACTGCGTTCGACTTGGCGGGGAAAAATGGCCAAGAAGTGGCTCGGTTCAATAATTCGACTAAAGCAGCTTCGTCTGTAAGTCGTTTATTTAGAGTGGAGCCGATGGTGAGATTCGAACTCACGACCTATTCATTACGAGTGAATTGCTCTACCCCTGAGCTACATCGGCGTCTCCGTGTTTTTAACGGCGTGGAAAATATCTCATTTCAATCCGCTGTCAATGAATGCAATACGGGCCAAAAAAACGACGGAGCGAATATTTTTTCCTAAAGTTGTGACTTTTAAGCCTCTTACTGATGTCGAAGGAAGCGGTTGTTCTGAAGCGAAGGAGAGGTCGTTGATGAACTGCTCCGGAACTGGCCCGCCAGGGGAAACGGCGGGTCAGGGCCCTTTTTCCTGAGGGAAGCAAAAATGTTGCAGTCATTGTTCGGATTTGCACGCTTCTCACTAAGTTGCGACGTTTTATCTGATTTTTTGAAACTTCGGGAAGCTATCTGCCTCGCGAATTGTCACACTTTCGCAATTCGCAGCAATTCAACTATAGTTACACGTCTCATGTCTTCTGAACCCACCAGTCAGGATATTTTCATCGATTATGTCCGGGAACACCACGCTGGCCTCCGCGCGTTTACTCGCTCGTTAGGGGTTGATCCTTTGTGGGTTGATGACGTTGCTCAGGAAGCCTTCATCGTCGCTTACAATCGGATGGATGAATTTGAAAAAACGAGGGATTTTGGGGCGTGGGTTCGTGGAATCGCCCGAAATCTTGTGATTAACGAGCGTCGTAAAAGCGCCCGGAGAAAGCGGATTTTATCTGAAAATTTAACGGACGTACTGGTTTCTACGACTTCGGTTCAGGAAGAGGAAGAAGAGCAGCTTGGGGACACCGCGACGGCAAAATTAGCGGCGCTTCGCCAGTGTATTGCGGAGCTCCCTGAGAAATCGATGCGAATGATCCGCGCAAAATACGAGGAAGATGTTCCTGCGCCGGATCTTGCTACGGAGCTGAACATGAAACCACCGGCTGTGCGAAAAGCACTTGAGCGAATTCGCTCAGGATTGCGGAAATGCATGGAGGCGCGGATGCGACCAGCCGGAGCCTGACTTATTTTTTTAAAAAATGGGAAAGCACAACACAGATAAAGAATTCGAAAAACTCCTCGCCGCCTTTACAGCTGGCGAAGCGGGTGTTTCGCATTGCGATGCTCTGAGCGATTTTTGCACGAGTTCCCCGGAACGAGGTCGGCAAATTGCTGATGAACTTGAGTTTTCCGAATTGATTCGTCAGGCACTGGTGTTTCATGATTTTGATTCTTTTCAAAACGATGTGGAATATCGGATGAGCAACGAGTTGAGTGACGACCTCGATGTTCTGGAGGCGAAGCTTCACGACGGAAGTGCAACCCGCCCCGATCTGAATGCCATTGCCCGGCACCTTGCTGACGATGATGACCGTGCTGGAAAATTGCGGCGCGCCTTGATGTTTGGCGACCTTTTTGAGCAAGCGGCTACCCCGTCACGCCACGAAGCTCCGTTTCTCGAAAGTCTCTCGACGAGAATGTGGGCTCAAACAAACGGCGATCATTTCGTCGCGGATATCGAGAGCAAGCTCCGTCTGGTTGAGTTGCCTGAAGGCGTTGAGTCTGATGATAAAATTGTTGAATTCGATGCGGCTCCTGCCGCCGCATCGAAATCTCGCAGGCCCCGCAAGAAAACTAATGGATTGCTTCCTGCTGCCATCATGGGGATGGGAGTTGCTGCATGTGTAGCAGTTGGAGTGTTGCTAGTCCAAAGCGGTGTTCTGGATGGCCCGAATCTGGTTGCGGAAGTGACCCGCTCCAGTTCAGATGCGGTTTGGAGTGAAGACGAAGGCCCGCTGTCCGGCGGAGGAATTGCCAGTGGCCAAATTTACACGCTCGAATCGGGAGTTTCTTCGATGAAATTCAAAAATGGTACGGAGTTGACTGTCGAAGGGCCCGCTCAAGTTGAAGTGGTTGATGGCCGGGAGGCAATCCTTCACTCCGGTATCGCCTTCGCAAAAACGGGATCTTTTGAAGGTGGTTTTTCGCTTCATTCCAAAGGCATCAACTTGGTCGATTCAGGAAATTCGATTGGCATTGACGCGCGGTCTGACCATGCGACCGAGGCGATGATTTTTAATCAGGGAACAGGCGTGGATGTTTGCCTTCCTGGAATTGGCCGGTGCCGTGAGTTGTATCAATACGAAGCCATTCGCGCCGATTTGGATCGCGAGAAACTTCTCGATATCCCCTACAACCCCCGGGTTTTTACACGGACATGGGAACTGGTTGCCGGGGTTGAAAAAAATGCCGGGTCCGTTCGGCTGGAGCTTCCGGGAAGTTTCGTTGAGCGCGATCGAAATACGAATCTTGAGGCCGTTCAAATTTATGTCGAAAATGATTCGTTCCGAGCAAAGGAGGATATGCAGGTCGACACCTTGCCGACGGGCCAGTTTGCAAAAGCGAATGAATCCGACACCGGAGAGGCGCTTCATTCCGAAGGCGAGCTGCGCAGCTATTTGGTTCAGCTCTGGCCCAGTCAGGTTCGCGAGAATACCGAATTGGTTGAGGCCACGATTACTTTTGATCACCCGGTTGTTGGCGTGATTTATTCGTCAGACCGTCTTGAGCAATCCGATTCAATCGTTGGCACGCATGTAGGCACGCACAACCACGCAGGCCGCGGAATGGATGTCGGTGACGACGAAATTCTCCTGAGTGATGATCGCCGTACGATGAACGTGAAGCTCAAGAATAGCGGCGCAGACGAGCTTGATCACATTCGGGTGCTCGTGGCGCTGAACTGACTTTTCTGATCCGATCGATCGAACGGGGATGGTTCTCTGAATCAAAAGAATTACTTCGAAATCTCAAATCCCGGTCACTTCTTCGATCCATTCAGATATTTGCTTCAATACCTGAGGCGAAATCGTTTCTTCAATTTTGCTGTATTGAGCCGGAATGCCTGTTTCGGCTCGTTGAAAAAGGTGATTCAATCCTTTTAGTTCATGAGTTTGGGAGTTCCTATTCCCTGCAGCTTTGAGCCGAGTTTCGATCGCTTTTAAGTGAATCTTTGCAGGAACCTCCAAATCCAGGTCTCCGTTCAGCGCAAGAATTGGGCAGCTCATTCTTCCTAAGACAGGACCCGGATCGTGTTTTAGGAAATTGTGAAGCCACGGCTTTTCAAACCGGCTCAAATCGCGGAACATGGTTTCCTTCAGCCCTTCAAATTTTGTCGGATCAGCGAGGGTGAGTTTTTTCGCTTCGGCCTCAAATTTCAATCCGAGTTCCTGAACTTGCGCGACATTTGGAATCGGCTGCGAAAGGACTTCGAATAACGCTTTCGAAAATTGATTGGTTAAATTGAGAAAGCTTTTCGGTAGCCCGGCTTTTTCTCCGATCGCCGAAGTCTGATGCATGATCGTCTCGTCGCCGCGAACTCCCGGTGAAGCCAGCAGAACGATAAAAGCGATATCATCGCGCTTTGTCGCTACGATCGGGGCAATGATCCCGCCTTCGCCATGACCAATGATTCCGATTTTCGTTCGGTCGATTTCTTTTTGTTGGCTTAAAAATTCAATCGCAGCCCAGGCATCGGTCGCAAAATCCAAATGTGACCCTTCGGCGAAGTCGCCTTTGGATTTTCCAATTCCCCGGTCGTCGTATCTCAGAACGGCGATTCCTTTTCTCGCGAGGAAATCTGCTATCACCCAAAACGGCTTGTGGCCAAAGTTGGAGCCATCTCTGTCGTGGGGGCCGGAATCGCTGACCAAAATGACAGCCTGAACCGGGCGGCCTGACGACTTCGGAACGGATAGCGTTCCCGTCAGGTGATAATTGCTGAACTTGTTCAAAAACGTGACTTCACGCTCGGTGTAGGCGGAAGTGCTTTTTGGATTTTGAGGGCGATCAACGATCGTCTTTTCGCCATCGAATTCTAAATCGAGAGGGAGCGTATTTCCGTCCTGACTCCAATCACCCTTTATCTTTTTACTCTTCGGAGAGAGCCGACCGGTGAAGCTCGCATTTGACAAATCGCAGTATAATTTTACCTCCCGATCTTTCAGGGAGACCTGACTCAACGGAATTTTCTCAGAGGTGTGTTTCGGGCTCAACATGAAGCCGCGTGCCTGGCCGTTGCCGACTTCTTTGAATGCAAATACCAGAGGAAATTCTTCCCCGAGCACTTCCAGTTTGCCTTTCCACGTTCCGGAAATTGAATGATCGGATTCAATATCCGCAGCCCTGATACTAGACTGCGAGAGAATTAAGAGTGCAGAGATGAGGCAAATCGTTTTCGTCATTACTTAAAAAAGACGGCGGCATCAGCGAGTTGGTTACATCGAATCACTTCAGCGGGTTTTCGTACCACACCACGTTTTGAGACTGACGCCCGGCGATCAGTAAATCTCCGTCTCCATCGCCGTCCATGTCAACCGTCCGCGTGTCGTAGCTGCCTTGTTTGTCGCCAATTTGATGATGCGTGAAATTTCCTTTGCCGTCATTTTCATACCACATGACCAGCTCGCTACCGTATCCGCAGGTGGCGGCGTCGAGATCGCCATCCTGATCAAAATCCGAAACGGTCAGGCTGTGAGGTTCTTTCAAATCGGGATCGATTTCGTGAACTTTCCAATCCGGCGCTTCGATCCAAAGCACGCCCTGACTGTGCCCTCGACTGGCGATGAAATCCGGCTTCCCGTCCCCATTTACGTTTGCTGGAATGATGTTCGTCGCTGCGAGCTGATTTTCGGCAAGCACCGTTTTCTTCCACGGCCCCGTCACGCCGTCTTTGCCTGGGTTCTTCCAAAAAGCGAACCAGTTCCCATCTTCGAACGGACCGCCTTTTGCACCCGCAGAAATCTCGCCCCAGCCATCGCCGTCGATGTCGCCAAACCCAAAATAGTGACTTCCGCCACGCGCCGTTTTGTCAGCAAATACGTTTCGGATCCAGTGATCAGCCGACTTCGGATCCTTGGGAATTTTGAACCACGCAATCGAATCCGCCATCACACCTTTGGGCTCAAAATTATTGATGATCAGATCGTCCGTCCCGTCATTATCGACGTCGGCTTTTAGCATGCAGTGAATCCCCAGAATATCGTGATCGATGATTCGCTTTGTCCACATTTTGCCATTCAGCGCGGCTTCTTTCCCCGGATTTTCCAGCCAAAACGGTTTGTCATGAGCATTCGTCGTTGCGTAATCCCAATCGCCGTCACCATCGACATCCAACACTTCGGAATGGATCGCGCGAAGCTTCGGCTCGATGTGAATCGCGTGTTCAGTCCAGTCTGGGCCGACGAAAAGTCGCGTTTTTCCACCGGTCGATGAAATCACATCGATCACGCCGTCGCCCGTAAAATCAGCCCCAACCGCAGTGAGCGTGTGCTGACCTTCGTGAATGATGTGTTTTTTCCAATCAGCTGCAACGACGGAGCTGGCGGAAATTAAAAGGGCGAAAAGATGGATGGGAAATTTCATGATTTTCGAGAGCTGTCTGGTTTGCGATCCAACAGGGTGCGTTCGATGAATCAACCCTATTGCTTCGTTAAAACGGATTTTCTGCCCCTCAGGTTTAAGTGGCGGGGGGCGATTGTTCCAGCTAGAATTTGGGTGATTTGAAAATCCGTTTATCCACTTTTATTTCTATCGTTGCGCTCAGTTTCTTTGTGAGCGGGCAACTCGCGAATGCGCAGCTTTTCAAAAAGAAGCCGAAGCCTGCTGGAGCGGAGGAGAGAACTCAAGCCAGCTGCATATGGAAAGTCAGCGCCGCCGACAGCACGGTTTATCTTGCCGGTTCGGTTCATTTGTTGCGGACTCAGGATTACCCGATTCCCCCGGCCTATCAGGCGGCCTACGACGACAGTGCGCGGGTGGTTTTTGAAATCGACATGAACAAAATGGAAAATCCTGAGCTGGCCGGGAAAATCCGAAAAATGGGAATGTTTGAAGCGGGGGATTCGCTTGACAAAAATCTGACGAAAAAAACGTGGCGACTGCTGCAGCGTTATATTGCGAGTCGTGGCATTCAGGCATTGAAACTGGAAACGATGAAACCGGGGTTTGCGTTTTTGACGATTAGTTCGGTCGAATCGATGCGGCTGGGAGCAAAGGCTGAGCTTGGACTGGAAAAAACGTTTTTCGATCTTTCGAAAAAAGACGTGAAGCTTTCGAGCGGGCTTGAGACGATAGAATTCCAGCTGACTCTTTTTGATAAACTGACGGCGAAGGAAAAGGATTCGCTGATCCGCGACACGCTTCAATCGGTCAGCAAAATGAGCGATTCGATTGATAAAATGATCGGGGCCTGGAAAGTCGGTGACGGCAAATTGTTAAACGAATTGATGAGCGAGGAAATGAAGGAGGGCGAGAAAGTCCGCGAGCTGATGCTGACCAATCGAAACAAAAATTGGATTCCTGAGATCGAAAAGGCGCTCGAAGGGCCGCAGAACATTTTCTTTCTGGTGGGCGCGGGGCATTTGGTTGGAAAAGACAGTGTCGTGGAATTACTACAAAAGCGGGGGCATACGTTGGAGCAGCTGAGCTACGACTCGATCGAGCCGCTTGCGAAGGCCACGGAAAAAGCGGAAGCGGAGTGATTTTTCAAACACAACACCAACAATGAAACCAGAAACCGCACAGCGTATCCTCGTCTTCATGTTGCGGATGATGGGCGTGCTCTCGGTTGCCGCTGTGGCGGCGATCTTCATGCCGCACGCGTGGATGAATTGGTTTCACGAAACGATGGGAATGGGCGAGCTGCCTGATTTGCCGGTGGTGAGTTATCTATCTCGATCACTTTCCGGATTCTACCTGTTTTTCGGGGCAGTCGTTTTGTATCTCGCTCGTGATGTGATTCGTTATTTGGAGTTAATTCGATTTTGGGCGCGCTTTGGTCTGGTCTTCGCAACGGTGTCGCTCTACATCGATGTCACGGCAAAATTACCCATCTGGTGGATCATTTCGGAAGTTGGATTTTTGTTCACGTTTTTCCTCTACGTGTCGTTTTTGTTGAAGAAAATCGAACGCGCCCGTCCATGAATTCTTATCGAGAAATCAACGCTTTCCCAACGGAGACCGACGAGTTGCGCGAGATGGTGCAAGAAGCTGAGCTCGATATTTCCGCACTGACTCGGCCGCTGCAGTCCTGTGATTTAGCGAAATGTCGCGGGACTTGTTGTCATGACGGCGTTTACGTTTCGAGCGAAGAGGCGGCGGTGATCCGCAATCTGGATTCAGTGGATTTAGAAAGCGTTGGCCTGACCGATTTGCCCGAAAAACGAATTGTCTACGGCAATTGGAAAGGGCTCGCGTCGGGGCCAAAAACTGCCACACGTCCGGCGCCGATGAAAACGTGGGTTTCTGATTACCCTGCTCATTTTGCAGAAACAAACTGCATTTTTCTGTTGCCGGATGCTCGCTGCGCTCTGCAAGCGTTGAGTATGAAAGAGGGGAAGCGACCGTGGTACTACAAGCCGCTGACATGTTGGATTCATCCACTGGCATTTGCGGCGGGGGCGGATGGAAAAACGATGTTGACTCTTCACGACGAAGAGAATGACCCTCACAACCTTCCGGATTACGATGGGTTTGTCAGCAAAACTCATTGTGGGAGAACGTGTTCAGCTGAAGTTGGGAAGCCGGCCTTTGAGACATTACGAGGGGAATTGGAAATGCTCGGCGAAATCGGCAGTCGCGATTTACTGAGTGAGATTGTGGAAAAAATTTGAAATTCCCCTCGATTTTCGATTAAGGAAACGCATGTCAATTTCTGTCATTTTTAACGAAGCACGCCTCACGGGCATGGCTTTGGCCAAAATTGGGAATCCGCTCCGCGATGAACCGCTCCAGACTTCAAAAACGCTCTGTCATTTCAAAGATGATGATGCGGAGCTGCTGACCCACTGTTTTCTGAAACCATTCCAGCGATTGGAACTTCATGAATTGAATGATATCGATGAAAATAAGCTGCACGAATTTGTCAGTGGGATTTTTGAGTCGAAAGATCAGTTGTTGGACAAAGGCGGAGAAATCGCCCGTCATCTCTACAAAAATTCGAATCACCCAAGCATCAAACCGGGCGACTTGTGCGTGGCACACCTTGAGGAGATTCTTGTGAATGGATCGCCGACTGAGGCCATTTGCATTATCAAATCGGAGAGCAAAGTGCCTTTTTTACAAGTCGCGATGATTGATGGTGACCTCCAGCTGACGACTCAGCAGGGAATTTATCCGGACAAAATCGATAAAGGGTGCCTGATTTTGAATCACGGAGGAGCCGATGGGTATGCCGTTTATCTGTTCGATAAAGGGGGCGGGACTCAGTTTTGGAATCGTGAATTTGTAAATGCATCGCCGACCCGAACCGACGAGTTCATGACGAAGCGCTATTCCGAAATGTGCGTGGCTTTCGCCAACACCGGCGTGCCCGACGACGGGATGAAGCAGGAGCGGATTGACGTGGCCAAACGCGCAGTTTCTTACATGACTGAAACGGACGAGTTCGACATCGAAGAGATGAAAGAAACCGTGATTGAAACTCCGGCATTGGCGGAAGAATTTACGAATTTCAAAAAAGACTACGAAGAAACCGAAGTTGGAATCACGCTCGACCCACAATTTACCGTCGCTAAAAAAGAAGCCAAAAAAGTGGAGCGGAAGCTGAACAGCCGTCTCAAACTCGACGTTGGCGTGGACATGCGTTTTTCAACCGGCTTTCAAAAAGCCTCAGGAACTTTTTTGGAAAAAGGTGTCGATGAAGAACGCGACATGAAATACGTGAAGATTTATTATCACTCGGAAGTTTAGAGTTGCGGTGATTAGAGCAGCGGTCGGGGTTGATGTGGGCCCCTCCGGCATTCAATCCGTAATATTCCCGCTCACACTCACGGATTTCCCCTCGGGCAAATCGAACGCTTTTGCTTCTTTTTCAACGCGCCCCCAATCGGTCACGATATTTCCTGTCACCAGGATTTTCTCTGACTTCGCGTCCGCTTTTACTGCCTCGGCCGCAAGTCCTGAAAAGTTATTACCAGTGATCGTAACGACTTTGGCACCTTCCAGCACCACGCCCGTTCCCATGTCGCGTGAGATCGGTTTTTCGTGTTCCGCCGGTCGCTTCAGTTCGCCATTTCCCATGTATGAATTCGAGAAATTATTCGCCGAAATTGTGATCCGCCCACTCTCCGGCCCGACTCGGACGCTGTGTTTGTGGACGAGCGTGAACGTATTCGCCGAGACCGTGCAACCGTGCGCGTCACGCAGATCGATTCCGCCCTCCATGTCGTGAGCGATCACATTCGCGCTCAGGGTGATCCCATAACAATCTCGGTCGAGGATGATCGCCGTGCCGTTGCATTCCTCGATCATATTTCCCGAAACCACTGATCCATACGTGTTTTCGATCACCACACCGTTGCCGAGATGGTCGTCGAGATTGTTTCCATTCATGCACAAATTGAACGCATCCGTGCAGATGACGCCGTCCTGATTTTCCTCGAAATGATTCCCGTTCACCACGATGTCGTGACCCGCATCGATGAAGAGCCCGGCCTTTTTGTTGTAGGTCAAAATCGAATCGCTCACCCGCGGATCTTCGTAGCAATTCACGAGGGAAATGCCGTGCCCTCCATGATGATCGACTGACATTCCGTGAATAAAAATTTCCTGAATCCCTGTTGCTTGAATTCCGTTCCCGCTTTTTTCATTCCCCGAGATCCGAAAATTTCCCAGCTGAATCCGCCACAGCCGCGCTTTTGGATCATCCGCAATTGTCTTCGGCGCGATGATCAAAGCTGGCTCGCCCGTTTCATTCATGTTTTTGATATGGGTCGATGCACCGGCCCCTTCGATGCGAGTTTCCGCAGAGGAAACTACGAGCGGTTTGGAAATTTCAACTGTTCCAGGCGGAAGCCTCACGATGCCGCCCGATTCCGGCAGTGCATTAAACGCGGCTTGGAGCGAGTCGAATTCTGAGGCATCAATCGAGACTGGTTTAGGAAGCTCAGCAGGTTTTTCCTGCGCATTCAAAAAGGCTGCGCTACAAACCAGAAACGAAAAAATGAGTCGAATTTTCATGCGACGATTTTACCCACAAATTAATTTCAACGAAGCCGAAAACGTCCGCCTTCGCGTCTTCCGCGCGGTTACGGGAGGAAAAGACACGGATACGTTTATTTGAAGCCTGAACCTCGGTGCCCCGTGAATCCGGCGCGGCAAATCGTTGACCGCGTGAGGCTTGAGGGCAAAATTTGGGTATGGCGGGTCACTTTCAGCATGCCTTCACATTTTTGAATCCGCGCGAGCGCGAAGGGTTGACGGTGAGCAGTCGTCGCGGAATGCTAAAAACCGGTCTCGCAGGAATCGCGGGACTTTCATTGCCTCAGCTTTTGAAGGCGCGCTCGGAGAATCCGAAAGCGGGCTCTAACAAATCCGTCATTTTGCTGTGGATGACTGGCGGACCGAGTCACATCGACACGTGGGATCCCAAGCCGGATGCGCCGTCTGAAATTCGCGGACCTTTCGGAACAATCCCGACTAAACTCGCTGGCGTTCGGCTGTCGGAGCATTATCCGAAGCAAGCTGCGATGATGGATAAGCTAACCTTGATTCGTTCGATGGTCTGTAAAGGCAGTAGTCACCAACCGAATCAGGTGATGCAAACAGGGAATCTCGGGGCGGCTCCGCGAACCAAGCCGAATGGTAAAATGTGGCCGGCGATGGGCTCGATCGTTTCGAAACACTACGGCGCAAACGATCCGCAAATGCCGCCGTATGTCGCACTTAATGTTCAGGATTTGACCCACATTGCTTGGGGTGGATATTTGGGAAAAGAATTTGATCCCTTCACGAGTGGAAAACGCGGCGTGAGTTTTAAATTACCGAAAGGTTTGACGATGGATCGATTGCGTGGCAGGCAGAATCTGCATCAGCAAATGGACACGCTCCGGTCGGATATTGATCACTCCGGTTCCATGGATGGTCTCGATCATTTCAGCGACAAAGCTTTCGATTTAGTAGCCGGCGGAAAAGCGCAAGCCGCGTTCGATTTATCAAAAGAGAATCCAAAAACGATCGAGCGCTACGGTGATCACGATTGGTGCCAGCAGGCGCTGTTGGCGAGGCGATTGGTTGAGGCAGGTTCGAGTTTTGTGACGGTCGATTTAAGCAAACACACTTCTTCGGGAACGTGGGACACCCATGGAATTCCCGGCGGCGTTTACGGAGGAATCACCAAAGGCCTCAAGCCATTGATGCCGGTTTTCGATCAGCTTTTCACCGTCCTCGTTTCCGATTTGGAAGAGCGAGGTTTGCTCGACGACACGCTCGTGATTGCGATGGGAGAATTTGGTCGCACGCCGGAAATCGGAACGCAAAAAAGCAAAGACGGGCGAAACCACTGGCCGGTCGTGATGTCAATGATGATGGCGGGAGGAGGCTTCAATCACGGGCAAGTCATCGGTGAAACCGAAAAAGACGCAGGCGATGTGAAGGAGCGCGCAATTCATCCCAGCGATCTTGCTGCAACGATTTACCATCACTTTGGTGTGCCGCAGAATACGATGTTCAACGATTTCACGGGCCGTCCCCATTTCGCCGTTCAAGAAGGTGGAAAACCGATTTCTGAACTGATTTGATGAAGAGCGCCATCAAAGTTTTTCCGATCGGAATACTAGGTGCATTGTGTCTTTGGGTTCCTCTTCAGGAAAGGGCAGAAGAAAAACCGCGAACGTTCAGCGTTTGGGCGACGAGTTGCAGCCATGTGCCGGCTGACATCGCGCGTGGCCGCGAAAGCCTTGGTGATGCGATTCGACAATCGGAAGGGTCAAATGGATTTGATTGGGATGTGATGATTGATGCGGGCTTGCTTTCAGCAAGCCAGTTTCCACCGGTCGATGAGGACGGTGAAGAATTGCAGATTCAATATCGTGCCCTGACAAAACACCGTCGCGAGCAGGTCTACAATGTTCATGAGCTCCGCTAGGGGTCAGTCAACATTTCTTGATTCCTCCAAACTTAGCACTTTCCATCGAAGCCTCCCCCTGGCAGGAGTTTCAATTCAATCTAACAAAAAACGCGGGATCTACTTGCGGAACTGCTCGTGCTCCGGGTTGGTCTTGGCCTGCTTGAAGATCGGCTTGTCCTTCCAGAGGTCGAAGGTGGCCTTTAGTTGTGCTTGGGCTTCCGGATTCTTTCCTTTGTCACCACTGGCGGCGATCCAGTTGATCAGAAGTTCACGGTGCCGTGCGAGCTCGGCTTTAAATGCGGCTTCGCCGGCAAGATTGTTGATCTGGTAGGGATCGTTGGCGATGTCGTAGAGCTCTTCCTCCGGGCGGCGAGACGTTCATGTCGAGCCGCGTGGTCCGAAAAGAGGCAACGTAAACCCTATCGCTTCGCTGAGACGCTACACGATGGATTCAACGTCTTTTCGGACCACGCGGCTCATCGGGACGATTCGCCCATTGGTGTCAGGTTGATTAGTCGTAATTCATTGTAAAACAGGTATTTAAAGAGCGCTCTTTTTCCGGTTTGAGTTTTCAGGCACAGCGTGCCGTTCCATGAATAGCCATGGTCGAAGGCGAGCCCTAGCGAGACAAGGCCGTGGGAAGCGTTCATTTTACGAAAGAGTTGCAGAGCAGCGAACCAATCCGCCCCGCTTTCTCCGAACACCGTACGCGAGGGCAATTTCGAATGTTGGTTCGCCACGCTGCGGCTCCCTTCTATGGGATGGTAATTCCACGGCCTTGCCTCGCTTTGGGGCTCGGCTTCGACCATGGCTATTCATGGTGCGGCCTGACGGGCCTATTTTCGGATAAATTCCGTTCAAGATTCACGCTTACAATCCATAAATCATTTTATTTGAATGGATTAACGGGATTTAACCTGACACCAATGGGAGGATTCGCCCCACTTATAAAGTCCCTGTTCGACGCCAAAAAAAACCGATCCAACAGCAACGAAGGATCGGTGAATGGATTAATTAGGTCGAATTCCGGTTCCGGTTCGCGAGAATTTTGCGCGGCCCAATCAACCGTGCTGCTCGTCTTTTTTCGCGGGAAGAAAGCTGATGATTCCTGCTGCGACGATACTGAGAGCTCCGAGGGTTTTCAAAGTGGTAACTCCGGCTCCGAGGTGGGTGGTTGAAAAAGCGAACCCAAGGAGTGCAAACCCGAGAACGAGCGTGAACGTAGAACCAATCAGGTTGGTCGCGGCATCGGACAGTTCGAGGCAGCCAATGGCACCAAAAATAAAGGTGAACGCGATGAGGAAACCGATGAGCGGCAGCCAGTTACTGTTTCCAGCAGCAACGCAGCCTTCGGTGAGGGCCCAACCCATTCCGACGGTCAAAAGGAAACCCATGGTTAAACTATTCATAGTGGTTGGAATGTGATTTAAAAGAGGCTGGAATCAAGTGGGAAATCGCGTTCGCACAAAACAATTTACGAATGGCTTGCCGTCGCGGGCGCATTAGTCCAGAATTCGGCTAATTGAACGCAAAATTGGTTAATGTTATCACGAATGAAACGACGGAATTGCTTCCCGTTTCCATGCTGGGCAGGAGTCCACAGTGCAATCTTGTGATCGGGGATCCGGGAGTTTCGCGGTGTCATGCTATGATTCGAAAGCAGGAGGACGGCTTTTGGTTTTTTGATTTGGGAAGTTTCAACGGCAGTTATCTGAATGGCTCCCGCGTAACGGCTTCGCGAAAACTTGTAACGGGTGATGTGCTCGCTTTCGCTGGTTTCCAAGTCCGATTTGAGCAGGAGGGAAGCGATTCTGATCTCGGTGATGAAGGTGATTTCGGGGCTTCGACGGTTGCCCTGATTCGTTCAACACCAGTGATCATGCTGGTGAGTGACGTCAAAGGGTTCACCAGTTTATCAGAAAAAATTCCGCTCGATGATTTAGCGCAAATTATCGGCGGTTGGTATGCCAGTTGCGAAACGATCATGGCGAAGCATGGGGCGACGGTGGATAAATTCATCGGTGACTGTGTGCTCTCCTATTGGACGGAGGTGGGGCCGGATCAGCGAATGGCGGCACTTCGAGCTGCCCGAGACATGATGGATGCGTGCGCTTCTAATTTTGAGAGCCGCCGTGATTTATTTAAAGAAGTGGATGCCGATTTTGCATCAGGATTAGCGCTTCATTTGGGAAAAGTGGCATACGGCGGACTGAGTCAGGGAGAGTTTACCTTGTTGGGTGATCCCGTGAATTTAACGTTCCGTATGGAATCGCTGACCCGAGATGTTGGGCATTCAGTGGTTACTTCAGGCGATTTCCTGCGTGATTGGCCGGAAGGACGCCATTTTTGTAAGAACTTAGGCACGCATTTGATTAAAGGGCGCTCTCAGGGAACTGAGATTTGGGCAGTGGAAACGTTCCCGTTAGATTGAATCTATCGGCGCATTTGTATTATTTCCGGAACTTGCCATTTAGCTGGATTCAAGGATTCTACGGCACGAAAAGATGATATTGGTGGCTTTGAATCAAGATGACCGGGAAGATCTGGGGTTCCTCGATGTTTCAGAGGGGCGACGGATTCGTATTGGTCGGCGTCCCGTGGCTTTGGAAGGGGAATCGGTCGATTTGTTGACGATTACCTGGAAGGACCGCTTGGTGAGCCGAAATCATTTCTCGGCGATAAAAGACGGTGACGATTTGATGGTCGAGCGTTTACCTGCGTTGCCTGGGCGTTCTCAGCCTAATTCTCTCTATTCGAACCGTGTTTCTAGAGATCGGGAGATTTTAACCGAGCCTTATCGGGTTCGGCCCGGAGAGTCGTTTTGCATCGGAATTCAGGGGGCGACTTCGTTTTTCTGGCTGAAATCGATCGACGAATTGGAGAATGCGCTTGGAGAATTGGATGAGCTTTCGGATCAGGAACTCGCGGGGTTTTTACCTGCGAGTAATGCGGTCATTGATTACGATGACGTGGCCCAACTTGATGAATACAGCCTGCGATTTCAGCTGAAACTGCTTCAACGTGAACTGCCTGAGCAGGTTTTGAGTGGTTGGTCAGATGAGGAAGATTTGTTTTCACGGGCGGCGCTGTTTTTGGAAAACGCGTTGCCGGGGCAAAAGGGCGTTTCGGCATGTTATGTCGCGGTTTCAAAGAACGGGGATGAGGTTGAATACGAGGTGCTGAATCGGGATCCTACGGCGCGGGCGGATTTTCGGCCAAGCCGGACGTTGCTGGCACAAATGAGCATTTCGTCACCTATAAAAGAGGATGTGCGTGTTTGGAATTCGAAGGAAGACCAGCGGGTCTTTCGGGTGGGAAGTTTGGGAGCGGAGATTGATTGGGTTGCGATCATTCCGGTGGCAGCGATGGATGACAAAGCGGAAGTTCACCGCGATGAATCGGGACGTCCGGTATACCAATATGTCGTTGTTCGTCAAGCGACTGAGACCGCAGCAGCATCGTTTGTTCCGTTTTTACGTTTGATCGCCTCGCTAGCTGCCAGCCTCTTGCATGCTCGTCGGGAACAACGCGTTCAGGATCGGATGTCGACGTATTTTTCGCCGGCGCTGCGAGATATGATGGGCCGTGAGGGAGAAGGCGAATTTGATCCGGCGATGGTGGACTGCACGGTCATGTTTGTGGATCGGCGAGGAAGTTCGCGCCTGTTGGAAAAGGCCAAAACTGATGAGGAGATTCTGGATCGTCTCGACGAAAACCAGGAAATCGTCGGCATGATCACAGGGCTGATTTTTGAACAGGAAGGGGTGATCACTGATTTTGCGGGAGACGGGGCGCTGGCGCTGTGGGGCTGGCCGAAGTGGGTTAAAACGAAGCGAGCTCATGCGCGTTTTGCGGTTGAGGCCGCCGAAAAAATTATTCGTGATCTGGCTGATCGGGTGGAATACGAGGACGAGCACGGGCGCTTGATGCCGTCAGTTCGTCTTGGAATCAGCACGGGGCGCCTTGCTGTTGGAAAAACCGGTCCCAGTCAGCAATGGCATATCAGTGTGTTTGGAAGTGTTGCAAATTTAGGAGCCCGTCTCGAACGAATTGCGAAAGAGTTCAAGGTGCCGATTTTGATTTCAGCCGAGACTCGCGACCGGATGGAGGAGGATAATCGCATTGAAGGGGAAGGGCGGCTTTTGCGAAAACTTTGCTATATTGAGCCGGCCGGATTTAAAGAGAGCTATCCGATTTTTGAACTGGTTCAGGCGAAAGAATTGGGAGGATCAGGCGCCTCAAAGGAAGATGTGGCGACGTATGAGCGCGCCTTGGATGTGTTTGTGAAACGTCAGTGGAATGACTGTCTTGATTTACTGAAAACACTCCCACATGATGACGAGGCAGCTCAATGGCTGATCCGTAAAACATTAAAATTTCAGAAAAATCCTCCTGCTGATGGATGGGGAGGGGAAATCAAGAGCTTGAGTAAGTAAGGGGCCAAAGAAGAACCCCACGACCCATTTTTTTAACGCCACATGGCCGACGACTTTGACGTAAAAGATTACAATATTTACCTCCCGCCACTCGGGGAGGGAACCTACGGTCGTGTCTTCCGGGCGACTTATCGCGGGATTTCAGATCGAGCGTTGAAGATTTTTCGTCCCGGCGCGGTGGATCTTTCAACGATGTCGCGCGAGCTGGAAAAACTTTCCAGCGTGGCCGAGCACAACGGGATTGTCACCCTGCACGATTTCGATTTATTGAGTGAGCCGCCGTATTACGCGATGGGTTTGCACGCCGATCAGAATCCCGATGGATCATGGGAAACTCGCACTTTGGAGCGCCTTTGTGGCCACGTGGATTATCGAGAGGCGTGGCGCTTGCTGAAAGAAATTGCTGATGCGATGGCCTACTTGCATCGTCATCAAATCGTTCACTGCGATGTGAAGCCGAGTAATATTCTGCTCACCGACGAAACTCCCTACCGGACAAAAATTTGTGATTTCGGCCAAAGTCGAGGCCTCGCCATGGAGGGCTTCGAACCCGTTGGAACGCCGTTGTATGCTCCACCGGAACAACTGCGCGATCCACGGGACTCTGCGGGCGGAAAAGGATTCCGTTGGGATGTTTATAGTTTTGGCGTGATGGCCTTCAAGTTGGTTACCGGAAAGCTTCCGCGACTTCAGGAACTTGCCGACGCCGAACGAAACAGTTTTGATCCCGAGGCGACGTTGGTCGAATCGAGTATCGAAGCGACCCTGGCTGATGCAGAAGGACGCGACCGAATCGATGGTGATCGGCTTGCGACGATGAGCGAAGCAGTCGAAGAGATTAGCTGGCCAGCTGATGCTCCGTTTTTAGCTGAGCGTCGCGAATTGATCGAGCGGTGTTTGTCATTGGATCCCAATAAGCGCCCAGCAGATATGCGGGAAGTTTGGAACACCATGCGCACGATCGATAGCAATGTGCTGGTCAGGCGTGCCCGTCGATTGAACGCCCTTTTTGGAATCCTCCTAGTCATCGCGGTGTGGGCTTCCGGCTTTGCCTTTTTTCAGGCCAAGCGCGCCAAAGAGGCGTCCATTGCATCGAAGGCAAAGGCTGAACAAGCAGAAGAATTGGCGCTTTTTATCACCAATAAGCTGAACCATGAAGAGTTATCCGGTCCTGGCGCAGAAGAACTCTATGATCATATTGCAACCCACTCAGAAGCTTATTTAGAAAACCTTCCCGAAGGTCGCAGCTCGGATAAATTGCTTCGAATTTCTGCAAATACCGCATCGATGCGTGGACGGAATGCGTGGGAGAGAAATGACATTGATGAAGCGATTGAGAAATTCACCAATGCCTACGGAATTCGACTCAAGCTCGCCGAGACCAACAAAGACGACGATAATTTGAGATGGCTTGCGTCACGTGACCTCTTTGTGATCGGGCAATTGGAAGAAAGACGGGAAAACCTTGATGAAGCATTAGTCAGCTATCAAAACGCTTTCGAATTACGATCTGAAACGGTGAATTTTGAGTTACCTTTGGGAGTTGTTACACTCCGTGAACTGGCGGAATGCGTCCGTGGTTTGGGCAGGCTTCATGCTTCTCAGGAAGATTTCAAAACCGCTGCAGAGGAATACGAAAAAATGCTGGAGTGGTATGATTTGGCTCTCACCACTGCTCCGGCAACCGGTGTCTTGGGAATGAGTAGAGACCTGCTGCCACTCATCGAATCTTATGGCGAAACGCAGATCGCCTTAAAGAACTATGATGAAGCGGGTGATCTGTTTCAACGCCAGCTGAACGTTGCCGAAACCGTCCGGAATGGCGCGCCCATGTCTCGCCGAAATGCCGATATTGCATCGGTTCATGCGATCGCTGCACTTGGAAAAATTCAATTATTGCAGAAACAACCGGAAGCAGCGTTGCCCTTTTTCCTGGAGGAAATCAAATTGCTTGAGCGGCTACTCCGCACTCGTTCGAACGATCCCGAACTTGTCTTTCAGATTGCGGATGCCTTTTCGAATGCGGCCCTATGCTGGGATCCCAAGGTGGATTCGGATCGGATTCGATCGATTTCCATGTTGCAGGAAGCCATTTCCCGAGTCGCCGCACTCCCCGCTGAAGTGCGGAAAAAGCCGGAAACCGAAGCAATTTTGGTGGCCTACAACAGCAAAATTTCGGAATTGCTCGAAATGGATGAGTGAATCAGCTGTCCGCTGTCATTCGGTGAGTCGGAGTCGGCATTCCCGGGCGGAAGTGCTCCGTGTGTGTGATTTTGTAAGTCAGCCCTAGAGCAGTCTTTAATTCTGCCTCAATCGCTGCCGTAGCGGCTCCCTCCAAAGTTTCGGGCGCGGTTTCTGCCCGGATATTCAGCAGTAACTCACCGTCGTCCAGCGGATCGATTAAGTGATGAGAAAGCTCAGGTTCTGAATTTCCGCGAACCAAATTGATCGCTCCGATTTCCATCGGGTCAGCCAGCGGAGTCAGCGTCATTTTTAAGTGGGCGACTTCAGCATCGGCATCCGTCATTTTTTTACGGAGGGTTCCGGCGAGCGATTTTAGAAGTTTATTCCCGTCAAATTCAGTATCCGTGTCTTCAATCGCCACTGTCATGTTCAGCCAGCCGAGCAACGCTTCGCCCTCGCCGTAGCGATCATAATCGATGTCCAAAAAGCGACCCACATTCATTTTGGAACTGGTAGCGGCCTCAAACCAGTCCTCGCAGCCAGTGCCATCGCGTGCCGAAATTTCAAAGATCCGAGCGTCGGGAAATTCTTTCTCCAACGCCGAACGCAATGTTCCAAGCGAATCATCATCCAGTAAATCCAACTTGTTGATCACGATGAACTCAGCCTCCTCAAGCTGCTTTCGATAGATGTAAGTCACGTTCTTGGAAAACTTCTTTCCATCATCTGAAAGCCCTAAAACCTGACGGGCCCGAAGCGGATCGATCAGCACGCTTAGTGGCGAAACCGTGTAGTCATCGCCATAAATTTTCTGAAGCGGCAGACTCACCGTCGCCACCAAATCCGTGCAACTGCCCACCGGTTCAGCGAGAAAAACATCAGGCCGCGTCGCTTTTGTTAAATTTCGAGCCGCATCGATCAGAGAATTAAATCGGCAGCAAAAACAGCCGCCTGAAATTTCTTCGACGGGAAACTGATTTGAGCGCCCGATCGCAGAATCCACCAAACCCGCTCCCTGATCATTTGTGATCAAACCAACGGTGTGCTTTTTGGCCGCAAGGTAGTGGGCAAATCGTTGAATCACTGTCGTTTTTCCGGCTCCCAGGAAACCGCCGATCATGATATATTTGGAGGTTGGCATGTTAGGCGTTCGACGTAGTGAAAATTGAGATCTTAGAATGAAAAAGAGCGAGCATGGACCGCGATGATCCCTCGTCGCAACGTGGTCCGATAAAATATGGCAATACCCCGACGCTTTGTTTTGAAAAATCAGCACCTGCCGGGAAGGAGCGGGTTAGAGGATATGGTGTCTTCACGAACCACTGTGCGACGAGGGATCGTCGCGGTCCATGGCAGCGTTTCACGAACCAACAGGGTACGTTTGATGAACCAACCCTATTGGTTCGTGAAAATTGTTTTCTAAAATTAGGAATCCGCATACTCCGGTTGAGTTTGCATCTTCTCGATCAGCTTATTCAGATACTCGATGTAGCCGTGAACATCGACGCTTTCGGCTTCGGGTTTTCCGCGAACGGCATAAAGCCATCCGTCTTCGAAAGGTGACGTTCGCACGAGACATGCATCGACTTCGAGCAACGGGTTTCCACCCTCAAATTCGCCGTCCATCACGCAAAAGAGATCGCTCGCCGCTTTGAATCCCTCGACATAGCCAAGTTGCTGGCCTGACTCGACGGCTACACCGTTGTCTGTTTCCCAGCGTGCTTCGACCAGTTCGCCGAGCATTCGAGTGGCGAATTTCGTGAAGCCGACCCGCCACAAATCAGGATCATTTTCGTCCTGAGCCATCCAGTAGTGACTCTTCGAATAGCGAAAGGCGACGGGAAATCGCGCCGACAATCGAGCGTGTTTGTAACGAACCGTTTCCATTCAACCAAGTTACGAAACCAATTACCGAATGGGCCCAAAATGATGCCCGAACGGCAGAAAAACGAACAAGCCGCGCCCTACGATATTGCGTTCGGGGACGATTCCCCAGTCACGAGAATCTGAACTGTTGGCGCTGTTGTCTCCCATCGCCCAGTATTCTTTCGGGCCGAGATCTTGATCTCCGCTTCTCGTGTAGCCCACCGTATATTCACCTTCAAGAGACATCACCCGCGCCATTCCGAACTCTTTCGCTTTTTCGCCATTGATAAAAAGGTTTGGGGAATCCCACTTCAATTCGTTTCCGGGAGTGCCCACGAGGCGTTTGATATAATGCTGCGAGCCTTCTTTTGGATCGACTCCATTCTGAATTCCGGCGATGTCCCGAGTGTTGAAAACAAACACGTCACCCCGCTTTGGTTTGATCCAATGATACGAAAAGCGATCCACAAAAACCTGATCGCCTGTGTCGATGTAACCCTGTGCGATGACCGATCCTTTCGGATAAAAAAAGCGGCCGCGACTCCCGCCGGGTTGCATTAAGTGGGTAACTCGTGCCGATGTACCTGGGATTGTAAAAAGGGTTTTTCCGTTCGGGTCTTTCACCATTGTCTGAGTGAAGAACAGAAGAAATTGCCGTTGTTTGAGCGATCCTATCTGCGTGTCTTCTTTCGCCACTTTTTTCACGTAACTCCGGCCATACCAAACCTTGTCTTTGATCTGGGTGAAAAGTCCCGGCTTCTCCCAATTCGGGGATTGTTGAGGATAAGCAATCACACCATTTAGCGTTGGCTGCATCGAGCCGGTCGGAATTTTAAACGGCTGCGCAAAATAGGTCCGGAATGCCATCACGATGACGATCACGACAAAAAAGGACTCCACGTTTTCGCGAATCGCGGAGGATTTGTAGCCTTTCACGGATTTCTCGCAGGTTTTGGTGAGTGCTTCGGCCGAGTCTGAGAGCTCCTTTTGGGTGGTGATTTTCCCGGTGAAGGCGTCTTGAAAATCCGATTCCAACTCGGTAATTTTTTCGCGCTGCGGTTCCGCGATCAAATCGTTGTTGTAACGCAGGAAGCGCTTCACGTCTTTCATCAGCATTTTTGCCCGTTTCGCGTGCTTTCGCGTGATTGGCTCATTTGCATTCGGGTTCTCCTTTTTTTCTGGAGCTCCCTTTTGATTTTTTTGTTTCGCCATGGTGTGAAGAAAATTGTGCGTATGTTCCGTTTTTAGGAAAATTTGTGCATCAGAAATTCCCACAGCATTCGCACTTTGGAAAGCCGGTATCGTTTCTCAAACACGTTAAAGTTATCCGCCCGCATTCGGGCCAAAATCCGCCTGTAAATTGCCCGCATCAGTTCTGCGGATCGCATCGCGGGGCGATCGACTTCCGGCAATGCTGCGACGGCTTTTTCGTAATAATCATCCGCTCGGGCCGCTTCGAATTTCATCAAATCGAGAAAACCGGCTTCTGGTTTGAAAGCGAGGATCCCTTCCGCAGTTACTCCAAATCGCTCCAAGTCCTCAGCCGGTAGATAAATTCGGCCTTCGCCTGCGTCTTCGGCGACATCGCGCAAAATGTTCGTCAACTGGAGGGCGTATCCCAAATTTTCGGCATACGTGCGCGTTTCCGGCTGGGTGTATCCAAAAAGCTCGATGCTGACAAGTCCCACTGCACTTGCCACGAGGAAGCAATATTGACGCAAATCTTCGAACGTCGTGAACGTTTGCGGCTCCAAATCCGATTCACAGCCATTGATCACTTCCAGCAACATCGAGCGCGATAGATCGCGTTTCACGACCATCTCACAAAATTCAGTTTCTACTCCCGCGAGCGGTTCGCCTTTTCCTTCGACGAGTTCTCGCCACGAATTGAATCCCGCCTTTCGATCTTCGTCGGAATATCCGGGATCGTCCGCGAGATCATCGACCACCCGGCAGAACGCGTAAAAAATCTGCATGTCCCGCCGTTTTTCCTTCGGCAAAACCGCAAGCGCAAACGCGAGGTTGGACCCCGCATCAGCGACGATTTCGTCCGACGTTTTTGTGATTCGAAAAGTGATTTCACGAATCAACAGGGTTTGTTCGATGAATCAACAGGGTTGTTTCGTGAAAATGCGCAAAGTTGGGGGTTGCGGCTGGGGTTGATCGGGAGGTCGCACAGAGACACGGAGAACACAGAGCTGTTGGCTCCGTGGTTTTTGGATTTCAGAATTCCATGCTTGGGCCGAACCAGATCATTAGGTCGAATTTGTCTTCGTCTTCCAGTTCAGGAAACTGAATGGTTTGCAACGTTGAGGCGAACCCTGCGAATGGCCATTTTTTAAACTCGACGGGCGAGTGCGGCCTGCGGAGTTGACGCATTTTTGTAATTTAGGGGCCGTAAATTGTCACAAGAGGTGTCACTTCTGCCCGACTCACCAAAATCGGAGGACCTTCATAAATTTCGGGGGCCTGTTTTGCCCACGCCAAGAGCAGGAAAAAAACTGCATGCGCCCAAATCGCGATATTTATTCCGATCGCAATCTGCAACCAATTCGGGCGTCGTTTTTCAGTCTCCGCAATCTCAACTCCAACAATCGACAACCTTTGTGCTTCGCTCATACAACCAATTGGCAGAATGCGGAGCAATCTGTGACAAGAAAAATCAATCAACCAACGCTCTGTGTTCCCCGTGTCTCTGTGCGACCTCCCGCAGAGCCTCAGCCAACCAGTTCTTTCGCCTTCGCCAAAACGTCTTCGAGCTTGTCCAAATCACGCGCCGCGCCACGAGCCATTTCGGGTTTTCCGCCGCCTTTTCCGCCGGCAACAGCCGTGATTTCGCGAACGAGATCGCCCGCTTTAAAATCCCCGATGAGGCTTTTGTGAACGAGCGATCCGACGTGAATGGTTCCGTCAGCAACGAGCACGAGTGCTGCGACGCCTTCGAATCCACGGTCTTTAAAGCCGTTCATCGCTTCCTGAAGCAAATTGGCATTATCGCCGGGGATCTGCTCTGCGATTCGAGTAGGTGAATCCGCCAAGATGGTTTCGAGCCATTCGGAAGCCTGTTTCGCAGCAGCCCCTGCAGCCGCTTTTTTGAGCGATTTCTCGGCATCCACCGCAGCTGTTTTCAGTTCGTTGCGGAATTGCTTCAACGATTCTACAAAATCACTAGCAGCCTGATGATTGCCGTCATTGAGGTGAGTGTCGATGTTGTCGGAAATCGAATCGGGTCCGGAAATTGGATCCGCACCCGCAGCAACCAGTGCGGTGTTCGCAGCGGTCAGTTTGCCCGTAAGAGCCTCAATTTCTTTAGCTGTTTCGTCTTCGCTTTCACGGAGGAAATCGACCGCCGCATCGCCGCAAACCGCTTCGATTCGGCGAATGCCGGCAGCGATTGCACCTTCAGAACGAATTTTGAAGAAGCCGATATCTCCGGTGTTACGAACGTGAGTCCCGCCGCAAAGCTCCATCGAATAGCCATCCAGTTTTTCACGCTCGCCGCCGATTTGAACCACGCGAACGAGATCACCGTATTTGTCGCCGAAGAATTGCATGACGCCGGGATTCTCTTTCACGTCTGCGTGAGGAACTTCAATCCAACTCACCTGATCATTCTGACGAATGCATTCGTTGACCTGTTTTTCCGTTTCCGCAATTTGTTCTGCAGTCAGGGCATCGGAATTAAAATCGAAGCGCAAACGAGCCGGCGCGACGAGCGATCCCTGCTGGGTGGCGTCCTTGCTGACAACGTTGTGCAACGCCCAGTGGAAAAGGTGAGTCGCGGTGTGATGAATTTCAATTCCCCGACGGCGATTTTCGGAAATGCGAATCGTCGCCGCGGTCGCATTGGACTCCGGCTTTTCTTCAACCTGTATCACAAGTGCTTCACCAACGGTTGTCGTTCCAATGATCGGGAGAATTTCGTCGCCGAGTTGCAGTTCGCCGGTATCGCCCAGTTGCCCGCCTTTTTCGACGTAGAGCGTTGATTTTTTGACGATTACAAAAACGTTGCCGTCTTCTTCGATCCATTCAGCGATCTCCGTTTTGGTCTCGTCATTATCAAATCCGACGAATTCTGAAACGACGTCTGTCTCGATCGTGACTGCAGAAATTTTCTGCGAGGACTGGCCTTTTGCGCCGGTCGCTTTGTGTTCATCGACGAGTTTTTTGAGCTCTTCCGAATCGGTTTTTAAACCACGCTCATCGAGCAGGAGTTCTGTCAGGTCTGTTGGGAATCCGTAGGTTTCCCAAAGTTTCACCACCGTTGCGGGCGGGAAATTTTTCTCGTCGCCGAGTTTTTCAACGGCACGATCAAATAGCACCAAACCGCGGTCGAGCGTTTTGTTGAACAACGCTTCTTCAGCCGCAAGCACTGACAAAATTCGTTCTTCGCGTTTTTTCAGTTCAGGAAAAACGTCGCCGAGTTGGGCGATCAAAGTTGGCGCGAGTTTTTCGAGAAACGGATTATCCGCGCTGAATCCGAGAATTCGCCCAAACCGAACGGCGCGACGCAGAATGTTACGAATCACGTAGTTCCGCTTGCCGTTTCCAGGTTCGATTCCATCGGCAATCGCGATGCTGGTCGTACGGATGTGATCACCGATTACGCGGAACGCGATGTCGATTTGTTCCTGCTCGTTGAGGCCTTGACGCTTTCCTCCTTCGGGAACCGTCGAAGTGTATTTTTGGCCGCACATTTCGCTTAATTTTTCAAAAATCGGCGAGAACACATCGGTATCGTAATTGGATGCGAGCGTTGAAAAATCTTTCAGGCCGTCGGTGCACTGAATGATCGAAGCGACCCGCTCAAAGCCCATTCCGGTATCGACATGGGTTGAAGGAAGGGGGCGAAAACCGCCTTCACCATCAGCATTAAACTGAATGAAAACGAGGTTCCAGATCTCAATACAACGAGAGTCGTCCATGTTGACGAGCGATCCTTTGGTGTCACCCAGGGGCGTGAGATCGACGTGAACTTCCGAGCACGGACCGCAGGGACCCGTTTCACCCATCATCCAGAAATTGTCGGCTTTGTTGCCGTTTACGATATGGACGTCAGGATCGAGCCCTGCTTTTTCGAAAATGACTTTCCAGATGTCGTAGGCTTCCTGATCGAAGTCCGCAGGATCACCTTCGCCGGGCTTGTAGACGGTGGCGTAGAGGCGCTCAGGCGGAAGCTTCCAGCGTTCCACTAGAAGTTCCCAGGCCCATTCTATTGCCTCTTTTTTGAAGTAGTCACCGAACGACCAGTTGCCCAGCATTTCGAAGAGCGTGTGATGATACGTGTCGTAGCCCACATCGTCGAGGTCGTTGTGTTTTCCACCGGCACGAATGCATTTTTGAGTGTCAGCAGCGCGTGGAGGGTCATAAGGAGCGGCTTCAGTTCCGAGGAAATACGGGACAAACTGGTTCATGCCCGCGTTTGTGAACATGAGGTTCGGCGAGGTTGGCATGACCGACGAGGACGGCACAATGGTGTGCAGTTTTCCTTCGAAGAAATCGAGGAAGGACTGTCGGATTTCGCTGGAGGTTGGGACGCTCATTTTAGTAAAAAATTGAGGCGGAAAATAAGGGAAGCGAGGGCTGTGGCAAGGGGTTTCGGGCCTTGGTTGATCGGGAGGTCGCACAGAGACACAGAGCACACAGAGGAGGGAATTGAATTGGTGGCTTTTTAGGGCTGGCAAAAATTTGGATTGCTTGGGACAATTTTATTCATGGAAATAAATGACATCACGGATGCGATTATTGGGCGTGCAATTTTTATCCATCAGGAGTTGGGGCCAGGGTTGTTGGAATCGGCTTATCAACGAATTTTGGTCTACGAATTACGAAAGTTAGGTTTTGAGGTTGAGGCAGAGAAGGAAATCCCGCTGACATGGGATGGAAATGTTTTAGGCGAGAGTTTTCGGGCTGATTTGATTGTTAATGGCAGTGTTCTGGTAGAGTTAAAATCAACCGAAACTCAAAATCCCGTATTCTGGAAGCAAACAAAGACCTATACTGTTGTCGCCGACCTTAAATTGGGCTTGCTCATCAATTTTGGATTACCGACTTTGGTCGATGGTATTTCCCGGGTCGCAAACGGGGAGCCTGAGTGATGCGTTCGTTCGATCAACCTCGAACTGCCGCCTATACTAAAAAATGCTCACAGCCTTTGCTCTGTGTGCTCTGCGTCTCTGTGCGACCTCTTTATCAACTCCTGAAATCATCCTTGGTAGACACAAAAAAGCTCAGCCCGTTTCCGGACTGAGCTTTCTTGTTTTCGAAAATAAATTTCGGAAAATTACGCTTCAGAAGTGGCGATCGCGTCGGCGCCCTTTTCGCCGGTCCGGATGCGAACAGCTTCTTCGACGTTTGAGACGAATACTTTTCCGTCACCGATTTTACCAGTAGCAGCCGCTTTAACGATGGTGTCGACAACCGACTCAGCGTCTTCGTCTTCAACAACAGTTTCGAGTTTCACTTTTGGAAGGAAGTCCACGGTGTACTCAGATCCGCGATAAATCTCGGTGTGTCCCTTTTGGCGGCCAAAACCCTTCACTTCGCTAACGGTCATTCCGTGGATGCCTGCTGCGGTGAGAGCTTCTTTAACTTCTTCGAGTTTGAATGGCTTGATGATTGCTTCGATCTTTTTCATAAATGTTGTGGGTAAGTTTGTTTCGTTACAGGATCCTAAATAGCAATTCAGATGCCAACTTTAATCATTTCATCAAGTCGTTGATAAATAGCGAGTAAGAGTTTTTGTTTGAATTTCGGCTTAGAAAAAATTGGTTGGAAAGTTATCAGTGAGTGGTAAGTTTTTTACCATATAGACATGCCGCGCCCTTCTTCACGAATTCTAATTGTTGATTCTGATGTCGATCATATCGGCGACTTGGGGCGCTTTTTTGCCAACGAGAATTACTATTTGGTTTCTGCAAAATCGGGGGATGAGGCGCTCGATTTGGCGCAGCAACAGTCATTTGATGCGGTTATTTGTGAATACCGGCTGGAAGGTCTCGGTGGATTGGCACTAACCGCTGAACTTCAGCGAATGAACTCGCGGATCCCTGTGATTGTCATTGCGAAGAATCCGGGCAGCAATACGGCGATCGAAGCGATCAAAGCCGGGGCCTACGATTTTTTGGCAAAACCGGTTGAGCCCAATGAAATTCAGAAAGTGCTTAGCGAAGCGATCGCAGCTTCCCGGCGGATGACAAACACGGTCGAAATCGGGGCTTCGGGAGCTGATTCGACAAGTGATCGCGATGCCTTGATTGGAAAAAGCCGCGCGATGTTGGAGGTCTACAAGTCGTTGGGGCGACTTTCGGCAACTCCGGTGACGGTCTTGGTTCGCGGAGAAACCGGAACGGGTAAAGAGCTGATTGCCAGAGCATTGTATCAACATGGTCACCGCGCCCACAAAGCGTTCGTGACGGTGAACTGCGCGGCCATTCCTGAAAATTTGCTTGAGTCCGAGCTGTTTGGTCACGAAAAAGGAGCGTTCACGGGAGCCGTCGCGACTCGGGTTGGAAAATTCGAGCAAGCGCATAACGCGACGCTTTTTCTGGATGAAATCGGCGATCTGGATCTGTCGTTGCAGGCTAAATTGCTCCGCGTTTTGCAAGAGCGCCAGATTGAGCGGGTTGGGGCGCGCGATGAAATTCCGGTCGATGTGCGGATCATTGCGGCGACCCATCGGAATTTGGAAAAAATGATCGCGGATGGCGAGTTCCGCGAAGATTTGTTTTATCGGCTGAATGTTGCCTCGATTGATCTCCCGCCACTTCGCGAGCGAATGGGAGACATTCCGGTTTTGGCCGATTATTTTTTGCAACGCGTTGGACAGGAACTCCAGCTGTCCCGCCCGGCGATGACGACGCGGGCGATTCGATACCTCGATGAGCAGCCGTGGCCTGGAAATGTGCGGCAATTGCAGAATGTGATTCGAAAGGCGCTGCTGAATTCCCGTGGGTTTGCGATCGATCGTTCTGATTTTCAACACGTTCTTTCGGAAGGGAGTTCGGTAAACTCGGGACCGAGTTCGGGGGCATCGGAATCGATTCGTGATTTGGCTCGCGAGATTTTAAACCGCGTAAAAATCGGCGAAATCGAAGGGGCCTACGGGGAAATGCAGACCGAAATGGAACGCGTTCTTTTTACCGAAGCCCTTCGGGAAGCGGGCGGGAATTTGAGTGAAGTTTCCCGTCTACTCGGAGTTTCACGGCTGACAATTCGCGAAAAGCTCCGCAAATTGGGATTGAGAAAAGACTGATTTTCGAAGCAATAGGGTAATTTTGATGAACCAAGCCTATCTGTTCGAAATGGCTTTTCGAAACAACAGGGTCTATTCGCTGAACATACCCTGTTGGTTCGTGGAAGACTTCCAGATCAGTGGAGCTGACAGAATTCCTGAAAGCGATCCATGCCGGTTTTGATCACGTCGAGACCGGTCGCGTAGCTGAAACGAATTGAATTGTCGTGTCCAAAAGCAACTCCAGGAACGGCTGCCACTTTAAAGCGGGAGAGCAGTTTTTCAGCGAGGTTCATCGAGCCCAATCCGATCTGAGTGGTATCAACGAGGAAGTAAAACGCACCGTCTGGCTCGACGATTTCGATGTTCGAAATCTCCTGCAAGCGGCTCAACATATACTGGCGCCGCATGTCGTATTCGTCGACCATGTCGCCGATGATTTGCTGATCACCTTTGAGTGCTGCAACGGCTCCATATTGAGCAAATGTCGTAGGATTCGAAGTGGTGTGGCTCTGGATGATTGAAATCGCATCTGCAATCTCCTGAGGTGCCGCGGTGTAACCAAGGCGCCATCCAGTCATCGCGTAAACTTTAGAAAAACCATTGATTGTGATCGTGAGATCTTTGGCTTCCTGGCTGAGTGAAGCAACGCTGACGTGCTTCTTATCGTTGTAGATCAACTTCTCGTAAATTTCGTCGGAAAGAATGATGACGTCCTCGGAAGCGGCAACTTCAACAAGTGCTTCGAGCTCTTCCTTTGAATAAACCGAACCGGTTGGGTTGCCGGGCGTGTTAAGAATGACCATGCGAGTTGCGCCGCCGAGTGCGTTCTCAAATTCTTCGGGAGTCAGCTTCCAGTTGTTCGATTTCTTTGTCTCAACGATGTAAGGCTCAGCACCGGCAAGGCGAACCATTTCCGGGTAGCTCGTCCAGTAAGGTGCAGGGATGATGACTTCATCGCCGGGATCGCAGGTCGCCAGAATTGCGTTGTAGCACGAGTGCTTGGCGCCGCAATTGACGGAAATTTGCTTGGTCGAGTAATCGATGTTGTTGTCGAGAAGAAGCTTTTCGCGAATCGCTTCTTTCAACTCGGGGATGCCGGTCGCGGCGGTGTATTTGGTTTTGCCTTCTTCGAGGGCTTCGATGCAGGCGCGCTTTATGAAGTCGGGAGTGTCGAGATCGGGCTCACCGGCTCCGAAGCTCGCTACGTCGACCCCTTGGTCCTTCATGTTTTTCGCCGCTGCGGTTATCGCTAGCGTTTGTGAAGGCTCAATTTGGGAGAATTTTTCGGCGATGAGGCTCATGTTTGGAAGGCGTTGAATTGAAGTTAGTAAAGTCGTTTTATCGAATTTACGCTTGCCGTTCCCAAACCTTTTAGACTAGGAGAAAAGCAAACATAAATCCCCACAATGACGGGGTGTTTGGTGTCTGTTAGACCGCGACTCCTGTCAATACGGAAGGTTGTGATAACTGAATTGGGCAGGGATTCAAGCGAAATGACTCATGACATGAATTTCATCGGCATTTTCTTTGAATATTATGGCCAAACCTTTATCGAGTAGCGCCCATGCGATTGATCATTATTGTGGTTTTTCTCACCGCTTTTTGTGGGTGCGAAAATGGAAATTCACCTAACCCCGACAAAATGAACGAAAAACCGATTTCTGCCGAAAATTCTGATTCTGAAACTGCGGATGATCTGTGGCTTGAAGAAGTCGAGGGCGAAAAGGCTCTGGAATGGGTTCGAGGGCAAAATGAGCGGTCGCTGGCAGATTTGATGGCGGATCCAAACTACGCGGCCAATGAAGCTGCGGCGATCGAGGTGCTGACATCGAAAGAGCGAATTCCTTATGGCCGGGTTCGCGAGGGAATGGTCTACAATTTTTGGCAGGACGATGTGAACGTTCGCGGACTCTGGCGGCGGACTCCGGTAGCGGAATACGCGAAGGAAAACCCGAATTGGGAAACGGTGTTGGACTTCGACAAACTCGCGGCCGATGAGGAAAAAAACTGGATTTTCAAAGGTTCGGATACTTTTAGATCAAAGGGGGGAGACAAATTTGTATGCCTCGTCGCGTTGTCGGATGGCGGAAAAGATGCCGTGATCCATCGCGAGTTTGATTTGGAATCGAAGACGTTTGTTGAAGGTGGATTTGAAACGCCCGAGGCGAAGCAAAATGTGGATTGGGTTGATGTAGACACGATCTTGATTGGCACGGATTGGGGCGATGATACCGTCACGGAAAGTGGCTATCCTTACGTCGTAAAACGCTGGAAGCGCGGAACGCCGTTGTCAGAAGCGGTTGAAGTGATTCGTGGTGATAAAACGGATGTCGCGGTGCGGCCTTTTACGTTGGAATTGGAGGATGGAACCATGTTGCAGTGCGCTGATGAGGCAGACACGTTTTTCACTTCGACGTATTGGCTGTTGTCGGAGAATGGCGAGCCGCCGGTAAAATGGCCGTTGCCACCTAAATGTTCGCCGGCTGGAATTTATAAAGGGCAGTTGCTGGTAACGTTGAAACAGGACTGGTCGCCGGAAGGGCAGGAAAGCCATGTGGCGGGTGATCTCGTTGCCTTTAGCATCGATGAGTTTTTAAAAACGAAGACCTTACCAGCGGTGAAACTCGTTTTTCATGCCAATGAAACGCAGGCTGTTTCAGGCGTTTCGATCGCCAAAGGGGCGGTTTTGCTTTCGCTGAATGAAAATGTTTCGGGAAAAGTCCTGCGGCTCGATGTGTCCGAAAATGGAGTTTGGACGACGGATCCGATCGAATTGCCGGGAACTGGCGAGGTCGGAGTGACGTTTGCGGACGACGAGGAAACATCCGTTTTTCTGAGCTACGACGGTTTTCTCACGCCGGATTCACTTCTGAAATATGATGTTCGCACTGGCGAAACCTCGACGTTGAAAAGCGTGCTGGCGAAGTTCAACACGGACGGTTTGAAGGTGGAGCAGTTTTTCACGACCTCGACGGATGGAACGAAAATTCCCTATTACATCATTCATAGGGAAGACATCGAATTCAACGGGGCAACGCCGACGCTGCTCTATGGCTACGGTGGTTTTCAAATTTCGCTCGGGCCGGGTTACAATCCTACGACCGGCCGATTGTGGCTCGAAAAAGGCGGGGCGTACGTGCTCGCAAATATTCGTGGGGGAGGGGAATTCGGCCCCAAATGGCATCAGGCAGGATTGAAATTGAATCGCCAACTCATCTACGATGATTTCATTTCAGTTGGTGAAGCGATCATAGAGCGAGGTTTAACGAGTCCCAAACATCTCGGGATCATGGGTGGTTCCAACGGCGGTTTGCTGATGGGTGTGATGCTGAATCAGCGGCCGGATTTGTGGAATGCCGTCGTCATTCAAGTGCCGCTGCTCGACATGCTGCGGTATCATTTGCTGCTCGCTGGAGCTTCGTGGGTTGACGAATACGGTTCGCCGGAAATCCCAGAGGAGCGCGCTTTTCTCGAGAAAATTTCGCCGGTTCACAATTTTGATCCCGCGAAAGAGTATCCCGTGCCGTTCTTCGTGACGTCGACCAAAGACGATCGCGTTCATCCCGGCCACGCTCGGAAACTCGCGAAGAAATTCGAAGACGCCGACCTTCCGTTTTTCTACTATGAAAATATTGATGGAGGGCATTCGGCAGCCGCTAACCAGATCGAGCGTGCGAAGCGAAGTGCGCTGGAGTTTACGTATCTGACGCGGCGGTTGTTTTCGAGTTGGGAGTGACTCTCATTTCCAAACTGGACCAATTCATAAAACTGTGGAAATCTCAGCCGATGCCAGACCCTAATTTATTTGCCATTTTCGGAACGGACGAGGCTCGCGTGAAAGACGCGGGGCTTGCGTTGTCGAAAAAGCTGTCGCCGGCGGATGACGAGTTTGGTCTCGAAACGGTCGATGGAAATGCGGATAACTCGGATCACGCGTCGAAAATCGTGGGGCTGACGATGCAGGCGCTGCAGACGTTGCCGTTTTTTGGCGGTGAAAAAGTGGTTTGGCTGCAAGGCGCTAATTTCTTTGGCGATTCGGTCACGGGGCGTGCGCAAGCTACTCTGGGAGCGGTCGAGGAATTGCTGAAATTTATCGAAGCGGGTGTTCCCTCGGACGTGAAATTCATCATCACGGCGTCGGAAATTGATAAGCGGCGGTCGTTTTACAAAAAGGTGAACAAGCTCGCCAAAGTCACCTTTTACGACAAGGCGGACATTTCTAAAGACGGTTGGGAAATGCAGGTGATGGACGTGGCCTCGACTCGCGCGGCGGCGATGGGTTTGAAAATGGCGCACGATGCATTGGAGCGATTTGTTCTCATGGTCGGAGCTGATACGCGGCTTTTGCAGAGTGAATTGGAAAAGCTTTCGCTCTACGTGGGCGATCGCGAAGCTACTGTCGACGACGTTCGCGCGATCATCACATCGACTCATACAGGCGTAATTTTTGAAATTGGTGACGCCCTTGCGCGCCGAAACCTCCCGCTGTGCGTTGAGCTGATTGACCAGCAGCTGCGTCGTGGCGAAAGCGCGATTGGGCTTTTGTTGGCAGCGATCGTTCCTCGCGTTCGAAGCATGCTGCAAGCCCGCGATATCACGGAACGGCATCGCATTCAGGCCGGGCGAAATTTCAAAGGCTTCGAGGCTTCCGTTCTGCGTTTGCCTGCGGCAGAAACTGCTTTTTTGCCGCGAAAGAAAGACGGCAATATTTCCTGCTACCCGCTTTTTCTGGCCGCTCAGCAATGCGGAAAGTTTTCAGCTGCTGAGCTCAAGCACGCACTCGATGCCTGTCTCGAAGCCAACCTTCGACTCGTGACGACATCGCTGGAGCCACATCTCGTCTTACATCAACTTGTTACCCGAATTTTACACCGTCCCCCTGCCGCATGAAATTGATTGTTATTGCTCTTCTCATCGGAGTTCTCGGAGGAACCGTAGCGGCGCTTTGCGGCGTCGGAGGCGGGATCATCATGGTTCCTGCGTTTGTTTATTTTCTCGGAATGGAGCACAAGCTGGCGGTCGCAACTTCAATGGCGGTGATTGCCCCGACGGCTGCGGTCTCGATTTTCAACTACACGGCAGATAAATTGGTTCAGTGGAATGTATTTATTCCGACGGCCATCGGCGCGGTGATCGCCGCCTATTTTATATCTGACAAAATGAAGGAGTTTAGCAATGCGACGCTCTCCCGCACCTTTGCGGTAATTCTCATCCTCGTGGGGATCAGCATGTTGTTTAAGAAGGCGTAACGAGAACTCCACGAGCATATTCATCAACTTGGCAAGGTGATCTTTCTTCTTGCTTTACTATAAAAAAAGCTAAGCTTTAGGTCTCCCATAATTTTTTGGGGGGGGGAATAACAGCCTCATTCTAACTTCGGTTAGTTGGGGCTGTGCTCTGAGCAGGATTCCCGTTTTTTCGATCCTAATAGATCGGTTCGAAAAAACCGAGATGGTTCGTAAAGAATCGATGCTAACCAATTTTGAACAAATTCCGTTCGAGTTTGTCTACGGTTACAAGCTGGCTTGCCGTTTATAATGGTTAGGAACCAGATTTTGAGGCTGAATGTCAGTGGATTACGTGGATCCAGTTTTTCCGGACTCACGAAATTGAAATCTCCAACCCACTACCCATCCTCCACCTGAGACAAGCACTATGGACGTAATCGAAACACTCGCCGTCGCGCTCGGCTTCGCCACTTTGGCAGGGCTGAACTTATACATGACGGTCTTCATCACCGGACTGGCTATCAAATACGATATGATCAGTGTCATCGCGAAATACCCTGAACTTCAAGTTCTCGGCGAGCCGGCAATCATCATTGCCAGTGGCATTTTCTTTGCGTTTGAATTTTTCTCCGACAAAATCCCTTGGGTGGATTCCCTGTGGGATTCTGTCCACACGTTGATTCGTCCGATCGGTGGTGGATTGCTCGCCCTTCACACGCTCGGGCCGACTGAGCCTGCGTTTGAAGTTATCATCGCGCTTCTTGCTGGCGGAACATCGCTCGTATCTCACAGCTTCAAAGCGGGGACGAGGCTGGCGATTAATACCTCTCCCGAACCGTTTTCGAATATCGCGGCGAGTGTTGGAGGAGATGTCGCGGTTCTCGGCGGGATTGCTCTAATGTGGTCGAATCCAATTCTTTTCGGTGTCATCTGCCTGGCTTTCCTTTGTGTTTCACTATATCTCGCGCCGAAAATGTTTCGCCGCTCCAAAGCGTTTCTTTGGTTGGTCTGGAACAAGATTGCGTCAGGATTCACTCGGAAAGATCACTTGCGTTTGTATTCGCAGCTGACTTCCGATCAGGATCTGACTCTCTCCGACGGAATTGGCGGAGAAAAACCGGATGTTCGCTGGGCGGCGAATGTTCTTGTCGGAAAGACCAAAGGATTCCGTGGAATCGCCAGCCAGGGGTTTGGATCAATCATCTCTTTGGAAAACGGTGACGACAACACACTGCATTTTATCGGGCGTCGCTTGTTCCGAGATTATCATGTTCCGATTTCGCTCGAAAACATGGAGATTATTCAGGAACCGCGCTTTCTCAGCGAAGATTTAGTAATTTTTAATCGAAGCACCAAAGAAAAATTGGTTTTCCGACTGCATGCTGGGCACCGTGTTTTAGCTGAACGAGTTGTGGAAGGCGTGCTTGGAGTTCAGGGCGGTGAAATCAGTCCGGAAATGGCAGAAATATCCGACTCGGAAAAAAAAGTGAAAAAAACTGCAGAAACTTCTAATAAAAACTCTGAAGCGACCGTTTTAGAATCGGAATAAGTTTTTAATAGACTCCTTGAGTCGGTTTTGTGTGTCAAATTTAAACGGCGCCGTGTTCTTAAAGCACGGCGCCGTTTTTCGTTTCAGCTGATACCAGTTTGAAAATATGAAGACGTTTTTACCCGTTCTGAACTTTGCCTTGATGGCATTTGGAGCCCCACAACTTTTGGCTCAATCGTTCGAAACATTTTCCTATGGGGATTCAGCGCGCCACAAATTGGATGTCTTCGCACAAAATGCAGAAGCTGACGTTCCGGTCGTCGTCTTTGTTCATGGAGGTGGTTGGAGTGTGGGGCGAAAATCTCAGCATCAGTTTATCGGGAAGATGTTTCAGAGTCAGGGCTACGTTGCGGTGGTTATCAATTACCGGTTGTTTCCTGAATCAACGTTTCCTGGATTTCCCGAAGATGCCGCAGCAGCGGTCGCTTGGGTGACGGAAAATATCGAAGCGCATGGTGGAGATCCTACGCAGATTTTTCTGATGGGTCATTCGGCCGGAGCCCATTCGGTGGCACTACTGGGATTGGACGAGCGCTATCTCAAGGCGGTTGACGTGAAACCGGAAATCATTCGCGGCGTCATCGGTGTGTCAGGCCCAATGACCTTGAAGCCGTCGAAGATTCCAATGCTGAAACGAATTTTTGGTAAAGCGACCGATGACGAAATTGCGCCGATCGGATTTGTCGATGGAGACGCCGAGACAGAGCCTCCGTTCCTGCTTATACATGGGAAAAATGACCCGCTCGTTCCCGTGAATCAGTCCGAAGAATTGGAGAAACGCATCCTCGAAAAAGGAGGCCGCGCCAAAGGAATCTACTTTGACCGGTATGATCACATCACCATCCTCGCGGCGTTTTCGGAAAAATACGGGAAGACCGGAACGGTGATTGCGCCGGTCATCCAGTTCATTGAGGCGGACGGTGATTTGGAGAAAGTTAAAACTCCGTAAACGCGATCGGATTTTTGCTTGCCACAGGGGCGCTCACTCGGCACTTTCACCGCATGAGCTACACTCAAACAGCAAAAGACCTCGGCGTTGAATTTCCTGAAGCGGGCGAGCCCGGTTATCTCAACTTGTGCATTCGCACTGGAAATTTATTGATCACATCCGGTCATGTCAGCGATCAAAAAGGGATCGTTGGCGACGGTGCCGTCACAACTGAGCAAGCCTACGAAGCGGCCAAAGATTGCGCGATCAAAATCCTCCAATCCGTTCATGCAGAACATGGCACTCTAGATGATTTGCGGGTGATCAAGTTGCTCGGCTGCGTTTATTCTCAGCAGGAATACACCGATCAGCATCTTGTCATCAACGGCGCATCGGATTTACTTCACGAGATTTTTGGAAAAGACGGTGATGGCTTTCACGCTCGCAGTGCCGTCGGTTTTGCAGCCTTGCCGACCGGCGTTTCTGTCGAAATTGAAGCGATTTTTGAGATCAAATCCTAATTGAATCTCGAAACAGAATTACTTGTCGGACGCGTCCTGATTTTCTTCGTGAAGCTCAGGGCGTGTTCCGGGAAATTCCTTGGCTTTATCGGCGAATCGATCAAACCGGTTGGACAAAATCAAGAGTGTCGGAGCCCACAGGCCGACGAAAATACCAAAGCGCTCGGCATGGGTAATTTCGTCCGGAGTGCCTCCTCGCAGATACCACCAGATGAAAATCGAAAGCAGTATTGAAAACACGCCAGCTTGAAAAAAGATCGTGCTGAGAATTCGGCAAGTGGAAGCGTTCATAGAGCCCAATAATAGCCGCTGCTCTCGTTCACTCTGAGCTTTCTTTGCTGAAAATTGTGCATTTTCTGGTCCGCGAAGCGCTTCAGGGCAGGCGAAAACCGGTTTCGCAACGCATTAGCATTATGAAACGCGCAATCGGCCCCATGTTTACGGCTCTCTTTTGGGTATTCGGCGCTGTACTGATATTCCAAAAGAGTGCGCCAGAAAGACCGCCAATGGTCATTCACCAGGCATCTGATCGTGCTATTTTAAATCTTGATCCAGAATGGGAAGCGGGACTTCTTGATGGTTCGTTGAAGATTGAGCTGCCGGGCTCTAATTCAAAAATGCTCATTCGGATCGATGCGGCCGATCCGGTGCGCCTTGCGATTAAATTAAATGAAAGCGTCGAAGGTCAGCCTTTTGTGGTGGTTTCTCCAAAAGCAAAAAGGAGAGAATTCATCGATCTTCCTCCACTAAAAAACGATACAACGGCGGAAGCGTTCGAACTCAAAGGCCGTGATGGTAACATTTACGCACTAGCGATTCGAAACGAGGGACGGGTAACGAAAATGGCTAAAACAAAGCTTCTACCGATCCCTCCGAAATTATTCAAGCCCGTTAAAATCAAAGACTGACCGGCTAAATCACTTCTTTTTCTCAGGCGCTTTTAGCGAGGCCAAATATTCGACAACGTCCCGGACTTCCCGCTTTTGCAAAATCAGTCCCATCGGTGGCATGGTTGAAACCACTGCGGAACGCTCTTTGACGTCTTTGGATTTTACTTTCGTGACTTTGTTTTCGGGATCACGAAGTTCGATGACCCCGTCTTTCTCGCCACGAAATTGACCAGTGATGTTGCTGCCATCCTTCACTTTGTGGCAGCGAATGCACTGAGCTGCAATGTGATTCATGAAAATATCCTCGCCGCGTTTCACATTTCCACCTTCCAGCGTGTGAGTGAAATCCGCTTCCGGTGCGCCCTCGATTTTCCGAGCCGCAGCCGCCTCGGCTACATCGAGTTGAAGCCCAGCTGGGAGTTCTTTAAAATTCGCGACGAGCGTTCTTAAATCCACATCGCCTTTTTCAGATGCCAAATCACCAGCGAGTAGCGCGACGGCAGCTTGTTTTTCGGAGAGTTTACTGCCCCCGGTATCGGTCACGATTTTTCCAATCTGGAGCGCTTTTTCAGGATTGATTTTTGCGAGCAAATTCAGCGCTTCAATTCGAAGCGGGCTGTTTTTTGAACCTAAGGCCGCGTCCAAAACAGGCTCTAGCTCCGGCGATTTTTGGGCGTGAAGTCCACGCATCGCTTCGATTCGGAGTTCGGGGAGTGAATCCAGATTTTTCGCGACGGCGATGAGAGTTTCCGAATCGATTTCAATTTTCAGATTCCGCGCCAGCGACATAGCTTCGGTTTGGATTGCTGAACTCGCGTCTGTTAGCAAATCACCGAGGTGAGGGCGCAATGGATCTCGGGCGATTTCCGGATCACGTTTTTCGTGTTTGCGATACCGGCCCACCACGCGATCCAAAACCGCTGGTTCTGTCCAGTTTGTCAGCGCATCCAACGCCTCCTGCCGCATCGCCTCCGGCACGTCTTTTCGTGCCGCAAAAATAGCGACGCGCTCAGCATGTTCCGATTCTCCGAGCATGAAATTTGCATTGATCGCTCGGCGAATGAACGGTTCGCTGTAAATCAATTTGGTCGTCTCAAGTGCTTCAGCCAATGCCCGCATGGCTTCAGGAATCATCCACTCATCGTGAATAGCACGGGCAGCGTCTTCCGAGACGCCGCCAGTCAACGAGTTCAGAAATTTTGCGACCGCCGGATCACCCCGTCGCCGCATTGCGATAACGGCTACCCCGTGGGCCAATTCGAACGTCTCGTCATAAATCGATTCGAGAAATTCGGACGACGCACAACCCGTCAGCCCAACAATCGCAGCATGCCGGAGATATGGATAATTCACATTATCGAGCGCATTCACCATGTCCAAAATCGGCTGCGCGCCGTCTTCAATTCCCAGATTTCCAATCGCAATCGCCGCATGAAATTTAACGCGATCGGAATCGTCTTTAAGCAGCGGAATCAATTTTTGAACCAACAGGGTGCGTTCGCCGAACAGACCTTGTTCGTTCGGAAAAGGGGCTTTGTGCGTCGCCAGATGCCGCCCGAAATGATCGCCGATGGTCTTTGCTGCTTGCGTTCGAATTTCTGCATTGGGGGCTCCAAGAAGTGATATCAGCGTTTCGAAATCAGGATTTTCCGATTTACGATTGAACTGACCAAGTCCCCAAATGGCGTGGATTCGCCCAAGAAGTTGGATGTCTGTTGAATCCATGTTGCGACTAATGGCAATTCGATGAAGCGTATTTTGATCGTTCCGTTTTACGAGTTCGAACTGTGCTTTGAATCGAATTCTTTGATCTGCATGGTCCAAAAACTGAGCCAATTTCAGGTAATCGATATTATCAGCCGAAAAATCTTGAGCCAAATATTCTTCTGTTAGGTTTCGGTATACTTGCTGTTCAGGATTCACTTCCACATCCCATTTCCAAACCGCACCCTGCTCATTCAGTGGATATCCCCCGCCCCAATCCACACCGTAAAGTGCCCCGTCGGGACTAAAGTTGATACCGACAATCGGAACTCCGTTTCCGATTTGCATGTCGTTGACCATTTTAAAACTCGCGCCGTTTTCTTCGACCTGAAACGCCCACTGCTGGCCGTTCGGGGCGCTGGTATGAAAAAAGTAGTCCTTCCACTCGGGGCTGAGCGCGGTGCCCGGATTGAACGCAAGTCCGGCGGGGCCGTTGTTGTAAAGACTGATTGGCGGAGTGATGTGGCTTGGCTGATTTTCCTGATAAGGAACGCTCATGTTTTCGTCCATCCACGGATTGAACTTGTCTTTTCGATACTGCCAATTCGAGCGCCAACCGGCATCCATGTGCTGAACGATGTAGACGAAACGCTCTTTCTCACCGGGGCGATCGGAGTCATTGTCGATTCCAAAAATGTTGCCGTATTGATCAAAAGCGATTTCCTGAACATTCCGTAAACCGCGGGCGTAGACTTCAAAATTGCTTCCATCGGGATCACAGCGGAGCAGCGCACCGTGGTTTGGGTATTTGAAATTAAGTCCTTCTTTTGAAGTCACGTTCATTCCCTTGTCGCCGACAGTCCAGTAAATGCGGCCATCGGGGCCAACCGTCAGGCCATGCATGTCGTGGCCTGCATACGCGAGGTGAACTCCGAAGCCGTGGGCGATTGATTCGCGCGTGTCCGCTTTTCCGTCATCGTCGGTGTCGCGGAGCTTCCAAACATCGGGAACGATCGTGGTGTAAACGTCACCTTCGTGATGCAAAACACCGGCAGCGATACCTGCAATCTCATCCTGAAAGTTTTCAGCGTAGACGGATTTTTTGTCAGCAAGTCCATCGCCATCGGTGTCTTCGATGAGGTAAATGCGTTCGGTCAGCGCGGTAAGGTCTTTGATGTCATGAACGCCGTCGCCGTTGTAATCCTTCACTCGCTTGGCATTCCCAGAGCTGTTTTCAGCGGTAAATTGGGCTCGATAAAAAGCGCGTTTGTCTTCCGAAGATTCGAAACTGAGATCGTTTGGAATCCAATCCGAGTTCGGCCGAATGTCCATGTCATTGGCCTTGCGGCGTTGCGTTTGCGTGACGTAGGCGCGGCCTTTTTCATCAAACGAAATCGCGACTGGATCGGGAACTGGAAAGTCAGGCGTCCACTTGGTGAACTTCAGCGATTTGGGGTCGGCCTTTTTTGCTGTCTCAGAGGCATCTTGCGCACTTGAAAAAGGGATCAAAAGCAATGAGGTGACGGCAAGAACGAGAAAGAGTTTCATAGGCGAGCCAGACAAATACCATGAATTTTGATTTGCTCCAATCGCATAGAAATACTCATCGGGTCGATGTCAGCTTCATTTGTCGATTGAGAAAACCGCGTTAGATTTCGTCTCCTTTCAAATGAGTAAAACTGCCTGCCTCTCTCTTGTTTTTGCACTTTCAATTTCTGGTCTTGCAAGTGCCGCTGAACCTCCCGTTTCCAGAGAGAATGCGTATGCCGTGTTGGCTCCGGCAGCGAAAAGCAAGGACGGTAATACTCAGGGAAATCCAGAAGGTCTCATTGGCAAAGTGGTCACTGGTTATCAGGGCTGGTTCCGTGCCGAAGGTGATGGAACGGGATTACGATTCAGCCACTACGAAAAAAATGGGAAATTCGAACCTGGCTCATGCACGATTGATTTGTGGCCTGACATGAGTGAATTCGGCGACGACGAAAAATTCGCTACGCCATTTCGTCATGCTGATGGAAGCGTCGCTCACGTTTTCAGTTCGATTCATCCTAAAACAGCGGATCGGCATTTTTCATGGATGGCGGAATACGGAATTGATGGAGCGTTCGTGCAGCGATTTGCAACTCATGGGGCGAAGGAGCGTCGCGATAATCGCCGGCTTAAAGCTGAGAATCAAAAACTGATGATGTGTCGGGACGCTGCGAACAAACACAATCGGAGCTGGGTGCTGATGTATGATTTGTCGGGGCTAGCGGATGACGACTTCGAGCGCTTGGCGGAAGATTGGAAAAATCTGCGCACGAAAATGAAACTGGGAACGGACCCGAACGACTCTGCGTATCTCCACGTAAACGGAAAACCTCTCGTTGCGATTTGGGGTGTGGGTTTCAACGATGATCGCAAATACGGTCTCGAAAAAGCAGAGTGGTTTATCCGTCTTTTAAAACATAATCCCGAGTGGGGTGGCATGAGCATTATGCTCGGCACGCCGTATTATTGGCGAGAGCAATTCCGCGATACAACGAATGATCCGAAACTCCATTCGGTGCTGAAACTCGCCGATGTGATCAGTCCTTGGGCAGTGGGTCGATACGGAATTGAACCTGACGCGATGACCAAAATCATTGATCATCAGCGGGCTGATCTTGCGTGGTGCGACAAAGAAAAAATCGATTATTTACCAGTATTGTTTCCTGGGTTCAGCTGGAGAAATCTATACGGAGAAGAAGAAAAAGGAATCCCACGGCAAGGCGGTGAATTTCTTTGGCGGCAATTTCAGGCGACCGCTGCTGCTGGAAGCAAGTCAGCCTATTTGGCAATGTTCGATGAGATCGATGAGGGGACCGTTTTGTTTAAATGCACGAACGATCCACCAGTTGGGACGTCAAAATTTGGAACCTACGAAGGCCTTCCGAGCGATCATTATTTGTGGTTGAGTGGCGAGGGAGGGCGACTTTTGCGTGGTGAAGTGCCAAGTCGAGCTTTAGAAAAAATGAAGAAAGCAGCGGTTCCGGCCAATTGAACTGCTAATTAGCTTCAACTTTTACCGGGGATTTCTTCATTCGCGTCCGCAAAATCGGAGCCAAATATTTCGCAGTTTCATCCGCGATGACATTGTATCCAGCGAGATTGGGATGCCGATCGCTGGTCCAACCTGGGAGATGACCAAAGAGCGCGTCGAATTCGTTTCCCATGACGACAACTTTGCCTCCGTGAACCTGTGAAGCCATCCATTCCCTGTATTTTTCGGGGATGTTTTCGATCGAATATCGCCGGTAGTTCAGCATGTTATGACCTTTCTCCAGCTCTTTCGCATAGCGTGGGTAGATGTCGAACACAGCGAGCTTCTCATCGCGCCCAACTTGGAAAATCAGGTCGTTGATCTCTTTGCTTGTGGCTTTGTCAGCAAAGGGAATCACGGTCATCGGAATGATGAGGGCCTTCGGATGATCTTTTCGTAGCAATGCAATGAGTTCCTGAAAATCTTTGGTGAAATTCTCTGAAAACTTTTCGCGTCTTGCCCGATCATTGATTCCATAACGGACAAAAATGTAATCGAGCCCCGGCAATTTTGAGGCCGCTTTTTCGTAGCGGCCGGAGTCGAGCAGTCTTCGTATATATTCCCCGCTCACGCCGCATTGAATGACGTTGCACGCCGGGAGATCCGTTTCAGCCGCCAGCAAGCGACGAATCACTTCTTCAAAATGGGGTCCCTCTGGCTTTAACAGTCGCGGAATACTGCCTTCGGTGGTGCTGTCTCCAAGTAGCAAAATTTGAATTTTCCCGTCGTGCTCTGCAATCACGTTGGATAGCGTCAGGAAAAGAAGTGTGATGAAAGTGGCGGCGAATTTCATAGTCCTATCTTTCGCTATCCGGCGTGAGATGAACATGGCTTGCTCGCGCCAAATTTATCGCCCCGAAAACCGGGCGGGCCTATTTTGACTTTAAACCGACCGAGTTTTCAGAGATTACTTGGTATTCGTATTTCTTTCCTGCTTCGGCAGTTTGATCAGTGAATTGCATCTGAACCAAAGGCTGCACCGGTGTGTCGCTGTATTGCAGCCCTTGAAAAATTGGACGACCAAACTTGTTCGTATCTTTTTCGGGAACCGCTCCGATTTTTTTGCCGTCGCGTTTGATGATGAAACGGGCGATTCCACTTTCTAAATCCGCGTCGGCGGTCCACGTGATTTGATTTCCATCAGCCTTTACTGAAGTCGGGGCTGGTGGAGGAGTTGTATCAGGAATTTCCGTATCGGTAACGTAATGCGCCCAAGCCTTCGCGATGGCTTCATTCGGGAGCCAGCTGGCCTGTGATTTATCGCCTGAAAACTCCTTTTCAGGTGTGGCTTCTTTGCCAAGAAAAGGAGCCAACCACGCATTTTTCGTCGGCATTGGTTTCAACGCGCCACCGGCTCTCTCCGGCAACCGCGTGGTCAAACAAGCATCCAGCCACAGTGTTGCGAGATAGCGTTGGTTGCCACATTCGTGAGCGGTTAGTGGATCAATTGAAACACCAACGAGGGCATTTTTAGCCCGGAGCGTCGTGAGAAATGTTTCGTTGGCAGGCCACACTCCGGAAAAACGGCCATCTTTTACGGTCACGCCTTCTTTTGTTCCGGGATTGCACATCATCGGCACTTTCAAGACGGCATCAGAAATGACATACGGTTTGATTGCGGTGCGGTCGGGGTTTTCTTTAAAAAGCGGAACGCCCGAGCGAAGCCATGCCGCTGCAACCTTTTCCGGATGAAGCAACACCATTCCTCCAGCCCAATGTCCGCCGCCGCTGTGTCCCCACAACGCCCATGGGATTTTTGCTAACTCAGGGTGACCGGATTGTTTCCCGAGATCGATGAGGGATTTTTGAAACGCTTTACCCGAACCGTTTCGAGGGTCGCACCACAGTTGGCAATCGGCTGCTTGTGGTTGTTCGTAAGATGGAGCCATCAGTGCGCAGTCGTGTTTCTTTGCTAGAGCCTGCCAGTGCAAATCCCATGCGCCCGTTAGTCCTGATTTACACGAGCCTTCCCCGCAGCCGTGTTGATGGACAATTAGGCCACGGAGAGTTTTGACGCCCTCCGGAATCCAAACCGTGTATTTCACGGGAAAAGTCAGCTCGCCGGGTGTGTTCGAGGCTTCATAGCGAACACGATAGTGGGGCGGCTCCGCTTCGGGGAAAACATCGTAAGGAGCATTTGGTTGCTGAGCAACGAGCGGCAAAGAGGCGGCAATGCTGAGAGTGATAATTAAAAATCGCATAAGGTTGGTCGAGATTAAGAGTGGATAGAAAATGCTTTTTTTCGAACCGATAGGGTACGTTCGGTGAATCAACAGGGTTGGTTCGTGAAAGATTATTTTTTGGCTTCGACAACTTCTCCGCGCAACTCGACATCATCCCAAAGGCCGAGATCATCGAAGGTTCCGAGGCCAACACTGCCCCATTGGAAGTTCTTGTCGTGAGCGACGTGAGTGGGTGTTTTCATGTCGTCGAAATAGATTTCGATCAGGCCTTCCTTCATCTTTCGGACGACTTTCACGTTGTGCCATTTTCCGTCGACCCATGGGGTGCCGTCGCTGGCTTTTTCTGAAATCTTGATTCGGGGAGCATCGTTTACGATGAAGATCTGATTGGCGTGATCGTCTTTTTTCTCACCCAGATGTTGATAGTAAAAATGAGAAGCGTCTTGATGCCCGAAAAACAAACACATGTCGCGATGGCCTCGAGAAGTCTGTTTCGTCATGACGCGAGCAGTCAGCACAAAATCGCCAACCACGATGTCTTTGAGCAACGCGATGTTTTTCGGACTGCGATGCGGCGGGTTGTATTTGGTTTTTCCGGAGTTTTCGAGAACAGAATTGCCGTCGTCGAGTTTGGTGATTTTCCAGCCTTCGGGATTTACAATTTCAAAGTTCTCGATTGATTTCGCGTCAGAAAAATCGGATTTGAAAAGAACGGGAAGCTCTTGGGCATTCAGGCTGACGAGGCTTGAGGCAACATAAAGTAGCACGAGGACTTTTTTCATAAGAATGACGAAGGCTATGTCGGGGGATTCAAAAGGACAAGTCACGCAAAAGAATCGTGGATGAACTAGACCTTGCCCCATTTTTGAAAACCTCTACAATTTAGCAAAGGAACAACGCAGCATTTTATTTTCAGGCATGGCCCACGCGAAAGGACATAAAGTTGATATTTTTATTAGCTACGCTCGGAAGGACAACGAACCGATCGGAGCTTCCGCTGGTTGGGCCGAGATGTTTCACAATTCTCTGGAAACGTGGTTGATCAAGCGTCGTGGGTTGGATGATCTTACGATCTGGCGCGATACGGAGGATCTCCAGGGCAATACCGATTATGAAATCGCAATCTGAAACGGGCTGGAAGACAGCGCTTTGTTTTTTGCGCTGCATTCGCGGAACTACGTGAAATCGTATTGCTGCCAGAAGGAGCTGAAGTGGTTTCACGAGGCAAATGGCGATCGACCAGGTGGATTGCGAATCGGGGACAAGCACCGGATTTTTAATATTCTCCTGAACAATATTCATTTTGATGACTGGGCGCCAATGCTGGAGGGCTCGTCTGGTTTTCCGATGCACAGTGCCAAAGGGGCTGAAATGGGGGGTTTTACGTTTGCGGAAGAGCCACTCTACATGCGGCAGCTTCAGCAAATTGTGGATGCGGTGTAGGAAACGCTTGAGATGTTCAATTCGTTTGAGGGCGGAAGTGCCCAGGGCGTTGCAAAGTCGAAGCCTGCGGAGCGCCTCGTCGTTTCTGAACGTCCGCAGGAAGCGCCGATTCCGATGAAAGCGAAAAGCCCGCAGTATCCCGCCGCAATCGCCCAGCCGGATCGTCCGACCGGAAGCAGCATTCGCATACCCGACATCGTCGCCGATCGGTTTGGATTGCTGTACCGGAAGAGGTGGAGGGCCAAGGGATTCGCTCATGAAAAGATGGAATCAGTAACTCTTGGCAAACACAACCCTTCCTTCGGCTGGATTCCCTGTGAGAATGCAAGTGCCTGCGTCGCCGCGAAGTTTTGGATCATTCGGAATACAGCGAACGGTCACTTTCAGGTCTTTACCGAGCTTGTCTTCGTCTTCAGCAGATCCAGCCCAATGAACCAGCGCAAAACCGCTTTGTTCCTGAGCGAAGAATTTCTGGAAGGCATCCATCGAATCGATCTCGACGGTGTTTTCCTGACGAAATTTCAAAGCGCGAGACAGCAGCGCATCTTGAATCGATTGGAGCGTTTCCGAAATTCCGGCGACGACATCTGCGTTTGGCAAAAAATCTTTGTCCTTCGGTCCGCGATCACGACGCGTCACCGCAACGGTTCCTTTCTCCAAATCACGTGGCCCGATTTCGATTCGAACCGGCACCCCTTTTTTAATCCATTCCCAGGATTTAACACCGCCACCGAGATCGCGCTTGTCGACTTCGACGGAAATGTTTTCGCCGTGAAATTGCTGCGCCTTTAATTCGGCAGCGAGTTTGTCGCATGCTTCGAAAACGGGAGCTTCGTGCTCAGGCTTCGGTGCGACCGGAATAATCATCACTTGCGTTGGAGCCACTCGCGGCGGCATGATAACACCGTCGTCATCGCCGTGAGCCATGATCAATGTTCCGATGAGACGCGTGCTCACGCCCCAACTCGTGGTCCACGCGAGCTCGCGAGTTCCTTCTTTGCTTTCGAATTCAATGCCGGCGGCTTTCGAAAAATTCTGTCCGAGAAAGTGCGATGTTCCTGCCTGAATCGCCTTCTTGTCCTGAACCATCGCTTCGACCGTGTAGGTATTCAGCGCGCCGGGGAAGCGCTCAGCTTCAGATTTTTCACCGGGAATCGATGGAATCGCCAGATAATCACGGAGGAATTTTGCATACACACCGTGCATCAATTTCGTTTCCGCGACCGCTTCTTCCTTCGTGGCGTGAGCGGTGTGGCCTTCCTGCCAGAGGAATTCTGCCGTGCGCAAAAACATCCGGGGACGCATTTCCCATCGCATCACGTTGGCCCACTGATTGATCAGCAATGGCAGATCACGGTGGCTCTGAACCCAACGCGCAAACGCAGCTCCAATAATGGTTTCCGAAGTTGGGCGAATCACATATGGCTCGGTCAATTTGCCGGACGGAACCATTTTTCCATCTTTCAATTCCAAACGGTGATGGGTGACCACGGCGCATTCGGTGGCAAATCCCTCAACGTGAGACGCTTCTTTTTCCAAATAGCTGACCGGAATCAAAAGCGGAAAATAGGCATTTTTGTGGCCCGTTTCTTTAAACATCGCATCGAGATGTTTCTGAATGTTTTCCCAGAGACCATAGCCCCAAGGCTTGATGACCATGCAACCGCGCACATCTTCGGCATTTTCAGCCATGTCCGACGCGCGGATGACTTGCTGATACCATTCGGGGAAATTTTCAGCCCGCGCGGGGCTAACTGCGTTTTTTGGAGGTTTCGCCATGAATTAAAAATTGAGTCCACGAATCAACCCTGTTTGATCGATGAATCAACCCCGTACCTTCGAAATGGCTTTTCGAAGTGATAGGGTCTGTTCGATGAACATACCCTGTATGTTCGCAACAAGAGCATCTTGCGGTGAACGTTCCGTTCATCATCAGACTGCTGGGCAAGCCAGCTTTCACCCCTGTTTTACTTCGCCACGATTTGCACGGCATCGAGAATCACGTGGGCGTTGGCTCCTTCGTTTGAAATGGTCACGGTGAGCGTTTCGCCGGCTTTGGCATCGACTTCGCCAATTTTGGAAAACAGCCCTTCAATTTCGGGTTTCGTGCGCTGATTTACTTTTACCTGAATTGCATTGTCACCGTGAGAAATCGTGACGGGCACATTGGTCGCGCGGTTTCCACTGGCTGAGTAAGACATCCGAATTTCGTATTTTCCGGCTTTTTCAATCGTAGCGGAGTAGGTCGCTGACTTTTTGCCCTGACCAACCCCGCCATCGTGAAGATATCCGTCTCCGACGAATGTGCTGGACGAGGTGCTTTGGGTCCATGAACCGGTCAATTTGGCGTTGGTGTTGTCGATGATAATTCCGTCCAATCCAACCGTGGTGATTATAATCTTAGGCACCGCATCTTCGGGAAGGTCCACGACCTGGCCTTCGGCCAAAAGCTGCGCTTTCAGTTTTGCGTAATCGACGTCCTGAACGGCGATGTTTTCATTGATCGCGATGGAAGCGGCTGTCGCAGCGGAATGGCCGAGGGCCATGAATACGGGCTCCATTCGGATCGAACCAAATGCGATGTGCGTGCTGCTGAGGCAAACTGGCACGAATAGATTCTTGGCGTTGTTTTTACGTGGAATGATCGAGCGGTAGCTGATCGCGTAGGGACCGCCGGGAGAAACCTGGACGTCGCCTTCGTTTTGCACGGTGCCCTCGGCGGTGACGTAGCGCTGGCAGTTGTGGGAATCCATATTGTAGCTGCCGAGGCCAACGGAGTCATCGCAGATTTTTACGCGGCGACAGTCTTCTTCTGTGGCGACGTAGCCGCTGATCATGCGGCGGGCTTCACGAATATAAAGCTGGGTCGGCCAGCCTCCGTTTTCGATGAATTCGTCTTTCGGCAGGCCCCATTGCGCCATTTCTTTGCGAATGGATTCGGGGACGCGTGGATGATTTTGCAACGACCACATGAGCCCTTTTTGATAAATCTCATGCTCGTGAATGATGGTTTCACGTTCAGCGTAGCTCCCGTCAGGGTAATCGAAATTCATGCCGATGTTGTCGGTCGAAAATGCGCCGTTGTTGTTGGTATCGGTTTTGCCGTTTGGCATCGCTGCGGGGTGAAGCGGAAGTCGCAGATCACCAGCTTCATAATTGCGGAAGAGCAATTCATACATGGTTTCGTCGTAACCGTTGGGTTTCGGAAAAGGAACCCGATTTTTTGGATCACGGCTCATGCACATGCGAAAGCAATACGCCTGGACCCGAGTGTCTCCGGCACCATTTTTACCGAGCGGTTCGGACTGAATCCCGTGAACCAGCCCGCTCTTTGGATCACCTGAAATTTTGTAGGGATCCACTTTTTCGGTGAAGCGGTGGTTGTGGGTGTTTTTCAGGTGAATACCGTTGATCGTCTCTTTGTAGGTGGCGTTTGCCTCGCGACCAACGTGATAGGGGACGCCTGCGGTTGCCATGAGATCACCTTCGTACGTGGCATCGATGAAAATTTTTCCACGAAAGCGCTCGCCCGATTCCATCCGGATTTCTGTGATGCGACCGTTCTCTTTCGTAACGCCGCGTTCGCGATCCAATCGTTGTTGCATCACAATTTCGATGTCTTCACTGCATTCCGCGATCATTTCGCGATAGACTTGCAGGGCGACTTTAGGTTCGAAAACCCAGAGTGAATCTGATTTTGGATTGAATCGGGGAAATTCTGCCTGGGTTCCAAATTTCCACGCTTTTGGATCGGAGTAGTAACTGTGAATGCGCTGATAAAATTCTCGACTGATCCCGCCGATGGCACTTTTGCGCCCGCTGTCGGTCATGCCAAGACCGCCCGTGGTGAGACCTCCGAAATGCGCGGAGGGTTCGATAATGATTGAGGTTTTATCGAGTCGCGAGAGTTGAACCGCTGCGGCGATCCCGGCGCTGGTTCCGCCGTATATGATGACCTCGGCTTCGTGAATGTGAGAATCTGCCGCTGCTGGATGACTGGAGAAAAACGACGCAAAACACGTGACTGTGAAAAGAAAATTTCGGCAACGCATTCCTGAGTTTTCGGCGTCCTGCGGGATTCGTCAATCTCGCAAGCACGTGTGATTGACAAATTGGATGCTACAAAACAGACTGATTTGAAATTCAAAACCATGGACACACGCATTATTCTCACCAGTTTTCTTTCCCTTTTTACTGCACTCACTCTCATTTCCTGCGGAGGAGGAGATGCGCTTCAAACAGATGGCAAGACTTCTGATGATCCTCCGCCGGAAAAGAATGGGGTCATTGGAGCAACGTGCATGACGTTGAACAATCCGTTTTTCAAAACGATCGACGAAGCGATGAAGGCCGAAGCGGCCAAGCACGGTTACGACGTCATTTATTTGAGTGGCGATGAAGACGTGACGAAGCAGCTCAACCAGGTTCAGGATTTCATTTCAAAGGGCGTCGATGCAATCGCGATCAACCCCTGCGAGTCGAAGGCGATTGGTTCGGCGATTAAAGAAGCGAACAAGGCGGGGATTCCGGTATTCACTTTTGACGTGAAATGTCAGGATCCCGATGCAGAAGTCGTTTCGCACATCGGGACCAACAATTTTCAGGGAGGCGAACTCGCCGGACAAGCCATGATCGAAGCGCTGGGAGAGTCCGGTGGCGAAATCATGGTATTAGACTTCCGCTCAGTTGAGAGCTGCCTTGAGCGAGTTAAGGGCTTTAAAGAGGTCATTGGCCGATTCAATGCAAGTCGTCCTGAAGGAAAAATCAAAATCGTTGCTGAGCTTCCCGGAAATGGAAATCGTGAAAAGGGTTTCGATACGACCGAAACCGCGTTGCAGGCCCACCCAGATATCGTGGGTATTTTTGCGATCAATGATCCGTCAGCTCTCGGTGCGGTTTCCGCTTTGGAAAAGGCCGGTAAACAAGATCAGATTACCATCGTTGGATTTGATGGTGAGCTGGAAGGAAAGAAAGCGATCCGCGACGGCAAGATTTATGCTGACCCAATTCAATTCCCGAAACAAATTGGGATTCAGACGGTCCAGTCGATCGTCAGCCACTTGGCCGGTGAGGTCGTTCCAGCTAATCAGCCGATCGAATCAAAACTGTATCGGAAAGCTGACGCGGAGAGTGATCCGGAATTGAACTGATTCGTAGCTCAGAATTCAGGGCGCAAAAAACGCGGCAGAATTTCTTCCGCCGCGTTTTTAGGTAATAGTTTCTGTTGAGTGGTTTTACAGAGAACCCTTGAGAGCTGAAGATGGCTTAAAGCCGACAGTCTTGGACGCTTTGATTTTGATAGCTTCACCAGTCTTCGGGTTACGACCCATACGGGCGGAACGCTTGCGGACTTCGAAGGTACCAAAACCGATCAGCTGAACGGACTTGTCTTTCTTAACTCCCTTGGCAATTGATTCGAGAACGGATTTTACAGCGTCTTCAGCTGCTTTTTTCGTTGTCTCTTCACCGAGGGCTTTCTGGACTGCTTGGATTAATTCTCCCTTATTCATCGTAGTTTTATTAGTTGGATTAGGTGGGATAGTCCAGCGTTTTCCCTTGAAAACACGGGGTTTTCAGCGTTTTTATGCTTTTTTACGGCATTTTTCGCTGATTTCAGTGGTTTCGAGGTCATTGTAAGCCACAAAGTGTCATGGTCCTTGAACTTCCCATTTGTAAGCATTTAACATACCCTAAGCAGATTGACAAGAGCGTTTTTATTGCTCCAGGCGCGGTTGTCGTTGGAGATGTGACTCTTGAAGAGAATGTTAGTGTCTGGTATCAAGCAGTTCTTCGCGGCGATATTCAGTCCATCAAGGTTGGCCCGGGAAGTAATATTCAGGATGGAGCAGTCATCCATCTCGCGAGTGATCTAGGAACAACGGTAGGAAGTTTTGTGACATGCGGACACCGGGCGATGCTTCACGCATGTTCGATCGATGACGAAGTGCTTGTCGGGATGGGGGCAATCGTCATGGACGATGCTGAAGTCGGGGCGCGCTCAATTATTGGTGCGGGATCACTTATAACGCGAGGTCAGAAAATCCCACCGGGATCACTGGTGATGGGATCTCCTGCAAAAGTCGTTCGCAGTCTCGATTTAAAAGAGCAGCAATCGAATCGAGCAATGGCGGAGAAATACATTCACGTGGCCAAAGAGCATCGGGCCTTTTTAGCGGCTAACGGAAATTCCGGTGCTGAAATCGCTTAAAAATTTGCGTCCCACTTCGTCTGATACGAGAGTCAGTTTTCCATTCTCATTTCTCATGTCGCAAAAATCCGTTGTCGAAATCGAAGTTCGCGCCGTTCTGCCAACCAGTGCGGGGTCTGCGGTTTTTTTGGGCAATGACGAAAAGGTTTTTGTGATCTACGTCGATCAGTTTGTCGGCAGCGCGATCACGATGTTCATTCATGGTACGCCTAAGCCGCGTCCACAAACGCACGATTTATTCGCCGACGTGCTGACGTCACTCGGAGCGCACGTAGACCGGGTCGTGATCAACGATTTTAACGAAGGTGTTTATTTTGCCCGGATGATCATTGTGGCCGAGAACGAACTCGAAGATCGAAAAATAGTCGAGATCGACGGCCGGCCGAGCGATACGATTGCTTTAGCCGTTCAGCAGGAAGCGCCGATTTATATCGCGCAACACGTCTGGGACGAGGTTGAGGACATGTCCGTCGTTCTCCAGAAAATGGAAGAGAAAGGGCTCGACCCCGGATTGGGCGACGAAGATGGCGGGCCTGAATTCCCGGGCTTGTAAAATAGAATTACGAACGAACAGGGTTGATTTGTTGAACGTACCCTGCCAAATCACGTCAGGGCTAAGTCTTTGAGTATCCGAAACAATGTTGTCGTGAATCGGCGGGGTTTTGAAAGGCGGTATCGCCGGTTTTTTCCTGCTATTGGTTCGTGAAAAATAAAAATCACGGAGCGACAACAATTTGCGTCGCGGTGAAGGAGCGAGGGTCACCTGTATTGGGATTGTCCGGAAAAGTTACGGTCGCAGCTGAATACTGGTCTGCTTCAGGGAGCGTGCATTTCACCCAATAGCGATCAGCGGTTTCGTTTTGGTCGACTCGAGCAACGAACGTAGCGGTCACGCCGTCCACTGTGATGCTCGTGGGGGCCAGGTTCATGTTTGCAGGAACGCCTGCGGCACCAGTGACTGTTGGTAGTTGAAGATACAGCGTGTCCTCCGGACCAACCGCTGGATTGGAATATCCACCACCGATTTCGGCGTCTTTGCTGATGAGAAAATTGTAGGCGGCCAGTGGAGTTCCTGTCAGTCCGGCAATGTTGAGAGGGGAAAGTTCATTTTCATCATTCCCCAAGTTGTAGAATTCAAAAGTGGGATCATCGGTAGACGAAATCGGGTCACCCATAATAATGAGCTTGTAGTCAGGATAGGCCTCACTTCGAAGGGAGCGTCCGCTTTCAGTTCCAATTTTCTCTGCAACGACGAGGCGTTGGGTTGTGTCGGTCCCGTTTAGAATTGGAACGATGCTGGCTCCGTCGACTCCAGTTGTGGGATCCGCGACACCGGCGAGTTCAAGAACGGTTGGGAACAGATCTGTAACGTGGACAAATTTGTCGGTTGTGGAACCTGCGGGGACTTTGACTGAGGGGCCTCGAACGATCATGGGGACATGAATTCCACCTTCGTAAAGATCGTCTTTTGCGTGGCCGTTTCCATAGGGAGCTTGAACAACCTGGCCGGGAGTGCCGTTGTCACCTACAAGAATTACTGTCGTATTTGCATAGTCAACGGACTGAAGCAAACGACCGATTTCCGTGTCGAGCGCTTCGAGCGACTTTTCGTAAAGCGCGCGGTTGCTGGTTCCAGTTTTTCCCTGAAGAAGAGCTGCGGGAGGTTCGTGAAATGGTGTGTGAGGTGCGTTGAACCCCATCCAAACGAACCAGTTTTTGCCAGCCGTTTCCTGAGTATCGATAAATGCCTTTGCTTCGTTTACTTGATCGGTTGTGGAATAGAGTGTGGAATTCGCTGACGTGCCGTTGTTATTTCGATTCCAATTTTCGTAGTCAGTGACTCCTCCCGCTGTGATTCCAATAAATTCCTGCCAGCCGCCGAGTGTGTTGTATCCCGTATCACCTCCACCGAGGTGCCACTTTCCATAGGTTGCGATTTCGAACGGAGAATTGTCAGCTGAGAATGCATCGGGGAGTGTTGTTTCCGCGACGTTGATGGCATCTCCAGGTGCACCAACTCCAGTGCGAAATGCTTGACGTCCGGTCAACAAAGCTGCCCGGGTTGGAGAACAAACGGGTTGAGAATAGGCGTTCGTGAAACGTAATCCATTGGCTGCCAATGACTGTAAATTTGCCATGGTCGGGAATGTTGTGCCCGGATTAAGTGTCGTGTTGTTGTCGATCGGGCTGGAGTCAGTTCCCCAGTCGTCAACGATGAGAAGCAGTACATTGTGGGGGGCATCCTTAAAATAGGTGCCTGTCCATTCTCCTGATTCGGCCCACGTTGCCGAGATGGTGTGGGATCCGTTCGAAAGCGTTGAAGCGTCGATTTGAATCTCCAATGCATATTGGGAAGGTCTCGAAAGAACCGTCACGGGTTGACCGTCAAATAATAGAGAGAACGGAAATTTCGATAAATCGGAAGGAGGTGGGGTCGCTCCTCCAAATGTTAGGCTGACCAAAAGACTGACGGTTGAGCCGTCATCCAATAAATTGGTGTCGTAGTCAAAACCGGCGTCATCGAATGGGGTGATGGAATCGAGTCGGACGCGGTAATACTGGTCGTCTTCGGTCGAGAAATGACCATCGGTGACGGAAGTCATTTCCGAGTTTGCAGAGACCCGTGAAGGAAGGTCTTCCCACGTTGCGCGATCCGCAGAGCTTTCGACTTTGTAGTAGCCGCCTTCCGCAGAGGACCACGTGATGGTGACTTCTTCGGCCGACTCATCAACGTCGATCGATTTCAGCTTCGCAGGTCTTTCGGGACCGCCTTCAAAGATTTTTTCTGCACCGGCAGGAATGCTGTTTTCTGCGCCACCCGTAGGATTTCCGAAATAAACCCGGGCAATGTTGTAGGGGAAAACCGGAGTGCCGTCGGCTTCAATGTTCGTGAAATAAGCATAAACGCCATCGGGGTATTCCGGCGTTTTGCAAAAACGAACGTTGTGAATATCGAGATCAAAATCAACGCCGAGAGTCAGGCCGGCGTCTCCTTTGTATTCATAATCCTCTAGGTAGTGACCCAGCGGATACTGAGTGCTGACGTTGGGACCGTTCACATTCGCGGCAATCGTTGTGGAGCGCCCTTCCAAGGTGTTGGTCCATTGTGGCAGGCTGTTTCTCGCGGCATCCATTGCGAGATTTCGTTTTTGATAGCCGCTGATCATTCGGCGAGGCGCGCTATTCGTGTCCAGTGGATCACTGAATCCATAGGGGCCGTAAATGGGAATGCCATCTTGTGCCCAACCCAAAATTGGCGAGTGCTTTCCGTTGGGGCTTTCCGTATAGGTGTTTGTTGCCGGATTGTAGTCAACGCTTCCTCCGAGCAGAAAACGGAGCCCCGGAGGGTTTGCGTGATAGTGATGATTCGGCCCTGCTTGGTGAGCGTTTGCAGGATCGAAAGTGACCGATTCGTTGACATATGCGTCCCGATTCCAAACCCCGTCTCCATTGAACGCGGTCTGCGGTCGCGCATCCTGGCCGTTGGCATTTGAGTAGGAAAATGCGTCCCGACTATCAAACATGGCGATGCCATCGACGAAATAACCGATCGCACCGAGGCCTGTCGGTGTTTTGTTTGCCGGTGGAGTCCCGGGTGTCCGGGTAAAGCGGTAGATCGCCGCGCGGTTTGATGGGTAATTTGGAAACAGATTCTGTTTGGCTTCGTCGCCATACCAGGGGCCCATCACATGAAAGCCAAGCCCTGACGTGCGAATGTAAACGTCTGTCGCTGTTACGGAAACTTCGCTGACGCCAGCGTAAGTTGGTAAGGATTGAGTGCCTTGCCCCCGGCTCCAGGTTGTCGCCGAAGTTCCCGAATTTTGGTCAGCAAGCGTGGGGTAAATCCGCGCGTAGCGACCGGAGAGCTCAGTAAACCACGATTCCACGATCGGCTCTGATTTTGCCGTGGTAGAAATTAGAAGTGCGAAAACAAGGGAGAGTTTTACGAGGTGGCGCATGATATCAAATGAGGAGGTGAAACGAAACAACAGGGTTGGTTTGGCGAATCAATAGGGTTGGTTCGTGAAAAAGGTTAAGGGGCTATCGGAGAGATAATGACAGAACCGGTCGTCGTGCCGCTGTTGCTGACACCGCCGGTGATGCCTTGTTTTTGAAAAACGACACCTTTGATTTTTGCCGAGGCCGAATTGTTTTTGTCAGAGTAGCTACCGGACAGCGCACCCGTTTTTGAAGAGACTGCGAGTTTGACGGTTTCAGTTCCGACGCGTGTGAAAGCCAATTTATGTTTCGTGCTCCAGGTGAAATTCAGCACGTTTGGAGCCGGGGCCACGATCCCTGCGTCGTTGGTTGAAAACTCCGCGTTTTCGAGTGTGTCGACCAAACCGGGCATCACAAACTCCCCGGAAACAGGGGCAACGAATTTCGAACCGATCGCCTGTGCGGTGAGATCGAATCCGCGGTCAAAATATTTCTCACGGCTGTGAGAACGCTTCTTCCAATGAAGGTTTCCATCAAAATCTGAGATACCTGCGAGATCGCGGAAGGTGAGTTTTCCGCTGATGAATCCTTTTGGTTTTGTGCTGTAGAGAAACTTGAAAAGCTGCCAGTCGAGATCGCGGCTCAAAACGCCCGAGTGTGAGAATGTTTTGCCATCGCCAAGCGTTCCAGCGGCTTTAACCGTTCCCGTCGAACCGACCGTGACAAGCACTGCGCCATGCCCGTGTGGATAATTTTCACCCAAATCTTCGTTCCCGAGAATTAGCATTGTGTAGCGGCCTTGAAGCGATTCATCGACAGGATTGGTTTTGTCGAAACCGGTTCGGAAAAGCGTAAATGTGAGTTCGCGGTCACCATCGAAAAACGTGCCGGAGATTCGCAGATCAGAGGTTGCATCAGTTTCCCCAAGTTGGAGCGCGTAGTTGATCAGATCTCCCGTCGCTTTTGTGATGTCGCCTGAAGTTGAGCCATTTGCAGGATCGAAGGTATTTTTGAACCCGTAGCGTTTTCCATCGTCGTGATAGAAGTTGGCAGAGAATGCCGAAAGTCCGCCCTTGCTCAACGAAAGCTTAACGTAACCAACCGTGGGCTCGCCTGGAAGATTTTCCTGGACGATGCCGGTGTAGGTTCCTTTCGGGAAAACATCAGGAAGGGCATTAGTCGTTGCCACATTAGCAGCGGAGTCAGTTGGGGTATCGCCTGAGAAATCCCCTTCGCCACCTGCGGTTGTAGTGAGCGAACCTGCGATTCCGGTTCCTTGCACGGCGAACGTGAACGGATTGGTGGTTCGGTCGTTTGAATGAATCGCAATGTCTGCAGAATGCGTTCCAGCAGCCGTCGGTTGAAAAATGAGCTTCACCAGGGTGCTTTCACCCGCCTTTAAAAACCCGCCGTTCATGGCCGCGACCGCAAAATTTGGAGTCGCTTCTGTGATCACCGGTGTTTTTGTCAAAACGAGATCTCCCGTGCCGACGTTGGTGATTAGAAAACTACGTTCCGCTGAACCACCCTCAAATCCCGCATCACCGAAATCAGTTCCTTCAGCAATCGAAGGCGTTGCCGACCCGTCGTTCAGCGTCGTGTCAGTGAGAAGCTCTTTCACCTCAATGGTTGGAGACGTGGCGCTGGAAATGTGAACGTAACCCGTCTGCTCATCACCGATAAAATATCCTGCCGCGATTTGCTGCGGCTGCAAAACGGCGCCTGCTATTTTAATGCTGTGACCAGTCGTTTTGTCAACATAGCTACCGGAGAAGGTTCCATGCTTAGCAGAGAACTTGAGGCTCAGCTTTTCCGTTCCAAGGCGGGTGTAGATCGCCTTGTTTGATTCGGTCCAGGTGAAAGGCAATTCCGGAAGCGCAGCGACATTGCCTTTAGCGATCGTAAGACGAGCATTGTCATCAGAGTCGTCGAGGCTTGAAAGGATCTGTTCGTTCCGATAAGGCGCGCTGTAGAAACCGCCAATCGCGGATTGATTGATATCAAATCCAGTCGGGTAGCGCGATTCCCGGGTATCGGCGAATTTCACCCATTTCAGAGTGCCGTCGATTTCACTGATGTTGTCCACATCACGGAGGGACAAGGTGCCGCCTAAAATTCCTTTCGGATTGGTTCGATACAGATTCCGGAAAACCTGGAGCGATCCATCGGCTCCAGCCACAGTTGCCAGCGACAGCTTGGTGCCATCTCCGAGACGGCCCGCAATTTTCACAGTTCCGCTAGTCGAAATTGTGCCTTTGGCATACCCATCTCCGAGAGGTTGGATTGAACCATCGGTCTGATTTGGATCACTTGGGAAAAGGAAGGTGTAACGACCTGCCCAAGGTGCAGGGTTCTTCGTTTTATGAAATGACGATTGCGTTGCTCGAACGGTGAAAAGATCTCCATCGACATCAATTGTTCCTCCGATCTGGCGGCCAGCTCCGCTTTCTTCCAAGCCCATTGTGACTGTGAAAACGTTTCCGGATTTGTTGGTGACAACAGTGCTGAACGCGCCGGTCGTTTCATCGAAAACACCTTTGATTGATTGCGAAACGCCGTTCACCGAAAACTTCGCGGAGAATGAACCTGACGTTTTGATTTTTCTGGCGGAGAACCAACCGACTGGATCTGAAACTGCGTCGGAAACAAGGCCGGCATAATTTCCGACTGCTTCGTCGGTAAATGCGACTGTAGTAGCCGCAGGTTCGCTTGCAGAATCTCCCGGCACTTCAATTCGATCTGGCAGCTCCTCGATTCCAATTCCAGAAAGTGTGATGGTGAATGGATTTTCATCGCGATCGTTGCTGGCGATTGAAAGCGTCGCAGAACGCGCTCCCAAATCTCCTGCGGTGAAAGTGACTGTTACCGTAGCCGTTTCATCGGCAGCCAAACTGGTTGTGCTCAATGCTCCGGCCACGAAGTCAGCGTCATTTGTTCCTGTGACAGTCGCTTCGAGGTCTGTGAGGTCAGTATTTCCGGTATTCCGAATCGTGAAAGTTTTCTCGATCGTTTGAGTCGGTTCGGCACTTCCAAAAGCGAGGCTGCTTGAACCGGAAGTGAGATCTGAACTGGATTCTGCAACTGTGATTTCTGGATCGAGTCCTGTCCCGGTGAGTGCAATGTCGAACGGGTTTTCGTCGGCATCATTACTTGTGATTTCGATAGCAGCGTTGCGAACTCCTGATGAAGTCGGCGTGAACGTGACATCAAATGTTGCGGTTTCACCGACTGCTACTGAATTTGAACTCAGATTATTGGCTACAAAATCCGATTGCTGATCACCAGTAACCTGCAGTGCAATTCCGCTCAGGGGACCATCACCGCTGTTGCGGATCGTAAATGATTTCACGATCGATTGAGTCACATTCCCGTTCCCAAAATCGATCGAAGCAACGCCATCAGTAAGGTCTGTATTGACCGGGTGCTCGACTGCAATTTCAGGCGCAGTTCCATTTCCTGTCAGAGAAATTTGAAACGGATTTTCGTCACGGTCGTTGCTGGCAATTTCCAAAGTTGCAGTTCTGGCACCTTCAGCTAACGGGGTGAATGTGATATCAACTGTGGTTGAATCTCCGGCCGCAACGGTGGTGGAGCCGAAGGCGGCAGTAGCGAAGTCACCGGTATTGGTTCCCGAAAACGTAGCGACAAGATCCGTTAAATCTTCGGTTCCGACGTTTCGAATGGTGAATGTCTTTGTGACAGCAACACCGACATTCGTTTCGTCGAAATCAATGATGCTGACTCCGTCGATCAAACCAACGTTCACCGGTTCCTCGACAGAGATTTCTGCATCCAGTCCGTTTCCAGTCAGTGCAATGTCATAGGGAGATTCATCGGAATCATTGCTGGTCACGTGAATTGCGGCTGAGCGGTTTCCGGCTGCATCCGGTGTGAAAGTGACTAGGAACGTCGCCGTTGCATTCGAAGCCAGACTTGTGGCACTCAATCCGGACGCCATAAATTCAGAGGCGTTACTTCCGTCGACACTCAACGCCAACCCACTGAGCGTTCCGGCTCCCGTATTGCGAATCGTGAATGTTTTTGCGGAATTCTCCGTTGCCGTCACATCTCCGAAATCAACTGTGCCCGCGCCATCTGCGAGAGGTGAATTCACGGGCTGTTCGATTACAATTTCAGGGACAGTCCCTGTCCCCGTGAGTGCAATGTCGAACGGGTTTTCGTCGGCATCGTTACTCGAAAGGTGGAGTGCGGCTGAACGCCCCCCTTCAGCTGCAGGTGTGAAGCTGACTGTCACCGTTGTTGTCTCACCGGGATTCAATGCGGTTGCACCGATGGATCCCGCTACGAATTCCGCTCCATTGGTTCCATCAACGCTTGCTGCGAGGCTGTTCAAAACGGAATTCCCTGCATTCCGAATGGTGAAAGTTTGCGTTGTTGTGCCGCCCACGTTCGGGGTGCCAAAATCAATAGGGCTGACTCCATCGCCGAGGCCCGTATTCAACGGGTTCTCAACTGCAATTTCAGGAGCGGTTCCCGTTCCGGTTAATCCGATATCGAACGGATTTTCATCCGCATCATCGCTTGCGATGTGCAACGCAGCAGTCCGTGTTGTGGCCGCGGTTGGCGTAAATGTCACGGTCAGGGTTGTGCTTTGGCCTGCGTTCAAACTTGTTGTTGATAGAGCACTCGCAACAAACTCACCACTGTTCGTTCCGTCAACGGATGCCGCCAGTCCTGATAACGCACTGGCTCCGTCATTAGTGATTGTAAAAGTGAGTTGGGTATTTCCTCCGACAGCAACTTCGCCGAAATTTTTTACCGAAACGCCATCCACCAGATTATTTTCCGCAGGTTGTTCGACTGTGATTTCAGGCGCTGTAACGTCTTCATCGTAGCTGATCGTTGCCGAAATACCCTGGTTCACAGGTGCCTCGAATCCAAAAAAGTAGGTGCTGATTGGAATGGCGGGGTCTTGACGGATGACGAGTAGCGCGTCATGAGGGATAACTAGATCACCTGCATCCGTTAAAGGGGCTGATTCATCAATCCAATGGCCCAAATCACTCCGATAGTAATAACTAGTTGTGCCTGAAAACGCCGGCCCATCAAGTGATGACGTCGGAAACAAAACTGCCGTTCCATCAGATCCAGCAGTAGACGGCGTCAGTGTTCCTCCATCCGGGAATAATAAGTTGAGCGTCCAGTAGGAGCCAATTCGAATGTCGTCCCCTTGAGCAATTGAATTCAGATTCCCAACGCCTAAATTTACGGTAATCGAATTCGAGGTGTTTTCCGTGATGTCGAATGTCGCCCCGACACTGGCTCCGGAGATTACTTCAACAAAGAAGGTTCGAGACTGAGAGCCTTGCGCATATTTGAACTTGTCCACAGTCCAAGCTGGGCTGTTGCTAACGATAATCGTGCTCCCTGCTGCGGAATCGACTTGCCCGGAAAAAGCATCTTCTTCTTTGAGCGGGATGTCGGAGAACCGATTCACATCATCCCAAGCCAAGGTGTCTTCGGCGGGAGTTGTCTTCAATCGCACGTATCCAACCGTGTCTTCAGCGAATGAATTTGCGGCGTTAAGGATGAATGTTGAAATCAGCCAAACGAAAAGTCGTTTTTTAGATCCCCATTGGCCGAGAGCCTTGAGGATAAAAAATGGGGGCCGATTTTTCAAATTCATTGCGCATCTTAGCGCAAGTTACCTTTCATCAAGATTACAATCGGGCCTTTTTGGCTCCTTTTAGCAGGGAATTCTCAGAATAAATGTCGATCCCTTTTCCAGTTCGCTTTCGACAGTGATTTGCCCTCCGTGTGCTTCGGCGATTTCTTTACAGATGGCCAGTCCCAAGCCGCTGTTTTCGTCGCTGCCGAAGCGGGATTTATCAGCTCGGTAAAATCTCTCAAACAAATGTGGCAGGTCTTCGTCTTCGATTCCAATTCCGGTGTCGGAAACCTTCAAGAGCACATCTTTATTTTCTCGCTCCACGGAAACGGAGATCGTTCCTCCATCTTGATTGTAGGCGACTGCGTTCATCAAAAAATTCGTCAAGACTTGCGAAAGGCGATCGGGATCTCCTTGGCAGGATTCGTTGGCGAGTTGAGAAGTTACCGTAATTCCACTGTCGCTGGCCACTGGTCTGAATTGTTCGATCGTAGCTTCAGCAAGTTCCTTGAGGTTCAGAGTTTGTGAGTTCAATTCCACTTTTCCAGAATCGAATTGCGCCAGCGTTGCCAGTTGTTGCAACAGCCGTTGCATTGAAATGGCGGACTCCTCGCAAACCTTTAAACACTCTTCATATTCATCAGGCGATCGGGAGAGGGGAGGGGCACTTTGAATTTCCGTGAGAATGACCGTTACGGGAGTCCGTAACTCGTGTGAGGCATCTGCAGTAAATTGTTCCTGACGACGGTAGGCGCCCTCAAGTTCATCAAATGTGTTATTCAAAACCTCGCCAAGTTGGCCGAGTTCCGACTGATTTCCCTGCGTTTCGATTCGTTCATCCAAAGCCCCGTCAGCGATCCGTTTTGCCGCATCACTGATGTCCGCGATGGGTTTCAGAGTGCGCTTTGCAAGGTAGTGGCTCAGCAAAAGTCCTGCGATTAGAATGATTAAACCGGCACCGGCAAGTTTTGCTGTTTGGCTTCGGATCGTGGCGAATTCGGTGGAGGCATTTCGGCCAACCATCGCAATAAATCCCCGGGGCGTTCTGTAAATCCGTTCGCGAAAATCGTTCCGGTTTCGGACAAGGCCATCATCGGGTGTTTTTTCGCCAACTTGGGGGAATGGAATTTCGTCGGGGCCCGTGTTCGAACGCAATAAAATCTCCTGTTCGTTATTCCAGATTCGATAATAAAAAGGAAATTCATCGGGAGGGGTAAAAAGAGCGTCGTGGCGTGGCAAATCCAGTTCAGCCCCTTTTGGAACTGTCAGGGGAAGTCGCATTCTGTAAAGCGCTCCGGTGACCCGAGTGCCGCGCATTTGCAGCCCGGTATCGATTGAACTCAGCTGGCTGGAACGTTCGAGATGATACGATGTAATCCCAAGTCCTACGAATGCTGCAATGAGAAGCAATCCGTATGAAATTTGAAGTCGCCAGGCAATGGAATGGTACATGATTTATTCGATCGAATAGCCGTGACCGCGATGGGTGATTATAAAATCCTTGCCCAACTTGCTCCGCACTCGAGAAACGTTCACGTCGAGCAAATTTGAAAGTGATGAGTCTTCTTCGTCGAAAAGGTGTTCGTACAGCGTTGTTCGGGAAATGACTTCACCACGATGAAGAGCCAAATATTCGATTAATCCGTACTCTCGCGCAGTGATTGCAATTGCCTCACCTTGTTGCGTCAGTTTTTTCGCCTTTAAGTCGAGTGAGAAGTCCCCCAGCAAAATGCTTGTTTTTGATTGGCCGGCAGCGCGGCGAATCACGGCCCGAATGCGGGCCAGTAGTTCGGGGATTTGAAATGGCTTTGGTAAATAGTCATCCGCTCCGAGATCGAGCCCTTTTACCCGGTCATCAAGCGAATCGCGAGCCGTGAGCATGATCACAGGGGTGCTCTTTGATTCGCGGAGTTGTTCTAAAACACTCCAGCCATCCATTTCAGGAAGCATTACATCCAGAAGGATTGCGTCGTATTCGTTGTCTTCGGCTTTATTTAGCCCTTCTCGTCCATCACTTGCAGCATCTACGGCAAATTTGTTATTCCTGAGTGCACGCAGCAAACTTTGCTGAAGTTTTGGATGATCTTCGATTAATAAAATTCTCATCGGCAGGGAAGGACGCGTGCAGCGTATAACAACACGACATTATGCTTCAAGTCACCTTTCAAGGAGATGACAAACGAAGATGAAATGTGCGTTTCGAACAGACCCTATTGATTCGATGAACCAACCCTGTTGTTTCGTTTTTCGGGAGTGGTCAGCTTTTCGTCGGTCAGTGATCTTAAAAATGCGATGAGTGCTTTCTGATCATCTTCACTGAGTGGGATCCCATTTCCACCATGTTTGCCTAGATTGGGGTCAAGAGTTTCGCTGCGATGAATTCCGGACACATAGTGAGCCACGACCTCTTCCAGTGAATCAAATCTGCCGTCGTGCATGTAGGGAGCGGTCAGGGCGATGTTGCGGAGAGAAGGGGTTGAAAATTTATTCCGATCCGATTTTTTGCCGGTCACATTTTCCACGCCCCGATCATCACCAGTGGAAGCAAGGCCGTTGTTTCGAAAGCGATGATCGGTGAAGAAGGCTCCGCCGTGACAGTGAAAACAGTCCGCTCCGCGAAGGTTTCGTCGGGGATCAAATTCTGTCATAAATAGCTCAAGGCCACGTTTTTCCGATGCTGTCAGCTCGATTTTTCCCGCCGCGGCTTGATCAAAGCGTGAGTCAAATGAGGTCAGCGTGATCACAAATTGTTCGATCGCGATCCCGATTCTCCCGGCGTTGATTTCAGGTGATCCAAAGGCTTTCTCGAAAAGCGGCTCGTAATCTGCAATTTTGGAAACAACATTTGCAAGCGATTCATCCATTTCCAGGTGATCTTCGATGGGGGCAAGTGCCTGCTCCCGGAGTGAAGGAGTTCGACCGTCCCAAAAAAATGAATTTTTCCAGGCAAGATTCAAAAGCGGCATTGAATTGCGGATTCCTTTTCGACTTTCCACACCAACAGAGTTTTGAGCGCCATCGGTGAACGCCAGTTTTTTCTCGTGGCACGAAGCGCATGAAATCTTGTTGGTTCGTGAAAGTCGGGCGTCGTGGAAGAGCGCTTCTCCCAACTTAATGCGTTCGTCGGTGAGTGGATAATCTGTCGGTAGATTTGGAATGGGGAATCCTTTTCGTAATTTGAAACGATAGGGCGTTCCGATCAATGGGCTGCCCGTCTTCTCACCGGTGATAACGTTTTCCAGAGCAATTATTTCAACGTCAGTGACTTGCTTAACCGTGAATGCTTCTGCTATTCGGGTCTTCAGTATTTCCACAACTGGATCGCCTTTTCGCGAGTGAGTGGATGTCTGCGATTGAGTAGCGAACGGCGGATCGGAGTCGAAAATTCGATCAAGATGAAAATCGAGATGAATGGTGCTGTCGCGATTCAAGTCCAATTCAACCGGAAGTGAAATCGGGATACGATTTAATGGGTTTCCCAAATGATAGGAAAACGCACCGCCTTCAGAAGTGTGGCCCTCAAGAGCGAGAAAAATGTATCCACCTTGTGGACTCCAGTGCAGTCCATTTACCAGAGGGTTCAGCGGATGATTGGCTGGATATTGGCTGATCTCGCTTTTGTCGGCCTTCTCATCGAGGCCGATTTCAAATGCCAAATTGGAGATCCTGGCGTCGGGGAGATTTCTGAGAATGATGGATGCGTTTCCCGCTTCGGCGTCGACAAACGCAAACCAGTCAGAGCGTGCGAGGCGTTTTTTTGTTTCGGTTCGAGTCAGAACGGGATTGCTCAGCAGGTAGCTGAGCCTCGTGACTGAAATGGTTTCCCCAGCCGTTGTTGTGAAGCCTTTGCTTGGAATCGTCAAAGGCTCGTTCTTCCACAAATGCCGGATTTCGATCGTGATCGATCCGGCAGAGGCCTCACTGCACCAAAAAATTGTAGCAACCACGCAACTCAAAAAGAGTCGCGTGAGTTGGTGAAAAGTTTTCAATGGGCTGGCCCGTTGATTTGGAAGATCACTTCAAGCGTTCGAGCTCGGTGATACCGTATTGAATCAGCTGAAGATTGATTTGCTTCGAGACGTTGTCGTCAACGAAGATCACCTTGGGGTAACCTTCAAACTCAATGCGGTGGATTCCTTTTTCAGGAGCTGCGGCAAAGGCTTTGCTAAGATCGTTGATGTTTTTAATCTCTTTTCCGTTCACTTCGGTCAAAATTACGCCGCCGAGATTTTCGTATCCGAGTGTCGCAGGGGTTTTAAGAACGTTGGAAAGAAAAACGAGTTTTGTCCGGCCTTCGTCTTCGTATTTTTTCGGACTGGAGTTGGCGTGAACCAGTTTGAAGGGAGCCTGGGTATTCCATTTTCCGCCCCAGCTCTTCAAGTAAGGGAGCGTGAGCTCTTGGAAGATAA
>CALAHF010000096.1 GCA_937891465.1 uncultured Verrucomicrobiales bacterium | reverse complement strand
GCCAAAGGGGTGAAGCTCTGGGTCGGCGAGGACGGTAAACAGTCGGCATGACTGTTTATTTGAACACTTAAAGAGCGCTCATTCCAATCTGTTCATATACGCAGTTGAGGTGATCCGTTAGCTTCTGAGATATTTCCGGAATCTTGATTTTTACGGCCCGGCAGAACGTTCCAAAGTTCACCTGAACGATATTTTACATTTCCCCTCCATCGCTTCGCATCGTGCTGCGTCCCTTTCAACTTTGCGGGCGGTGCGCGGTGATTGCAAAGATGTGGGAAAAGCGATTTCCTAAGTGTGAACCGCTGGCAAGCCAGCTTGCCGCCCCTGTTAGTTCGTTTTTTACAAAACCACAAAGCACCCGACAAATTCACGGGTCTCGTCTGCCCAGCGGCTTTTGTATTCGGAAAACATACCGAGATCGTAGGTCGTGATGTTTTCGGTTTCAGCCATGTGGCGGATGGTTTCGATCTGAAGAAAATTGCCAAGCCCAAGTGATTTGTGTTTTTCGATGTAGCTCATTTGAAGACCGCGAAAGGTGTTTCCAAAAACAGCTCCGAGCAAAAATGCAGCGTCTTCCCCGTCAACGATAGCAACTCGCAACCGAAGCGTTTTTTCTGATTCGATCATCGCCTGATAGAACTTCAGGCAGTCATCGTGGTGAAAAATATCAGACCCGTCTTTCCATTTGTAGGTCTGTTCCTGAATGGCGAACAGCCGATCAAAATCTAAATCTGCGTCTTCGATTACCACCTCAGAACAGTTTTTTTGAGCATCGCGAATGGTCCGGCGAAATTTTTTCGAACGGCGGCCCAGCCATTGATCGACGCCGTTTTCGAGGTCGATGATCATGCAGCCGGTCGTTGGGAAATTCTCGAATTGAAGCGAATTCAGGCTTTCGAGCTTTTCAAATAACGCTCCGTTTTTGGGAATCCCGCCAATAACAAATCCATTCGGGCCTTCGAGAAATTCTGCTTTCGCCCGGGTTAAGAGATCGACCGAATTCGGCCCAATGAGTGGGCACTGAAACATCCAGGCTGATTCAAACGGGTAAAAATAGTTGGGCGTTTTCTCGACAAAGACGATCCAGGAATCGCCTTCGTGGACGATGAACGTATTCGTCGTTTCAGGATCAAATTCATGAAGCCCCCGAAAGGCAGGAATCGCCCACCCTGTGCTACTGCAGAATTGGGAAATGCCGGGCGTTGTTTGAACCGCTGCATCGAATTCGTCACGGACGGCGAGAAATTCCTGAAAGGTGAGGCGGGTCATCACGGGACTTTTTCCGTCGTGCCGAGCAAGTCGTTCACGGCTTTGTTGGCAACTCGAATGATGTATTTGTTTGGCTGTTTTTTCAGGGCACCCTGCAAATCGGCGAGGACCGGGCGGGCCGTTTCATCAAGATAATCGAGAGCAATCGCCGCCTGCAACCGTGCCCACTGATGTTCACCAGAAAGCTCTTCGCCAAGTTTTTTCAGGGCGGGCTCGGTTTTCCCCATTCGGCAAAGCGCACGCGCTGTAGCGATGCGAACCGCCGGCGATTCATCGTCGAGCTGGCTTTCCAACTTCGAAACCGCTTCGGCATCCGTTTTCGCATCGTCCGCAAAATTTCCCAATCCTGTCGCACCCCAATAGCGAACCGCTGCGTCTTCGTGACTGAGCGCTTTTTTCAAATCGGGGAACGCGGACTTTCCTTCCGAAGCCTTGGTCGCGATATCGACGAGTGTTGCGATCAACTCAGTTTTGCCATTCAAAATCTCGCGAGCGGAACCTGCGTTTGGCTCGCGAACTTCGATTTCAGATTCAGGAAGCAAGCCGATGTCGCCAATTTCAAATTGCCAATCACTCAGCGCTCTTTTCAATTCTGCGAGCTTTTCAGAATAAGCCGAATCGGCTGCGAGATTGTGAATTTCGTGTGGATCCGCTTCCAGATCATAAAGTTCTTCAACCGGTTTTCGATCAGCGGAAAACGGAGCCATTCCTTCGGAAAGCGTTTCTCCGGAATTTTCAAGCCGACGAATTTCTTTCATCGTCGCCCCTTTTTCCGGAGTATTCATGTATTGATAATACGGTTTGAGCGGTTCGAAATTTCGGATGTAACGAAACCGCTTGTCACGAACGGCTCGGATGATGTCGTAGCGTTCATCCATCCGATCCCGCGCTCCGAAAATATGAGTGCGTGGCTCTGATAAGTTCTTTCCAAGAAAAGAACGGCCCTGGAAATAATCCGGCAATTCCAATCCAGCGAGATTCAAAACGGTGGGTCCAAAATCGGTGGAGTTAACGAGCTGATCATCAACCGAACCCGGGGTTCCCTGACCTTCATTGCGGAACTTTTCAGGAATCCGCACGATCATTGGAACGCGCGTTCCCGAATCGTAGAGCCACCGTTTTGCGCGGGGCAATCCAATGCCGTGGTCGGACCAATACATGATGATCGTATTCTCGTATTCGCCGGCATCTTTGAGTTC
>CALAHF010000095.1 GCA_937891465.1 uncultured Verrucomicrobiales bacterium | reverse complement strand
AGATCCAGACCGCTCCGTCACTGACAAACGTGATGCTCTTCGCCTTCGCGGCGCCTAGCAGCTTGTCCGGATACCCACGTAGCCCTGGATGTGGTTGAGCAATTGATGTATTGAAGTGTCAGTTGACAGGCCATTTTTTTGTTATTGTTTGAGCGGGTTCCCAGATGAGTCGTAAGTTTCGCGATTGGCAGCCGGATGCGAGCTGGTTGTTTCCTCCGTCGCCGCGAGACTGGCTTCCGGAATATCATTTGGCTTACTTTCTGTTGGAAGTGACGACTCAGATCGATATTTCGCCAATCGTTAACGACTACGGGGGCGACAACGGTGGTCAGCCGCCGTTTCATCCTCGGATGATGCTTGTTCTGATGCTGTATGCTTACAGCGAGGGCGTGTTTTCCTCACGGAAGATCATGAAGCGATGTGCAACGGACGCGGCCTTTCGAGTGATCGTGGGTAATGACATTCCCGATTTTCGTCGCATCGCGGAATTTCGCGTTCGGCATCTGAAACATCTGCCGTCGTTGTTTCTGGAAGTGCTGATATTGTGTCGGGAAGCCGGCCTGTTGAAGGTCGGGCGGCTGTCGCTGGACGGCACGAAAATCAAGGCGAATGCCTCACGTAACAAGGCGATGAGCTACGATCACATGGGGCCGAAAGCCGAACAATTGCAGCAGGAAATAGACGCTCTGCTGGCATTGGCCGATGGTGCGGATGCCGACGCCGATGATCAGTTTGGCGATCTGGCGGACGATGACATTCCTGACGAATTGAAACGTCGCGAAGGCCGACTGGCGAAGATCCTCGAAGCGAAGGCCGCGTTGGAAGCAGCGGCTCGCCAGAAAGCTCAGGACCACGTCGACAAGATGGAAGCGGAAGGTCGCAACCATCGGACCACCCCGGCCGAAGCGGTTCCCGATGCAAAAGCCCAACGGAATTTCACGGATCCGGAAACGAAGATCATGAAGACTTCGAACAAGGGATTCGATCAGTGCGGGAACGCGCAGGCGGTTGCCAACGAGCAGCAAATTATCATTGCAGCGGATGTCACCGACCAGGCGAACGATGTTCGCCAGACGGTGCCAATGATGAACCAGACGATCACCAACCTTAATGAAGCCGGTGTGACGGAGAACATTAAAGCGTTGACCGCCGACGCGGGTTACTTCAGCGAAGAAAACATGGAGGCGGTGGATTCTAATGAACGCATCGACGACGCGTTCATCGCCACGGGTCGTCAGAAGCACAACGACAAAGTGGCGGAATCTCCGAAAGGTCGACCGCCGAACAATATGACGGCGAAGGAGACGATGGCTCGTCGGAACCGGACGCAGAAGGGGAAGGAGGAGTATGCTCGTCGGAAGGTGATTATCGAACCGGTGTTTGGCCAGATCAAGGCTGGCCTGGGATTTCGCAATTTCCTCCTGCGAAGTCTTGAAAAGATGAAGGGGGAATGGCAGTTGGTGTGTCTGGTTCACAACTTGCTGAAGTTGTTCAGGAGCGGTGCGCACGCGACAACGTAAAATGGTGGTCGGGGAGCCGTCTCTCGGGAAATTCGAGGCTCTGCAAACCCCTGGAACTGCGTGACTCACCTATGTTCCGCGTGAGTCATTCGCAAACATGATCGATGTGACGGGCGTTGGAAATTTTTGAATTTTCCAACCCCAACGGCCAAGCCAATAATCCCCTTCCCGGACACGCTGCTAGGCAGCAGCAAAGTTGGGGTTGCGTGAAGATATTGATCAGGTGAGATTTGTTTACGGCTTGCAGTTGGAAAAGGCGCGGCGTCGTTGAGCCTGGACGGAGACTGGCAGATGCTCGTTGCACCATGCCTGAACGGCCTTCACAGGAGTTTTCTCCAGCGCCTGCTTGATTCTTGTCGTGGACCAGTCACCTACCAATGCCCCGAGGCTCAGGACGTAACGAGTGAAGCCACTGGAGGATTGATCTCCCTCAAGCGTTTTCAATTTTCCGAACACAGACTCTTCCACTTCGGAACTTCCCACCAGATGTTCACCGGGCCGGGTCGAGGCACTTTCGTGACGAGCGAATGCAATTAACTCAGCTTCAACGCGAGCATGACGCATCGCGGGCGGTCGAGCACGCAGATGTGCGGAAAGCTCAACATCGCAGTTCTGAAAAAATCCATGGATGCGAATGAATTCGACGCTGCTTCTGACGGTATCTTCCCAGCGAAGCCATTCACTGAGCACGGCGCGATAATCCTCCATCCAGCCGTAGCGGGTCTTCGTGCGTTCGGTGACTGCGCCGCCGGCGGTACCGCGGGCGAGCAATTCCAGAATCCTGCGGCTCCAGCGCAACAGCGATGCGAGGTTCCTGTAGCGAGCCTTTGGTCGCAAGCTCGGCGACATCAGAAACACATCCAGAGTCTGTTGGATTCGACTCTTGGTTTGAGCAAGTTGCGCGATGAAACGAGCCCATCGATCGTCGGCCTGAAACAGCCGCTTGAGTAGAATCGCTCCCTGATGAGCGGCATCGTAAACAAGCGTCGTTTCCGGGTGTGCCGCGACGAAAAGTTCGCCTCCCGATTTAACGTCGCTTCCGTGGTCACTCAGGATTTCCCGCGGAATTCCCGTGCGCTTTGTTGCATTTTCCAATTGCTGAAGAACGATCTGGCCGTTGGAATGTTCAGTGGGAATCAACGCCAGCAGTCGCATGTCGTGATGTCGCAGAGGCCGTGACGGGCTCGGCAAATCACGCAGCCGAATCCCCAGAATCAGGCACAGCTTGAGCGTTCCGATCTGGATCGAATGGTCGATGATGTAGACCCAATCCAACGCCTGCTCAAGCGGCTCTCGCAA
>CALAHF010000094.1 GCA_937891465.1 uncultured Verrucomicrobiales bacterium | reverse complement strand
TCAAGAGCTCGTCACCTGTTTTTTCAGCAAAATCGTCCGCAGATGTGAAAGGGAGGCATTAAAACTGGGTTACCAATGTAGCGATTTCTTTAAATAAACACCAGAGGCGGTTCCTTACATCGCCCACCAAACCAAACGTCATCAAGGGCAATTGTCATTTTTCTTGGCTCCTATTCAATCGGCTCAAATTCCCCCGCTCGCATCATTTTCGTTTTCATCAACCCTTGCTGACGCAATTGGCGCCGAAAGCTCGTATTATCAGTTTCAGGAAATCTGACTTTCCAAATATTGTTTCTCCCTTTGCCACTGAACTTAGGCTCAGACTTCCCGGTCCAGCGCATTCCGGCTTGTCAACATAGCTTCTATGAACGATTAAAAATGAATGGGCAAGACCGGTCATACCTCAGGTTCAGATTTCAGCAGGAGACACCGTGTAATATTTGTTTTCTCGGTAGTTAATCTCGGCCTTGTAGTTGCTTTCCTCATCCTGCTGTTCGGTGTCTCCGAACATTTTTTTCTTGGTGCCTTATTTTGTTTTGCGCCCCGCATCTTCGCTCTGATCCCGTCACTCATCCTGTTGCCCCTCAGCCTTGTTTGGGCCCGAAATGCAGTGATCTTGAACGCAGTGACGGCAATACTAATACTGACCGTGGCCATGGAATTCAACATCCCAGACCGAGGGAAAGAAAAGATTGAAGATTCTGGCAATCAGCAACCTCTTCGAATACTATCGTGCAATGTGCAGCGAATGGAACCTGATTTCTCGGCTGTCCTTGCTGAAATCACTTCGATCAAACCTGACTTGATTGTGTTTCAAGAAGCCAGGGACAAAAAATACAAACCGCCTCCCTTGTCCGAAGTCTTCCCTGACTGGCACGTCTGCGTCGAAAATGAATATCAGGTAGCGAGCCGTTATCCGGCCCGCGTCGTGGATCACTTAACCACTTCAGGATTCAATCGTGTCAGCATCGTAGCCTTTGAAATCGATCATCCCGATGGCCAGTTGGTCCTGTTCAATTTCCACCCCAAATCCGTTCAGAATGGTCTGAAGCACCTCGACCTCCGCGCATCCGGTAGCCTGAAAGCCGCGTTCGGAAAATTCGACCTACATCAGAGTCGTCGTCAATCTGAGCATGACGAAAGTCGCCAATTCGTCAAAAAAAACCGCCAGGGTCGTCCTATTATCATTGCGGGAGACTTTAATGCACCCGTTTCGAGTAGTTTGTTCCAGGAATTTTGGGGAGAATTTAACAATACGTTTACCGCAGCGGGATGGGGATATGGTTACACGGCTCCCTGCGATGGGCCTGGCTGGATGCCGTCGGGCTTACCCTGGATCCGGATTGACCACATTCTGGTTGATGACGAATGGCACGTCGAAAACTCGAATGTCGGAAAAAGCAACGGATCGGATCACCGGATTGTGTGGGCCGATCTTCGTCGGAAAAATCCCTCAGAATAGAAGCATGGCAGCCTCCGGTCCCGGTAAATTGAGAATAGCGCAAATGATTGAGCCTAACCGGATGAATCTACTCGAAATCAAGACAGTGCAGGATGAAACCATCCGGAATTTTTTGATTGCCGAACTTTTGTCGAATTGTTAGTTTTAATTTCCTGATCAAAATTCTCATCTTTTCATAAAAAATCTTGGCTTCTCCAATTCCACGTCCCAATTTTTTTATCGTCGGCGCCCAAAAATGCGGAACGACCTCGCTGGCGATGTACTTGGCGGAACATCCAAATGCCTTTTTATCAAATCCAAAAGAACCCTACTATTTTTCCACAGACTTCCCAAAGCTGAGACGGGTGACTGAGGAGAACGATTATATAAGACTTTTTAATGATGCGGATCCCGACTCCATTGCAATTGGCGAAGCCACCGCCGGTTACCTGTTTTCAACCGAAGCAATTCAGGGTATCTACGATTTTAACAGGGATGCAAAAATCATAGTGATGCTTCGTCCCCCATTCGATCTGGTTAAGTCGTTTCATACCCATCAGCAATTTGCATTTCAGGAAGATGAGCCTGACTTTTCAAAGGCTTGGGCATTACAGGAAACCCGCCTCCAGGGATCACACATCCCTCGCCAATGCATTGCGCCGCAGTTTCTCCATTACAGTGAGGTCGGGAGACTCGGCAAACAGGTCGAACTATTGTGTTCTATTTTCCCCCGAAGCCAGATTCAGTTCTTTCTGCTTGAAGAGTTAGCTTCGGATCCTGGAGCCGTCTACCGCCAATCCCTCACGTTCCTGAACCTTCCCGATGACGGACGAAATTCTTTCATAAAATTTAATGAAAAGAAAGCTCACCGGTTTCGCTGGCTTTTTTCCATTTTCGAACCACGGCCTCGCTGGTTTCAGGCAATCATCGAGCGCGTTCGGTCAATACTCGGGCCTACCGGATGGAATCGATTTCAACGTTTCTTTATCAAAAAGCCAAAAGTTTCCGAAGTTCCGGACTCACTTCGAAAGGAGATCAAAGAGTTGTTTCGCGAGGATATCCGCTTGCTGGCCGAACTAACGGGTAAGGACCTCCGGAGCTGGCAAACAGACGAACAACCCGATAGACCCGCCGCCAACAGCGATTAATTGATCAGACCAGCCAGAAGCACCGTTTATGTCGCCGAATCTGACATCCCATTCCATATGGCACTTGAAAAATTGATACTGAAAGGAGGTTCCCATGCTACCTGATCACGTCGCAGGGTGGATTCTGCTAATCTGTTCTTACTGGCTCCTCTTTACCTTAAAATCCGCTCGGCGAAACAAACGGATATTCGTATGCCTCTTCATGATCTTGAGCGTCTATCACGTTCTGGCACTCGCGAATGAATTCTACTTTACCGTGCCGGGAACGGATGTTGACGCCAAAAGGTTCCACGAACACGCGGTAGAATTTGCGGAGCATGGTGAGTGGGAGTTCGCCCTTTCCCATCGATTGTATGAACAACTTCTCGGCACTTCCTACAGGCTGTTTGGTGTATCCCGTTTTTTTGGGTCTGAGTTTTCGATCCTGGCAGTCTTTTTTTCGTGCATCACACTGCTTGAATTTGCCCGGCTTCTTGGAATTCGCCGATTCCAGATCAGCATGCTCCTTGCTTTCGCGCTCTTTCCCGGAATGGCGACGCGGGGATCAACCACGATGCGGGAGGCGTTTGAAATTTTATTTTTGATTCAAGGGACTTATTGGGGATTCCGATTTTTGATTAATCGAAGAAGAAAGGAAGCATTGTTCTCAACTATTGGATTGTTGGCAGCGGCAATGGTGCACAAAGCACTTCTTTTATACGTAATGTTCCTTGTCGGTTACATTTTCATCTATCTCAACTGCAAGATTGCCATGCGAGATCCTCGAAAACGATATAAGCGAATTTTCCAGGCATGCTGTGTTCTCGCCACGGTTGCTTTATTAGTTTTCGGTGTATCTAAATCCCAAAACCTGCCAATGGGCATGGAAGTTCTAAGCTCTGTCGTATCCGGAGATGCAGAGTACGCCACAGAAGCCGTCAGCATCAAATCCGAAATTGAAGCCCGCACCACCTATTCCGTTCAGGTAGACAGTTCCTCACTCCCAACTCTCTTGAAGACATCCCCGGTTGGTATGATCAATTACCTGATGGCCCCATATCCCTGGCAAGTTCGAAACGCAATGGATGCCTATGGCGCATTGGTGGTTTTATTCAGGTTAACGCTCCTCTTTTTTGCCATCAAAGCATGGGCAAGATGTCCGGCAGGAACCGTGCGGCAGATTTCGGGCTCACTCCTTGTGATTTTCTTTTCGCTTGGCTTCCTTTGGGCGATGGGAACAACCAACTACGGAACGGCTGAGCGCCATAACCTGACTCACTTTTGGATTATTGTTCTCTTAGGCTGGCCTCCTCTAATGGCTTCGCTCTCCAAACTGCTTCCGACAACAAAGGCAATGTATCCCAATCGCCGGAGGCAATCTTGACCACCGAGAAGTCCTTTTAGACCTTCAACTTAATTTTGCAAAGGAGTCCAGGAGTTCGCGAACATTTTTTCGAAACGCCGGCAAACTGTAGTGTCGTTCCACTTCGGCGCGCGCTGCACTTCCGAACGCTACTCGGTTTTCATAGCAATCCTGAATACCGGCGGCCAAAGCCTCCGGTTCGAAAGGAGGGACAACACGACCTGTAACGCCGTCCCGGTTATAAAGAGATGTGCCGGTACCGAGTTCAGTCGTCACAATCGGCATCCCACAGGCCATCGCCTCCAGCGAGACAATCCCGAATGATTCTGAACGCAGAGTAGAGGGAAGAACAAAAACATCGCACGCCCGATACCAGCGTGGCAGCTCTTGATTGGCAATCTCTCCGGGCATAAAGACCCGATCTGCGAGGCCGAGCTCATCCCGGAGCTTGGCTGCCAAGTCCCCGTATTCTCCGCTGCCGATTAGAACGACCCCATATTCCGACGGTAAATGAGTGAGACTCTTAATCAGTACATCGAGCCCCTTGAAACGGGCGAAACGCCCCACAAAAAGAACGCACCGCTCAAAGGGAATCTCGGGCGAATCAGCCAGATTTTTCTCAACGTGGAAACGCTCAATGTCCGTTGCAAGCGGAACAACCCGTATTTTTTCCAGCATCCCTTTAAGCACCGGGGAACCTTTCGGATAGGCTTCCGAGGTCGTTATAATCACGTCCGCCCGGCGCATGACAAAACGCGAAAAGGCCCAATAAAGCCGTTCAACAATAAATCCGAATTTCATCAGATCACTGTGATAGAAAACGATGATTTTTCTCTCCGGGGACCTTCGAAGAAAAAGCAAAGCCAATTCCGCAATTGGATTCGGATAGTGCAGGATAACCAATGAAGTTCGCCGCGCTAATTTCCGAAAGGCCCAAAGAAAACGAAGTGAAAGCGGAGCCGGCCCGGCCATGCGGGCTTTGAATCGGGTAACCTGCACCCGATTGATAACTTCATCGCTATCTTCATTCGTGTCAAAACAAGCCACAACCGATTTATATCCGCATCGATGAATTTCTTCCGCGATTTCCTGAGTCACGATTTCGATCCCCCCCGATCGGGGATAGTAAAATTTCCCAACGGACAGGATAGAATGATTTCGCGGCCTCTCGGAATCATTGCCGTCTGATTTCTCTTTCGTCATATTTGCGTCCGAATCGTATCACCCTTGTCGAATCAATACGATATTAAAATTATCGAATGCCTACTCTTGAAAGCTGCCTTGGGAGCGGTCAGATTGTCAGATGAAACGGGCCTTGGCGAGTGAACGGACATTTGCACGACCTAAATAAGGAGGCTCTCTTCCGGATCGGCGGATGAATCAGGCTGATTAAGACCCCCAACTCTCACATACGGTTCGAGTTACACGAATTGATGTTCGCGTCGTAATTTCGCAAATTATGGCAGTCGAAAAGGTCAAGGAGGAGAACCTATTGTGTCGAGGGGGGTGTGGGAAGATTTGGCGTCGAGAACGTCCAGCCTCAATTCCAATAGGGGCTGCAGGCTCGGAGGCAATCCCGGGTTGCAATCTCACAGCCGTTCTTCGATACTTGAAGCCTGCTCTGACCCGCCAAAAGGTTCCGCAGATGTGAAAGAGAGCCAATAAGGATGAATCCGCCCTACCCCTCCCCGCCACATCTCCGCGTGGCATCAGATCGAACAACTGGGAAAAAAGAATAGATTCCGATTAGAATCCATTGTAGAAACGTAATAAATGAATGGAAAAAATTCAGGACAACTCCCAAGGGTTTCAATCGTTATTCCGTGTTACAACTCTGCTGAGTTAATTTCAGAAACGCTCGATTGCGCCGTCGAACAGGACTACGAAAACAAAGAAATCATCGTCATCGACGATGGCTCAACCGACAACAGCCCTGAAATCGTAAAAAGTTACGGCAGTCAAATCACCCTTGTCACTCAGGAGAATGCCGGAGTTTCTGCTGCCCGGAATCACGGGATTAAAATCGCGACGGGAGATTATCTCCAATTTCTGGATTCCGATGATCTCATCCTTCCCGGGAAGATTCGACAGAACATCGAGCGCCTCACTGAGTCCGAAGGCGATTGCACCATTGCCGAATATAAAGTGTTAAAAAACGGCCAAACGAATGCGCCTCTCAGTCAACGATCCCCTGAATCTTACGATTCGATTGAGGAATACATGATGTACACATCACCCTTAATTGGACGATGCCTTTACAACACTGACCTGGTCCGGAGGGTGGGCGGTTTCGATTCTTTCCGTCGAGGTGAAGACCACCTCTTTCAATTTAAGTTGCTGGCTGCCGGCGCCAGGTATATCCATGTGCCCGAAACTCAGTTCCTCTACCGCGAACACGAACAGTTCGAACGTCTAAGCGGACTTTCCTCACTCGAAAAAGACCCTTACCTTGTGAAGGAGAAGAACCGTGAGATTGAGAGGTATATGAAAGAGGCTGGAAAGTTCGATGAAACTGCGCGAAAGGCTTTGTCGTTCAACAGCTATCGACAGGGCTTACGCTACTATGGCATCGGGAAGCCGGAAGTCGGGGACGAATATGTCAGTTTGTCGAAGGAATATTGGGATCCTCCCGTTGTTGGCGGTCCGAGAATTTTCAGGGTGCTGAATAGAATTCTGGGTTGTCGAAGGGTGGGGTTTTTATTGCGTATTTACGGAGGCCTTTTCGGTCGAGATTTTTTTCGGCGCTTTAAGGCAAAAGCGAAAGGGCAGAACGAATGACTCGGAGAATTGCTCCATAGAGGCTCCTTTCAAGAACACGTATTTTTCATGATTCTTCATACTGAAAAATTGGTTTTTATCCACGTCCCAAAATGCGGTGGCACAAGCATCGAGTATTTGCTTACCAGAATGCCTTTGCTCGCGGAACATTCAGAAACCGATGACGTCATTTTTTCGGAGAATCCGGAACTATCGAAGATTTTTCCATTAAAAAATCGACACGGTTTCAGGAGTGAGTATGAAGCTTTTCTGGAACGTGGACCGGAAGGTTCGAAATCACCATATTCATATTTCACTCTATTGCGAGACCCAAGAAAAGTGGTGACCTCTCAATTTAGATATCGGAAAAAAATGTCTCATTTATGGAAGCATAAAAAGAACGGGCCGGTTCGAAAAATTATTCGCCGATTGATGTATCAATCCTTCTTGCTTTACTCGCTTCAGCGTATTTGGAAAAAGATGATTCGTAGATCTCTGTTTACGACTCATTATGATCGGTTTTTGCCATCATACGAAGCTTACCTCAAGCCGTCGGATGGAATTTCGAGCACGCCAACAAACGTGTTTTTTCTGGAGGAAGTCAGTGAAGATTCAAAGAGACTGATGAATTGGCTCAAAGAGAAGAACGTGCGAGCCGAAGAGTTTCCGAGAAAAAACGTCACCCCAAAAACGAAAACGGGGCCTTCAATTTTTCATCGTTTTCTGGTTTACGTGTTAGTACGAAAGGAAATAAAACTTTACGAAAAACTCCGATACGAGTCACTCGAGAGACCTGTCTTATTCACGGGTTAAGCATCGCTTTTTCTCGGATCGCATTCACTTGAATGTTTGGGACTTCCCTTTGAAGAGGGTCCGAATTCGACCACCGGCTTTTACAAAATCGGCTAACTGCCGAAAATCAAGCAGGGCATAAACCGCGAGGTATACGCTCGCCCCGGCGAGAACCAGAAGGGCCAGATCTACAAAGGGTGGGAAAAACGGAAGGACGGTTACCTGAATCGCATAAATACTCAGAACCATGGCAGCAGTTGCTGTAACGGGCACCCAGAGGCGCCCAAAAGAACGCCCAAAAGAAAACCCGGAGGCACGAGCGGAAACCCAAACGGCAAATGGGAAGGTGATAAATGCAATCACGAGGACGCCAAATACCATCGACTGCAGGCCCCGGTTAACCAGCAATAGCATCGTCGCAATGGAAAGAGCTACGATGATTGCCTGGAACCGTACAAAAACTCCAATCTTGCCGTGAGCCCGCAAGACTTCACGAATGATCAGGAGAAAAGTTCCGGGAATCATTGCGAAGATAAAGAATTGCAGCACTCCAACCGCTGCGATCCACTTGATTCCGAAGAATAGGGGAACGAATTGGGGTGACGTCATTGCTCCGCCCGCGAACGCCGGTAACGCAATAAAACCGGTTATCGAAACAATCCGGTTGATGAGCCTGATTGACTCGTCTGGATCATTCTTAATTTTTGCAAATGCAGGAAACATGACTGAGATAACCGGCAGAAAAAGCCCCTCTTTCATTGACCAGAAAATCCTCCAGGCGAATGAAAAAAGCCCCACTGAAACAGCGCCCAGGGAGAAGCCGATGATCAAACGTGGAACCTGATTTTCAACAAACGTGATGATCATTGAGACGGTCATCTTGCCCCCGGGAGCGAGGACTCCGAACAGTTCTAACCGATTGAAGGTCATGCGCGGCACCCAGCCGGCGGCCGGCCAAATAATCAAATTTATACACACCCAAATCGCAATCTGCTGCCAGACGAGAGCGTAGGCGCCGAATCCATTGAGAGCGAGTATAACACCGCAAATGCCTCCGGCCAGCGTACCGATTATGGACCGAACGGCAATCAATTTGAAATCCAACCTGGCGTTGACCAGAACCGTCGGAACGGTTGATAGCGCGAAAAGAAACGGCAGAACCGAGATTAGGCGAACCAAGGGAACCAGCCGGTCATCCTTGAACAGACCGGCAAAGAATTCGGCGCTGAGAAAAGTAATTAAACTTAGGATCAAGCCTACCAGTATTACCGCCCAAAATAGTGTTGAGAGCCGGCTGCCTTCAGTAATCTGTTGGCTGATAATCGCGTCCGCGATCCCCGCAAAAATCATGGTGGCAAAGCCGGTGAAAACCACGCACAGACCGACCAGGCCGTATTCTTCCGGGCCGATCATCCGGACGACGATCAAAAACGCCGCGAAACTGAGAATCTGCTGCCCCACTTTTTCAAGAAGCCCCCACAACATTCCGCTGGCCATTTTTTTCGCGACGCTCATTGGTCTCGTTTTGGTCCAAATGGCTTTTTCACCTTTGGACAAAGAAGATTATTGTCCAATTCGGCCCGTTCCACAATAGGCGATCTTGGGTTCGAATCTACAAGAAATGATTCTTCGATTTGGCGGCTTTTAAGGACAGGCGCCCCGGATTCCCGTCTTTGGTCTTTGATGTCGACGGTCGTGACCTAGTGCGTCATTTGCGAGACTAAGCCAAAGTAAAGGATATCCTCGGCGGGACCAACAACGGGTTACAGACAATCGACAGCATCCGTCTCCCGGTTCGAGACGAGACGAGATCCCTCTAATCTGCTCACGATAAACGGTGCCGATCAAATAAACCACCCCGCAGCAAGCCACAGGGTATTTAGCCCAGCTTGCTCTCCCCTGTGAAGTTGGGCGCCGTATTCCCCCTGTTCAGCAAATACTCGCTAACTTAATGTTGATACGCCGCAAACGGAGGTGAATAAAACCCTCTTGAGATTGAAGTCATTCTGCGTGATTGAGTCAACGCGCAGATCATCAACCTTACAGGAAGAGCTTTACAATTCGGCCTTCGTGCACAAAGATTCACGCTGAAACGTTGAACCACAAATTACAATTACTATCAGAACGGGTGACTCCTTACTGCATCCTATCCTTGTCATTCGTTGCGTTTTCTCTTTTCGGAGGAGAATTGCCGGCGGATTCCGGCAATGGTTCATTGCTTGAGCGTGCAGTTATCTTGCCACCAGGACGTTCACCGCTTCGTCCGGAGTTCACGATTGAAGGCTATTCTAATGACAATATTTTCATTGGAGACGATATCCAACAGGACGATTTCGTGTGGGAATTGGTTCCAGAAATCATTTTTGAGTCGTCACGCCCCGAAGAATTGCGAGCGCATTTTTTTTCCTTCGGATACGACCCGGAAATTCTAAGGTATTCAAAATTCACTTCTCTCGACGCCCTTAGTCATCGAGGATTTGCAAGATATCAATTCCGGAGCAATCGCTTCAAAACTAATTTATTCTATCGGTCAGCAGAGTTTTCGGGAACCTTTCGTGAAGCCGAAGATGCACTCTTTGACTCAGTTGATTTAGACGTGGGCCGCCAGGCCTTGCAGGGGGGATTGCGGCAGTTGACCCGTATTGAAAACGAGGTCGATCTCAGCGGAAAATCAATCATTGAAACAACCGCTTTCCTTCGATCCATAGAGTTCAACTCGGGATCAATTTCTCCTTCTGAGGAGTGGTTCGCCAGCTTTTTTCTGATGCATCAAATCGCTCCGAAGACAGAGTTGGGAGTCGGTCCCGGTTTTGGTGAATTTTTGATAAATTCAGCACCAAACCATCAAATTTGGAATGGGCTCATGCAACTGAGACACGCATTTTCTCCAAAAACCGGATTCCAGTTTATCGGGGGAGTAGATATAAGAGAATTTGAGACAGCCGTTCCCACCTCTGGTTTGGAAACATTTATTTATGACGCAAGGGTTGATTGGGAGCCAACCAGCTTTACCAAGTTTTCGCTAAGCGGTTATCAGCGGGTAAATGCCTCAGTTAATGGTCAAAGTGTATTTCGGGAAGGTATTGCCATTACACTGAAACAGAAAGTCGCTAAGCGGTGGAATTATCTTCTGCGGAGCGGCTTGGAGACTAAACAATATCAGGATCCTGTGAATGTGGTGTTTTCTAGGCTGGATGATTACCATTACATTACGAATCGTATCGAATACAAAATAGGAGAACATTCTTTGGTCGGACTGTTTCACGAATATCGATTGAATGAGTCAGATCTTGGGAATTCGTTTGCTAGAAATCAGGCTGGAATCTCCTTCTCACAAAAATTTTGATAGCGAATAAGTACCAATATGAAGCTTGACCTTATATTTTACGTAGCTAGTTTAAAAGTCCACGTTGCGCTGTTAGCATGAAACACAAACACAAACACATTTTAGGCATCTTTGCCCTCGCGTCGCTTTTCTTCGGGAAGACTGAAGTGCACGGGCAAGGGGAACAGAATCGGACGCTTCAACCCGGGGATGAAGTTGTCATCACGGTTTTTGGTGAGGACAAGCTCTCGACCGAAGCTCGAATTGGAGAATCGGGATCCGTTGAGTTGCCATTAATCGGTTCGGTAATACTCGGAGGGAAAAGCGTGAAAGATGCAACGGCGGAAATTACTCAAAAACTCGCAGGAGGATTTGTAGTCGATCCGAAAGTCACCTTGGTCGTCACAGGTGCTTCGATGGCTGAAACCATGGTTCTCGGCCATGTAAGGAAGCCGGGCGCAGTGGAATTGCCCGGAGATCGACCCATTAACCTCCTAACGGCGATTGCCATCGCCGGTGGTTTTGATGAAAATGCCAACAAAGGATCAGTAAGCGTACGCCGCTCCGTGGATGGGAAAGATAAGGTTTTCCGGTTGGATGCCAGAAAACTCGCTGCTGACGAGTCAGCGGATCCATTTTTGATCCAAGCCAACGATATTATCTCCGTCCCTGAACTGATGATGGATTCAATTACTGTAATGGGACAGGTGAAAAACCCGGGCATCGTTGAAGTTCCTGTGGGCGACTCTCTTGATGTTCTGACCGTTCTGGCTACGGCCGGTGGTTTAACGGAGCAGGCCGATTCCTTCCATATTTTTGTCCGCCGGCACGAAAACGGCCATACCAATGTGCACAAAATTGACGCTGATCATTTAATCAACAACGCCAAGGCGAAGACTTTCCGGGTTAAGGCGGGCGATGTCGTAACGATTCCCGTTCGGACCCAGGAAACCGTCAGTGTAATGGGAGAAGTGAACAAGCCGGGACTCATTTCCCTGCCAAATGACAAACCGCTCACCTTATTGGATGCTATTGCTGCGGCAGGCGGCTACACCCGAATCGCAAATCCAAAACGCATCCTCTTAAAACGATCAATTGAGGGAGAGAAAAAGGTTTATCAAATTAACGGCAAAAGGCTCGCAGGTGACAATGACGCAGACCCCGTTCAGTTATTGCCCAATGACGTAATAACTGTTGGTGAAAGCTTTTTCTAACACAACCAAAGCGCGGAGGTAACAACAAACTGTAGGACCAGCGAAAATTCATGGAAGACTCGGTAGAACACGAAGAAATCGATCTCAGGAACCTCCTAAGTTTGTTTATCGAACGGAAATGGATTATTCTTTGTTCCGTTTTCCTGTCGCTTGCTGCAGCGGTTGCGTATTTGAATTACGCCACGCCTCTATATGAGGCGACGGCGTTGGCAGAGGTGCCCGAACAGATCATAAACTTGGCAAAAATTGAGGACCTTCAAGCCCAGGACCTGCGAGGCGGTGAGGTACTGAAAACTATTGAAAAGAATTTTCAGGGGCGTTCACTTTTGATGCGTATCGTTGAGAGATCTGATCTTCACGACTTTCTCGCCAAGGGTGCAAACGCAGCCGTCCCTTCTTCAAAACTGGTCGAGATCCTGGAGGATTCGCTCAGTATTGGTGTCAATAAAGGAACCCGCTTAATTGCCGTAACGGTAGTGCATGATGATCCCGAGGGAGCGTTCCGCCTGCCAAACGGAATTATTGAAGAGTTTATAAAAGTGCAGGCTGAGGTTCGGGATTCAGATCGCAGAGCTGCCCTCGAAAAACTCGAATACGAAATGGATGGTTCCCGCAAGCGGCTTCAAGAGTCACAGAAAGCTCTTCAGCATCTTGAACTGCTCGGTTCCACCTTTGAAAAAATCGAAACGCAGAAAACCGAGTTAAACAAACTTAAGGAAAGCTATCTCGACGATCATCCTGATGTCAAAAAAGCGCAAAGTGGCATCAACGAAAACTACGATCTTCTGGAAAAACAGATAACTGCTGCCCAAAAAGTCATTAAAAGCGACCCCAAAGGGCAATCCGAGGCAACTCGTGAGGAAAAACTCGAAGGCGAATACAGGCAACTGCTTTCATTTCATCCCGAAATTACGGTGAGAGTATCAGAAAACAGCACCGCCCACGATTCGATCATCAAACGTAAAACTGAAATTCAGCGGCTCAGCGGATTGGACGCCTCGCCCGTCTTTCTTCGGGAACCCGCCTGGCAGCCCACCGAATCCGTAAGTCCTAAAAAACTTCAAATTTTAGCGGCAGCCCTCGTTTTTGGCGCAGCACTTGGTGGCTTTCTGGCTTGGATTCTCCATCTCCTCGACAACACCTTTCGGACTGTAGACGAAACAGAATTACTGACCGGCCACACCATTTTTGCCGCAATTCCTTCTGATGGGCGTTTGCCCGATAACCTTTGGCTCAACAAGCCCCGCAACCGTTGCGTCGATCAACTCATTGAAAATTCTACTGAAAATAAGGGAATTCTACGTGCCAAGGGCAACAAAATCGAACCTTTGGTTTTACTTTCTGATCCAGGAAGTCCAGTTGCTGAGTCGTTCCGAACCTTACGCGCCTCAATAACGATTCTAAAGCAATTTAAAGAACAGCCCATCAATAGAATTCTCGTCGCCAGCGCAATTCCAAACGAAGGCAAAAGTTTTGTTGCAACTAATCTCGCAACCGCTTTCTCAGCACAGGAGGGATTGCGAACTTTACTTGTCGACGCAGATCTCCGCGATCCTTCCGCCTCACTTCTATTCAACATTTCGAATTCCGGCCCTGGCCTTTCTGATGCACTCATTGCTTTTGCCAAGGACAACAATCCTTCCATAACAGTGACTCCCTCCGGCCTGCCCAACCTCGACCTTCTCCTTGCCGGGACCTTAATTCCAAATCCGGCAGAACTTCTGAGCTCAACCAGCATGGCAAAACTGCTCGACCATTTTTCGGAAAAATACGATCGAATAATCATCGATAGTCCTCCCGTCATTACCGTATCGGACACTCTCCTCATTGCACCTCTCGTCGACATAACGGTGTTCGCAGTGCGGGCTGGAGCTACTCCGCGAAAATCTGTTCTCCGTGCCTTACAACTTTTGAAAAATGCAGGGCAATCCCCTTCTGGAATTGCACTTAATGGTATTCAGTCACAATCCGGCCTCGCTTCTGATCCCTATTTTTACCACTATACAGAAGGGTCCGAAGCCTATCGAAAGATTTATGAGACCCCACCTGTAAAGGGGGATGCATAATTTCGTGATTGACATGACCTTACGAATTTCCCATAATAATAATCGAAAGAGGAGAGGGAAAACCGTATGAAACGACTGTTCGATATGATGACAGCTTTAATCGGTATCATCATACTTGCGATCCCCATGCTGCTTATCGCAGTACTCGTACGCCTCACATCGAAAGGGCCCGCTCTCTATTGGTCCGACCGTGTTGGAAAAGACAACAGGGTTTTTCGAATGCCCAAATTCCGGTCCATGAAAGTTGATGCTCCCGAAATGGGAATGCACCTTATTCGGGACGCCACGAAGAGTTGCGTCACTCCGTTTGGTTCATTCTTACGAAAAACAAGCCTCGACGAGTTTCCGCAATTGTGGAGCATCCTTATTGGCCACATGAGCTTTGTCGGGCCCAGACCCGTTCTTCCGAATGAAGAAGTTCTCGTCGCATTGCGTTCGATGCACAAAATACACACCATTCGCCCCGGATTGACTGGATGGGCCCAGATAAATGGGCGCGCCCAGATTCCCGTAAACGAAAAAGTCCAGTTAGACGCCGAATACCTGAATCGTCAGTCCCTCATGTTTGACCTGAATATTCTTTTCCGGACAGCCCTCAAAGTTGTCGTTCGTTCACATGTGGGCCGAGATGAGGCTAAAATTTGTCAGGACGAGACCGCTCCGCAAAAGCCCACGAAATTAAATTGATCGCGATTTTAGTTTTTTAGGAAAAGATGAAACGTTTGATGATAATTGATGACGAACCAGGCTTCACGCAGATGCTTGCAATGAATCTGAAGCTTAGCGAGCGATACGAAATCGAAGTCGTCAACGATGCGAGAAAGGCTCTCAGAAAAACGGTCGCATTTCAGCCCGATATTGTTTTGCTTGATGTCATTATGCCCCACCTTGACGGAGGCGACATTCTCACACTCTTGAGATCAGAGCCCACCCTCGAAGGTCTGCCGATTATCCTTCTAACAGCCCTCGTTTCCAAGGACCAAACCGTGGCAGGAATGGGAGTTGCAGAAGAAGTCGGATTAGTAATGCTATCGAAAACTACGAAATTTGATACTTTGCTCAAAGTGATAGATAGTACTCTTAAAGAAAAGTAGCTGATCGCAATTTGAGCTTTATAACGCCTGCTACAAGGATTGCCGTCCTCTTCGAGATGAGACCACGTGGGCATCGAATCCCTCAAGCAAAGAATGCCAGCGGGGATTTTCTCGCAGAACGACGCAATCTCCCGCTTCACAAAGGCGATTTCGAAAAGGGATTTGGCAAGCGAAACGAATTCATCTTCTCGGCCGGGCATCCGATCCAGAAGCAGTAGTAATGCTCGCGTTTGAAAACGAGAAAACCTACCGCGGAATCGAACCGTTACCGACGTTAGCGAATTTCTAAAAATTCTCCAAGATGCTGGAACTCCTACTGCCGTGGGTTCGTCGACACCGTGCTCAAACATCGACTGCTCTCTCAAGATCACAGTAAATGCAGGCCACCTGAATGGAAACAACGAAAACCTTCAACCGACTGGATGCCAATCAAAGATTCGAAAATGGCTTGATCACTTTGCCCGCTGCGGAGTTTCTCAGAAAAGGCGGGAATCGAAAGTGAACTGCATATCATCACCGGGGCGAAGCACAGCTTTCACCTCCAACCGACTCAAAAGGATCTTCGGCCCCTCGTAATCGACTGTTTTGACAAGCACCTCAAGTGAGGTTTTTCAAAGCGCTCGTGAGCTTCGGAATCAGGTGTTGAGAAAACGCTAAGCCAAAATCGGCTTGATCACTTTGCCCCCAACATCGGTCAATCGAAAGCGACGTCCGTTGTATTCGTATGTCAGGTCTTCGTGATTAATTCCTAACTGATGCAAGATGGTGGCGTGAATGTCATTCACATGGGCTTTGTCGACTGCTGCGTGATGGCCAATTTCGTCGGATTCTCCATAGCTGACGCCACCTTTAATTCCTCCGCCGGCCATCCAGGTGGTGAAGCAATGGGGATTGTGATCCCGACCGGGTTTTTTGGATTTTTGAGAAAGCGGCAATCGACCGAATTCTCCGCCCCAGATGACGAGCGTGTCTTTTAACAATCCACGCTGCTCCAGATCTTCAAGGAGACCGGCGATTGGCGTGTCGGTTTCGCCGGCAAACTGACTGTGGTTTCCCTGAATGTCGTTGTGGCCGTCCCAACTACGCTGATTTTCCATGCCTCCGGAATAGATCTGCACAAAGCGAACGCCACGCTCAACCATGCGCCGTGCGGTGAGACATTGCCGCGCAAAATGATCGCAGTTTTTTTTGCCAACGCCGTAGATTTTTTTGATGTGTTCCGGCTCGCGATCGATGTCGAAGGCTTCGGGCGCTGCGCTTTGCATTCGGTAGGCTAGCTCGAAGCTTTTGATCCGGGCTTCCAGCTCTGCGTCGCGGGGGGCTCCATTGAGCTTTTTCATCAGATCCAGTTGGCGCTCTTGTTGAGCACTGCTCATGTGCCCCGGGCGGGTGAGGTTTTCGATGGGATCGCCCTTCGGTTTCAGCCAGGTTCCTTGATAAACGCTGGGCAAGAATCCAGCACCCCAGTTTGCCGCCGAGCCTTTGGGAAGGCCACGATCGAGCGGATCTGACATTACCACAAATGCAGGGAGGTCGCGGCTTTCGCTGCCGAGTCCGTAAGTGGCCCACGATCCGACACAAGGCAAACCCATGCGCGGTTGGCCGGAGTTCATCATGAAAAGCGCTGGGCTGTGATTGTTCGATTCGGTGTAGCCGGAGTGGATGAATGCCATTTTGTCGACGTGTTCGCCGAGCTTGGGAAAGATCGACGAAACCATTTTTCCACACTGCCCACGGGGCATGAATTCAAAGGGCGACTTCATGAGCGGCCCCACCGAGTTCGAGAAAAATCCGGTCTGCTTATCAAATCCCTCCAGCTCCTGCCCGTCGACTTTTTCGAGCTCTGGTTTGTAGTCCCACGTATCAACATGGCTCGGACCACCATTGATGAAAAGCCAGATGACCGATTTCGCTTTGCCATCAAAGTGAGCAATTTTCGGCGCGTGCGGATCGGCAGCATTCGCTCCGAGGAGACCTTCCTGCGCAAGCAAGCTGGCAAGACCGACGCTTCCAAAACCCGCTCCGGCTCGCTGCAGCATTTCGCGGCGGGAAAATAAATCAGAATAATGATTCATGGTAGATAGACAAATTCATTGAGGCTGAAAAGGACCTGGCAAAGATCAGCCAGGGCCAGTTGCCGGCTGTCCTTCGCTTCGTTGTAGGAAGCGGATTGAGTTTTGATAAAGGCCCGGCTGTCTTGAAGCTCCGCAGAGCTTGGCTCGCGAGTGAGAGTTCGCAGGTAGAGTTCCCGAATCGCATCGTCAGGGTTTTCAGCACTAACACTGGCGGCCAGAGCACGCGCCCATTTGACGACTTGTGCGTTGTTCATGAAAAGCAACGCCTGCGGGGCGATTGTCGTACTGGGACGACTTCCCTGACTCGCAAGAGGCTCGGGCTGATCAAAAATTTGCATCATGGGAACGAGGCGACTTCTTTTGATCATGAAATAAATACTGCGGCGCTGCTGGTTTTCATCAAGCGTCCCCGGTCCATACATCTTTGGATCCAGTTGGCCAGCGGCGGCGAGGATCGAATCGCGGACGATCTCGGCTTCGAGTCGACGCGGGGTAAATCTCCAGAGGAATTCATTGATTGGATCGATCGCCGCCTTTTCCGGCGAAGCCGCACTGCTCTGCTGCCAGGTAGCGCTCAGTAGAATATCGCGATGAAGCGCTTTGATGCTCCATCCGTTTGTAATGAGTCGTTGCGCCAGATAATCGAGCAACTCGGGATGCGTCGCGAGCGTGCCCTGAAGCCCGAAATCATTCGGCGTTGCGACAATGCCGCGACCAAAATGGTGATGCCAGATCCGGTTGACCGCGACGCGGGCGAGCAGGTGGCCGGCGCCATTCTCCGTATCTGTCATCCAGTTCGCCAATCCAAGTCGGCGGTGGCTTGTGCGATCCCAATCCTTCGGCGGTGCCTTCTGCCAGTCCGACGTCGTCTTGTCGTTTCGCATCAACACTTGCAGATACCCGGATTCAGCAACGCCCAGTTTTTGGTTCGGATCACCCCGGTTCAGGAAATGCGTTTTGGGATAAAAGTGAGGAAACCCGCGGCCGTCAGCATGGTGCTTGGTCGGCGGAAAACCTTCGCTGGTGACCTGCACTTTGGTCATCGATGGCTGCGGTTTTCCAGCCAACGACTGTTGCACGGCAGCATCAACTTTCTTCCAGCCCACATCAGATTTCGCGAAATAAGCGAAGAAGGTTTTGCGATGCTCAGGAAGCAATATCCCGGTGAGCATTGCGCCCATGGCGCTGTTCAACGAATCGGATTGGCCACCCCCGACAACGACCGGAGGTTTTTCTGAGCCACTCACCGACAAACGGAATTTCCCCAAGCTGTGCTGCCCATTATTGGCAAAGCGGAGTTCAAACTGAAGGGTGGTTCCCTTTTCGATTTGAAGCGGCTTTTCCAGTTTAAAAACCGCAGCCTGATCTTTTCCAATCCCACCTGCATCTACAGCCCAGCCAGTGCCATCAGGATTGCTATCGAATGAAGAAGCCACGGACAGATTCGACGTGTTCTGCTGATGTGTTGCTTCTGCGGAGACAAGTTTCAAAGGTTGCTTTTTGTCTTCCGCGTTTACTGACAGCACCTTGAAATTGCTGAGCGCGAAATTCCCATTCCCTGCCCGGCCTGGACCCTTTCGCTTCATCGAAGGATCGGTTAATGCCTCGATGCGAACTTGGCGAATTTCCTTGAGCTGAGTATTGGCTTTGACCGTGTAGGTTTCTTTTGCCGGAGTTTTCCCCGTTGCCAAAATTGCACCGTCGGCCTGAGTTGTGAGCATCGTAGCAGACTGACTGGAAATTGCTTCGGTGGCTTCCAACGTGGTCCAGTCACTGGCCGACACCAGGGACGCAGCATCACTCTTAAGCCAATCGTTGAACGCTTTTATTACCTCAGGTTTCGATTCATACGCTGATTTTTCAGCCACTAAATCCGCGTGCCCGACCTCCCATTTTGTCAGTGCTTCCTTATAGCCCTCGGGATCCAGATCAATATCAATCTCACTCCGAATCGTCGTCGTGAATGTCGATACGAACCGGTAATAGTCCTTCACCGGAATGGGATCAAATTTGTGATCGTGACAACGCGCACAGCCAATCGTCAATCCCAACATGGCCGTTCCGGTCGTGGCAGCCATGTCATCGAGTTCGTCGTAGCGGGCGCTTTCAAATTCCTTTTCAGTGAGCTGAGTAGGAAATACTCCGGCACCTAGAAAGCCCGTCGCCATCATGGCCAGCGGATCATCCGGCGCGATCTCATCCCCGGCCAATTGATATTGCACAAACTGATCCCACGGCATATCGGCGTTGAGCGCTTTGATCACAAAGTCCCGGTAGTGGTAAGCAAATTTTCGATCATAATCCTGCTCAAAGCCGTGGCTCTCTGCAAACCGCGCCGCATCCAGCCAATGCCGCGCCCAGCGCTCACCATAGTGAGGACTCGCCAGTAGCTCATCAACCAGTTCGGCATGGTTCATCGAATGAGCTGCTTTCAATTGCTCAGGCGTCGGCGGCAAACCAATCATATCCAAATATGCACGACGGATTCGCGCTTGATTAGTCGCTGGCGGATTCGGTGCCAGATTATTCCCTCGAAGTTTCGCGAATACAAATTGATCGATCTCCGTCGTCGCCCAGTCGCTTTCAATCGTGGGCGGCACAGCATTCGCAAGCCGCTTGAAGGACCAAAACTCCCGATCGCTATCCGTCACCCGCATAGCCCCGGGCTTGCCTTCCTTCTTCTCGAGAAGTGGCTTGTCGTAGGGCGCACCCAGTTCAATCCATTTTTGAAAATCAGCGATCAGAGTATCCGCCAGCTTGTCCTTTTTCGGCGGCATCTCCGGTTCCTCCTCGTGCTTGATCAATCCCAGCAGAAAGCTGCTTTTCGGCTTCGCTAAATCGATTGCGTCACCCGAATCTCCGCCCTTCAATAGCAATTCCCGCGAGGAAATATCGAACCCAGACCGAACCTTCTCATCCCCGTGACATTTCAAACAACTTTCAACCAGGGCAGGCCGGATTGTTGCCTGGAACAATTCCAGCCCGGCTTTCATACGCTCCGCATGACCAGACGTTAACTCCCGCGCGTCAGCCGAAAAAACAAGGACAAAAAACGCAATGATTGGAATCAATTTCTGCATTGGAGTTTGGAAAATCATTGAGTGAACACCAACCATCCGCGTCCTCTAGCTTCCTAATTCGGCTACACTTCCCACCCCTTCCGATAATCACGCCTCAAAAATTCATTCGCTGCTTCGTGATTCGAAAACGCAAGCTTCTCCGAATCCCACAACAGTTTTTTCTTCGTCAGATCTTCTCGGAGCTGCGAACGCATCGCAACATTCCCTAACAACACCGCTTCCGTCATCGGGCCGGACCAATCGAAATTCGAACCCGCGGCCGGACCGCCTTTGCAGGCCTTGATCCATTCCGCGTGATGTCCCGGCGAGCGCTCCAGTTTCTTCGGCGGCGCGCCATATTCGATGGCTCGTTGTTCTGGATATAATTTCCACGCCTGCCAATCCGACATCAGGCAGCCGTCATCGCCAACCAACATCAATCCGTTTGTTCCCATCTGGTCACCGTCTTTGATCACATCCGGTCGCTGCGGGCGCAAACCACCGTCGTACCACACCAATTTCACCGGTTCCATATTGCCGCGCTTTGGAAAATGCCACGTGATCTTAGAGCCCAACGGAAAGGTTTCCGGATTTACACGGGTCGACGATGCCTCAACACTAATGGGCGCCCCAAGTTTGAGCGCCCGGAAAACAGGATCGAAAAAATGACAAGCGATGTCTCCAAGAGCACCCGTTCCGAAATCCCACCAGCCACGCCATTTGATCGGGAGATACGCCGGATTGTAAGGACGACCTGGAGCCGGCCCGAGCCACAAATCCCAATCGAGATCTTTTGGAACAACCGGCGAATCGGAAGGACGATCGATGCCCTGAGGCCAATATTCATCGAACAACCCGCGTGATGGCCGGTCCGTCCAAACGTGCGCCTCGCGAATCTGGCCAACCGCATTATCCATCACAAATTCCTGAACCAACCGCGTCTGTTCATCCGCCTGCGCCTGATTCCCCATCTGCGTCGCAACACCCGCTTTACGTGCTGCCTGCGTCAGCTCCCGCGCTTCCCACACCGAATGCGTCAGCGGTTTTTCGGTGTAGACCGGCTTGCCCATCTTGATCGCTGTCATCGATGCGTGAAAGTGATGATGATCCGGTGTTGCAACGATTACGGCGTCGATTTCCGAATCCATTTTCTCCAACATTTCCCGATAATCCTTGAACCGTTTGGCATCGGCGTGCTCCCGAAATTTTGGAGCTGCTCGCGACCAATCGACATCCGCCAAAGCTACGATATTTTCGGTTGGCGAAACCGCCCCAATATCACTCGAAGCCCGACCTCCGGCACCAATCGAGGCGATGTTTAATTTTTCGTTCGCAGCGTATGTCCGTGCCGAGCCTGCCTTCAAGATCGAAAAGGTGGTCGCAGCTGCGCCGGTGCCAGATTTTAGAAAATGTCTTCGTTTCATGAGGATATGGGATTCTCGATCGAACAGGGTCAGTTTGGCGAACCAACCCAGATCAATCAATTCGCAAGCTGGGCGGGTTTGCGGAAATTATTTCAAACTGACAGCAAAGACTTCCGCGTTATCGAGATGCAGACGAATTGAATATCTACCGAGCGGGAGACTCTCAATGCTGCCTGATTTCCATTTCGCAAGATTCTTCAAGCCGTCGTTTGTGATTGGTTCAGCGTCATCTTTGGAAAATCCGCGCATCCGGTAACCGTCTTCGTTGAGAATTTCGACACGAATTTCGCCAGCACTGGCATCGGCATTGATGATGATATTTTTGAGTCCATCGAACGCAATCGGTTTCAACGTGACTTGTCCGATATTTTCCAAGGGTCGCTTCAAGGTCGATTGGGCACTGAGGGCGACTGGACGAATTCCGGCAATTCGATCAAGTTCAATGGCGGCAAAACCGACGCCGCTTTGTTGGCTGGGATCAGTCAATTTTGCACCGCCGCCAATCGTCCCGCTGTTGTAGCCGCCGTAATAAAAACGCATTTCGTCTTCGAGAATCACAGGCGTTGAATTGGTAAAGATTCCGCCGTTTGAAAATGCTTGTTCCTTGCTGGCGATGAACGGCTCTTCTCGAAAATTCCGTTCCCATTTCAAACCGTCGCGACTCGTCATCAACTCGATATGCATTGCATCGGCTTTGGCGCCGATGGCTTCGCCGCGGGCACTGAGAATTTGGTTCAAACTGAAATACACGCCTTTATGAAAGAAAACAGGAGACGTGTGATACTCAGTGTTCGGCGGATCAAAATCGTCGGGCCACGACAAAATTTCCGGCTTCGACCAATTTAGAAAGTCGTCACTTTCGACGCGGGCCATCGCGTGTTTCCAGGCCAGTCCGCCGGCAGGCCCTTGAATCCACGATTTGCCATAGGCGACGAATTTCTTGTGATTCGGATCATAAATCACATCCGCCGCATCAGACATCGAGAGCGGAATCGTCCACATTTTCCGCGTGAATTTCTTCCGCTCATCCCACTTATCAGAATAGACGTTTTCGTCGCTAAACGGAGGTTGGAGCGATCGTCCTCCGTAAGCAGTGTGATTCAGCGGATTCTTCTTCGATTTGGTCCAGTGAATGCCATCGGGAGAAAATGCTGCATAAAACCCCGGCCATTCCTGACCAGAATCGTCGGGTCCAAAATCGGTATAAAGCATTTTGTAGCGCTTTTTCTGATCAGTCTCGCGCTCGTCGTAAATCACAGAATTCGCGTAACGGTCGCCGTATCCACCGTCGCCGAGCAGAACAATGTTCGTATCTTTAATCATCCCCACTCCCGATCGAACACCGTCAAAATCATAAATACCGAGCGACGGTTTCGTGAAAGTGATGCCGTCATCCGACTCCGCGTAGCAGACGACACATTTGTGAGTTTTGCGCGGATCGCGACCACCACCGTAAGCCTGATACCAAAGCTGATATTTCCCCGTTTCGGGATGCCGATAAATGCTTGTCCAGCCGATCGCCATTTCCCACGCTTTGTCTTCTTTCACGATGGGGTTTGTCGGATTGGTTTTCGCTGGATGAAAGACGCGCTTTGTTCCGGACCGATACAAAACATCGTGGTCATCGATGAAAAGAATATGACGATTGGCTGGCTTTTTAGCTGTCGAAATGTCGGTCGGCTTCTTCACTTCTTCTGGAAAAATCTGAGTGTGAATCCATTTTGCAGCCGCTTCGGCTGAGCCCTTTGGCGTGGAGTGCCCGCGAGGTTCAGGCATCACGCGAAGCTCAACTTTACTGTCCATTTTTTTCCCGATCGATGCTTTCGTGATCGCCTGCGCAACATCAATCGCAGCCTGCGTGCTGACTCGCGCATCTTGATCGCCAATCACAATCCAAACGGCACGACCGGCCAATTTTTCAGCCTGATTGATCAGACTGAGTTTCTTCGTCAGCGGTAAATCTTCTTTGCCTTTGAATTCACTTAACGCAGCAGGATCAGTCACAGGAGCAAACGCCGCTGCACATTTTACGCGAGGATCGTGCGCCGCGAAATGAACTGCCAAAAATCCGCCGCGAGACGTTCCACATATTGCAATTTTTTCTGGATTGGCAACGCCTGACTTTATCAAATGATCGAGCACGTCGCAAAGTCGCGCGTTGAATTCAGCAACAAAATCCTCTCCCTTTTCTGCGCGAATCCCCCAGCCGCCAAGCCCGCTAGGTTTCCCTTCGCCGGTTTGAGTCCCGTGACACGGGATGTCGATAGAAACTAACAAATACCCCAACTCTGAAAGTTCGTTTCCCGATTGCCGGAAGTATTTGCTCTCCAGCGTTCCTTTGATCGTCCCTGACAGCACGAACACGATCGGAGCCGGATAGTCCGCTGTTTTCCCCCATGTCCCATATTCGACCCCACCCGGAGTTTTTGAGAGTTGAACTTCCTGAGCATTTCCAAACATTGAAAATCCGGCGATCACTACACAGGCTAACAAAACTATCGGCATACGAACCAACAGGGCGGCAAGGTGGCTTGCCAGCGGTCTGAGGATTCTCAAGCGGAACCGGAAGTCAGCCCTTGTACGAAGCAACAGGGTATGTTCGGCGAACGTACCCTGTTGCCTCGGTTTGGGTTTTCGAACCAATAGGGTTGGTTTGGCGAACATACCCTATTGAATCGTGAAACTCGAATTTCGGCGATTCCAATTTCGGACGCGTCTCCGCCATTGTCGAATTTCTACGAAACGGCCATGACCCTTTCCTGTATGAAGAATCATCGCTATTTTGTTTTCGCTACCGCACTTGCTCTAACTTGCGGATTATTTTTTCTGAAATTGCGAGCACAGGATTCGGGTTCTGTCAGGGTGGAAGCATTCGATGTTGATGCGTCTCCTCCGGTCGGTGCGCCTTTGGCCTATGATCCGACGAAGGGCGTTCAAACACCGCTAAGCTGTCGCGGAATTGTGATCGCGAGCACGGGTGATCCAATCGTTCTGGTTGCGGTTGATTGGATTGGAATCAGTAGTGGCGGACAGACGGTTTTTAAGGCGGAGATTGCAAGGGCTGTGGAAACAAAGCCTTCACGAGTCGTGGTTCATACGGTTCATCAACACGATGCGCCTCGATGCGATTTTTTCGGCCGAGGGACTCTTGCTTAGGGTGGGAGTAAAGGACGCGGGTTTTGATTCGAAACACGCCCTGAAAGTTGTCATGGATGCTGCGGCTGCCGCCAAACAATCTCTCACAAATGCAACAACGGTGACGCACTTGGGAACAGGGAAGGGTCTTGTAAAAGACGTCGCGTCAAATCGACGAATTCTCGGGGAGGATGGAAAAGTGAAGGTGACGCGTTACACTGCGACGAAAAATCCGGATGTTCGCGCGATGCCAGTCGGGACGATTGATCCAGAGTTAAAAATGATTTCGTTTTGGAACGGCGACGAAGCGATCGCGGAGCTGACGTATTATGCGACGCATCCCCAAAGCTACTATCGAACAGGTATGGCGAGTCCTGATTTTCCGGGATTAGCACGAAATGCGAGAGAAGATGAAACGAGTGTGCCGCACATTCATTTCAACGGAGCTGGAGGAGATATTGGAGCCGGAAAATGGAATGACGGCGCGAAAGAGAATCGGCAGGTTTTGGCGGATAAAGTGGCGGCGGGAATGAAGTTGGCGTGGGAAGGAACCGAGAAAGTCGCTATCAAACCGAGTGATGTGAAATGGGAGGTTGAACCAGTTTTACTACCTGTCGGCACGCATATGGTGGCTGATGACCTGCAGCAAATCATTCAGAATCGAACGCAAACACCAAGTGCCAAGTGCCAAGTATGGCGCCGCGAAGGCACTGGTTTGGCTCAGGCGTTGCCAGAAGAAAGACCCGATCCATGTTTCCTGCCTAACTTTGGAAGACGCGCGAATTCTTCACATGCCGGGTGAGCTTTTTGTCGAGTATCAGTTGAAGGCTCAAAAGCTAACACCGGATTTATTCGTCGCGATGGCGGCCTACGGAGATTATGCGCCGGGTTACATCGGAACTGAAATTGCTTATGGGCAAGGTGGTTACGAAACGAGTAATCGGGCGTCGCGAGTTGCCCCCGCAGTTGAGGGTGTGTTGATAGACGCGGTAAAGAAATTGCTGAAATCAAAGTAGTAATCATTCGGCGGGCGAGACTTTTCCAATCGTAACTTTAGGGAGTTTACCTTCGAGGAAATTTCTCTCAAACAAGTGGAGGACACCGCCGTTGGGCGAATCCGAAGGAGCCTCGGTTCCATGAATTAAATCGAGGCGACCATCGCCTGTCCAGTCGGCGGCATCAAATGAGCAGGCATGGTCATAAACGTGGAGCTCTTTGTCGCCCTGCTTGAATTTCCCATGCGCCTTGAACTTTGCGTCTTTGGCAGTGCCGGTATTTTCGTAATAGTAAACGGCCCAAACGGTCCCGTTGATAATGTCGAGATCGCCGTCGTTGTCCCAGTCCACTAGCAGAGTGTGGTTGTCACTGTTATTGTTCTGCCCTCCAAACCAGCCCGTGACCGGTTCTCCGTCTTCGAGCTTAAGCGCCGGACCGGAAACAAAGTCCATCCGAGTTGGATCGGGCTGATCCTTTTTGCGAACGCAGACATGAAAGGCGTTGTCTCGGTCCGAATGAATGATGAGATCCATCGTACCGTCGTCGTCAATATCACCGATAGAAATCTTTGAGCGCCAGGCCAATTCGTCAGTCATTCCATTGACGGTTACAGTTTTTCCTTTGGCAAAAACGGGGGCTTCTCGCGTTCCTGTGTTTTCAAAATATCGCGTCTCCCAGCGCTGACCGGTCGCAAAAAGATCCAGATCACCATCGCCATCCCAATCACCCATCGTGGGAAGCAGCCAGCCGTATTCGGGTTCGGTGGGGCCCTGGGGCCCGAAAGTTGATGGGTCCTCCGATTGGGGGTCGAGGTAGTTCGGCATGTAGATTTCTTTTCCGCCCGCTTCGAGCATGACCGGTTTTTCAAAAACAGGTTCCAGAGTCGAACCGGTGTTTTCGAAAAGCCTCACCCCGGAATGAAATCCGCCCACAAGATCCAGATCTCCATCGTTGTCCCAATCGATCGAGATGGTGAAGTAGTTGATTATTTCAGGCTCCACTTCCTGAGCAAGACCGCGCGAAACCAATTTCGGATAGGTAGCGATTTTTGGGATGCGAGTTCCGGGTTCAGTTTGGCCGCGGATTGGATCCTTCTCTTTTGATTCAGGATGTGAAAAACTAACCTTGGATTTTGGATTCACATTTTCTAAAAACTCACCAACTGAAATCATATCCATGGCGCCATCGTTATTCCAATCGACGAGGAATGGAGAGTCAACCGCAGGAAACCCGAGCTGGATCGGGGCTTCGAAAAGCGGCACTTCGCGAGTGCCACGATTTTCGGCAAACATGATTCGTCCGCCTTCAAGGGGGCGATCCGTTTCGCTGTGATAAAGAAGATCGAAGTCACCGTCGTTGTCCCAGTCCGCATATTCCACACAGCCGTTGGCATGACCTCGACCACTAAGCGGAAATTTGTTGAGGTCTTTTATCGTGACGGGAGTCGCATACGCAACTTTGCCATCCTCAGTTTTCTCTCCAGTATTTTCGAGAAGGTCATAAACCATGACGGCCGTGCCATATGGGGCAACTCCTTTGCTGGTGTCGACTTTGCGAATCCGGCTGACTTTCCGATAGCCAACGATGAGATCGATATCGCCATCACCTTCCCAGTCGACTCGGCGAACTCCGCGAGGTGCCCACGAATTGGTTTTCCTCAAAATTCCCGGGGTCGCTTTTCGGAACTCCGACTCTTCTCGCAGCTGCACAATTTGTTCACCCGGCTTGAGAATCCACAATCCACGTTCATCACGCTTGCCTGTATTTTCCCACCAAGTCAGCCAGAAAATGGGGCCGAATCCGTAGAAGTCGGGATCGCCGTCACCGTCGAGATCGTCCGTAAACCAATTTTGCGGGAGAAGATCGGTCCGGATGAAATCGCCGTTGCTGTCCTGAATGCGCCGACGCTTGGCGAAGCGGGGCTTTTCTTTGGTGCCGACATTCTTTAGAAAATAGACGGCGTTTCCGAGGCGATGTTCGAGTTCGACTTCATACTCCCAAAAGCGAAAGCTCCACCCTACGAAGTCTCGCAATCCATCACCATCCCAGTCGAGATGAAGAAACTGGGAATGGAGCGGAGTGATATTCGCTAGACCCGTTTGCCCATTATTGTAATGAAAGGTGTCCCCAATTCCAATCGGCCCGTTGACTCGCAGGTTTTCCGGATCGGTCTGACTTCCGAAATGAATCGTGTAATCAGGCTGCTTCGAATCCGTGCTTCGCCAGGCAATCGTAACAATGCCGGTCGATTCCATATCGAATGAGACATGACAAGGAAGTGATTTGTCGTCCGCAGTGACACGAATCGATGCGCGAGAAATTTCCGATGCGTTAACTCCATCCAAACTATTGAAATCAATCGTGGTGACAACCGGGCTGTTCGCTGGCATGCTTTTCTCAACCGTTACAGGCAGGCGGAAATCCTTCCCTTTCGCGAAGGCACACAACAAAAGTGACAGGGTAATGAACAGGGTTGGCTTCATGCAGGGGGAGGAGCACCAGCTCCTGATGAGTTGGAGGTTTTCGGGTTTTTGATTTCTGAAACGATTTGAGAAAAGGCGTTTGTTAGGACGAGGGTTGCCGTTCCGATCCAGAGAAAGCTGTAGCCCTTTTCTCGCAAGACGGGACCATCGCACCCTGCCCAAACTTTCTTTCCAGCTGCGTCAGCGGCAGCTTTTACTGTGGCCATGGCTTCAACAAAGTTGGGGTTCTCCGGATCCCAACAACAACCGAGATCGGCTGAAAGGTCATACGGTCCGAGCCCTAACGAAGTCACCAACGGATGCCCCGCAATGGCTTCGATATTATCGACGCCGGTCTGAGATTCGATCTGGGCAATGACAAGAAAGTGCTCTTCGTATTCATCTCGCCACGTCTCGTAATTAAAATTACGCATCCAGTGGTTTCCCATTCCGCCGGGACGTCGTCGGCCACGTGGTGGCATCCATGCCGCCTGTTGGACTTGGTCAAGTTCTTCGGTCGATTCAACATTGGGCAACAAAATTCCGCAAGGGCCGAGATCCATCGTCCTGCGGATCACGGACATCTCGCAGGAAATCGTTCTCACCATCACGGGGAAATTAGCGAGGCGTCCGATCTGACAAATCTGCGAAACCGTTTCATCGGTGAAGTCCCCGTGTTCACTATCAATGATCAAATAATCGAGCCCTCCTTTTTGGCAGATTTCGACGAGGAAAGGCCATGCGTGATCGCTTGCCATCAGTCCGATGACGGGCTCATCGCTTGTGAGTTTCTCTTTGAGGAGTTTTCCTGTCGTGAGCATAGAGATTATTCTTCGGATTGAAATTCGGATAACACTGGGAGAATCGCGTTTGCGACCCGCCGACCAAGAAGGGCGGAGCCAAGTGAGTTGAAATGAATGTTATTGGGAGCGGTCCAATATTGAGAATGATCCGGAAGAATCGCTGAATACAAATCGTTCACCGGGATGCCTTCTTCTGCCATCAGCTCGGCGGCGATTCCGTTGTATTTTTGACAACGCTCATCACTTGAAGCAATTGCTTTTACCGGCACCGGAGTGGTGTTTCCCCAAATCACTTTCGCTTCCGTTTTGCGGAGCTTCTTGATGATTGTCTTCAAATTGTTTCGGTAAACTTCGAGATCTTCAGGGGTTCCCTCCGTTCTTGCAAAATCGTGCAGGCCTGAATTGAAGTGGATGACGTCCCATTGACCGCTCTTGAGAAATTCATCGAGACTTTCGAACAACGTTTCGGCTTTTCCGGGGCCCATTGGTGTGCGGAAAACATCCGCGTGTCCATTCAAGAGGCGGCGGACCGTATCGGTGTAATAGATCGAAATGGAGTCCCCGATAAGCAGAACATTGGGAAGATCCGGATCGTCTTTCACATAGGCGTAGGCCTCGCCAACTCGTTTCATCAAACGCCAATGTCGATCGCTGAGCTTTTCCCACTCACGTTTGGCGTCAGTCATTTCTTCAAACTCACCCGTAACCGACCAGTCCTTGATTTGAATTTCTGCTTCGGTGTTGTCGACGCTCGTGGCAACCCGCAACAGACTTTCTCTCTCCACACAAATTCCGACATCTCCTCCCACTGCCTCAGTTCCAAACGTGTGAATTACTTTGCCGTTTAACGAGATTTTTAGATCGCCATTCTTTCGGGTGAAATTCAATGTGAAAGGCGTTCCATCCAGCGGAACATCGGTGCGGTGGGTTATCTCGAAAGCATCACGTCTCACGGTATCCCATAACACTCCCTGGAAAGTTACCTGGTTGTCGTCGAAAGCGAGTTCATACCAGTGCGAACCGATTTTCATATTCACAAAAACCGGTTCGGGATTCTTACTGATTTTCACAAGTCCCATTGTAAAACCGACCTTAAAATCACCGGGTGCAAGGATCACATCCCCGATTGCGCCGATGCTGATATAGTGGCTACCAAACTCGTCTGAGGTTCCCGGTTTTGCGGAGCGCAAAGCAAACACGCCATCCGCCTTCTGTTCTTCGCCAAGCAGTTCGTGGTAGTTCAACCGCAAAGCTTCCCCATTCTTTATGAGATCAATTGTTTCTGCTGCTGAAGCAGCCGTAATTGCACTGAGGACAGCAATCGTTTGGAGAATAGAGAGGAATGCACTTCTTGCCATGGAACCTATTTTTGTAGAGCAGACGACAAAAGAGGACGATTCAATTTTTCAGCGCAATGAGGGAAAGCAGAACGGATCAGGCCAGAATTTCATTCACGATTTTTCCGTGGACATCCGTAAGCCGGAATCGCCGGGCCATCGTTGAAAGGCGCTTTCGGATCGACCAAATAGCGTGGGATGCCCAAATCGAACAGACCCTGTTGATTCGATGAACCAACCCTGTTGGATCGTAAAGCCTTCTGGATCTGCTAGGCCACCTTTGTCCCAATCCCGAATCACGGTATTGCCTGTCAGCTGACTTCGGCTCAGTATCGTTGCCTTGCCCTGCCCCATCTCATGAGCGGAATTATTGGACACACCACTTACGCCATCCTCGCTGCCAAGGCGTCGGAGGCACGGGGCTTGCCGATCGCTCCGCTGATTCAGCGTCATCTTTCCACTTATCTGTGCGGCGCCTACCTTGGTTGCGATGTGCAGACGATGCCCGCGGCGTTGTGCGTCGACAGTGGGGAGCAAGTCGGCCACGGCCCCGGGGCGGTCGCCAAAAGTCCGATCACGGGCGGAGCTGTGCGCCCCTGGAAATTTAAGTTCGGAGATCGTGAAATCCCACCACGCGAGCTGCACTTTCAATTCTACGGCCGCGCTCACTTGTTCATTGGGTGGAGCAAGGAAGATAGCGATATTGCGATTCCGCTTTCGGAATGGCTCGACTACGCGGCTGATGTCGCCGGCGACGCCATCGAATTGTTCGGACCGGGCGAGCAATCGCTTGCCTACGTCCTCGGATGGATCACCCATGTCGCCGGTGATGGATTGATCAAATCGGTCATCAAAGGTCTCAACCTCGATCTGATCGACGGCACTTACACCGCGAAGAATCGGCCGCTGCAGG
>CALAHF010000093.1 GCA_937891465.1 uncultured Verrucomicrobiales bacterium | reverse complement strand
ACAGCGAAATGAGCGAACCGTTGTTCTAGGCTGATCACTCACCAGCGCCCCGTCACCGCCCGCCAATCCACGGGAAATTTCTACATTGGCATTCTACCGATCGGTCGGTAGCATGTCTCATCCAATTGATGAGCGCCGCAACGACAACAAAACCCATGGCGACCCCGGAAGGACAGGCGCGCAACGACGAAATCTTCCGAACCGCTGCAGAATTGATGGTGCAAAAAGGATACGCGGGGACTTCCATGACTGATCTTGCCAAAGCAGTTGGTATGACCAAGGCGGGCCTCTACCACCATATCAGCAGCAAGCAGGACATGCTGCTTCAGATCCTAAATCATGCGATGGACGGACTGGAGCGTGAGGTCATTGAGCCGGTGAAACAAATTAAGGATCCTGAGGAACGTCTGCGGGAAATGCTCCGGCTGCATGTTCATGGATTGTTTGAAAACGGCCTGGAATTCGCGCTCCTTTTTCCCGAGCGACGTCATCTTGAACCCGCTCAACAGCAAGTTGTTGTTCAACGGGTCAACAACTACCTGGATCTGATTAGCGAAGCAATGCAGGAACTGGCGGCCCAGGGAAAACTCCAGGACCTTGATATCAACATCGCTGCCAGGCACATCTTACATACCATTGCGGGTATTGCCCGCTGGTACACGAAAGACAGCGGAATTACCGCGGACCTTCTCGTTGAGCAGACCGTGAATTTCAATATGTCGGCAATTCTGAAGTCGTCGTGAACACACCCCACCGCCACGAACTATGAACCCTTTTTCCGCAAGACCGAATCCAGCGCTTTTGGCAATCGGAGCGGTCCTGTACGCGACCCTTCTCTCGTTACCCACCATTGGTGCAGAGAATGCCGAGTTTCCTCCGCATACCTTCGCCCTGCCGGACGGCTACACTATTAAATTGGCGGTCCCGCCGGAGCTGGTTCCACGCCCGATCCACATGTACTTTGATGAGGCTGGCGCTCTCTATGTGACAGATAGTTCCGGAGACAGTCGGAAAGCTCCGGTTCAAGTCAAGGATCCGACCCACCGCATTCTGCGTCTGGTCGATCGTGACGGTGACGGGGTCTTCGATCACTCGACTGTATTCGCTGAGAACGTGCCCTTCCCGGAAGGCATCCTCGTCTACAGGGGAGATGTCTACGTAGCTGCGCCGCCGCACATCTGGAAATTCACCGACAAGGATGGAGATCACGTGGCGGATGAACGTGGATCTTGGTTCAACGGCGGCACCGTTGGTAGCTGCGGCAATGATCTGCATGGTCCTTATCTGGGACCAGACGGCTACTTCTACTGGACCAAGGGTGGCTTCCAGGAGCAGTCCCTGCTTTTGCGAAATGGACAGCGGCATATAGGAAGGGCAGCTCACATCTTTCGGGCCAAGCCTGATGGCAGTGAAATGGAAGTGGTCATTACCGGCGGTATGAACAATCCGGTGGGTCTGGCATTCAGCGAGTCGGGCGAACGTTTTCTGAGTGGAACTTTTTTCGATCTTTCCAAGCCGGGCAGACGGGACGGCATTCTACATGCCGTCTATGGTGGGATGTACGGCAGGCAAAACGATCGCGTTCTTGCGCAGCATCCCCACACCGGAGACTTGTTGCCAATCCTCGCGCAGATGGGACCTGCGGCTCCTTCCGGCATAGTGATGCCGCGGAACAGCTCCATGGGCGTCAAAGGCAATTTGCTTTGCGCCGACTTCAATCTGCGACGGATCTCCCGGCACAGGCTGACTCGCACAGGGTCGTCCTACACGGTGGAGACGGACAACTTTCTTGAGAGCGACCAAACGGATTTCCATCCCACCGATGTGATCGAAGACGCCGATGGCAGTCTGCTCGTAGCGGATACCGGGAGCTGGTATCACATTTGTTGCCCCACCTCCAAGTCATCCAAGCCTGAGATTCTGGGAGCCATTTACCGGATTCAAAAAGCAGATGCCCCTGCTCCGCAAGATCCTCGTGGCCTCAAACTAGATTGGCAAAACCCCGAGGTCAGTTATCTGTCTGACAAACGTCCGGCAGTAGTCCGTCGAGCCATTGAGGCTCTGGCAAAAGAAGAGGACATTGACGCATTGCGAACGGCCAAAGCGCAGCTGCCTGCGATTTGGTCACTGCACCGGATCTCTGCAACCGTAGCACGCAAAGTCATCCAGGATCGAATCATCAACGGTGACCCTGATGTGCGTGCCGCAGCCATTCACAGCGCCGGACTCTGGCGGGATCCTGACGCTGTTTCTCCATTGATCGAAACCCTTGAAGCCGATGATGCGCAACTGCGACGACTTGCGGCCATGGCCCTGGGAAGAATCGGAGATAAGACGGCTGTCAAACCCTTGGCTGAAGCCGGCGCCAAGGAGCTGGATCCATTCCTGAAACACGCCATCACCTACGCGCTGTTCGAAATGGGAGATTTCGCAGGCGCTCCTGAAAGACATCCGCTGGGGAAACAGCTTCGGCTCATGGAGAAGATGGCTTTGAGCGATCCAGCTCCTCATTCCAGACCGGAGATCCAACTGGCCGAGCCCATCGAAGCGGCCCCTGAACAGCAGGCACTTCAAAAGGCGCGCTTGAAGGAACTCAGCAAATACCTTCCAAAAGGAGACTCCGAACGAGGCAAAAAGCTTTTCAATAATGTTGGCAAATCGATGTGCACCCTCTGCCATCAGAAAGGCGAGCTTGGGGCGCACTTTGGTCCGGATTTGACGAAGATCGGAGCCATCCGGACCAAGGGTGATTTGTTGGAAGCCATCGTTTATCCCAGCGCTTCCATAGCGCGCTATTACGAGCTGGTAAACGTCAGCACGGAAGCGGGCGAACCCGGCGGCCTCATGCTCAAGGATGGCGTGGACAAACTCATCCTCAGTTCTGCGCCCGGAGTGGAGCATGCCGTTCCTTTGGGAGAAATCAAAAGTGCGAAATACTCCAATACATCCCTGATGCCTCAGGTGTTTGACGGTCTCTTACAGCCCGAAGAAATCGCCGACCTGATCGCCTACCTCTCGCAAGCCAAATAAACAAACTCAATCTTTCTCATGAAAAAGCCCCACTCATCTCAGTCCAAAGTTCAACGCCGCGACGTGCTGAAAGGCGCCGCAGCAGCGGGCGTTACCCTGGCCGCAGGGTCCTACGCGACACCTCCTTTATTGGCGGCCGGCCAATCGGATCTCATTCGGAAGGAAAATGAGAAACCCGGCACGCGGGACTGGCGGCTCACGAACACGCGCCAGATCCCCGGCAAGATCAACAAAATCCTGCCCAATGGTCGTTGCCCCTGGATCGAGGGCTACTGCTCTGCCAACAGTGTCAGAGCCGGAGAAACACTGAAGGTCATGGTGAGCACCAACCCGGTTTCTTCCTTCAAGCTGGAGATCTTTCGCACGGGTTACTACAACGGTGACGGCGGACGCCTCATGCGGACTTTTGATTCAATCGAAGGCCAAACCCAGCCCGATCCTCCGGTGGGCGAAAACTACGTTCGCGAATGCAACTGGAAGCCCTCCGTCGAATTTGAGATTCCTGAAGATTGGCTCAGCGGGGTTTATCTGGGCAAGCTCACTGCCGGGAAGGAGAACCTCCAGAGCTACGTCATCTTCATCGTCCGCGATGACCGCCCTTGCGATTTGCTCTTCCAGTGCAGCGATCTGACCTGGTCCGCCTACAATCGATGGCCCGCCGATTACTCGATCTACACCGATCACAAGGATTACTCCACCATTGGCGTACCCAGCGGGACGGTGAGCTTCGATAGGCCCTACGGCTTGTTCACCCATCCGGTGAACGGGATGAAGAAATCGGGCGGTTCAGGCGAGTTTCTTCCCTGGGAGTTTCCGCTTTCGTTCTGGATGGAACAGCACGGCTACGATGTTTCCTATATCTCTAACATCGACACGCATGCCGACCCCGAGGGTCTGCTACGCGCGAAGGGTTTTATCTCCGTAGGGCACGATGAATACTGGACTCTGGACATGTATGACAACGTCCTCAAAGCCCGCGAGGAAGGAGTCAGCCTGGCCTTCTTTGGAGGCAATTCGGTTCTCTGTGTTGTTCCGCTGTTGCCCTCGCAGGACGGAACGCCTTACCGGGGCGCGCGGCGCGAGGGCTGGTTCATGCCCGTGTCCGGTGAAATTCCAGAAGAGAAAAAACGAAAGATGCTCAATCAGCCGGACTTCGAAATCAACATGGGGCCGGATGGTGCCCTGCTGATGGGAGGGCGACTCGACAACCAACAACCCAGCGGACGCGGTATGGGTGTCGGCGATTGGACCTGTGCGATGCCGGACCATTGGCTCTTTGCGGGCACGGGGATGAAGAAGGGCGACTCCGTCAAAGGCCTTCTAGGATGGGAGTGGCATGGAGCCCCCGCCATGGATCTACCGGGAATGAATATTGTCGCGGAAGGCGATGCCACGATTAACGGAAAGACCGTCGGGCAATACAGCGCCACGCTCTACGACGGCCCCAAAGACAACGTTGTTTTCAACGCCGCCACGATCTGGTGGGCCAACGGTCTGTCGAGTCCTCCCGGACATGTGAATCCGATCAGGCACAGGGTCAAACAACAGGGACCTGATGAACGCGTCCAGCAGATCACTCACAACCTGTTTCAGCGGTTTATAAATTCTTAACCTTCCAACCTCATGAACCTCAAAAAGATTTTTACGCTTATGATGTTATCACTCGCTGCCCCTGCTCTATTCGGGCAAGAGAAAGCCATCGATCGGGACGCAGTCATGAAAGCCGTCGTCGAAAAATACGACACGAATAGAGACGACCAACTGGATCAAACAGAGCGGGCTGTAATTCTAAAGACATTTGATTTGGATGGCAGTGGCGATCTGGACAAAAACGAAAAGTTGGCAGTGGCTAAAGCCGTTTCCGGTCAGCCAAATTCTGAACAAGAAGCGGCACTTCCCATGACCCAAGACCTCGGTTCCCACGGTCTGGCGCAGGAGCAAATTGACTCGCTCGCTGAAAACTTTCGTAAAGCGGTGGAAAAGCAGGCGATAGCCGGTTGTGCTTTTCTAATCGCGCACAAGGGGGAAATCGTTTTCCGGGAGGCATTTGGTTTTGCCGACCTTGATTCAGAACGCTCGTTCACCACGGATGAATTGGTTCCCATCGCATCCGTTTCCAAACCGCTCGCAGCATCCGTAATCATGGCTCTGGTAGAGCAGGGAAAACTCAATCTGGATGATTCCGTGGCACAATACCTGCCAGAGTTTAAAGGGATCAAGATAGAGGGCACAGAGACGGCAGCAGGACCAATCACCATTCGTCACCTCCTCTCTCATACAGGCGGTTTTTGGGGAAACAAAAACATCACACCCGAAAAGGTTGCCTTAATTCGAAACTTCGAGCGTCCCCTTTCCGAAGCCGTTTCCGAAATAGCGGCGTATGAACTTCTCTCCGAACCGGGGACGAAATATCAATACTCCGGAGCGGGCTATTGTGTTGTGGGCCGGGTTGCTGAAGTTGCTCTGAATCAATCGTTCGAAGAAATTTCACAGAACGCCTTATTTCGACCGTTGGGAATGGGGCGAACCACCTTTCTGCCATCACCAGAAATTCGCCAAACGGTCCCGACGGCCTATCAGAAGAAAGATGGAACACTGCAGAAAACGCTTTCAGTGTCCAACGTCGAGGACCTCCAGTTCATCCTGCCGGGCGGCTCACTTTTCACAACCATGGATGAACTGGCTGTGTTCGGACAGATGCAGTTGAACAATGGGCAACTCAACGGCAAGCGGATTCTCTCCGGGGAATCGATCGCTGAGATGCGACGGCTTCAGATACCACAGAAGGGCCCAAAAACCTACGGTCTGGGATGGTTTCGAGATAAGGTCACAGACTCCGATCTCGCCGAAGTGACCTACCACAATGGGGCATTGGGCGCCCATTTGCGGATTGATCGACGGCGCGAAGTGGTCACCGTATTTTTCGTTCATCAAACCGCCGGCCCCTTTGCTGAGCTGCTGAATAGACGAAATCAGTTCGTCAACGAGATGTTTCCGATCCCGGAAGATCATTGATTCTGCACAAGCTGTTCCAGCGCACCATTCCCCAACCAACTCCGACCGCTCTCCAAACTCAATGAAGCAAACGGTTTACTCAATTTTGGCAGTGACTCTTTTGTGCCTGTCGGGTACCAACAGTCAGGCACAAAACAAAAAACCAAACATCCTCTTCATCGCCATCGATGACCTGAATGACTGGACGTCTACGCTTAATGGCAATCCCCAAGCCAAGACACCCAATCTGAAAGCCTTGGCGGCGAAAGGCATCACCTTCACCAATGCCCACTGTGCCGCACCTGCTTGCGGACCTTCCCGCTCAGCCATCATGAGCGGGATTCTTCCATCGACCTCGGGAAATTACGTCAACAAGAGCTCCCTCATCCACAACCCTATTCTCAACAACTCCATCCTTCTGCCCGAGTTTTTCCAGCAGAACGGCTACTACGTTTGCGGCGCTGGGAAGCTGTTTCACGGCTACCACTTCAACGAGGAAGTGAAAGGTCGGGGCTTTGATGAATACTTTCCGAGCAAAACCCAGGACCTCCCTTCCTTCGAAGGGCTCAAGTTTAACTCCAAGCTACCTCTGGGTGGATGGGCGAGGCAGGCTGATTGGGGGCCATGTCATCCAGACGTGACTTTGGACGACCATCCCGATGGTATTACCGCCAACTGGGCGAAAGAAAGATTACTCGAAGGCGAGTTGCAGGAGCCGTTTTTTCTCGGGGCCGGTATCTTCCAGCCTCACCTACCCAACTACGCGCCGCAGGAATACTTTGATCGTTTTCCGCTGGAAGACATCGAGCTGCCGGAGGGATTCAAAGAAGACGACCTCGACGATGTGCCTGCGGCCCATGCGAAGATGGCCCACAATCCGTGGCTGAAGCGGATCAGGTCCACGGATCAATGGAAGCCTGCCATTCAGGCGTATCTCGCGTGCACCGCCATGGTGGATGACCTCATCGGCCAGATCGTCGGGGCGCTGGAAAAATCGCCGTATGCCGACAACACCATCATCGTGCTGTGGAGTGACCACGGTTTTCAGTTGGGCGAAAAGGGACGCTGGGGAAAATACTCCCTGTGGGAACGAGCCACGCGGGTCAACCTCGTATGGGTAGCTCCCGGCGTGACCACACGGGGCACGACCAGCCCCCGACCGGTTAACCTGCTCGACATTTATCCGACGCTCGCTTCGCTCACGGGCTGTGAGCCGCCGAAAGGGCAACTGGAAGGAAATGACCTCACCGCCCTGATGAAGAATCCAGAGGCTGACTGGGACAAAACCACGCTCACCGTCTTCGGTTACAAGAACTACGGCCTTCGCTCCGAACGCTATCGCTACATCACCTACGCCGACGGAACCGAGGAACTCTACGATCACCAGAGCGATCGCTGGGAATGGGAGAATCTTGCCGACAATCCCGAATACGCCGAGGTGAAGAAAGAGATGCGCCAGGAACTGCCCACGCACCACCAACCTAAAGGGGTCACCTATATCCCGCCAAAGCCGAATCAGCAGAAAGCAAAAGCCAAATCAAAGAAATGAAACAAAAATCGAGCTCCAGAACGCAACCACAGGGCTCAGTCAGAGTTTCATTCTGAAAGAGATATTTATGAAACAAATAGCATTCGCCTTGCTCCTGTCATTTTCCTGCATCGCCATTGGCCATGGGCAGCAGTCTGGAGACATTACTACCTCCAACCTTGAGCCGCTGGACAGTGACCGAAACCGGGAGGTGCCAGTAAAGATCTATCTGAAACCATCACCCAGGCCTCAACCTGTTATTCTATTCTCCCACGGTCTGGGTGGCTCTCGAGATGCCAGCCCCTATCTGGGCCAGCATTGGGCAGAGCATGGCTACATCGCCGTCTTCGTCCAACACAAAGGTAGTGACAGCAGTATCAGGAACGGCACGGGTCCCGGGCAACGCTTGATGGCATTAAAACAAGCGATCAACCTGGAGAACGCATCAGCTCGGCCCGCAGATATTTCCTTCGTGATTGATCAACTGGAGATTTGGCATGGCGATGCAGAACACCTTTTGCATGGTAAACTGGATTTAGAGCACATCGGTATAGCTGGACATAGCTACGGAGCCAACACCACCCAGGCCATCATGGGCCAGGTTTCGCGATTAATGGAGCCTTCAGTAGACCCGCGTATCGATGCTTTCCTCCCCATGTCGCCCTCAGCCCCTCAGGTGATGACTCCTCAGAAAGCCTTTGGCAAGATCACTGCTCCGGTCCTGTGCATGACCGGCACCAGGGACGGCAACCCGGTTCAAAAAAGTATGACTCCTGAATCCCGCCAGCTCGTCTATCAGGGAATGCCGGATGGAAACAAGTTTCAGTTGGTGCTAAAAGACGCTGAGCATCACGCGTTCGCCGGCTCCGGCAAGCAGTCCAGGCTTCACATCCCTCATCACCATCCGGCCATATCAAAACTCAGCACCTTATTTTGGGATGCCTACTTGAGAGGCAATCAAGAGGCTAAAGCCAAACTACAGTCGGACCAGGCGAGAGAGCTTGCGGGTTTGATGGAGGGGGATGCCTGGGAGTGGAAGTAAATACCCGGTTCCTGTCCTGTATGAATTAAAGAAAAACAACGATGAAAAAGATCACCATCTTAGGAATATCATGCGCTCTCTCCGGAGCATTTTCCGCCACCTCCGGCGCTGAGGAAGCGCTCCCTGCTTTAGCGAAACAGGTTCTGGCTAAGTTTCCCAAAGCCGACCGAAACAGTGACGGCAAAATCACCGGCCCGGAATGGACGTTCGTCCAAAAGGGACTCTTGCGGAAATACCCGATTGCCGATACCGAACCCGAGCGCCTTGCTGAA